>NZ_JCASIG010000006.1:0-422214 GCF_059685715.1 Telluria sp. ZB2R32 | reverse complement strand
GTGTTGCCGGCGGCCGCCTGCCGCACCTTCGGCGCCGTTGCCGCCCATGCCGCCGGTGGCAGCGCCGGTCGAACCACCCGCGCCACCGGCACCCGCCACCACACGGCCCGAATTGCCGCCGTTGCCGCCCATGTTGCCGCCGGCTTCGCCGCCCGCACCGCCGGTGCCGGCGCCGCTCATGCCGCCTGCGCCGCCCACGCCGCCGCCGGCGTTACCGCTCGAACCACCCGAACCGCCCGAACCGCCTGCGCCGCCCGAAGCACCCGAACCGCTCGATGCGTTCGATGCCAGGCCGCCCGCGCCGCCCGAACCGGCCGTTGCCGCGCCGGCCATGGCGTTGCCGGTGCTGGCGCCGCCGCTGGTAGCACGGCCGCCGGCCGAGCCCGATGCCGCCGAGCCACCGGTGCCGGTCGCACCCGAGCCGCCGTCGCCGCGTGCCGAACCGCCGTTGCCGGCCGCGCCCGCGCCGCCGGTCGAGCCGGCGCTGTTGGCGTTGCCGGTGTTGCTGGCGACGTTACCGATGTTGTTGATCTGGTTGCCCGTCACGGTGCCGTTCAGGGTGCTGTTGGCGGTGGCGCTCGAGGTGTTGAACGAGTTCGAGAAGGTCGAGGTCGCGGTGCCGCCGTTGTTGGCGGCGATGGCGCCGGCCGAGGTGGCGCGCGCACCGCCGCTGCTGTTGTTCTGGCCCGAGCTGTCGCGCGAGGACGAATCGTTGTTCTGGTTCGAATTGTCGGCCGTGCGGCTCGAGGAATCGTTGTTCTGGTTCGAGTTGTCGCGGGTCGAGGAATCGTTGCCCTGGTTCGAGTTGTCACGCGACGACATGTCGTTGTTCATGTTCGACCGGGTCGAGGCGTCGTTGCCCTGGTTCGAATTGTCGCGCGACGACTGGTCGTTGTTCATGTTCGAACGGGTCGAACCGTCGTTGCCCTGGTTGGAATTGTCACGCGACGATGCGTCGTTATACATGTTCGAACGGGTCGAAGCATCGTTACCCTGGTTCGAGTTGTCAGGCGTGTTCGTCGAGGTATTGGTCGACGAGTTGTTGCCTTGGTTCGAGTTGTCAGTGGTAACGGTACGGGTGACAGTCGAGTTGTCCGAGTTGTCGGTGGACGGGTCGGTCGTCTGGGCTTGTGCATTCAGGCCGAAAGCGAGCGACAGGGCAGTAACGAGCAAAGTCTTGTTCATGCAAATTCCCCTAGGGTGTGTGGTTGAGTTCCACTGGCGGTCGTACCAGTTGAGCCTCTTCCTATGCAAGAGCAATGCCAGCATAGTTTAGATATGCTCAAATCATTGATAGATAAGCACAATTCCACTAGGAAATGACGGAATTGCGCATGGACATTGTTGTTAGGAATTTAACGCATCGGAGGTGTAACAAAAGCGGCACAGTTGTGTAACGCCAGGCCGCGTCGAGCGCGGACACTGTGCACTTGAGTTGACGCGACAGTCCGGCCGCCAGACCGGATGAAGCGGATGAAAGCCGCATGAACGCTGGCTTGGGGCGCGGCAGGGCGCTCGCGGCGCAGATGCACGCGGTTGTGCCTGAGCAGAGCGTACCGGACAGTGCACGATGGGATGATTGTGCGCTGCGCCATTGCTGCAGAACAGATGCGAACGCCGCAACAATCTGTCAGCCAATTGTTAAATGATTTGTAGGCCCAGACTGTCGGAAGTACCGTGGGGCAATTGAAGCCCTGCCTCAATTGCCCCACGGTATAGGAAAGAACTTGTGGCCGCGCGAAGCGCAGCCGGCGTAAACCTCAGGGACGCATGCCGTGCTTGGCCAGTAGCCGGTACATGGTCGTGCGCGAGACGCCAAGGTCGCGCGCGGCGCGGCTGACGTTCTGGCCGGTGCGGTCGAGGCAGGCGCGAATCGCCAGGCGCTCGGAGCTGCAGCGCGCATCGTCGAGCACGGCTTCGATCGGCGGCGAGGGCACGACCAGGTCGAGGTCGTCCGGCTCGATCCAGCGGCCGTCGGCCATCACCATCGCGCGCCGCACGCGGTTGATCAGTTCGCGCACATTGCCCGGCCAGTCGTGCGCGGCGATGGCGGCGACCGCCTTGCTGCTGAAGCCTTTCAGGTGCGGCGACTTGTCGGCCGAATACAGGTGGAAGAAGTGTTCGGCCAGTTCGACCAGGTCTTCGCGCCGCTCGCGCAGCGCCGGCACCGTGACCGGCAACACCGACAGCCGGTAGTACAGGTCTTCACGGAAATCGCCGCGCGCCACCGCCTGCTGCAAATTCACGTGCGAAGCGGAGATGACGCGTACGTCGACGGGGATGGCGCGCGTGGCGCCGAGCCGGATGATGGTCTTGTCCTGGATGAAGCGCAGCAGGTTGGCCTGCAAGTCCTTCGGCAGGTCGCCGATCTCGTCGAGGAACAGCGTGCCGCCGTTGGCCGATTCGATCAGGCCGACTTTGTCGCGCGCCGCGCCGGTAAACGCGCCGCGCTCGTAGCCGAACAGTTCGGAGTGGATCAGGTTGGGGGCGATGGCGCCGCAATTGATCGGCACCAGCGGGCCGGTGGAGCGCAGCGACTGGCGGTGGATTGCCTGCGCCGTGAGTTCCTTGCCGCTGCCGCTTTCGCCCCAGATCAGCACCGGGGCGTCGACCTTGGCCACGCGTTCGACCTGGCTGCGCAGGCGCAGCATGGCTTCGCAGCTGCCGATCAGGGCCGAAGGCGAATTCCCGGGACGCGGACGCGGGCGGCGCAACAGCGCGTGTCCGTGGCAGTGGCCGAGCGTATGCACCAGGCGCCGCGTGTCGATCGGCACGGTGTGGTAGTCGCACAGGTAGTCGGCCACGATGTCGCGCCAGGCGGGCGCACCGATGGCCTCGGCGCGGAAGACGCCGACCCAGCGCACCGCACCATGCTCGCGCAGGAAGCGCTCGACTTCCAGAGGCGGCCGAGAACCGATCACATGCATCAGCAACCCGACCAGATAATCTTCCTGGCGCAAGACCGAGCGCGCTTCATCGATGCTGTGCACGGTGCGAATCTGCCAGTCGGGCATGTTCGCGCGCAAGACATCGACGGCGCCGAGGTCGTCGGGTGCAACACATAGCAATCGTTTCGGAACCATCCATTCTCCTCGTTCGTAAGTGCTCGCGGACAAGGCGTAGAGCCTATCCCAGTAGGGAATGAGTCGTTGCTGGCGCGCCTGACAAGCGGGTGCTACGTTGCTCGTCGTTGCGTGGCACCGCCACGCGGCCTCCTCGCGCCTTGCCCCCGCTTGCCATGCATCGCCACCAACTTCCTCCTCCCTACCGGGATAGGCTCGATGCCAGCCGGCTTCGCCAGAAAGATCTGTAACTGCGGGTAAGCATACTGCATTATGCGTGTTGTATAGGAGACAATTGGAATCGCCGTGTGTCGTTACCAACTCGACAATGTGCGGGGCTTGACGAAGACTTCTTCCTAGGGCATGCCGAGTAGATCGGCGCGGGGGTAGCCCCAGCGCGGCAGGTTGGCCGGACAGGGCTGGACAGTATTCGGGACGAGCGGCAATGTCGAAAAATTCGGCAGGCCGGGCGGGCCGAAGCGCACGTCGGTGGCGCCATCGTCACGCAGCGACGGCGCCCGCGCAAAGCGCAGCCAGGCATCGATCCGGCAATCGGCGCGCAACGCCTGCAGGCGCGCCACCGAGCCGCGTTCTTCCCAGGCCCAGGCCACGCGCGCTGTTCCCGGCGCCACGTCCACGCCGCCGATGGCGGCCGGGCAGGACGCGGCCGGCGCGATCCCCGGCGCCAGGCTCAGCACGCCGCGGCGGATGCGGTAGCCATCGGGCCCCTCGCGCGTGACGGCGATCGCGCCCCAGCACAAGGGGTTGGCCGGAAAGGCCGACAGCGGCAGGTCGAGGATGCGCGCCGCCGGATCCTGCTGGCGCAAGGAGGCGGTCAATTCGGCCCGTGCGCGCTCGGCCATCGCCCCCTGCAGCAGCACGAAGCAGGCGCTGACGGCCACCCCGGCCAGCAGGGCGCTGCGCTCGCCCAGGCGGCGCGTCAGCAGCAGCGCCAGCGACCACACCGCCGCCAATCCCAGCAAGGAACCCCACTGCAGGAAGCCGGCCACGGTGAACAGCGCCGGCACCGCCAGCAGCAATCCCAGCAGCAGGCGGCGCCAGCGGCGGCTGGCCACGTGCGCCGCCAGCGGCGTGCCCAGCGCCAGCCAGAACACCGGTTCGACGATGAACACCAGGTCTTTTAGCCCCCCAAGGCCCCAGTTACATCTGCTTGACGTCGAACTCAACAGCCTGTAGTTTCCTTGACTTTTGGTCTATATAACGTTCTGAAATGCACTATATCGTCTTCTGGCCCGGTCAACGCGAAATGGAGGAGGCTGGCTTCGGATACATTGCCGACGTCCCCGCAATATTTGACGAGGCGTGGCGATATCATCGGGACGCGTCCAGATACCTACGAGATCGGTCGAAGGGCGAAGCATTTGCGCTTGATGTTGAACTACGGACGTACCCCGCTCGGTCGTCGCTAGGTCAATACGCATATAAACTCGCGGATTTCTTGGCTTGGTGTGATTGGGTGAAGCTGCCATGGCAAGAGGTGGAATACCACCGTGACTTGGTGAGCAGATATCAGCAGCATATGCTTAAAGGAGACTGGGCCGCGAATCCTGGGCAGAAACTTGCACCAAGTACCGTAAACGGTCGGGTAGATGAGGCAGCGTGGTTTTGTAGTTGGGCTGCCCGCCGTGGAATTCGAAAGCCATTTCCGACACAGACACGAAGCACCTATCGTAAAACCGGCGGCGTTCGTTCGGACAGCCACAAGTCAATAATTACTACGTCGCGCACCGGCAAAGTTCGACCAGCCCCGATACACTTGCGTATTCCATCGCCAGTAAAGGTTGAAGAATGGCTTCGGCGGTTTGTAGTGGAGCGAGGAGGCACAAAAGCCCTTATGGCAGAATTGATCGTTCGTACAGCGATTCGTCGAGAAGAGGCTGCTCAGTGGCGCCTCGAATATCTACCGGAAGACCGAAGCAAGTGGGAAGTCACAGGGGACTACGTGTCGGTGCTCCTTAAATATGGCACAAAAGGCGAAAAGCCACGCTATATCGACCTACCCCTTCGTATGGCGGAGCAGTTAGTGCGCTATCGAGATATCACTCGGCCAAAATCTCGGCTACGATATGTGATGGCGGGTAGAAATCAAGGCGAACAAAAGCGGCGTTTTAGGGAGCAGGAAACAAGGCTATTTTTATCTGAGCATGGGGGCACCCCAATAACAGGAAAAAAACTTTATGA
Organism: Telluria sp. ZB2R32; assembly: GCF_059685715.1. NCBI lineage: Bacteria > Pseudomonadati > Pseudomonadota > Betaproteobacteria > Burkholderiales > Oxalobacteraceae > Telluria > Telluria sp. ZB2R32. The sequence continues at coordinate 416,950 of NZ_JCASIG010000006.1, read as the reverse complement.
AGCTTGGAGCGAAGTTAGTAGCCCTCCTGTAGATCGATGGAGCCCACATTTGGGACGCCATTATTGGACCTGCAGAACATTACTGGATCGCTACGAGGAACGTTTAAAGTTGCTGGGAAACGGGTCATTCGTTGCACCGGATTGGGCTGCTGCTTTGAGTCATGATGATATCTTGACATTCATAAGGCCTCAACTAGGTCACGTCAACAAAGCTACCTGTGAAGCTTACACCGTATGGCTCGGAAAGATGATTCGGAGCGCAACCGCTAATCAGGAGTGGATAGACTCACTACAAATTAGCAGAAATTGTGAAGATAGCGAGGATACGTAATGGCGGAGCTGCTGCTCAAGAGAAAAAAAGGTGGAAATAGTCCTCCTGCAGAAGTGCTAGAAATGCACATTAAGCCTTCCTTGGTTTTTACAACGCAGCACGATACTGATCCGTATCTCGTTGACCTAACTCTATTTGCTGCCGGCATCACTGCTGACGAGATCGCTTTATCTAAAGGCGCGCGAAAACTACTACTACCATTTAATGGTCGACCGGATTTAATCAACGAGTTGCTGCCGCATCTTCATCGAATTCTTAAGTATGCTCCCTCAATAACCTGCCAAGGATGGATATCCTGTTTGAAATGGTGGTGGCGTTTTTTCGATAAATGTCAAAATCTCAGATTTGTAAGAAGTGTGGCCGATCTTGATTCCATACACTACGCCGCTTATAGAACTGATCCATGTCATCCAAATACAGCCAGTAACTTCTTTCGAATCATCAACGAAGCGAGAGAAGTATTGCAGTTACCAGCACTATTCTGGACTGCAATTTCACGCCCTTCAAAATCATCAGATTTGGTCCCGCACGAGGATGTTGCGAGGCTATATACATATTTCCAGCAAAGGTCGAAAACTATATTGATTGCTTATGAGCTCGACGAGTTGCGAGTGCCGTCGAGGCAGGATATGCATATTCTCTACGTTATGTTTCTCATTCTCACTGGCTGGAATCCGAGCGTGGTACTTAATATTGATGTAAATGAAGTAAATTCAGATGGAACAGTGGCGTGTATTGCGCCAGATATTCAAAACCCGCTTTACTCCGTAATTAGCTCGGCCAAAATACGTGCTGGCCGAACGGTACAGCAAGCTCATGGACTGAACAAGCAGCGTATCTCGTGTATTAACATTATTAAAGCATTGCATCGCCAGACTTCATCCTTGCGGTCTCGCTTGCGAGTTGAGCTTTCGCGCTTGGAAGAACAACGTGAAAAGATTTCTAGGTATGAGATCTTTGTCACCAAGCAGGACGCCGATTCTTTAAACGTCGAGATTGCCGTTCTGAGGGCAAAAATTAAGTCTCCTTGGATATATGGTGCAAAAAATGATACCGCTTCAGTTCTAAAGAACGCCGACGTCAGCGGAGGGCGTGACAGGCCAATCGACATGGCGGTCACGCATATCAACTCGCTTTTGCCGGCCGGATCTAAACCTATAACTGAAAGCATCAAACTAACTGACTTCCGAGACGCATTCATTTCTTATCGCTGGCAAAAAGGAGGCTATTCCTGGCTGGCTTCCATGATGGCTGCTGGCCACACACGCCTGGCATCGCTAAGCGCTTATCTGAATAAGCGCCAGCATCGCCAAGCGTCCCAGTTGAGCTTTGTGAAGGTCACCAACGCTACTTGGCGAACCGTCGATATATTACCCAGTGGCAGCGCGAGACATTTGCCAACGATAATTGCGGCCCATGTAAAAGGAGTCGCGGAAGATCGAGTACAGCGATGGCTTGCAGGCAAGGACCTTACAATACAAGGCGTTGGATGTTTAGACCCTAGTAATCCGCCGCGATCGGTAGCTCCAAATCATAAGTCTGGCTCTGTCTGTCGACCGCAGAGGTGCATCTTTTGCCACACCCATGCGGTGCTACTCCCTGATAGTTATATATACATTGCTAGGCGGCGCGCTGAGTTAAGCTACATACAGGCGCATATGTCCGTATTAGCTTGGATCGAATCCGACTATCCGCAGGAGCTCAGCAATGTAGAGTCCGCTCTGACGCTTTATGACGCCGCTGAGGTTACTGACCAAGTTGCCTTCTGGACAGAAGAGATTAACGCCGGTCGGCACGTTCCCATGCGGATGGAAGCAACGTATGCGTAAGCGGACGCAAACGAATACTGACAATCGGCATTCGCAGCGACAGCTTACCGAAGCTGTCCCCGAAGAATCCAGGGCGGATCGAATCCAATTTATGGAGAAAGCTGAACTACTGCGGCTGCAGAAATTTTTTCGTCTAGGTGAGACATGGGGGACGATAGTTTTCCCAGAAGAATGGCTGCGTCCTCATGAGAAAGCAGCAAGAGGTGTCTTTAATCTCATGAAGCAGTTACAAGAATCCGCGTTTACCGACGAAGATGTAGAGCTAGCATATACCACGCTCTTGAGAATGGTGTTGTTGTGCTTTTGTTCTGAATCAGGCAGCGGAATCCATCGTCCGGTGCTTCTGGACGTGAATAGTATTCGGTCCCATTTGATCACGTACTGGTGTCCGCTCGCAAGAGAAGCGCTGCGGAAGCCACCGAGTGAAAATGGCGGGCTATTTTCAAGGCTTAATACGAGCGAGTTGCTCTTTACAACTGACATTCGTAAGAGAAGGACGTTTGCTGAGTTGAGACGTTTTAAAGGGTTCACAGCCCGGAGACTTTGGTGGGAGGTCGTAGGAGAGTTGCCTTCAACTACGACGGAATCGACAAACAGGAAACCGAGGCGATCTCCGCGAAAGAAAGAGCTTGCAGATCCATACAAGCCATTACCAGACGAATTTGTGCTGGAAACAGGGAAACGTGCTCTTTGGATAATGCGGCAAATTATGCCGCAAGCATTGAACGCCTATGATCATGTTCTTAAATTAGGTAAAGGTATTCACCCTGACGAAGCAGGTAAATTGGCTCAAGCCTATTTGCGTACTTTCGATTGGGATATAACGGGCGAGATTGGGGGCGCCTTTTGCCAGATTAATCTGATTTCCAGGCGGACTCATGAGGTTCCTTGGCCGCCTCAGGATCGCCACCAATTAAAGGTCCTGTTAAAGGTGTGCCAGACTGCTTGCTATTTCATTGTCTTGCTAAGCGGCGGAGCCCGTGCAAGCGAAATTCTTTCTGCGGAAACTGACTGTCTGACGGAGTCGCGCGAAGGAGTTCCGCTTATGAACGGTAGGACTTATAAACTTGAAGCACATTTCGAGGGGGTGAAGCGCGACTGGCCAATGCCTGCAGTTGCATTGCAAGCTATTCAATACCAAATAGGGCTTGCCAAACTACTTGATCGGTCAGTTAACGACTCAGAGATCGAAAGCTTAGGTGCGAGAAGCCTATGGCGAGTATTTTCTGGCAGGGGACACGGTAACGATCTAAATATACAATACAACAAGTACCTTAGAGATTTTGTTGATCGTGTCGGTACTAGTCATCTTCTGGACGCGCAAGCATTAACCAGCCACCGATTCCGAAAGACAATCGCACGCTTGGTCGCTCTTGCATTAGTTAATGCGCCAAAAATTTTGATGGATATATTTGGGCACAGAGACATCGAGATGACTATGCATTATATTTTGGCCGATAAAAGTTTGCGTGCAGAGATTGTCATGATCCAAAAAGAGCTGCTTGTCATGCATGTAGAGAAGGCGATTCAAAACGCTGATGAGAACGGCGGTCGCGCAGCCAAAAAGATAAAGGCTGAGGTCGACCAGATCAAGTTTGTTCGAGCTCGCGAGGATCTTGAGACTGACGATGTACATGAGCTCGTTTTAAGGATGACATCAGTCGGAAGGGAATGGACAGTCGTTGCTGCTGGAGTTTTATGTACGAAAATGCGGGATCAAATTGGCCCTTGCGCAAAAGGGCGTAGTACCCCCAATCCGTCAAAGTGTAGCAGTGCATGTGATCATCGCTTGGAAGACGCGGATCTGATCGTACAGGTTGACGGGTTAATAGAATACATTGTCAAGAACATCCAAGCAGCACAAGCTCAGAATAATTTGCTTACAACTGAAGCGTTTGAAGGACAGTTAATGGCTAACGTTGGAAGATTTGATGCTCTACACAGAAAGTGGTCAGTACATCCGACTGTTGCGCCGATTCTAGCGCGTCATTTAGAGGAGACTGAACTTGACTGCTGAGAGAAATGGTCTCAACGAAGCTTTGCGCACGAGTGCGGCTGCGGCCGCAAAGGCGCGGAGCAAAGCCGTTGAGGAGAAGATCCGTGCCGCAATGACATTGATTGATGACGAAATTAAGGCGAACGGAAAAAATTATCCTGGTGTTAAACTGACCCAAAGGGGGCTTTGCCGTCGGGCAGGGGTTCACTATCAAACACTACAGCAACTGATTCACAAGGACTCATTAAAGCGCGATGTTGACAGCTGGCTAAATAGCAAGAACCCGGCAAAGGCGGTTCAGAATACACGAAAAGAAATCGCCGACCGCGCTGAGCATTGGAAAGAACAACATCAGATGGTTACTACACAAATATGCATCTATGAGGCGGAAATCGCCGAGAGAGACACGAGAATTGCCAACCTTGAGCAAGAAATTTCTATACTGAGAGAACAAAACGCTGCTCTCCAAAAAGCGGGGGTTTCCCGGCTAAATCCTGTACGTAAAGAAACCGGCTAGTATGGCTCGTCCGTCTGTGATACGCATATCCGAGACATCCTTGAAGCTAGGCTTGAGGCGAGGGAGGCAGAGTATCTTGCTTTGGAAGCGGCGAATCGTGAGCCAGCACTGCCGTATACACGATTATAAGATTAACGTCTCTGCGGTAGCAAAAACTATTGGCCTAAAGGCTACTCAGCGCCGTATCACTACCTGTGTAATAGCTGCTCTACCGATCGGTCGTTTTTGCTGTTGTGAATGACCGCCTTGGTCAAATTCCTGAGTCGGCCGTGCTGCATATTGAGCGAATTTCTGTTGCGACAAGTTTGCAGAGCTGTTCGCGCTCATGTTCGGTGTCGGGAAGGTATGCTAGAGCTAGCAGTGACACGGGGTGGATCCCGATCACTGAAGCTAGCTCTTCGAGCTTGGAGATCGTGGGCGACTTCATGCCACGCTCTAAGCTACTGAGATAGGTGCGGCTCGACACTATCGAGAAATCCTCCTGAGTTAGCCCCCGACTCTTTCTTGCCAACTGCAATCTAGCGCCGAAGCGTCCAAGTAAGAAACTCATAAATCGTCCTGTTGAAAAGGAACGATGTACTCACGCCGCGCACTTTAGGGCTACAATCTATAGTGTTCATTTCAGTTGCGGAGTTTGCTTTGTTAACAACACAAAAGGAGCACTACCTACCTGGGTATCCGTTCTCCTCGGGGGCGGGCGTGCAGACGTGGCGTGCCGTAACACTCCATTTTGGTATGCCTTATGTTTTTGTCAATTATGGGCTGAAGCAGGGGCGGGCCTGGATGTCGCAGACGACAATCTTCTGGCGCCATGAGGATGTGCTGACGTTCTGTCAGCAGGTGAACAAGGACAAAAAGCGTAAGCTTTTAGAAGTATTTATGCTCTTGCCTGCAGCCCAGGATCTCGCGCATCAATGGTGTGTCGTACCGATCAAGGAAATCTACGTGAGCCAAATCGAAGATGGGGAGATCGATTTTCCTCTCTACGTCACAACCGAAGATGAGGTCGTTGGAGGGCTCAGCTTCGGGGCCGTTAGCGATGGTGTTGCGTCGAACGACTATCGGATGTTGCCGCGAGTGTTTCCTGACAATGCCAACAATACCAACACCGGCAAAAAGACACGCTGACGACGACACTTTTCGACATGCTTGCGCGCACCGGCTTTTGCTTCGCGAACGCTCTGCAAAGTGGGCTGTTACTCACCGGTGAGCTGGGCGGCACGTACGAGAGGTGTGGACGTACAACCGTCGTTTCAGCTCGGCAAGCGGGCATACAATTGATGAGTTAGATTATTGATGGTCTCAAACGTGCGCCGAGATGCATTAGAAAGTTTGCCTGCGGTGTTCCACGTGGCCGATCTGACGCTCAGGCTCGGCTGGAAGCCGCGGCTCGCTCAAGAGCAGCTGTATCGTTGGAGACGCCAAGGACTCGTATGCGGCTTGGGCGGGCAAAGCGGAGTCTACGCGAACCTGATCGTTTCCAGATACCCAGACTGGGAGATGGGGCTTCATATGGTGATGCCGACAGCGGTAGTTTCTGGCCTCGAGGTTCTTCGCCGTGCAGGCTGGATAACGCAAATTCCCTACTTAATAACTGTTACTGTCAGCGCAGCGAACCGGGTATGCCCAATGGATAGATTCGAAGTCAACATAGAAGGGCCTGAGTGGTTTGACGTGGTGGCAGCAGGTATCCGAAGCGGCGAGGGGGTGGCTCTACCGTCGCTCGCGCCTGCATGGGCGCTTGCCGACCTGGTACGGCGAGAGGGATGGTGCGACTGTGGCGTTGGGCCCGACGACATTTATTGGGATTTAGTAAGTATCAGCGACGAGCGCGACTGGGCAGATGCCAACGCGGCTTTGGGCTTGGGCAAGCTGCCGATGAATCCGGGCTAGTGCTGTTCCGGTTTGCGCCAAAGGAACCTCGCCCTCGAAGCACGCGTCCGATATAACGATAGTCGGCCCGAAGTGATGAGTATCAATTACTGTCTACATCTCGCAATTTTTGAGGAAGCTAAATGCGTTTGCTGGTTTTGTCTGATCTTCATCTTGAGGTGTGGCGGGACTTCGCCCCGCGGTTCGACACTGGGGTTAGCCGGCCGGACGTCGTGGTGTTAGCCGGAGACATCCACACAAAGGCGCGCGCCCCTGCTTGGGCAGCCCAGGCCTTCCCAGACACCCCGGTACTATATGTCTCCGGCAATCACGAGTTTTACGGCGAAACCCTTGATCATATGGGAGACGCTATACGTGTTGAGTGCGACAAGTATTCCAATGTGCATTACCTCGACTGTGACGAGTACGTGCTGCAAGGGGTACGTTTCTTGGGTGTGACACTGTGGACTGACTTTTTACTGTTCGGTCCGGACCGCAGAAGCGATGTCATGGTCGATGCCGGCAACGTGATGAACGACTATCAACGGATTCGTGTAGCTTCAGCGGGTTATCGCAAGTTACGGCCACTGGACACCGTACAGCTGCATGCTGAGCAAAGGTCATGGCTCGAGGGAAAGCTAAGAGAACCCCACCCAGGCCCGACAGTGGTGATTACACATATGGCGCCGTCGAGGCAATCTGTTGCGCCTGAATATGCTTCAGATCCGGTTTCGGGTGCATTTGCGTCAGACCTGGATGAGCTCGTGCGTCTGGCAACTTTCTGGATTCACGGGCATACCCACTCCAGCTTTGATTATTCTGTAGGTCTATGCAGAGTCGTGGCCAACCCTTTAGGCTATATGATGAGAGGCGGCCATGCCGAAAATGCTGACTTCGACCCGAACTTCATTGTGGAGTTAAGCAGGTAAAAGATGCGCTCTCTGCCTGGTGGCGGACCTTCCGCGAAGGCAGAGCGTCAGCAGGGGAGCTTCGCCGGCTTACTCACTGTTTTCCCGTAGCGGACGAACCCGGCGCTATCGCGGGAAACATCCATTTGGAGAGATGCTGACTGCCGTAGAAATGCTTCCCAAATCATGCTAAATGATGGTCTATATGAAATTATTTGACTTTATTTGCGTTCCAATAAAGAGGGATAAAGCCTGCGCTCAGTACCAAATGCGGCCGAGCGGCCACCAGGCAGTCTTATTCTTGGCTACAGTTTCGGCGTGGCGAGCGTCGTCCGACGAATGCAGGTAGGTGTTGGTCGTACTGATAGACTTCTGTCCGAGGTTATCGCGAACGTGTCGCAGGTCGACATCGTTGCTGGCCATATAGGAACCGGCGGTATGCCGTAGCCAGTGGACTGACGCTTGGGGCATACGTGCCGCTGTGGACGTATGCTCCGGACCGCATTGACTGAGCCAATCTGCGGTTTTGGCAAAAATCATCTTGAAAATCTCATGGACTCCGCCGGGGGACATGGACCGCGTTTCCCCCGATTGGTAACAGTAGCGGAGTCAACTCGCCGGGGATCGAATACGGCGGGTAACTCAGCTGGCGTCAGTAGCGCGCCGATTCGACCATCAGTGCATCGGTCGCGGGAACGATTCGCAATTTTTCGCCTTTGCCTAGCACCTCCAGCCATCATCGTTCTTCCCATCTCGGTCGGACCGCCACGAAAAACCTCCCGTGGTGTTCATTGCCGGATTGATAACCGAAGAAAACCTATAAGGATAAGCAAGCAACATTGTTATAATGCAATCAATTCGGCCCGAGTACGTTTCGGGCCCGCCACGATAGGGAGTGCAGATGAGTCAGTACCTGTTGAGCTTTGCTAAGGAGAACCTGGCCGGGAAGTCAGACGCCTATCTCGCACTTCTTTGGTGTATGTACAAGGGGATGCAGGACAAAGGAAGGTATTCCGATCACATCAAACTCCACTTAACCTCAGCCAACAACGAGCTACTCACGACCAACTATCAGCGCTACGCCGGGCGGTTCAAAAGAATTCTAGATGCTCGGCCAGAGCTAGGCTGGGTTGCCCCGTCTGGACTCAGGCCATTGGCTACGCTGCAAGTGAGGAACTTCCGTGGCTTCGGCGCATTTGGCCCCGAAGACAAAGGGACGCTACTGCGGTTTAGTAAGATCAAGAATATCTTTTACGCACCTAACGGCGGGGGCAAGTCCTCCTTATGCGAAGCGCTGGAGTACGCCACCACAGGCCATATCAAGGAGGCCGACCGCCGTAAGACCAAGGTCAAGCAATACATTGCAAGGGGCACAGGTAAGGTCGAGCTGAACCTGATGGGTACGGACCGCAACCGCGTACCTGCCAGCCTGACCTGGTCATGCTGCTTCATCGATCGTAACCGGCTGCAGGAATTTTCTTTGCTAGGCTCGAAGGACACCGGGAGCGCGGAACAGGATGTGATTGCTACTTTGTTCGGGCTGGAAGAATTTCAGGAGGTGATTTCGCGGTTCGTGAAGCCCGAGAACTTCGACCTCACATCCTATCGGCAACCCAGCCAAATCGAGGCCGTGCGCACTCTCGACACCACCAGGGCGGAGCTCTGGGAGCGGCGGCGGCGCCACCGCTATAACGTTTCCTCCGTCGACGACGAGGTATGTACACGCCTGGGCTTGCGCATCAATCAACAATTCGCCGTGCGTGCCCGGCACGCCCGTTTGGCAAGACTAGCCGAACTCAAACTGCGTAAGGCAGAACGGCTGAAGGTCGCGCAAATGCCGTTTGCTGCTCAGATGAAGCACGTCCTCGGTGCTGTGCGGATTGCTCGTCGCTTACTCGCTCGAAAATCCAAAATCGACGCGGCGTTCCTGAAAAACCTAGTCGCCGTCAATTACCGCGCGGTCTTTGAGGCGTTGCAGGTGATCGAGCACGCGGGGGCGAGCGAACACTGTCCCGCCTGTTCGACCCCGTTGGCTCGTGTGGTTGACAATCCGTTTGATAAGGCTCGGCGCGAGCTGGCAACATTAGGCGTGCTCGACCAGCTCAGGACTTCACAGGAGCGAGTCGAGGGGGGCGTAATTCAGCTGGCCGTAGCCATCGGCACGGCCATCACGGCGATCGACAGCAACGCGCGACTGGGCGCGCCGTGTGCCTTAATGTTGGAGGGCGTTCGGTCCAAACTGACAAATTTCCATTCCGCGACAGACAGGGCCGGGGCAGCGACGCAGGTTCTTACCACGTTCACCGAACTGCTGGCTGATGATGAGGCAGGGGTTGAGGCTTACCTCGAAATCTGCAAAAAGAAGCAAAATGAGATAGCGCAGGTGGGTGTCCAGGTGAAGCGCCTCGAGCAAGAAGCCGAACAACTCAAGCAAGCGGCCGAGGTGCTCAGAGGGCTCTTCGATGAAAAGAAGTCGTCACTGGCCTCACTAAAAGAAATCAGCCGACAGCTAGCCGAGCTAACGCGGCAGCGCGCCGGCCTGCAAGGTAACGATACCGACAATGCGCGGCTCAACGCATTCATCGACCAGTTGCAGCTGGAGTATGGAAACCTCTACCGCGATCTGTTGCGGTATAAGTTCACCTTGGAAAAAGCGCGAATCGCCGGCATCGAAGGCAAGGCGGCCGAATACTATAAGGCGATCAATCATCATGACGATGTCCATGAACGCATTGATGCGCTAAGTTTCGAGAAAACGGGTCAAACCTATCGCATCAAGATTTTGAACGCTGATGGGAGTTCACTGGACGCCTTCTCGGTACTGAGTGAGGGGCACTTGCGGGCACTTGGGCTTTCCTTGCTGTTGGCGATGGCAGAGAAGAACAAATTTCCATTGATTGTGTTTGACGACGTCGTCAACGCGATCGACAGCGACCACCGGTCCAATATCATCGACCTGTTCTTTGCTGATCCGTACTTGCGTCGGGTACAGATGATTATCACGACGCATGATCGCCTATTCTGGGAGCGATTCTGCATTATCGCCGATCGAAATCCGCAGTCTGACCAGCACAGTAGCTGCGTTCTCAGCTACACGAACCAAGGCATCGTCGTGGTGGACCACGCGGGTGGGTTCCAAGAGAAAATCCATCGGGCTTTGGGCGTGTATGATATTCGACAGGCCTTGATCTATTGTCGCATCTGGTTCGAGTCGATGGTCCTAGAGTATTGCTTGGACAACTCAGTTTCTGTGACGGCGCGGTTCACAAAAACTGCGTTAAAAAAGAGCATATACCTGCAACTCAGCCTGGAAAAGACGTTCGCGCTAGTCGAGCCACATATCGCCTATGACCGCGCTCACTTTGACTTCATAAAACAAGATTTGGTGAATTGGGGCGGCCAAAACCAGGAGCACCATGCTTTTGACGAAGGAAGTCTGAATTTTGTTCACTCCAAGACGAGCAAGGAAATCGTCAAGATTTACGATGCGATTCGCCTGTTCGAATGTCAGCTTTTCACGCAAAAGAAGCAACTGTCCTGCAATAACTTGCTCGCAGATCTGAGGCAGAAGATTGCTGCCTGCGCGATCAAAATCGCGCAGATGAGTAAAGCGCCAGTTGAGGCCCAGCAGGCCCAACAGCAACGCTTGGCAGCGCTTCAAAAGCGTGAGGAGGAAGTCAACGAGGAACTGGCTTATGTCGGGGAGTGTCTGGTCGCACAAGCAGCACAGGCCAGCATTGGCTAACCCATGCAACGTGGCCCCGACTTGCTGCAGAACGCTTACACACAAAATCGAGCGCAAAAAGTGGCGAAGTGAGCCGCTCCTGTAAAAAACGGAGCTAGCGGAAGTTAGTTACGAGTCCATGACTGCACTGCCCTCACACCACCCGCTCTACTAAAATTTCCCTGTCGCTTCCGTCAGGCGTAATCCACGCTGCAAGGATGGATCGTCACGTAACATCGATTCAACCATTTTGAAATTCCCGTCAGACGAAAACACGAAGCGTTCCGCATGGGCAATCTGTAACGCATTGAAAAATGCGCTGCCGTCGATTCCCACATCCAGTGGCGTTCCGCTGGCTATAGCCTGCAGCAAGCGAGCTGGCTGCGAGTTGTTTTTGGGAAGAGTCCCAGGGTGGCCAGCCGCTAGCTTCGCATGGATTTGAGCGCCAATAGAGGGGCAAAGCATCCCAAGTGTCAGTTGGGGAGATAGCGGAAAGTAAATTTCAATGCCTTCGACCGCTAAGCCTACGTTGCCGCGCAAACCTGCTGGGTGCTCGTTATGCATAACTAAAGGATGATCGCCAATGAGGTAAGGATCGCCTGGATCTGTCTCGAATAACACCCAGTCTTTGTCGAGGAACGCTTGGCCATAGTCACGTGGTGCATTCACAATCCGCCGCGCCATTAGCGCGCGCTCTGCATTCTTTCCAGTGCCAACCATAGGGTCCGGCGCAAAGAACGCCTCTGGCAAACCTTCCGCGCGCAGCCAAGCCTCCATGCGCGCAAACAGTTCGGCTCCGGCGGCATGATTGGCTGGAGTCCGCACCAACTGGACCGAAAAAAAACGGGCTAATTCTCCGAGCTCAAGAGCATTGGCCTTGTCCAATCGACGTTCCTTGACGATGCGCGCAATATGCGCGCCAGCCTTCGCTTCGGCATCCGCCAGGGCTGGTTCTATGGTCATGGAGCGGCCGCTAAACTCGAAGTCATAGTAGTCGTAATGTGCGGCTAATTTGCTAATGGCGCGCGAAAACGCTTTACGCGTTGCTTTATCATAGGTATGGAGTTGATCGTTCTTGCCGCGTCCGAAACGACGCAATAGGAAGCGGGGCACATAATGGTGGAGTTGAGAGCTGGACATCAAGCAACTTTCGTCGGATGGGCGACAAGGGTGACGTTACACCTAATGCGTCACGAACATATACCAGCCCGGAATAACATCGATAATTTGTGATTGTCCGGAAGGATAAATATAGGCACTCCCGTAGAGCTATGCAATGATTTGTTTTTGGAGAGCATGAGCGTTTTGGCCGGCACTCGGGAACCTAGGTCGATTTACCCAAGTATGGTTACTTAAGGGAGAGTCTGTCACCTTTACTCAATTGGCCTACTTGGCGTAGAGTCCAGGCTGAATAGTAGAAGTCCACATCGTGCTCAGCCAATAGATATCTGGAGGGTGGCTGTACGGCTCGTGCTCAGTCTGATTCCGACGCGACGAGTCTTCCTTCAGTGCCCTCGGGAAACGTGTGCACCGGGCTTAGAGTGCATGTTAAATTTCCCACATGCGCCCACGGCTACGAGCATTCTTCCTGTGCCTGTTATTCGTCATCCTCCCGATACAAAGTATCGCCGGGATAACGCGGTACCAGTGCAGCCTGATGCATCACTCGCCTCCAACGGGCGTGACCGCGCAAGGGGAGCATAGCGCGCGCATTGCCATGGCAAATGTCGCCGATGCTGACGACTGCGATGACATGAGGGTTGCGTCCGCAAGCGGCGGACTGAGCTCTGACGACAACTGTGAGCACACGGACCCCCAGAAGAGGTCCAGTTGCGGTACGTGTTCGGCCTGCTGCATCGGCAGTTACGCACCGCCGCCGTTTTTCCTCGTGAGCCCGGCTCAAGTGCCGGAGCAGCTACTCCCACCACCCTCCATCTCCTCCTTCGCCGAGCAAATTCCGGCCCGACTGGAACGCCCTCCACGAACCACCGCTGCTGTGCTGTCCTGACAAGGGCCGGCCCGCGCATTGCGCCGCCTCTCCTGTGGCGTCGCTATACCTGCCTCGAGCATATGACATCCGTCGCGATGACGGTTCACGCTGCAGCTAGCAGCATGCCCAGGTATCGAACACACGAAATTGTTACGAACTGGAGAATCACATGAATGGGTTTGACATCGACGCCGGATGCACGAGCAGCTGGCGCCGCCGCTTCCTGCAGGGAGCGGGCGCCATCGCTGGACTGGCGGGACTAAGCCCCGGGCTGCTATTTGCGCAGCCGGGCGACCGGCGAGCGCTGCGGGGAACTGAGTTTGATCTGGTCATTGGACCTTTGCCGGTCAACTATACGGGCGCGCCCCGCATCGCGACTGCCGTCAACGACCAGGTTCCGGCGCCGACGCTGTATTGGAACGAGGGTGACACCATCACCATTCGCGTCACCAACAGGCTGCCGACGGTCAGCTCGATCCACTGGCATGGAATTTTGCTGCCAGCGGAAATGGACGGCGTGCCGGGACTGAGCTTCTCAGGCATCGAGCCTGGCCAGACCTTCACCTACAGGTTCGACGTAAAACAAAGCGGCACATACTGGTACCACAGCCATTCGGCGTTTCAGGAGCAAACCGGGCTGTATGGCCCGATCGTCATCTCGCCGAAGGGCGGCGAGCGCGTCCAGGCCGACCGGGAACACGTCGTCATGCTATCGGACTGGACCGACGAGAAGCCCGAGCGCGTGCTGGCGAACCTGAAGAAGATGAGCGATTTCTTCAACAACAAGCAACCGACTTTCGGCGAGTTCGTCCGGGACATCCAGAGCATGGGATTCGCTTCTGCGGTCGACAAGCGCAAGATGTGGAACCAGATGCGTATGATGCCGACCGACTTCAGCGACGTGACAGCCAGCCGCAACATCAGTGGCGCTCTGCGTTACCTGATCAACGGGGCAACTGCGGAAACCAACTGGACAGGCCTGTTCCGGCCTGGCGAAAAAGTGCGCCTGCGGTTCATCAACGGAGCGGCCACGACGATCTTCGACGTGCGCATTCCGGGATTGAAGATGACCGTCGTCGCGGCTGACGGCCAGGACGTCGAGCCGGTGACGGTCGACGAATTCCGTATCTCGGTCGCGGAGACCTATGACGTCATCGTCGAACCGACTGACGACCGGGCCTATACGATCTTTGCGCAGTCGATCGGGCGCTCGGGAATGGTGCGCGCAACGCTCGCGCCGCGGCCCGGGATGCAGGCGCCGGTACCGGCCATCGAAGAGGCGCAATGGCTGTCGATGGTCGACATGATGGGTGCCATGGGGATGACGGGCGGCCACGGCGGGCACGGGGCAGGCCACGGCGCAATGGAGCAAGCGCCGTCGGTGGCCATGGCAGGGCACGCAATGCAGCCGCCGGCGCCGCAAGGGCAGGGCATGCATTCCGCACACCAGGGCCATGCGCAGCAGCCAGTACCGTCAGGCACCGCGCACGCAGGCCATGCGCAGCCGGCGTCCGCGTCCAGTCCACCGGTCCCGCCTCCCAAGGTGACCCATGCGCGTACCGAGTACGGCCCGGGCGTCGATATGCACGTCGACATGCCGAGGACAAACCTGGACGACCCTGGCGTGAACCTGCGGGACAACGGCCGCCGTGTCCTCACCTACGCCGACTTGCGCACCGTCGGGGGACCAGTCGACGCGAGGGAACCGACGCGCGAGATCGAGCTGCACCTGACCGGCAATATGGAGCGCTTCATGTGGTCGTTCGACGGCCAGAAGTTCTCCGAATCCCTTCCGATCCATTTCCGATACGGCGAGCGCCTGCGGGTTGTCCTCGTCAACGACACGATGATGAACCACCCCATCCATCTGCACGGCATGTGGAGCGAGCTCGAATCGCCAAGCGGCCAGTTCCAGGTGCGCAAGCACACGATCAACGTCCAGCCTGCTCAGCGGGTCAGCTTCCGCGTCACCGCCGACGCCCCCGGTCACTGGGCGTTTCACTGCCACCTGATGTATCACATGGAAGCGGGCATGTTCCGGGAGGTCGTCGTATCATGAAATCGCTGTTGAAAAAGCCTGTACCGCTCGTTTTCCTTGTCGCCTCGTTGTTCTCACAAGGCGTCTTAGCGCAAGCTACTTCTGGCACGCACGGGCAAGACCACTCCATGCACGGCGCCCAGCCTGCGGTTGATCACGCAGCCATGGAGCACGGCACGGTGCCGTCGTCACAAAGCGCTCCCCCTGCGTCAGCGGCGCCAGCCAAGCGAAAGGCCGCGAAAAAGTCGCAGCCGGTCCACTCGGGTACCAAGCGCGCCCAATCTCCGCCAGCGGCTGCGCCGAACAACCAGCATCAGGGGCACCATGGCGCGGACGAAGCAAAGGGGCAGGCTGCCGGGCAAAATGGGGCGCCTGACCAACACCAGGGCCACGGCGGCGCACATGCAGGCCATGCAATGCCTGCGCCACAGGAACCGGCACCGACGTCCGCATCAGGCGGCGTGCCGCCAGCCATGGACCACTCCGCAATGGGCCATGGCACCGGTGGCGCAACATCACCAGCTGCAGGGCATGCCGGGATGACCCACCCGATGCCCGCGGTCGCTGGAGCGGTAGGCCACGACATGCAAATGGGGCCGATGCAGGGCGGCTCCCCGCCGCCCAATGCGCGCGATCCGAACGCCTATAACGAAGGTACGCGCTTCGCACACCTGGGCAACCACGAAATGAATGATGACGCACCGTTCTGGAAGGTGCTCGTGGATAAGGCCGAAGCAGCGAAAGGCGACGGCGAACGAGGACAGAATCTCGAACTCGAAGCCTGGTATGGAAACGACTACAACAAGGCCTGGGTCAAGGTCGAGGGTGAGCGGCGCGGCGGCACGCTCCATTCGGCGCGCGCCGAGCTGCTCTGGGATCGCGCCTTCGCGACCTTCTGGAGCACCCAGCTCGGTGTCCGGCATGACAGCGGCGAAGGCAAGAGCCGCGACTGGCTCGCGTTCGGCGTGCAGGGACTTGCGCCGTACTGGTTCGAAACCGAGGCGACGGCCTACTGGCGCGGAGGAAGCGGTCTTGCTGTACGGCTGAACGCGAAGTACGAGGTCCTGTTCACTTCGCGGCTGATCCTGGAGCCCGAGGTCGAGGCCAACCTGTACAGCCGCAGCGATCCGGAACGGGCCACAGGCAGCGGGCTGTCAGACCTGAACGTGGGCCTGCGTCTTCGCTACGAGATCACCCGCCAGGTTGCACCCTATATCGGGGTGACGTGGAACCGGCAGTTCGGCAAGACCGCTGATTTCACTCGCATGCGTGGCGGGGACACGAAAGTGGTGCAGGCCGTCGCTGGCGTGCGCTTCTGGTTCTGACCTCGACCGGCAGCAGCAAGTGCGTAAAACAGACCATGAGACACGTTGCAATGCGTGCGGACATCCCGAAAGAGGCAACCTGTCAACGAACCGCAAGGAGTTAGATCATGAACCAAAATCAGTTCCAATCTTGTATCCAGGCTTGTTACGAATGTGCCCAGGCCTGCGATAGCTGCGCGAGCGCCTGTCTCCAGGAGCCCGATCCGAAGATGATGACACGATGTATCGAGCTGGACAACGAATGCGCAGCGGTTTGCCGCCTTGCCGCCCAGCTCATGAGTCGCGGCACGGAGCACGCCGGGCAGGTGTGCCAGCTGTGTGCGGACATTTGCGAAGCGTGTGCCGACGAGTGCAGCCGGCACCAGGCGCAGCATTGCCAGGACTGCGCCGAGGCTTGCCGCCGCTGCGCTCAGGAGTGCAGAAGCATGGGGCAATCGGGGGCCGGCTCTACGGTCAGGGGACACGCTGTGTCCCACTAGAGAGCCACGAAACTCCTCAACGTAGCGCCGCAGGAAAGAGAGCAAACAAGCGAAACGAAGGTCCGCCGCATGTCTGCTCTCGCTTGATTCCCATTTGTTGCGTTCGGCGAGCCGCAGTGTTGCTTAGGGCCAACGTTTCAGGCAAGCAGTGTCTGCCTCGTTCCCAACGACGTCACTCGTTCTTTAAAGCAAACCGACATCTCGGCAGTTCAACCATGAACCCGGTGCGCCGAAACTTCACAGCTTCCTTCCGTACCGAGCGCGCGCAAGATCGCGCATGAGCTTGTCGTATCTGCGACTACACAGCGGCCCCTTAGCTCGCGCAACTGTGCTTCCAGCGCCGTCAGTGCCTGGATGCGCTCGACGACGTGAGCGATATGCTTGTCAAGGAGCTCGTTCACCCCTACACACTCAACCTGGGGATCGTCCCGGAAGTCCAGCAAGGTCCGGATTTCGTCCAGGGTCATGTCCAGCGCCCGGCAATGACGTATGAACAGTAGGCGTTCGCTATGCCGTTCATTGTAGGTCCGATAGTTATTCATTGCGCGCTCAGGCGGCATCAAAAGACCGATTCGCTCGTAATACCTGATTGTCTCCACCAGGCAGCCGGATCGCTCCGCCAGTTCGCCAATTTTCATAAATGATTGCCCTGTTTCGTTCGATAAACGCTTGACCCTGTACTAGCTACAGGGTTTTAAATGCGAACTATACACAGTTTGCAGGGGATGGACATGTCGGATTGCCAGAGTAAGTCCTGTTGCGCAAAGGCGGGCGCGGTAACAACAAACGCCGCGACCTCAGGTGCGGGTACAACCGCACTCGAGCTGAGCATTGCGCAGATGGATTGCCCGACTGAAGAAGGGTTGCTACGTCAGGCGCTGGCCCGCGTATCGGGCGTCGGGCAGCTGGACTTCAATCTCGTCCAGAGAAAACTGCGGGTTTCGCACAGTCTCCCTGACCCAGCTCCCATTATCTCTGCCATCCGCGCGGTTGGAATGGAACCGGTCGTGGAAGGCGACCTCGCCGTCGATGCGTCTGCAACCAATACCGTATTCCGGATCGAGAACATGGATTGCCCGACCGAGGAGGCGCTCATTCGCAGCAAGCTCGCCGGCGTATTCCAGGTCGAGAAGCTGGAGTTTAATCTGGTTCAGCGCCGTCTGGCTGTCTGGCATACTGGCCCTGTTTCCCTGATTGAAGAAGCCCTGAAGTCGATCGGGATGCAGGCGACCGCAATCGGCAATGTGCCGGGCCAGCGCACCGCGCCGACGGCGCCGCCTACCCAGAACAAGCAATTCATCAGCCTTCTGCTTGGCCTGGCTGCAGCTATCGGTGCCGAGATCGTTGCCTGGAGCACCGGGGTAGAGAATTCCGTACCGGTCATTCTGCTGGCAGTGGCCGCCATCGCTGTTTCCGGCCTGGGCGTCTACAAGAAGGGCTGGATAGCCCTCAAGAATCGCAACCTCAACATCAATGCCTTGATGTCGATCGCCGTTACCGGCGCGGTACTGATCGGCCAATGGCCGGAAGCCGCGATGGTCATGGTCCTGTTCGCGCTTGCCGAGCTGATCGAGGCGCGTTCGCTCGACAGGGCACGAAACGCAATCCAGGGCCTGGTTGCCCTGACACCGGATACCGTGCAGGTGCTCCTGGAGGATGGCACCTGGACGGAACGTGAAGCGGCAAGCGTCCCGGTCGGTACCATCGCGCGTGTCAGGCCTGGGGAGAGGATTGCCCTGGACGGTGCACTGACGGCCGGTCAGTCTGCCGTGAACCAGGCCTCGATCACGGGCGAAAGCATTCCGGTTTGGAAATCGGTAGGTGACATCGTGTTCGCCGGCACGGTCAACGAGACCGGATCATTCGAATATCGCGTTACGGCTGCCCACAGCAATTCGACGCTCGCGCGCATCATCCGCGCCGTCGAAGAGGCGCAAGGCAGCCGCGCGCCCACCCAGCGCTTTGTCGACAAGTTCTCCAAGGTCTATACGTCGATCGTGTTTGCGCTGGCACTTGCAGTCGCCGTCTTCCCGCCCCTGGTGTTGGGAGCGCAGTGGATGCCATGGATTTACAAGGCGCTCGTACTGCTCGTGATCGCCTGTCCCTGCGCACTCGTGATCTCGACCCCGGTGACGGTCGTGAGCGGCCTCGCCGCGGCTGCCAGGATGGGAATCCTGATCAAAGGCGGCGTCTACCTTGAAGAGGGCGGCAAAGTGCGTTCGCTGGCTTTGGACAAGACCGGTACCATTACGCAGGGCAAGCCGGTCGTGACCGATGTATTCCCCTTGCGAGGTGACCCTGGCAGCTCGCTGCAACTGGCGGCGTCTCTTGCCGACCGCTCGGACCACCCGGTGTCGACCGCGGTGAGCCGCTACTGGTCGGATCAGGAAGGAAGCGTTCCCGTGTCGACCGTGACGGATTTCGAAGCACTCACTGGCCGTGGCACGAAAGGCAAAATCGACGGCAAGTGGTACTACCTGGGCAACCACCGGCTGGTCGAGGAGCTCGGTATCTGCAATGACGCAACCGAGGCGGCACTCGCGAAACTCGAAGGCGAGGGCAAAACCGCAGTGGTCTTATGTGACGAAGCGGCGCCGCTGTTGATCATTGGTGTAGCCGATACCATTCGTGAAACCAGCCGCGAGGCGATTGCCCAGCTTCACAAACTTGGTGTGCGCACCGTCATGCTTACCGGCGACAACGCGGTCACCGCGGCCGCGATCGCCCGCCAGGTCGGCATCGACGACGCCCGGGGCAACCTGCTGCCGGAAGACAAGCTTGCAGCGGTCGATGAAGAGATTGCCCGTCACCGTGTCGTTGGGATGGTAGGAGATGGGATCAACGACGCGCCGGCGCTGGCCAAGGCAAATATCGGCTTCGCCATGGGTGCGGCCGGCACGGATACGGCGATTGAAACAGCCGACGTCGCGCTCATGGATGACGACCTGCGTAAGATCCCTCAGTTCATCCGATTGAGCAGGCAGGCCAGTGCCATCCTGAAGCAAAACATCGTTACCGCCCTTTCGATCAAGGCGGTGTTCCTGGGACTGGCGATTGCGGGATCGGCCACCCTGTGGATGGCAGTGTTTGCGGACATGGGCGCGAGCCTGCTGGTGGTCTTCAATGGGCTGCGGCTGCTCAAGTTCAGTGGAGCACGCAGCGGGACGTAAGCAGGCGCGTCCGCTTCCAGACGCCTATTGTGGGGCCCTGTCGGCGGCTTACCCGTTGACTGGGTAGTTCGCCGGCTGCAAAGCGCGCTCGACCAACTCGATCAGGATATGGATGACCTTGATATGCAGCTCCTGCACCCGGTCTGCGTACCGGCCCGCACTTGTGCAGATGCATACGTCGGCATTCTGTTCGAGCTGCGACCCTGACCGCCCAGTCAGGCCGATCACCTTTATTCCGCGCGCACGGGCAGCCTGGGCAGCCAGCACGACCGATGGGCTGCTGCCGCTCGTGCTGATTGCGAACAGGACGTCGCCAGCGGCGCCGTTACCCTGGACGAAGCGGGCAAACACCTGGTCGTAGCCGTAGTCGTTGGCGACACAGCTGATATAGCTCGGGTCGCTGATGGCCACGGCTGCCATCGCTGGGCGATCCTCGCGGAATCGCCCCGACAGCTCTTCGGCCAAATGCATCGCATCGCACATCGAGCCGCCGTTTCCGCACGAGATGACGCGGCGTCCGCTGCGCAATGCGTCGATCAACAGGGAGGCGCCGGCCTGAATATTGCCGAGTTGGGTATCATCGCTGATGAGGCGGTCGAGCGCGTCGCGTGCCTCGACGAGGTTGGCCCTGATATGGTCGATCATCGCTTTTCTCCTTCATGCTCGTCGTGGCCGGCGTGCTCGTGTGCCAGCGTAGGCCCGAAGCTGTGCTCTTCAGTCGCCTGTTCACAGGGCGTCGTTTCGATCTGGATGGTGCTGTGATGGATATCGTACTCGCGCGCCACGAGTTCGCGGATCGCCATCAGGAGGGCTTGCGGGTCTGTGACAGCAGTACCCTGCACGACGTGCACTGTCAGGCTGGCTTTTCCGCTGGTGATCGACCATACATGCAGGTCGTGAACGCTGGCTACGCCCGGCACTCGCGCAATTGCATCCTTGACGTCGGCAATGCCCAGTCCCTCTGGCACCCCCTCGAGCAGCACGTTCATGCTTGCCTTGAGCAGCGTCCAAGTACGTGGCAGCACCCACAGCCCGATCGCAACGGCAATCACCGAATCGACCCAGGTCCAGCCGGTGTAGCGAATAACGAGCGCACCAATGATCACGCCAATCGAACCGAGCATGTCGCTCCAGACTTCCAGATAGGCGCCCTTGACGTTCAGGCTGCTGTCCTTGCCGCTCGAGAGCAGGCGCATGCTAACGAGGTTCACGACCAGGCCGAAAGCGGCAACCATCAGCATCGTTCCCGACTGAATTTCCGGTGGATTGTGCAGTCGCTGGTAAGCCTCGTAAAGGATGTAGATCGCCACCGCGAACAGCAGCATGGCGTTGAAAGCGGCCGCCAGGATCTCGAAGCGGTAGTACCCGAATGTCCGGTTGCTGTCTGCCGGGCGTTTGCCGATGCGGATTGCGGCCAGTGAAATTGCCAGCGCCGCGCTGTCGGTAAACATGTGCGCTGCATCCGAGATTAGCGCCAAGCTGTTGGTAAGGATGCCGCCGATAATTTCAGCGATGAGGAAGGCGGTCGTGAGACCGAGGGCAATCCAGAGTGGTCGTTCGTTCTGGCCCGGCTGTGCTGCATGTGAATGTCCTGAACCCATTGTTTTCCCCTTATATAGTAATTACGGTGTGCTGACAAATTAGAGAAGCGAGACCCTCGCGGAGAGTTCGGCACGCTTCCTGCCGCTCGCCCGCGATACGGACGGGCGCCAAGGACGCCGGAGGATTGCTATTTTTTCTTCGCGCTGCGCGCTGAGCCCTTCCTTTTCTTCTTGTTTGCCGGATTGTTGCGGTCCTTGTATTGGAGCCAACCGAAAAACACCATCATCAGGCCAAAGAAAATCAGGCTGCTGATTCCAACTACTTCGATGAGCTGACCACGTATCGGATCGGGCAGCTGTTGTTGTAGTTTCATTGTTCGTCTCCTTGCGATTGCGTTCAACGCTTTGTCTCTCTAGCAGCGAATCAGTCCAGAATCCGGCCAAGATGGAGCACGATACGTGCGCACAGCATCAGTACGATGCTCAGCCCGGCAAGTGCGTCCAGCTTTCCTGCCTCAACGCCCAGTGGGCTGAACGCGACACAAAACGCCAGCACGGCCGGCGCTCCGGACAGCATTGCATCGACCGCGCGCCCTCTACGTCCAGCACCGCCAGTCCGCAAAGCCAGCGCAGCGGTAGTCGTAGCGGCCAGCGCTCCCGGTATCGCGAAGCCTGCTATTGCCAGGGCATTGAGCGGCTCTGCGTGAAACATGCCGTGTGCGCCCATGGCGGTAACGCATATAGCCAGTAGCAGGCAACATGCCCAAATGATGAGCTGGGCAAGTGAATACAATGCGTCGCCCGACCTGATTCGAAATTGCCCAGTATCCTTGTTGTCAAGTAGCAGGCGAAAACCGATGCTTGCTGCGTGATGCGAGGCAGCTCCCATGAGGACGACGCTTTCCAAAACGACTGCTCCAGTCATGAAGCTCAGGAGAGCCGTTCCGTGCGCAGCAAGGTCCAGCCCGAAAAGCCGGCGCGTGCCTGGCGACCGACTTGGGGTGTCTTCACGCATTTCATCCTCCTCAGCCGGGCCGCAAGAATTCCTCGCGGCCCGGCAGTCTCAATGCACGAGAACCTTCACCGGCTCCGCTGGTACTTCATCGCTGTCTTTGCGATGCGCAAGCCGGTAGAGGAGGGGAAGGACGAGCAGCGTCAGCGCCGTCGAGGAAAGAATGCCCCCGATCACAACGGTGGCCAATGGCCGCTGCACTTCGGCCCCGGTGCCGGTGGCGATCGCCATCGGCACGAAGCCGAGGGACGCCACCAGGGCCGTCATCAGCACTGGCCGCAGCCGCGTCAAGGCGCCGTGCGTGATGGCCCGGTCCAGCCCCATGCCTTCTTCGCGCAAGGTGCGGATATAGGAAATCATCACCAGGCCGTTTAACACCGCGACACCGGAGAGCGCAATGAACCCGACCGCCGCCGAGATGGACATCGGAATACCGCGCAGAGCCAGTGCGATGACGCCACCCGTCAGGGCAAAGGGGATACCCGTAAAGACCAGCAGCCCGTCCTTCACGTTATTGAACATCATGAACAGCAACGTAAAGACGATGAACAGGGCGAGCGGTACGACCAGCTGGAGCCGGGTAGTGGCCGACTGCAGTTGCTGGTAGGTGCCGCCCCAGCTCGTCCAGTAGCCCGCCGGCACTTTGACCTTCTGGGCGATTGCTGCGGACGCTTCAGGTACGAACGAGCCGATATCGCGTCCGCGCACATTCGCACTAACGACAATGCGTCGCTTGCCGTTTTCCCGGCTGATCTGGTTCGGACCTGGCGCGAATTCGAGCGAAGCAACCTCGCCCAGGGGGATATAGGTCGTCGCGCCGCCGTCCTTGGCGGGCAGGGAGATCGGCAGCTGCCTGAGCGCGTCGAGATCGGTTCGCAGCGTTTCGGGCAAACGAACGACGATGTCGAAGCGGCGGTCGCCCTCGAACATGGTGCCGGCTTCGCGACCGCCGGTTGCGATGGCCAGGGCTTCCTGCACGTCGCCAATGTTCAGGCCATAGCGCGCAGTCTTCTCGCGGTCGATGTTAACGGTCAGCATAGGCAGGCCGCCCGTTTGCTCGACCTTCACTTCGGCCGCGCCGGGAATGCGCTGAAGTACCTCGGCGATCTCCTTGCCGGTCGATGCAAGCACCTCCATGTCGTCGCCGAAGACCTTGACGGCAACGTCGCTGCGCACGCCGGAGATCAGTTCATTGAATCGCAACTGGATGGGTTGCGAGAACTCGTAGGAATTGCCGGCGTATTTCTCGGTCTCTTCCTGAATCGCTGCGATCAGTTCGTCACGGCTCTTCTTCGGCGCTGGCCATTGCGCTTCAGGCTTGAGCATGATGTAGCCGTCCGAGATGTTCGGCGGCATCGGGTCCGATGCGATCTCGGCAGTGCCGGTGCGGGCAAACACTCTGTCGATCTCCGGGAACTTCGCTTTCAGGCCGGCTTCCACCTTTTTCTGCATTTCCACGGACTGACTCAGGCTGGTGCCAGGAATGCGCAACGACTGCAACGCCAGGTCGCCTTCGTTCAGGCTCGGAATGAACTCGCTGCCCAGCCGCGTCACCAGTAACCCCGACAGGACGACGAGGACGACCGCGCTCGTGATAACCAGTGCCGCGTTGCGCATGACTTTTTCGAGCATCGGCGCATAAGCACGCTTGGCCATGCCCATGAGCCTGTTCTCCTTCTCGGTGACGCGCTTGCCGATGAACAGGGCCACCGCGGCGGGGATGAAGGTGATCGACAGGATCATGGCGCCGACCAGGGCCGCAACCACGGCGAAGGCCATCGGGTGGAACATTTTTCCTTCGACACCCGACAGCGCGAAGATCGGCAGGTACACAACCATGATGATGAGCTGGCCGAAGAGCAGCGGTCGCCGTGCTTCCCGGGCAGCCGCAAACACTTCATGGAAGCGCTCGGTGAGGGTCAGGTCGCGCTTGTGGTGCTCCTGCGCATGTGCGAGCCGCCGCACGCAGTTCTCGACGATCACCACGGCGCCATCGATGATGATGCCGAAGTCGAGGGCGCCCAGGCTCATCAGGTTCGCGCTGACCTTGTACGACACCATGCCCGTGAAGGTGAACAGCATCGCCAGCGGGATGACCATCGCCGTGATGATCGCCGCACGGATGTTGCCGAGGAAGAGGAACAGGATGACGATCACCAGCACCGCACCCTCGAGCAGGTTCTTCTTGACGGTATTGATGGCCTTGTCGACCAGTACCGTCCGGTCGTACACCGGCACCGCCTTGACGCCTTTGGGCAGCGAACGATTCACCTCGACCATCTTGGCGGCAACGGCCTGCGACACGGCGCGGCTGTTCTCGCCGATCAGCATGAATACCGTGCCGAGCACGACCTCTTTGCCGTTTTCGGTCGCGGCGCCGGTACGCAGTTCGCGTCCGATGTCGACGGTCGCCACGTCGCGCACGCGGATTGCAACGCCCTTGACGTTGCTGAGGACCGTGTTGCGGATATCGTCGAGGGTACGCACCTGGCCCGGTGCGCGGATCAGGAACTGCTCGCCACGGCGCTCGATATAGCCGGCGCCGACGTTGTTATTGTTGCGGTCGATCGCGCCGACGACGTCGGACAGCGACAGGCCGTAGGAGCTGAGCTTGGCCGGATCGGGTGCGATCAGGTATTCCTTCTCGAAGCCGCCGATCGAATTGATTTCTGTGACGCCGGGAACCTGCCGCAACTGCGGCTTGATGATCCAGTCCTGGACTTCGCGCAGGTCGGTCGGGGTGTACGGTGTGCCGTCGGGCTTTTTCGCGCCCGGCTCGCTTTCGACCGTCCAGAGGTAGATCTCGCCTAGGCCGGTAGAGATCGGGCCCATCATCGGCACCACGCCTTCAGGCAAGTTTTCCCTGGCTTCCTGGATTCGTTGGTTGACGAGCTGGCGTGCAAAGTGGATGTCGGTGCCATCCTTGAAGATGACGGTCACCTGCGACAGGCCATAGCGCGACAGCGACCGGGTTTCTTCCAGGCCGGGGAGGCCCGCCATGACCGTTTCGATCGGGAAGGTCACACGCTGCTCGGCTTCCAGCGGCGAATAGCCGGCGGCCGACGTGTTGATCTGGACCTGGACGTTGGTGATGTCGGGCACCGCGTCGATGGGCAGTTTCTGGTAGTTGTAGATGCCGATGGCAGCCATGGCGACGACGCCCAGCATGACAAGCCATCGGTGCTCGATGGCGAAGCGGATAATTCGTTCAAACATGTCGGGTTCCTCGATCAGTGTTCGTGCTCGGCACTGCCTTTGCCTTGCTCGGCTTTCACAACGAAGCTGCCCGTTGCAACGTATTGCGCCCCGGCGCTCAGTCCGGCGACGATCTCGACGTTCTTGCCGTCGCTCGCACCCAGGGTGACTTCCTTAGCCTGGAAGCCCTTCGGCACTTTCGTGAAGACGACGGCTTTGCCCTCAATGGTCTGCACGGCATCGGCTGCGACCGCAACGGCAGCTTCCTTCGTGCCGCGCACGAGAGCGACGTTCACGAACAGTCCAGGGCGCCATGCAAGGCCCGGATTGTCGATGACGACCCGCGCGGTCGCGGTCCTGGTCTGTTCGCCCAGCAGGCTGCCCACATAGCTGACCTTGCCGGTCACCGATGCGCTGCCGGCAGCTGATTTGATCGTGACCGGCTGGCCGACGCGGACCGATTCCAGGTCCTTGGCCGCCACCACGATCTCCACCCAGACGGTCGACAGGTTGGACACCAGGAAGGCGTTCGCGTCTTCCTTCACCGCTTCGCCCTGCGACAGGTGCTTTTCGACCACGACGCCGTTGAAGGGCGAGCGCAGGACATAGCGGCTCACGGCGCCCCCGTTGATCTCGGCGCCTAGGGCCGTCAGTTTCGACCTGGCCGACTGCACCTCGATCTGCGCTTCACGGTAGGCGTGCTCGGCTTGCAAGTAGTCTTGCTGCGCCGAGATCCGGTCTTCCCACAGCTTCTTCTCGCGTTCATAGGTGGTGCGCGCCAGTCCGAGGCGCTTGTCCGCGGCGAGGGCGGTACTGCGCAGTTCGGCCAGGTCGGGGCTTGCGATGATGGCCAGTGGCTGGCCCTTCTTCACCTCCTGGCCGAGCGAGGCGGAGACAGATTCGACCACGCCCGCCACCCGGGGGACGATATGCGCGGTGCGGTCTTCGTTGAAGCGCACTTCGCCCGGCAGCGTGACGGCGGTATCGATGCGCGCCGGAGCGGCCTGCGCGACGGCGATTCCCGCGCCTTGCACTTGCTGCGGCGTCATCTCGATCAGGCCGGGCGGCTCGTCGGCATGCTCTTCCTTGCCCCCCGACTTTTCGGCGGTTTCCTCTGCGTGTTCGCTTTCACCCTGGGCCGCTGGCGCGTCCTTTTTCCAGAAAAGAATGGCGAGCGCGAGCGCGAGACCTATGCCGATCACGGCGGCGATGGAAAAGAGGGATTTTTTGTTGATAGTCGACTTCATGGGGCACTCCTGTTGTTGAGGTTGGCGCCTGCGTCTGGAGCGGCATAGCGGCCAAGGTCGGCGACGGCGCGGTAGCGGTCGTACAGTGCCTGGATGTATTGGGTGCGGATCTGCAGCAGCGTGCGCTGGGCGTCGAGCACGTCGAGGAACCCGAACTTGCCGGCTTCAAAGCCGGTGACCGCTGAGTCGAACACGCGCTGCGCGGCCGGCAGGATGTTTTCCCGCATGCTGCGCACCTGCTCGCGCGACAACTGGGCGCGCTGGTACGCGTTGGTCAGCCCCTGGTGCAGGCGCAGGCGCTCGGCCTCCAGTTCGGCGCGTGCCTTCTCCGCGCGGCCGAGCGAGGCCTGGAGGCTGCCCTGGTTGCGGTTGAATAGGGGCAGCGGGACCGACAGGCCGACCACGGTCTGCGAACGCCCGATCTCGTCGTCCTTTTTCTGGCCGACGATAAGCGTGAGGTCGGGCATGCGCTGGGCACGATCGACGCCGACCTGAGCTTCCTCGCGCTGGACCTGCAAGTTCGCGCGCCGCAGCTGCGGCGAGGTGGCCAGTCGCTGTTCCAGTTCGGCCAGCGCAGGCGTTGGTGCCAGGTCGAGTTCAGGGACGATCAAGGTAAGGTTTGCCTGACCAGTTTCGCCCCAATAGGCGGACAAGGTGTGCATGGCAATCGCCAGGTCGCTCTGCGCCTGGGCCAGCTCGAGCCGCGCCGATGCCTGTGCCACGCCGGCGCGATCCTGCTCGACAGGCGAAACCCGTCCGGCCGTGACGCGCTTTTCGGCCGCCACTGTTGCTTTAGCTGCGACGTCGAGCGACGCCTGAGCGATGCGCACGCGCTCCTGTGCACCCAGTGCATCGAAATAGGCCGTTGTGATGTCGGCGCGCAGATCGGTACGGGCTACGCTAAGGTTGCCTGCCGCAAGACTGCGTTCGCGTTCGGCCAGGTTGATACGCGCCGAGCGCTTTCTTCCGAGTTCGAGCACCTGGCTGAGCTGCACGGTCTGGGTGCGGGTACCGCGTTGCGTTCCTTCACGGACAAAGGACACTTCCGGATTCGAGATCAGGCCCGCCTGGCGGCGCATGCCGTCGGCGATAGCAACGTCGAGCGCGGCCGCACGCAGGCTTGGGTTGGCCGCCAGTGCCCTCGCGATGGCTTCATCGAGCGTCAGCGGCGGGCCTGCGATCGGTGTTTGCTGCTGTGTTGCCAAAGGGGATACAGGCTGCGCAATTATCTGCGCAGCACTCGGCAACGCCTGTGCAAATAGCACGGACGCCCCGAGGACGAAATACTTGGGATGCATGAATAACTCCGGTTATTGAAAACGAAGGCTATTCAGCAGCGAGACGTATCGGGATGGCCTTCAGGCCCGCCCGCACAACGATGAGTGGATGTATACGATCTGCCGCCGAATCAGACGGCGGAGATCCATTGAGGCCGCTCGGGACGAGCAGAGTATGAGGAGGAGTATTGAAGCTGGAGCGTCGGCGGCGCCAGACGGACCGGTTCAATAATCGCTTGCGCAACAGGAAGTCCTTCGAAGGAAAGCGTCGCGTGAGCACAGGAAGCGCAGTGCGAGTGCATTGCGACTTTCTTGCTGGAACCCGTCGGCTTGTCCTTCTCAGCGGAGGCGAGCTTGTGCGAGTCGGCCTCCGACGAATGATGACCGAAATGCTGGGCGGCACGGCCCGACTCGTGTTGACAATAGGCAGCAACCACGCTCCAGCTGAGCTGAAGAGCGAGGATCGTCAAGACAAGGTAGATGAAGCGTCGGGCGGCCATGAAGAAAAGTATAGCACGGGGGATCGTTTGTCTTTTGCGCTCAATATCCTTACTTCAGCTTCAGGATGCGACGTGCGCCCGAGAGAACGATCACACCGATCACCGTGCCGACAATCAAATCGGGATAAGGCGATCCGGTCCACGTGACGAGTGCGCCAGCAGCAATCACACCGATGTTTGCAATAACGTCATTCGCCGAGAAAATATAACTTGCCTTCATGTGCGCCCCGCGATCGCGTTTCTTTGCGATCAACACCAGGCAAGCCACATTCGCAACCAGGGCTACCGCGCCAACGCCCATCATCAGGCCCGATTCCGGTTCGCTTCCGAAGAAGGCCCGGCGGACCACTTCACTGAGGGCGCCCAGCGCGAGCACGAGCTGCAGCCAGCCGGCCAGGTGTGCTGCGTGCGTCTTCATCGCCGCAGCCCTGCCTACCGCGTACAGGGCCAGGCCGTACACAGCGGCATCCGCAAACATGTCCAACGAATCAGCGACCAAACCGGTTGATTCTGCGACCAATCCCCAGACCAGCTCGACCACGAACATGATGGCGTTGATAGCTAGCAGCAACCGGAGTGTCTTCGCCTCCGATGCGTTGCCGGCCTTGTCATTATCAGCCTCCTGCTGGGACGAATCCGGTTGCGATCCGATCAGATGGGCGCCAAGCTTTAGCGGGCCCAGCTTATTCAAGATGCGATCGACTTCTCCCGTATGCGCAACATGGAGCTGTCGCTGGGAGAGGTCAAAGTTCAGAGATTGAATTCCGCCGACATCCGACAGTGCCATGCGGATCATGTTCTCCTCCGAAGGGCAATCCATCTTGGGAATCCCGAGTGTACTCAGCGTACGTATGTTGTGGACTTTCGGCTTCGCTGGGTGGGATCCGCGCAATTCGACACCCAGCCGCAGGGGCTGCAGCACCTCCACAAGGGCATCCGCTTTGCCATTGTGGAGCACAGTCACCGTGCGGGCGTTGAGGTCGAAGGCAATGTTGTCGATGCCCGAAACTTTGCCCAAGGCCATCCGAATCAAATTCTCTTCGGAAGGGCAGTCCATCTTCGAGACAAATAGTTCGGTTTCGAGGCGGGCTGCCGTAGCGGTTTGGTCTTGTGTCATGACGTTCAGCCTGGGATCGGGAATTTGTTCGAAGGATAAAGCTTCAACCCGCTTCAAGGTCAAGCGTGTTCGCCACGCCAGGACCGTCCAGCAGGAGGAGTAATCTATTGCTGAGGTGACAGGGCGCCGATGATGCCGCAATCGGAAACTCGGCCGCCCTGGCATGAAATGAGCAGACGGGACAGGTGCTCTTTCAGTAAGTTGAGGTCTCTGATCTTCTGCTCGACTTCGGCAAGATGCTGCTCGGTCATCGCGCTCACTGCACAGCAGTCGCCATCGCGGCTATCGGAAAAGGCCAACAGACTTCGTACCTGATCGATCGTGAAGCCGATTTCCCGGGCACGGCGAACGAAGATCAAGCGGTCTACGTCCTCGCTGCCATACAGCCGATAGTTACTTCCGGTCCGGGATGGAGAATCGAGCAATCCGATCTTTTCGTAATAACGAATCGTCGGCGCAGGGGTCTGCGCCGCGGCGGACAGCTGACCTATCGTAAAAGTGCGTGACATATGCTTGACCTTGAAGTGACTTCAAGGTTTATAAAGTTCATTTATCAATCCGTCAAGCGAATTCACCTATGCGCACCAAGATGAACTTCAGTGTCACCGCAGCGTTGCTGGCCATGTGCGCAGCTGCAGGATCTGCCTTTGCCGAAGGCACTGCACTGACGCTTGCCGAAGCCGTTGCCAGAGCCCGCGTCCAGGCGCCGCAACTGCAGAGCGCCGATGCAGCACTGCGGGCTGCAGAGGCCAATGTGCGGCTGTCCGGCCTGCGACCGAATCCGACGCTTTCCGTGGAAGCGGAAAATGTGATGGGCTCGGGTCGTTATTCCGGTTTTGGTGGCGGAGAAAAGACGGTTTCGCTGTCGATGCCCCTCGAGCTGGGCGGCAAGCGGGGCGCCAGGCTACGCGTAGCGCAGGCTGAGCGCGCTGCTGCCGACGTTGGTGCGCGCTCCGCTGAAGCCGAACTGACGTTTCAGATCACCGAGGCGTTCGTTAACCTTGCCGCCAGTGAGCGCTACCTTGCGATCGCAAAAGCCAGTCATGAACTGGCCGAACGCGCCCATCACGCCGCACGCGAGCGGGTACGGGCCGGGAAAGCATCCCCCATAGAAGAGCAACGGGCGGACGTGCTACGAATTAATTCCGAGGTTCGCTTGGGAAAAGCAATGCGCGCCACCGAGCTGGCGCAGAAAACGATCGCGCGGCTGACAGGCGCGCCAATGCCCTTCGCGATAGCGTCTACCTGGTTTGAGCAGATCGAACGCAGCGAGCAGGTACCGCCTGCGCGGCAGCAGCTCGCGATTGCGACAGCGGAGGCGGAACTGGCCGCTGCAGAGGCTCGCGTCGATGCGGCCAGGCGTGACCGGATACCGGACGTCACGCTGACCGCCGGCATGCGCCGGTATGGCGAAACTTCCGACAAGGCGGCTGTGCTGGGCCTGTCGGTCCCGCTGCCATTGTTCAATCAGGGCAGCGCCGCGCTTGCGCGGTCTCGGGCGGAATTCGATCGCGCATCCGCCGTGCGCCGCGCCGTCGTACTGGAAGTCGAGCAGTCCACCGCACAGGCAGAAGCCGAGGTGGCCGACGCGCTGGCGGCTGCACGCGCCGCCAACGGTCCTGCGCTGGCAGCGGCAGAAGAGGCGGCCCGTATCGCGAGGATCGGTTATGCCGAGGGGAAATTCCCGCAACTCGAATTGATCGAGGCCGAACGCTCGCTGGCTGAAACCCGCGAAAGCTCGGTCGATGCGCTCGCAGCACTTCATACGGCACGGGCGCGTCTGGCTCGGCTGCAAGGTTCCAACTCTCCAATTTACAAGGACTAACCCATGCAAGCGGTATTCCGATCGGGCCTGTGTGCCGCGATGATCCTCTTGAGCGCATGCTCGCCCAAGCCAGAAACGGCCAGCCGTAAAGAAGCTGCCGAACAAGGCGAGCAGAGCGCGAATGCCAAAGGCGAACAGGCCGAAAAGGCTGAGAAGGCTGAGAAGGCTGAGAAGGCTGAGAAAGGCGAATCCAAGGGCGAGGCCGGAGAGCGGGGCGAAGCCGCGGAAAAAGAAGGCGGCGAGGCCGAAGCCAAGAAAGACTTTGTCACGCTGTCGGACCAGCAAATCAAAGCGGCAGGAATCGAGGTCATGCCAGTCCGGCAATCGTTCGCCGGGGCCGTCGAGGCGCCGGCGGTCATCGCGGCGGATCCGAAGCATGCGGCGGTGGTCTCGAGCGCCGTGGGTGGCCGGGTGGTCGAGATCCGGCGCAACCTTGGCGACCCGGTCGCTCGTGGCGACGTGCTTGCCGTAATCGAAAGCCGTGACGTCGCCCAGCTCAGGGCCGACGTCGAGATCGCCAAGCGGCAGTACGAACTGTCGCAGGCCAATTTTGCACGCGAAGAACGTCTGTACGGTGAAAAAGTCACTTCGCGGCAGGAATTTGAGATTGCGCGCAATGCCGCGCAAGAAGCACGCACCCGTCTTCGCCTGGCCGAGCAGCAGCTCGCCGCCGCAGGCGCAAGCAGCGGGGGACAGCTCAACCGGCTGATGCTGCGCTCACCCATCAAGGGCAACGTCACGGCACGACAGATCGCCTTGGGCGACATCGTCGCACCGGACGCCCATCTTTTCGAGGTCGCCGACCTCAACGAGCTGACGGCCGAACTTTCGCTCTCGCCGGACGACGCTGCCCGCGTCGCCGTGGGCACGGCGGTGGACGTGTCGACCGAGGGTCGCACCGGCACGGGCCGCATTACGCATGTCTCGCGTGTTCTCGACCCCGCGACGCGCCAGGTACGCGCCATTGCCCGCCTGTCGAACGGTCGCGGCGCGTGGCGTATCGGCGAAACGGTCCGGGCATCGATTGCGCTCGAAGGGGGCGCCGGCGGCGCGCAACTGGC
This sequence comes from Telluria sp. ZB2R32, assembly GCF_059685715.1. Taxonomy (NCBI): domain Bacteria; kingdom Pseudomonadati; phylum Pseudomonadota; class Betaproteobacteria; order Burkholderiales; family Oxalobacteraceae; genus Telluria; species Telluria sp. ZB2R32. Next base: position 383,996 of record NZ_JCASIG010000006.1, on the reverse strand, counting down.
CATTCCACGGACGGCCGTGCAAACCGTCGAGGACAAGCCCAGCGTATTCGTTCGGGAGAAAGGTGGGTTCGCGATCAGGCACGTTGTCCTCGGCGGTAACGCGGCGGGCTACGTCAAGGTGACGTCCGGCCTGGAAGGCAGCGAACAGATTGCGGTCAGCAATACGTATCTGCTGAAGGCAGAACATGGCAAAGGAGAGGCGGGAGACGATGACTGATCTCTTCACTCGACGGCTCCTGAAGGACACCCAACCATGATTTCTCGTATCGTCAACTTTTCCGTTGCGCGGCGGTGGCACGTGCTCATCGCAACGATCCTCCTGTCGATCCTGGGGGCACTTGCGCTGACGCGCCTGCCGATCGACGCAGTACCAGACATCACCAACACCCAGGTGCAGATCAACGTCGTTGCACCTGCGCTCGCGCCGGCCGACGTGGAGCGGCAGATCACCTATCCGATCGAAACGGCGTTTGCCGGGATACCTGGCCTGGAATCCACCCGGTCGCTGACCAGGCACGGGTTTGCGCAGGTGACTACCGTCTTCAAGGACGGCACGGACATCTATTTCGCGCGCCAGCAGATGGCTGAACGGCTGCGCGCCGTCGAGCGCTCGCTGCCGCCAGGCGCTACCGCAAGCCTGGGCCCGATCGCGACCGGGCTCGGCGACGTCTACATGTGGACGGTCGAATACGCCTCGAAGCCTGCCCCGAAAGCGGGGCCGGCGGCTGGGCTGCAGGCCGATGGCAGCTATGTCACGCCAGAAGGCGAAGTGCTGCGCAGTGCTGCCGAAAAAGCCACTTACCTGCGCACGGTGCAGGACTGGATCGTCGCGCCCCAGCTCAAGAATACCGAAGGGCTGGCAGGCGTGGACGTCATCGGGGGCTACGTCAAGCAATACGTGGTCACACCGGATCCGCAGCGGCTGGCGGCCCTGGGAGTCAGCCTGACCATGCTGGGCGAAGCGCTCGAGCGCAACAACACGAGCGCGGGCGCCGGTGTGGTCGTTCAGAACGGGGAAGCCCTGACGGTCAAGGCCGATGCGCGCATCACGTCAGCCGAGGAGCTGGCGAAGACCGTCATCACGACCCGTAGCGGCACGCCGGTACTTGTTTCGCACGTCGCCACCGTCGGCATGGGACAGGAAGTGCGATTCGGATCCGCATCCGAAGGCGGGCAGGAGGTCGTCGTCGGTACCGCCGTGATGCGGATCGGGGAGAACAGCCGGACGGTCGCCGCCGCGGTGGATGTCCGCCTGAAAGAGATCGCACGCTCCTTGCCGCCGGACTTGCTGATCCGGCCGGTGCTTGACCGCACCCGCCTGGTCGACGCCACCATCAAGACCGTGGCGACCAACCTTACCGAGGGTGCGCTGCTGGTGATCGCCGTGCTATTCGCGCTCCTCGGGAACCTGCGCGCGGCATTGATCGCCGCGGCGGTCATCCCGGTCACGATGCTGATGACCTCTGCGGGCATGCTCGAAGCGGGGCTGTCTGCGAACCTGATGAGCCTGGGCGCGCTGGACTTCGGCCTGATTGTCGACGGCGCGGTCATCATCGTGGAAAACGCGCTGCGCCGGATCGCGGAACGCCAGCATGCGACCGGCAGGATATTGACGAAGGCGGAGCGGCTCGAGACCGTCGCCGCCGCCGCACGCGAAATGATCCGGCCAAGCGTCTACGGCCAGGCAATCATCATTCTCGTCTACGTGCCCCTGTTGACGTTCCAGGGGGTGGAAGGCCGCATGTTCGCACCGATGGCGGTGACGGTGATTCTCGCACTGGTCTTCGCGTTCGTCCTCTCGCTTACGTTCGTGCCGGCCGCGATCGCGCTCTGGCTTTCGCGCCATGTCGATGAAAAGGAAAACAAACTGGTCAAGGCCGTGTCTTCGTCGTACGCGCCGTTGCTGGAGCGTGCTCTCGCCCGGCCGAAGCTGACCGGCGTATTGGCCGCGGTCGGTTTCGCGGGCGCACTCGGCCTGTTCACGACGCTTGGACAGGAATTTCTTCCGACGCTCGATGAGCAAGACGTACTGCTCCAGGTGGCACGCATCCCGGGCACTTCCCTGGAGCAGAGCCAGTCCATGCAGTTTGCGGTGGAGAAGGCGGTCGGCAAGCTGCCCGAGGTGAAGCTGGTGTTTTCAAGAACGGGTACAGCCGAACTGGCGGCCGACCCGATGCCGCCGAACATCACCGATACCTTTGTCATCGTGAAAGACCGCTCGGAGTGGCCGGAACCTCGTATGAGCAAGGCCGAGCTGGTCGAAAAGATCGAGAAAGCGGTTGCTGGCATTCCAGGCCAGAACTATGAGCTTACCCAACCGATCCAGATGCGCTTCAACGAGTTGCTGGCCGGCGTGCGTGGCGACATCGCCGTCAAGGTCTATGGCGACGATTTCGACGCCATGCTCCGCACCGCCGAACAGGTCGCGGCAAAACTGCGCGCGGTCGAGGGCGCGGAAGACGTCCGCGTGGAGCAGGTGCAGGGGCTTCCGCTGCTCGATGTTCGGCTGGATCGCGACGCCATGGCACGGGTCGGCCTGACCGCCCAGGACGTGCACGACACCTTGGCCGCAGCCATTGCCGGCCGCGAGGCCGGGTCGATCTATGAAGGGGACAGGCGTTTCGACGTCGTCGTGAAACTGGGCGAAAAGACCCGCAACGACGTGGAAGCCTTGCGCCTGCTGCCTGTGCTGACGCCGAGCGGCAGCTTCGTTCCGCTGGGGTCGGTGGCGATACTCGAGACGGCCAAGGGACCGAACCAGATCAGCCGGGAAAACGGCAAGCGCCGCGTGGTCGTCCAGGCCAACGTGCGCGGCCGCGACATTGCCGGCGTGGTCAGCGAGGCGCGCGCGAGTATCAATGCGGACGTACGGCTACCGGCCGGCGTATGGCTCACCTGGGGCGGGCAGTTCGAGAACCTCGAGCGCGCGCGGATGCGCCTGGCCGTCGTGGTACCGGCCTGCTTCGCGCTCATCGTCGTATTGCTGTATTCGGCCGTCGGTTCCTGGCGTGCCGCCGCAGTCGTCTTCACGGGTGTGCCCCTGGCCCTGATTGGCGGGATTGCAGCACTCTGGCTGCGTGGACTGCCGTTCTCGATTTCGGCCGCCGTCGGATTCATTGCGCTGTCTGGCGTTGCCGTGCTCAACGGGCTGGTGATGGCGGGATCGATCGACGACCTGGCGAAACAATTGCCGTGGGCGCAAGCCGTTCGCGAAGGCGCATTGCGGCGGCTGCGGCCGGTGCTGATGACGGCCCTGGTCGCATCACTGGGCTTCGTCCCGATGGCACTGGCGACAGGCGCCGGGGCCGAGGTGCAGCGGCCGCTGGCGACCGTGGTCATCGGTGGGCTGATCTCGGCCACGATCCTGACGCTGTTCGTGCTGCCGACGCTGTACCAGCGCTTTGCCCGCCCGGCAGAGAACGTAGCGGAAGGCATTTGACGGAACCATGGCCAAACACCTTTCACCGCTCTCTGCCGTCTTGGGCGCCGGGCTGATCGCCGCCACCGACCTGGTCACGAAGGCCCAGGTCGTGGATCGGCTGGCCTACGGCCAGCAGGTTGAGCTTCTGCCGTCGTTGAACATCGTCCATGTTATCAACCAGGGAGCGGCTTTTGGCCTTTTCGCCACAGCGGGCGGGTGGCAACGTTACCTGTTCATCGCTGTGGCCGTGCTGGCGTCGGTATTGATCATTCAAATGATCAGGAGGCCGGCGACGACGGCCACGGAGAGGGCAGCGTTGGCGATGATACTTGGCGGGGCAATTGGAAACCTGATCGACCGCGCCGCACGCATGGGCGTTGTCGACTGGATTGACTTGTATGTGGGCACGTACCACTGGCCGGCATTCAACATTGCCGACATCGGTATTACGCTGGGCGCGGCAACTATTGTCTTGCACACGGTGTTTAGTGGGAGCACATCGGTTACAGTGCATAAGCAAACACGACAGTGATATAGCGCTGTAACAGGCGGCGGAACGGAACGCTACCTCGACTAGTTGCAAACAGGCTTCCAGCCGGCTCGATACTATTCTTGCGCTTCTTTTGCCTCCGAAAGAATCTCGTATCCTCCTTTCGCAGCGATAAACGAGACGACCGTTCCAAGAATCAGATCGGGAAGGTTTGAGTTCGTCCACATCACCAGCGCGCCCGATAGGACGATGGCGCCGTTCACGATCGAATCATTGTTCGTAAAAATGGCTGAGGCTTTGAAATTGATGTCCTGCCCCCGATGCTGCTTTAACAGCCGGATGCAATAAATATTCAGAAGCGCATTTGCAGCGGCCATCGCCATCATGGCCGGCCCCAACGGGGCTTCGCCGCCGAGAAACCTGCGAATGACTTCGACTAATAACAGGCAGGCAAAGCCGATGAGGAGCCAGCCGGAAAGCTGGGCGGCACGGGTCTTGATTGCGGCAGACCGGCCGACAGCGTATAAACTCACGGCGTACACGGCTGCATCTCCTAGATTGTCGAGACCGGCGCCGATCACGGCGGTTGAAGATGCCCACGTTCCAATTGCAACACCGGCTAGACATTGTCCCAGGTTGATCAGTAGGACTTTCCATAGAATGCTGCGATCCCCCTCGTTTGATCCATCCAGATCCAGCTCGTCGCTATGTGCGGTGTTGCTCGTAGTCATGCGGTCTCCGATAAACGATAGGGTCAGCTGCGCCCAGTTAAGGTCGGCTCAGCATCATTACTGCGGTGCGAAGACGCAAAAAATTTACGTGGCCCGAAAAACTGGTGCGCTCAAGGCGGTCCGCTCTTGTCAGTAGCCACAGCAGCAGGCTTCTTTGGCTTTGCATGCTTCAGTATCTGCACAACCTGAGGCAACGCGCCATCCTTGCAAGAAGGAGGAGATATCTCGACCTTGTCGTGAAGCTCGGGCTTGATCGAGTCGGGTACTAAGGCGCTGACATATCTGTAAGAGCGAAGATGGGGCACTGTAATTTCGGCGTATTGATGGCCAGAAATCTGAGCCGTGTCCAGACCTGCGAGGCAGGCAGGACGGTTTGTTTTCAATTTCTCTTCCGTATAGAGTGCGCTTACCCAGCCCGTTTTGCTGTTCGGTCCAAGCCTTGGATCAGCGCAGCCAACGAGAATAAGTAGTGAACTGAGCGCAACGATACGTTTTCCGTTATTTTTCATGACAGCTCCTATAAAGATCAGCCCGCCTTCCGTCACCAGCCGCGACACCTGCGCGGCCGAGTCCTAGGTCATCATTTCCTGCCCGGCGCTGGTACATGGTTGAATACCTGTTCGCTACCTTCGGGCTTTGACCAGATTCAGTCCGAAGCCAAGCCCGGCCGCCAGGAGCAGAGCTACCTGTGCCCCATAGGTCTGCGTAGTCGGATAGATGCCAAGGACCGGCAAGCGCGGTCCCTGCATTGGGGTCGCCATCAACCATCCGGCTTCCTGCAGGCCTGCGATCCCTTTGCCGACCAGCACGACTGCCAGAGCAGCGACCAATGCCGAGCTGAATGAAAAGAACTTACCAATAGGCATGCGTGCGCTCGTGCGCAGGAATACGCCGGCAAGAATCGTCAGCAGGACGAGGCCCGTTACGAAGCCTCCCATCAGTGCAGGGCCGTTGCCGTCGGCTGCAAGGGCCGAGTAGAACAGGACCGTTTCGAAGACTTCCCGGTACACCGCGATGAAGGCCAGGGCAAACAGGGCCCATGCCGAGCGCTTTTCCATCGCTGCCGTGAGATGCTGCTTCAGGTAAGCCTGCCACTGTCCAGCCTGGCTTTTCTGGTGCATCCACAGGCCAACCGACAGCAGCACCGCCGCCGCGAAGAGCGAGGACAGGCCTTCTGTCACTTCACGGCTTGCGCCACTGATACTGACCACGTACGTGGCTACCAGCCACGTCAGCGCACCTCCGGCCAGTGCCGAGATCCACCCGGCGTGTACGTAGCGCAGCGCCTGGGGGCGTTCGGCTTTGCGCAGGAACGCAACCATCGCGATCACGATCAGCAAGGCCTCGACACCTTCGCGCAGGAGGATGGTCAGCGCGCCTACGAACACCGTCGTTGCATCGGTCTTGTCCGAGCCGGTAACTGACTCGACACGTAAAAAGTAGTGGTCCAGCTGCTGGGCGTATGCCGTTGCGCCCGCGACGTCACCTCGAGCGACCGACCCCCGGTACAGTTGCATCGTCCGTTCCACGTCGACCAGCAGTTGGCGGTCGGTCGCGTCGAGCGCCGCCTCGAGCGGCTCGAAGCCGTCCAGATAGGCCGACAAGGCAAGATCGGTGGCGGTCGCGCGCTGGCCATTCTTCAAGGCGTTCAGGCTCTCTTCCAGCAGCTTGCGCGCAAGGGCGATCCCCTTGCGTTCCTGCTGTTCCCGGACAATGTCGGGGTGCGTGCGTGCATATGCCTGCGCTGCTCGCGCGGTTGCCGGCGGCATCGCCTTCGCCAGCTCTTCTTCGGTCGTCGTGACAAGGGCGGTCATGTCAGGAAGCGCCGCGGCGGGGACTTCATTTCGTGCAAATGCAGTTTTCCCCGCTTCAATCTCGGCATCCTTGAAAGACAGGGAGCCAACATAGAACGCCAGGGACCAGCGGTCGTGCTCGGACAAGTTGGCAAACGACGGCATCGATGTGCCTTCGACACCCTGACTGAGCACCTGGTAAAGGGCCATGAGAGAACGGGAGCGGGCCCTTTCCTCATCTGTGAAAGCGATCGGTTTCGGGTCGAGCTTTGCCGCAAGAGCGCCGTCGCCGGCACCAGTCGCACCGTGGCATGAAGCGCATTGCGCCTGGTACAGCGCGGCGCCACGGGAAAGATCGGGCATGGCGCGCGGCGCTACAGGAAAGGGATACGCCTGGAGGAGCAGTCGGTTTGCTTCCCGGGCAAGCTGGCCTACACGCTGGGGGCTGTCTTTGCGTTCGACCGCGTGCCTCAGATTTGCGGTAGCTGCGGCCAGTTCCGAGTGCAATGGATGAGGAGGCAAGGACTGCACCTGACTCTGCGCCCGCGCCGAGAACTCCCGCATTTCTCCGTACTCAGGTTCACTGATGACCGCTCCATTCTGGACGGCGCCGGGGTAGTCCACAGCGACATAATCGAGCAACTGCCAGAGCTGCCTGACCTGCGGTTCGGACGATTTGGATTCTGCATGTGCCGTGCCAGCCAGGAAGCTGCAGAGAGCCGCGACGTAAATGAACCAACGCCAAATGGGGTACTTCATAATGAAAAACCTGACCAAATGTAGAGGAGTCTTTCATCTAACACCTTCAAGCTACTTGAAGGTCAAGCCATTTCGACCTCAGTTCTAACCGCTAAGCGGAACCTCGCCCGACTTCGATCAACATCGCCAGTTCCGAAACGTATCCTACTGGGACCCCTTGGGTCTGCTGTCAGGATTGTCCCGGTTGTGATACGGGTGGCACAAATATCAGTATGGTCAAGCGGTTGCCAAACGAACCAGATGTCAAAAGCTGATCAGGTAGAGCCCAGCAAGGCATGATGACGCTTGCCACTACGAATGGTGATGGGTCCGGAGAGTGTCGATACGGATAGTAATGACTGCTTGACCTTCCCATAAGGGGAAGGTTTATGCTTGTCTCCGTATTGTCAGGCAGCCATCGCAGTCGGCTCGATATGCTATTAAATGACAAGTCATGCCACGCTCACTCCAGGCGCTTGACACTGGCAGCAGCGCGCCGCCACAATGCTTGTTGAAATGTCTAAAGTGATGAAACCGTCCCGTTCAACCCGCTTCGTTGCCGCCGTGATTGCCGTGATCAGCTTGCTGTTCACCCAATTGGCTCTGGCTTCGTACGTCTGTCCCGGCACGACCATGCCGGAACGCATGACGATGGCGGCAGCCGACGACGGGATGGCCGGCATGGATCACTGCAGCGGTATGGAGAAGGCGGACAAGGCCCAGCCGAGCTTGTGCCATGCGCACAACCACTCCGATCCGCAATCACTCAACAAGCCCGATTCCCCCTCGGTGCTGCCCTTCCATGTCATCGGGCCGGTTCTGTCCGTGGTCTTCGTCGATGCTGGCTTAGCGCCTCCAGGCGTCGTTACCGCCATGCCGTCGCTATCACACGCGACCGAGCCAACATTGGCCATACGCCACTGCTGCTTCCGTATTTGACAACTCCGCCTGCTTGATTCGCCGCGCGCGCTTGCGCACGCGATGTATTTCAACGCTTGTGGAGATCGCATGTCCTTTTTCTTTTCCGCGCGCCGTCACGGGCGCGCTCCCCTGTTTTCGCTGACAGGATACCTGGGCGTATTGGCAACGTCCCTGGCCTTGGCGGCGCCTGCCCTTGCCGCCGATGCCTTGTCCCTGGCCGAGGCGCAGCGTCTCGCCATTGAACGCTCGCGGCAGATTACCGCGCAGGATGCTGCTGTGACGGCTTCACGTGAGATGGCAGTGGCAGCTGGCCGCTTGCCCGATCCGGTGCTCAAGATCGGTGTCGACAACCTGCCAGTCAGCGGCCCCGACCGTGGAAGCTTCACAGCGGACTTCATGACGATGCGTCGTATCGGCGTGATGCAGGAAATCACACGCTCAGACAAACGCAGCTTTCGAGCCGAGCGGTATCAGCGCGAAGCGGACAAAGGTCTGGCCGAAAAAGACAAGACCACCGCCGATGTCGAACGTGCGACGGCCATCGCCTGGCTCGATCGCTACTATGCCGAAGCAATGGCATCCGTGATTGCCTCCCAGCGCGAAGAGGCGCAACGTGAGCGCGAGGCCGCCGATGCCGCTTACCGGGCCGGACGTGGGAGCCAAGCTGACGTGCTGTCTGCCAGGGCTGCCGTCGCCCAGTTCGACGACCGTACGGACGACGCCGCGCGCCGGGTGCGCAGTGCGAAGATCGCACTCGCGCGCTGGGTTGGCGACATCGCCGACCAGCCCCTGTCCGGCCAACCGGCGATCGACGCCATCCGGCTCGACCCGGCCTCGCTCGATACTCAGCTTGCCCACCACCCTGAGATCGCCGTTCTCAACAAGCAGGTCGATGTCGCTGCGGCCGAGGCGAAGCTGGCCGAGGCCAACAAGAAGTCCGACTGGACCGTCGAAGTGGGCTATGCGCAGCGTGGTCCGGGATATTCCAACATGATCTCGTTCGGCGTCTCGGTCCCGCTGCAGTGGGACCAGAAAAACAGGCAAGACCGAGAACTGGCTGCCAAGCTCGTCACGGCCGAACAGGCTCGTGCCGAACGCGACGAGATGCTGCGAGCGCATACAGCTGAAACGCGCGTCATGGTGGTCGAGTGGCAGACCAATCGCGAACGCTTGGCACGGTATTCCCGGGAACTCATCCCGCTGGCGCAAGAGCGCAGCGGGGCAAGCCTGGCGGCCTACCGTGGCGGCAAGGCGACGCTTGCCGAGGTGCTGGCCGCGCGGCGTGGCGAACTCGACGTTCATCTCTCGAGCTTGCAGCTCGAAGCCGACACCGCCAGGCTGTGGGCAGAACTGAACTTCCTCTTTCCCACTTCGCACGGCGCAATGCCGGCGGCCGCCGCCATCTCCAGGAACATGAAATGACCAAGAAAAAGAACCTCATCCTCACGTTGTCCGCGGCCGGCATCCTGATCGCCTCCGGCGGTGGCCTGTATTGGGCAGGCATGCAGCATGGCCTGCACGCCGCCATGCCGGCACTAACCGGCAGCGGGGCGGCCACGAGTGCCAACAAGGTCGATCCTGCGACGGGCAGAAAAGTGCTCTACTGGCACGACCCGATGGTACCCGGCCAGAAATTCGACAAGCCGGGCAAGTCGCCCTTCATGGACATGCAGCTCGTGCCGGTGTATGCCGACGAAGCCGGCGATGACGGCAAGGTTGCAATCAGTCCGCGCGTACAGCAAAACCTCGGCATCCGGACGGCCGAGGTGAAGGAAGGCAGCCTTGCCACTGCACTTGAATCGGTGGGCAGCGTGGCCTGGAACGAGCGCGATCTTTTCCTCGTGCAGGCCCGTGCCAACGGGTATGTCGAGCGCCTCCACGTACGTGCGCCGCTCGACCGTGTCCGCAAGGGCCAGGCGCTGGCCGATATCTACGTTCCCGACTGGGTGGCGGCGCAGGAGGACTATTTGGCCGCACGCCGTATGTCGGCGGATCTGGCCGACGCGGCACGCCAGCGCATGCGCCTGGCCGGCATGACCGAGGAGCAGATCCGCCAAATAGAGAAAAGTGGCAAGGTTCGTCCGCGTTTGACGATCACCTCACCAGTGTCTGGCGTGGTGGCCGAGCTTGCCGTGCGCGAGGGCATGACCATCACGTCCGGTGCGCCGCTGTACCGCATCAATGGCCTGTCGACCGTCTGGGTGAATGCCGAGATTCCTGAAGCGGCAGCCGCCCAGGTACGTCCAGGCAGCACCGTCGAGGCACGTGCCGCCGCCTGGCCCGGTATGACCTTCCAAGGCAAAGTCGGCGCGATCCTGCCTGAAATCGATCCGGCCACACGCACCCTGAAGGCGCGCATCGAGCTCGCCAACCCAGAGGGCCGGCTGGTGCCGGGCATGTTCGCAACGGTTAGCCTGACACCGGCTGCGCGCAAGGCCGTCTTGCTGGTGCCGAGCGAGGCCGTGATCCAGACCGGCACGCGCAGCGTCGTGTTCGTTGCGAGCGAGGATGGGAAGTTCGCTCCGGTCGAGGTGGAGACGGGGAGCGAAGGCAATGGCCAGACGGAGATCCGCAGCGGCCTGTCGTCCGGCCAGAAGGTCGTCGCGTCCGGGCAGTTCCTGGTCGACTCGGAAGCCAGTCTCAAAGGCGTGATCGCACGCATGGGCGATGCGGGTGCCGCAAAGAGCACCAAACCGGCTGCCGCCCCGACCCATCACGGGCGTGGCCGCGTCGAGAAGATCGATCCCGACAGTATCACCTTGTCGCACGAGGCGATACCGACGCTGCAATGGGGGCCGATGACGATGCCGTTCACGCTGCCGCCGTCCGGCTTGCCGCGCAATGTCGCAGTAGGTGACAAGGTGACGTTCGAGATCCGCCAGACCCCGGAGGGCGACTACCAGATCACGTCGATCATGCCGGCCAACAAGCAAAACGGTAGCGGAGACGGCAAATGATCGCCAAGTTGATCCGCTGGTCGATCCTCAACCGTTTCCTGGTCTTGCTGGCCACTGTCGGCCTGACGGCCTGGGGCGTGTGGGCTCTGTCGAGGACGCCGCTCGACGCCATCCCGGACTTGTCGGATACGCAGGTGATCATCCGCACCACCTATCCGGGCCAAGCGCCGCAGATCGTCGAAAACCAGGTCACCTATCCATTGACGACGACCATGCTGTCCGTGCCGGGAGCGAAGACGGTACGCGGCTATTCCTTTTTCGGCGACTCGTTCGTCTACATCCTGTTCGATGACGGCACCGATCCCTACTGGGCACGTTCGCGCGTGCTCGAATACCTCAACCAGGTGCAGTCGCGCCTGCCACCGCAAGCGAAACCATCGCTCGGGCCGGACGCCACCGGAGTGGGGTGGGTGTACGAATACGCACTCGTCGACAAGAGCGGCAAGCACGACCTGTCACAGTTGCGCGCCCTACAGGACTGGTTCCTCAAATACGAACTGAAGGCGGTCGCGAACGTGTCGGAAGTCGCCAGCATTGGCGGCATGGTCAAGCAGTACCAGATCCAGCTGGACCCTGACAAGATGCGTGCTTTCGGTATTTCGCACGCCAGGATCGTCGACGGCGTGCAAAAGGCCAACCAGGAGACCGGAGGCTCGGTACTGGAGCTGGGCGAAGCCGAATACATGGTGCGCGCGTCCGGCTATCTGCAATCGCTCGACGATTTTCGCAAGATTCCCCTGACAACCAGCGAGGCCGGCGTGCCGGTACGGCTTGGTGACGTCGCGCGTATCCAGATCGGTCCGGAGATGCGGCGCGGCATCGCGGAGCTGAATGGCGAAGGCGAAGTGGCGGGTGGCGTGATCGTCATGCGCTCCGGGAAGAATGCGCTCGAGACGATCGACGCGGTCAAGGCAAAGCTCACGGTGCTCAAGTCGAGCCTACCGCCCGGTGTCCAGATCGTGCCGACCTACGACCGCTCGGGCCTCATCACGCGCGCAGTCACCAATCTCGAACACAAGCTGATCGAGGAATTCATCGTGGTCGCACTGGTCTGCGCAGTCTTCCTGTTCCACATGCGTTCGGCGCTGGTGGCGATTGTGTCACTGCCAATCGGCATCCTTGCGGCTTACCTGGTCATGTACTACCAGGGTGTGAATGCGAACATCATGTCGCTCGGTGGGATTGCAATCGCGGTCGGCGCGATGGTCGACGCAGCCGTGGTCATGATCGAAAACGCCCACAAGCATATCGAGGCGTGGAACCACGCCCATCCGGGCAAGAAGCTCGCTGGCGACGAACACTGGCGTGTGATCGGCGATGCAGCGGCCGAGGTCGGCCCGGCCTTGTTCTTCTCGCTGCTGATCATCGTGCTGTCTTTCGTGCCGGTGTTCACGCTCGAAGCGCAGGAAGGCAAGCTGTTCGCGCCGCTGGCCTTCACGAAGACCTATGCCATGGCCGCCGCCGCTGGTCTGTCCGTGACGCTGATCCCGGTGTTGATGGGCTATCTGATCCGTGGCCGCATTCCGGACGAACAAAGCAATCCGCTCAACCGCGGTCTGATCTGGCTGTACCGCCCGCTGCTCGAACGCGTGTTGCGGTATCCGAAGACAGTGATCATCGTTGCGGGCCTGATCGCTGCCGCGACAGTGTGGCCATTGTCACGCCTGGGCGGCGAGTTCATGCCCCCGCTCGACGAAGGCGACCTGCTATACATGCCCTCGGCCCTGCCTGGTCTTGGCGTCGGCAAGGCGGCTGAACTCTTGCAGCAGACCGATCGCCTGATCAAGACCGTCCCGGAAGTGCAAAGTGTGTTCGGCAAGGCCGGCCGCGCGGAGTCGGCCACCGACCCGGCGCCGCTGGAGATGTTCGAGACCACGATCCAGCTCAAGCCACGCGACCAGTGGCGTGCCGGCATGACGCCTGACGGACTGGTCGAGGAGCTGGACCGCATTGTCAAGGTTCCGGGCCTGTCGAACGTCTGGGTTCCGCCCATCCGCAACCGCATCGACATGCTGGCCACCGGCATCAAGAGTCCCGTCGGTGTCAAGATCGCAGGCACCGATTTGAAGGTCATCGACCGCATCACCGGTGAGATCGAGCGTGCCGTAAAAAAAGTGCCGGGCGTGTCATCGGCGCTGGCCGAGCGGCTGAACGGGGGCCGTTACATCGACGTGAAGATTGACCGGGATACCGCTGCGCGCTACGGACTGAACATCGCCGACGTGCAAAGCGTCGTGTCGTCCGCGATTGGCGGAGACAACATCGGCGAAACGGTCGAGGGGTTGCAGCGTTTCCCGATCAGCGTGCGTTATCCGCGCGAGGTGCGCGATTCGGTCGAAAAACTGCGCGAGCTGCCGGTCTTGACCGAACGTGGCGCCCAGATCCGGCTAGGCGATGTCGCGGCAATCCGCATCGAAGATGGGCCGCCCATGCTCAAGAGCGAGAACGCGCGCCTGTCGGGCTGGGTCTACGTTGACATTCGCGGCCGCGACCTCAGCTCGGCAGTACGCGACATGCAGCAGTCCGTGGCCAGCGAGGTCAAGCTGCCGCCCGGCTATTCGGTATCGTGGTCGGGCCAGTTCGAATACCTGGAGCGCGCGACGGCGAAGCTGAAGATCGTGGTTCCGGTCACGCTGGCGATCATCTTCGTGCTGCTCTATTTCACTTTCAAGCGCTTCGACGAAGCCGCCCTCATCATGGCCACCTTGCCGTTCGCGCTGGCCGGCGGCGTGTGGCTGCTGTGGCTGCTCGGGCACCACTTGTCGGTACCGAGCGGCGTCGGCTTCATTGCGCTTGCTGGTGTGGCAGCTGAATTCGGCGTGATCATGCTGCTGTACCTGAAGCATGCCTGGGAAGCCCGCGTCGAGGCCGGACGCGACAGCGAAGCCGACCTGGTCGACGCGATCCGGGAAGGCGCCGTCCTGCGCGTGCGGCCGAAGGCGATGACGGTCGCAGTCATCATCGCGGGTCTCGTGCCGATCATGATTGGCTCCGGGACCGGTTCTGAAGTCATGCAACGCATCGTCGCGCCGATGGTCGGCGGCATGGTCACGGCGCCGCTACTGTCGATGTTCGTCGTGCCTGCGGCCTACCTGCTGCTGCGCCGCCGCCAGGCGCGGCGCATGCACGGGCTGCGCCAGGCACCTGCAGCCGAGGAGCGAACGATTCCTGCGAAATAGTACGGCAGGCATGCGGCGTCTACGCCGCTGGGCCTGCAAACCTACCCACCTCAACTGAAATACGAAAGGAAATATGATGAAACGTCAGACCATGATCGCCGCGATGTTAGCCCTTGCTGTGTCCGGCTTGGGCGCCGCCCAGGCGCAGCCGAATCAAGCTGGCATGAACGCGAAAGCGTGCCAGGACATGAAGGGCATGGGCATGCAAAACATGGATGCCAAGTCGTGTCAGGACATGATGAAGAGCATGAACTCGCAGCAAGCAAACAAAGGTACGAAGGCGACTCGGCATGAGGCCATCGGTACGGTGAAAGCCGTCGACCCGGCCGCAGGGACCGTGACGCTCGCGCATGGGCCGGTCAAAAGCCTGAACTGGCCTCCCATGACGATGGGCTTTGCCGTCAACGACAAGGCCCTGTTCGACAAACTTTCGGTCAGCAAGAAAGTCGACGTCGAATTCGTGCAGCAAGGCGGCAAGTACGTCATTACGGCGGTGAAGTAAGCATGCTGCAGGCGCGACGGATGAGTTGAGCGCGGTATCGTCCGTCGCGCATGGTGCCAGTACAGCATGGCGGCGCCTACGGACACTATTTACCCATATAAACACCCGACCCCCGAGTGTTTCAGGGCTACTGACGCATCCTGCTTCGTTCCGAAATTTATTGAGGTGTTCCGAATAACGAAACAGACTGAGCGACAAAGGTGCGTATGCAATGTGGGAAAAATGTAACAGATTGTGTGCAAAACTGATAATTGCCGTGCTACATTAATCACATGCGTAAGTCGTTCCGAATATTCTTCCTGTTCCTGCTTGTCGTGTCCCTGCCTATGCGAAGCATGGCCGGGGTAGCGACAGCAGAATGCGGCATGGACCATCAAGCTGCCATTGATAGCAGCACGGGCCACAGCGCGATGCTTGTGCACGAGATGCAAGGCATGGAAGCGCATGAAGCAGGGCACGAGGACATGCCCGAACATAGGCAAGCGGTCCCGCAAGATGAACAATCCTGCGACCACTGCGAGACAACGAACGGTGTTCATGAAGCCACTAGCTGCGGCACCTGCGCGGAATGCTGCATTGGCGCATGCGCTCCGCCTCCTATCGTTGTTGTTACCGCCTTCGAAGAAGCCGTCAGCAACGTACAGCAATTTCCCCTCTCTTCCTTTACGGGGCACATCCGTGCCCGCATCGAACGTCCCCCACGCTTGGCGTGACCCTTCGCGTCTGGACTGACGCTTTCCTGTAGACCCTGCTGAACTGCCGGCGTGTCTTCCGGTGCCTGCGCTCGCGTGCGCCGGCCCGGTAACGGTGGCTTCCGTACTGGCTATTGGATCGTTGGTCTCATCCATGACCGCTCCTGCAGGCAAAGCACCGCTCTTGGCATCGGCGGCAACGCATCGCCTGCCCGTATCTCGGCTTCTAAAACAATGCACCTGGAGAGAAAAATGAAATACAAGACCATTCCGGCGGCCACCGCCGCGCTTGTGCTGGCAATGTCGCATCAAGGCGCCGATGCCCAACAACCTGCGACCACTGGCGAACCCGCCGACGGCGGGGGAATGCAACGCGTCCAGATCACGGGCAGCCGCATCAACCTGAGGCAGGAGCAGATTTCCGGCGTCGGACCGGTCACGGTGATCGACGCCGACGCCATCCAGCGCTCCGGCGCGATCTCGGTCGAGACGCTGCTGCAGCGCCTGCCGTCGTCGGCCGGCACCGCAGGCAACCAGTCCAGCGCCTACTGGACCAGTAACGGCTACGGCACGACCCAAGTGAACCTGCGCGGCCTGGGCATCGATCGTACGCTGGTCCTGCTCAACGGCCGGCGCGTAGTCTCGGGCGGCACCGGCGCCAACAGCTCCGTCGACCTGAACATGATCCCCGTCGCGATGATCGAGCGCGTCGAGGTACTCAAGGACGGCGCCTCGGCGATCTACGGCGCCGATGCGGTCGCCGGCGTGGTGAACATCATTACCAAGAAGGCGTTCGACGGTGTCGAGGCCTCGGTCCGCTACGGCAGGACCGCCGAAGGGGACGGCGCCGAAAAGTCGGCTGACGTAGTCTGGGGCACGCGCAGCGAGCGCGGCTCCCTGATCGCCTCGCTGAACTACTCGGAAAGCGAGGCGGTTAACCTTGCCTCGCGTGCGCCTTGCGCCCTGTTCGAAGACGACGGCGAGCTGATCTGCTCGGGCAGCTCCTCGACCATCGGCGGCCGGGCGCGGCTCGCAGACGGACGGCGCGTCAATTTCAACCAGGATCCGAACGGCAACCCGCGCGGCTTCGAGACCTATAGCGCGGCAAAGCATGCCTACAACAGCAATCCTTTCCTGAACGCGGTCAATCCGATCAAGCGCATCGGCGTCAGCGCTTTCGGTAATGTGCACCTGAGCGAGAAGGTCGAGCTCTTCACCGAGCTGATGTTCACCAATCGCCAGTCCGAGCAGCTTGCCACACCGGGCGCCATTGGTGTTTACCGCCCGATTCAGATTGCTGCGAGCCATCCGACTAATCCGACCGGCCAGGACCTGACTCTAGAGCGGCGCCGCGTGGCCGAGGTCGGACCGCGCTACTTCTTCCAGGAGACCAACACCTTCCGCGTGCTCGCAGGCCTCAAGGGAAGGATCGCGGGCAGCTGGGACTGGTCGGCATCCCTGAACTGGGGCCGCAATACCGGCGTCGACGGCATGACCAACATCATCAACCTGGACCGTGTGGATGCAACGCTGAACGCGGCGACCTGCGGGACCGGCCCGGGCGCTGCCCCTTGCGGAAACTACCTTGGCTACGGGAATCTCAGCCCGGCAGTGCTCGACTACATCCACTTCACGACGCGCGATCACGGCGGCAACGACCAGAAAAGCTTCAATGCGAGCGTCAGCGGGGAGCTGTTCTCCCTGCCGGCGGGTCCGGTCGGATTCGCTTCCGGTTTCGAGTACCGCCGCGAGCAGGGCTGGCGCGACCCCGACAGCCTGATCGTCTCCGGCGCGGCCAATACGAACGCCCAGGATCCGATCGCGGGCAAGTACAGCGCGCGTGAGGTGTTCGCCGAGCTGTCGGTCCCGGTGCTGGCGAAACTGCCGTTCGTGGACGCGCTGAACCTGAACGCGGCGGCGCGCTATTCCGACTACAGCCTATTCGGCTCCCAGGCCACCTACAAACTCGGTCTGGACTGGCAGGTTATCCCGTCGCTGAAGCTGCGTGCCAACCGCTCGACCGCCTTCCGCGTGCCGAACGTGCCGGAACTTTTTGGCGGCATTTCCGAGGGCAACCTGACGACGACCGATCCCTGCAACAACTGGAACACGATGGACCCGAACTCGGCCGTCTACAAAAACTGCCAGGCATCAGGTCTGCCGGCGGGCTTCCGCCAGTTCGGCCCGTCGATCCTGACGACCGGCGGCGGCAATCCGAACCTGAAACCGGAAGAGGCGGACACCTTCACGGTGGGCGCGGTCTGGACGCCGTCGAAGTCGCTGACCCTGACACTCGACTACTTCAACATCGAGATCGACAACGCGATCGAGACCGTACCCGGCTCGACCAAGCTGGCCGTGTGCTACAACTCCCCGGGCCTGTCGCACATCTTCTGCAGCCCGTCGAGCTTCACGCGCGATCCGCGCACTGGCGAGATCAACTTCCTGTCCTCGCAGCCGGCCAACGCGGCTCAGCAACGCGTCTCCGGCATCGACTTCGGTGCCCTGTATGATTTCAAGCTGTACGGCTGGAATTCGTCGCTGTCGGCTGACGTCTCGCGCCTGAACCGGTTCGACGTCGCTCCGTTCCCAGGCGGGGAGGTGATCGAATACGCCGGCAAGATCACGGGAGGCCGCGGCAGCTACGCCAAGTGGCGTTCGACCGCGTCGTTGACGACCGGGAACGGACCGTGGTCCGGCTCGTACACTGTCCAGTACATCGGCAAGGCGGATGATATCAATGCGGCGCCTGGGGACATTGGGGCGCAGGCGCCGAGCATCGTGTATCACAACGCTAGCGTGAAGTATGCCTTCAATAAGGCCGTGGCGATTTCGTTCGGTATCGATAACCTGTTCGACAAGAAGCCGCCGTACATCCAGAGCTGGACGGACGGTAATACCGACACGATGACCTACGACCTGCTCGGCCGCCGCTGGCACGTGCGTCTGGGCTACAAGTTCTGATCGGGTCCGCCAGGGCCTTTCGTGCTACCCGGCCTGCAACGCGGGCCGGGTGCTACAACTCACTGTCGAAATAATTATGCAACGAGCTTTCTGGGTGCGCCGCGCCCACAAATGGATAGGACTGGTGATCGGAGTCCAGGCACTGCTGTGGATGATCAGCGGCCTCTACATGGTCGTGGTGCCGCTGGAGGTCATCCATGGCGACCACCTCGCCCATGTCCCGAGCGAACATCTCGCAGCCTCGACCGCGAGGATGCCGCAGGCGAAGCTCCACGACACCTATCCCGGCATCACCTCGGTTCGCCTGAAGGTGTTGCTCGATAAGGAAGTGTACGAAATCAGGCAGGACAAGAAAGTCAGCCTGGTCGATGCCGTCAGCGGCAAGACCATCAGCCCGATCGACCGCGAGACCGTACTTGCCCTGGCCGACGCCGCCTACGCAGGCGAAGGCAATGTCCGGGGCATCGAATGGGTCACCAAGGCGCCGTCGGAAGTTGGCGCGCGACCGGTTCCGCTGTGGGCGGTGCATTACGACGACGCGGGCAAGGACACCCTGTACTTCTCGCCATTCTCGGGCGACCTCGTCGCACGACGCCATGAACTCTGGCGTTGGTTCGACTTCCTGTGGATGTTCCACATCATGGATTACGAGGAGCGGGAAAACGTAAACAACAGCCTCCTGCGTGTGGCGTCCATCACGGGCCTTGCCTTCGCGCTGTCCGGCGCCTGGCTGCTTTTCTATAGTTTTCAGCGCAGGAGGCAGGCATGAGCCACTGGATGCGCAAGCTGCACAAGTGGATTGGCCTCCTGATCGCGATCCAGTTCCTGTTATGGATGGGCAGCGGGGTGGTGATGAGCCTGCTCGACGCAAGCAAGGTGCACGGAAAGGAATTCCGGGTCAAGCCGCCGGCGCCCCCAATCTGGCCGCGCAACGCGCTCGACCCATCCGCCGTGCTGGAGGCCAGCAAGGAGGGGGTCTCCGCGGTGACGTCCGGCTGGGTGCTCGACCGGCCCGTGTACCAGCTGCAGGGCGACAAACGCAGCTGGCTGGTCGGTGCCGTCGACGGCAGGCCGCTCGCCATCGATGCCGCGCTCGCCGGTGCGATCGCGCGCGCCTCGTACTCAGGCAAGGGCCAGGCCGGAACTGTGCGGCTGCTCGACTATTCGCTCGAAGCGCGCGCGCACAAGGAGCCTGTGTGGCGCGTCGACTTCGATGATGCCGACGAGACGACGGTGTACGTGTCCGCCCGTTCGGGCAAGGTGCTCGAGCATCGCAACAGCACCTGGCGCCTGTTCGATTTCTTCTGGATGCTCCACATCATGGACTATAGCGAGCGGACCAACTTCAATAATCCGCTGCTCGTATCCAGCGCGGTCGGCGGCCTATGGATGGCCCTGAGCGGTGTGTGGCTGCTGTTCGCAAGCGTGCGCCTGGCGGAGTTCGTTCCCGCCCGCTGGCGGCGGCGCAGCCGCATCCATCTCGCCGGCACGGCGGGCATGCCCACGCGCGCGGTCGATGCCGCCGCTGGCGACACGGTCTTCCAGGCCCTAGCACGCTCGGGACTGCAGCTGCCTTCCAACTGCGGGGGCGGGCAAAGTTGCGGGCTGTGCGAGGTCAGGTGTGTTGGCAAGGTCCCGGCGCCGACGGCTGCCGACCGCGCGCTGATACCGCCGCACAAGCTCGACGCCGGTTACCGCCTGGCCTGTGGGCTGTCCGTAGGGCGCGGCATCGATATCGATGTCGGCGACCCGTCGCTGTTGGCCAGTGAGCAAACAGCGGTCGTCACCAGTGTGAAGGCGCTGACACCCTTCCTGCGCGAGATCTCGTTACGTCCAGCACGTCCGCTCGCATGCCGCCCGGGCGCTTATGTGCAGGTGCATGTCCCGGCATATGCGCGCGATGCCAGCCATATCGATGTCCCGGAAGACCATCGCGACGATTGGCACAAGGCCGGAACAAGCGGCCAGCTGGTCAACGACGCGCCGCTGCGCCGCTCGTATTCCGTCGCGGTACCGGTTGAGCGGGCCGACGGCCACCTTGTCTTCCTGGTGCGCTTCATGACGGGGGAAAGGCCTGGCAGGGGATCGAGCTACATGTACACGCTCAAGCCAGGCGACACGGTCTCCTTCAGCGGCCCGTACGGTGATTTCGCGCTCAAACCCGGGGTACGCGAAAAGGTGTTCATTGGTGGCGGCGCAGGAATGGCTCCTCTTCGGGCCATGATCCATGCGCTCTTCGCGCAAGGGGCGAGCGAGCCTGTGCACTTTTGGTACGGCGCCCGCAGCCGGCGCGACGCACCTTATGTCGAAGAGATGGCGGCGTTTGCGGCACGCCATCCAAATTTCGACTGGCGGCTCGTGCTGTCGGAAGAGGGCGATGCTGGACCGGCAGGCTTCGTGCACGAGGCAGTGCGCGATGGCTTGCTGCGAGACCATCCGAATTTGGCGTCGCTCGAGTTCTACGTATGCGGCCCACCGGCCATGCTGGCGGCGACGCGCCGGATGCTGAAGGAACTCGGCGTCGACGATGGCATGGTGGCCTTCGACGACTTCAAGGTCTGATGCCGCGGGACCCGCTCTGGTGGCGGCGCTCCCACGTGCCTACTTCACCTTACGTCGAGACCAGTGCACGTGGAACGGAGATGTTCCGCGATTACCGGCGATAGTTGCGAGGGTGGTTGCAGATCGCGCAGCTTTCGGTCGCTTCCTGGGGCCAGTAGACGTGGGCCGGGTCACGGAACCGTTCCGGTTCTGGCGTGTAGATCGAGCTCCGTCCGTTCGCCGACTGTTTGACCAGCGCGCCCCAGCTTGATGACTTGTCGGTGAAGTCCACGTTGGCATGGCCGACACCCTGCTGCGCCGCTACCGCGGCCGGTGGCGATTCCACCGTTGTGGTGGGTCGAGGTGCGAGCAGATGCTGTTCAGCACAGAGAAGTCGGGCCTGTTCGGCCTCGTGCTGACGGTGCTGCCGGCCTGGATTGCACAGGGCGAAAGCACCGTTGCGGTCGGCCGCCCTGAGTCAGAACAAGGGCGGCTACCAGCTTGCATTACATCTGTTCGCCCGGGGGCGAGGTCGATGCAAGCCAGGCCGCCAGCACGACGACCGCCAGCAGCACCAGCGCTTCGATCCACAGTATGCGCCTGAATCTTGCCGGGAAATGCTCCGGCGCGGCGTTACCTGCGGACTCGCGCGCGAGCCAGGGCGGCATCACAACAAAGCGGTTAAAGCCGCCCAGCATCGCCGCTGCCCCGACGAGCAGCAGCTTGGCCATGAGCGTGCTGCCGTAAGGATTACCGACCAGGTTGCCGAACCCGCCCAAGCTGCGCCAGGCGGCGTAGATACCGGTCACGAAGATGCCAGTCAGGGCAACCGTCGCTGAGCTGGACAGGGACGCTACATAACCGGCCCGGGCACGCCTGTCGGCTGCGCTCATACTGTCGGATGTCCTCAACATGACGCCACCGGACAGGATCACTTCCCCGACCCACAGGCTGATCAGGCCGAGGTGGACCCAGTCCATCAACAGGCGCACGCTGAAGTCGCCGTCACTTGCCGCATGGCTGATCGTTCCCCGTGTGTACCAGAACACGCCCAGCCCAAGCAGAGTCAGCAGTGCCGGTCGCGCGCTTCGCTCACCGCCGAGGAGCGCGCCGGCGGTGGCCGCTGCCAGTCCGGCGATCCCGATCGAGGCCGCGTATCCGAGGTGGGTGGAGGTCAGCATCGACCAGGTGGCGCCCGCCGCTTCGGCGACCGGCACTTCGGCCATCGCCGCCGATTCGAGCCACAGCCACACGACGCTAACGACCAGTGCAACGACGGCGCTGGCGACGGCAACCATGCGAAGAGGTTGGCGGCGTACTTCAGCCCAGCCCGATGCATCGCCGGCAAGCCACAAACGGGACGCGGTCGCTCCCGTAAGCACGGCGACGGCCAGGTTCAGCAGGGCAGTGACAAGATGCTGGGCGGTTTCCAGGCCCGGCCCCATCACTTGACCTTGAACGTAACGTCGCCCTTCGCCTTATGGCCGTCGTGGGTCATCGTCGACCACTGGATGTGGTACTCGCCGGTGGATAGCGCCGGCAGCGGAGCAGTCATGACGGTGGGGTCCGCCTTGTCGACGGTCGTGGCGGCGACCGGGATATCGTTGTTCCGGGGGCCGGTCACCTTGATCTTGCTGAACGCGGGCTCGAGCGCTTCATTGAACTTCAGGCGGACCTGCTTCGGTGCCGCGTCGTACGTGCTGCCCGCTTCAGGATCGGACGATTGCAGTTTTGCGTGTGCGAAGGCCGAGGAGGTGACGGCGCTTGCGAGGGCGAATGCGGTGACGGCCAGAATGCGTTTGAGAGACATGTTTTTCCTTTTCGTTAGTTAACCGAGTGCGAAGATGGTCGCCTTCCTGATCCGTCAGCCTGTGGATACGGAAGGCATGGTCCTACTTGGCCGCTTCGAGTTTGGTGACGATCAAGCTGCCATTGGCGCGCTCAACCCGGAAGCGGATGTTGTCGCCGGCTTTTACCTGATCGAGCATGGCCGGATCCTGCACCTTGAACACCATGGTCATGGCTGGCATGTTCAGGTTATTCAGCGGGCCATGCTGGATCGTCAGCTTGCCGGCGTCCCTGTCAACCTTCTTGACTTCACCGGTCGACAGTGCGTTGGAATCTCCCTGCGTCTCGGAAGGCATGGCGTTATGCCCTGCATGATCGTGCATCTGCATTTGAGCCGATGCACTCCCAGCAGCGAGGGCGAGACCAGCGGATACGACAAGGGCGGAAAGTAGCGAGGAAAAACGAATCATTTGAGGCTCCAGAAACAATTTAAAAATTCCCGATTACGACGGACGCACCAGGGCGTTTGGCGCGACGGGTGTGAAACTTACTCCATGTGTTCCTTTAATGCGAAGTTCAGTCGGAGCACTTCGTTGCCGCGCATCGTGATTCGCTGGCCATCCTTGGTGACCATGACCTCACCCTCTTCCATGCTGGTCGCGCGGCCGTACTTGTTTTCCATCGCCATCCTCCCGTTCTCGAAGATGTGCAGTGTGCTGCCGTCCTGCAAGGCGATCTGTTGCTGCGGCGGCTCGGATGCGAAGAGCGGTAAAGCCACCGTAGCCATGATGGCGGCGATCGATAATTTTTTCATGATGTGCTCCTGATATCAGTTAGAGAGAACTAGTTGAAATACTGTGGCGACTCGCTCACATACACCGTGACATCGTCTGCGCCGGGCAGAATGTGCGAAAGCGGGAAGAACCTCGTGTCGAGCGTGTCGAAACTCCAGGTCACGCTCTTGCCGTCCGCATTGATCGTGACGGTCTCGAGGCGGGTCACGTTCAGGTACCGCGTCTTCTGGTCGACCGTGATGGTGCGGCTGGCACCGCCAGCGACCGGGTAGCCGAACGGCGCCTGTCGGCCCAGCTGCGCCGCTTGCGGCGCAGCTGCGAGTTGCGGATCGGACGCTGGCGTCGGCTCGGCGTGGGCCAGTCCGGCGGCCATGGCAGTTCCGGTGAATAGCGTCGCGAGAGCGATCCTGGCGATGTATGTGGTCATCTTGTTCTCCTGTTGGGACATGCCTTGCTGGTTAGCGACACGGGAAAAGTCCCGCGTTGAAGGCCATATTACGTACGTGACGCCGACAGGAAGGTGACTCGAAGCTTACGTTTTTGTAATCGTCCGGTCAGGAGCAGCCGCGCCGGCGTGGCATGGCTGAGGGCAGATGATCTGTACCCGCTCTCACGCGAGGCGATCTGATCGACGTCGCGCCAGGGTGAAACAGCACGCTGCCAGATAAGCGCCAGTTTGCGGACGGCGGCATTCGGAATTCCGGACGCTGCCGCATGAGCGGACGCAATCGCGCACTCAGTCTGCTGCAGGCCCTGCGTCAAGCGAACCCGGTTTCCAGCGGCGCAGCAGCAGTGAATTCGACACCACACTCACGCTGCTCAATGCCATGGCAGCGCCGGCAATGACGGGACTCAGGTAACCGAAAGCCGCCAGCGGTATCCCGACGATGTTGTACACGAATGCCCAGCCCAGGTTCTGCCTGATCTTTCGATAGGTCTTCTTCGATACATCAATCGATTCCGCGACGAGCGATGGGTCGCCGCGCATCAACGTCACGCCTGCGGTATGGATCGCCACTTCGCTGCCTGTCGACATCGCGACTCCCAGGTCTGCCGCAGCCAGGGCGACAGCATCGTTGATACCATCGCCGACGAAACAGACGGTCTCGCCATTCTGTTTGAGCTCGCTGACGACGCGCGCCTTGTCGGCCGGGAGCAAGCCGGCCCTGAAATCGTCGATGCCTACTGCTTCCGCGACGGCCCTTGCCGCGCCTGCATTATCGCCCGTCAGCATGACGGCGCGTATCCCCAGATGGCGCAGCCGAGCGAGCGCATCCTTCGCGGTTTGCTTGATTGTGTCGCCGAATGCGAGCAGTCCGCACAATTCCAGGCCGCCCGCTGTCGTTACGACCAGCCAGGAAACGGTGCGGCCGGCGTTCTCATGATGAGCGGCGATGCCTTCCAACGGGCCCACAGAAACGCCAAGTTCCTGCAGCAGCCGAGAGTTGCCGAGGTAAGCCGTGGCGCCATCGACATCAGCCTGGACACCACGCCCTGGCAGCGCTTTTGCATTGGATACGGGGCGCAGCGCGACACCGCGATTGGACGCTTCCGCTTCCACCGCCTTCGCTAGCGGGTGATCACTATATTGCTGGAGCGCGCGCGCCAGTTCGAGGAGGTCGCGCTCCGGCAGGCTCGCACCTTTTACGGCGACCACGGCAGGTTTCGCTTCGGTGAGCGTGCCGGTCTTGTCGAAGGCGGCTACGGTGACCGCATGGGCGGTTTCCAGTGCCTCGGCATCCTTGATGAGGATGCCGTAACGGGCCGCGACACCGGTGCCGACCATGATTGAGGTCGGTGTCGCCAGGCCAAGGGCACACGGGCAGGCGATCACCATTACCGCAACCGCGTTCAGTAGCGCCTGTTGCCAGTCCCCGCTGGCGAGCCCCCATCCGACAAACGTCACCGCCGCGATGACGAGTACTACCGGAACGAAGACGGCGCTGACCCTGTCGACGAGTCGTTGAATCGGGGCTTTGACGGCTTGCGCGTCTTCCACCATCTTGATGATCCGTGAGAGCATGGTTTCGCCACCGACGGCGGTTGCCCTGGCAATCAGCATGCCGTCAGCATTCACCGCACCGCCGGTAACGGCGTCGCCGACGGATTTCGAGACCGGAAGGCTTTCGCCGGTCAGCAGCGATTCGTCCAGGTGGCTGCTCCCTTCGACGATCACCCCGTCGACAGGGACGCGGTCGCCGGGACGGACAATGAAAAGGTCGCCGTGACGGACGCCGGCGATCGGGACCTCTTTGTCGACGCCATCGCGGCGCACGATCGCGTTGATCGCACGCAGGGACTCGAGCGCACGCAGCGCGCCCACGGTCTGATACTTGGCGCGCTCTTCCAGCCATTTGCCAAGGAGGACCAAAGTGATGATGACAGCCGACGACTCGAAATACAGGTGTTGCATACCGTCGTGGCTGTGCTGCGCCCACAGCAGGTAGACCGAAAGCCCGTACGCAGCCGAGGTACCGAATGCCACGAGCAGATCCATGTTGCCGGCACCTGCACGCAGGGCCTTCCAGCCAGCCTTGTAGAAGCGCGCGCCGAGCCAGAATTGAACCGGCGTCGCCAGCAGCAGTTGCAGCCAGCCGGGCAGGGCCCAGTCCTGGCCGAACGGCATCGCCAGCATCGGTACGACCAAGGGCAGGCTCAGGAGGGCGGACGCGGCCACGCGCCACCAGCTTGGCAGGCTGGGAGTGACCTCCGAAGCAGGCGGGCTCTCGTCAGGTATCCTGGCCTCGTACCCGGCTTTCGTGACAGCATCGATTAACATATCGGGAGAGACGCCGCCCAGCGCCCTTATCTGGGCTTTTTCCGTTGCAAGGTTCACCGATGCCTCGGCTACTCCAGGCACTTTCCGAAGCGCCTTCTCCACTCGCGTGACGCACGAGGCGCAGGTCATGCCGGAGATCGAGAGGCTGAAGGCCGCAGCCTGCACTTCGTAGCCGGCTTTTTCCACGGCTTCATACAGTGTTTCGACACGCGTTTCGGGATCGGCACGTACCGTCGCCCGTTCCGTGGCCAGGTTGAGTGAAGCCTCGCGCACCCCGGGAACGGCCTTCAAGGCGCGCTCCACGCGTGCGGCACACGAGGCGCAAGTCATGCCGCCGACCTGGAAGGTCAGATCAGTCACATCCGAATTTCGTTCAAGAGCACTATTCATTGGTCTCTCCATTAGCAATGGTCTTCAGGATAAAGCTTCCAATCATTGGAAGGTCAAGCGGTAACCGTGCCGGGCGGAGACCACCGTCTGGTCGTAGCTGGGATGATTCAGTAAATGGAGAGTCTGTCGGCGTCGGCGGCGCTGACAGGATGCTGACTGCCGGATTACATTTCTGTCAGGTGCGGGACAGGATTGTCCGGGCAGGGCAAAATCGTCGGAACTTTCTTGCAAACTGTTCTACACATGAAGATTCTTGTAGTTGAAGACGAGCCCAAGACCGGCGAATACCTGCGTCAGGGGCTGATGGAGGCGGGTTTTGTGGTCGATCTGGCGCGCGACGGCGCCGATGGACAACACCTTGCGCTGACCCAGGCCTACGACTTGGCTATTCTGGACGTTATGCTCCCCGGCATGAATGGATGGGAAATCCTGCGCGGGATCCGGCAGGCAGGGAAGGACATGCCCGTCATGTTCCTGACTGCAAAGGACGACGTCGACCATCGCGTCAAGGGGCTGGAGCTCGGCGCGGACGACTACCTGGTCAAGCCGTTCGCGTTCTCCGAACTGCTGGCGCGCGTGCGCACCTTGCTGCGCCGTGGCACGAAGGTCAAGGAAGCCGAGTCACTGCGCGCCGCCGACCTGGAGCTCGACCTGCTGCGCCGCAGGGTTACCCGGGCCGGTCACAAGATCGACCTGACCGCCAAGGAATTCGCCTTGCTGGAATTGCTGCTGCGGCGCCAGGGGGAGGTGCTGCCACGATCCCTGATCGCGTCCCAGGTGTGGGACATGAACTTCGACAGCGATACCAACGTGATCGAGGTGGCGGTCCGGCGTCTCCGTGCGAAGGTCGACGACGCGTTCGAGGCAAAGCTGATCCACACGGTACGTGGCATGGGCTACGTACTGGAGGCGCCGTGAAGCTGCCGGGAGCGCGCTCGGTAACACTGCGCCTGACGCTGCTGTTTGCATCGGCGTCTGGCGCCGTGCTGATGGTGCTCGGACTGGTCGTTGGCCACCTCGTCGAGCGCCATTTCGCGGAACTCGACACGGAGATGCTGAGCGGAAAACTCGAGCTCGCCAGACACGTTTTGGGACAGGTGCACACGGCGGCCGACCTCCAGGCGCTCGCGCCTCGGGTGGAAGCGGCATTCGTCGGCGATCACGAACTGTCGCTGCGAATCCGGGCCACGGACGACACGATACTGTACGCCAGCCCCGATGCCGACTTTCCGCGGGTGTCTACCGAACCAGCGGGCGTAGCCGGACTGGTACACGCCGCTGATGGGCGGGAACTACGGGTACTGACGGGATCTGCGCCGCTCGGGATGCAGGTCCCGCCTGTGCTCGTCGAGCTAGCCACCGACCTGGTCCACCACCAGCACTTCATGTCATCGTTTCGCGCCGCGCTTTGGGCGACCGTCGGGCTGGCAGCCTTCGTCACCGGGCTCATGGGCTGGGCGGTGGCGCGACGTGGGTTGGCGCCGCTGCGCGCCGTTACAAGCGACGCCGCCCGTCTGACCGCGGAGCGGCTGGACTGGCGCGTGCCGGTGGACTCGGTGCCGCAGGAACTGGCCGAGGTCGCAGTGGCCCTGAACCAGATGCTCGCCAGGCTGGAGCGTTCGTTCCAGCGGCTGTCCGATTTTTCGTCGGACCTCGCGCATGAGCTGCGCACCCCGCTGAGCAACCTGTTGACTCAAACCCAGGTCACCCTGTCTCAACCCAGGAGCGCGGCGGAATACCGGGACATACTGGCCTCCAATGCGGAAGAGTACGAACGGCTGTCGCGCACGATCTCGGACATGCTGTTCCTGGCAAAGGCCGAGAACGACCTGATGGTGCCGCAGCGGGAACTAGTCGATCTGCGTGAGGAGGTCGAGACAATGCTGGAGTTCTACGGCAACTTGGCGGAGGAAAAGTCAGTTGAGGTTTCGGTCAGCGGCCAGGCCACCGTCGCAGGTGACAGATTGATGCTGCGCCGGGCGATCGGCAACCTGTTGTCGAATGCATGCAGGCATACCCCGGTCTGTGGTGCGATCTCGGTCGTCCTGTCCAGCGTGCCGGGAGGCGGGACGACGATCACGGTGCGCAACACGGGCGAAACGATCGATGCCCAGCACCTCCCGCACCTGTTCGACCGCTTCTATCGCGCTGATGCCGCGCGGCGCCGCGATGCGGAAGGGGCGGGACTTGGACTGGCGATCACCCGATCCATCGTGCGCGCACATGGCGGCACGGCATCGGCCCGGTCCAGCGACGGGGTGACCGAATTCGAACTGATGTTGCCGGCCTGAGTTAAAGCGCGGCTGTGCCGTGCGCCGGTTTGGCCAGCGTCGCTCGCACCCGTACGTTGTTAATCGCCAGCACGACGCAATGAGCAAGGCGCCTTGTATCAGGCTTTTTCTACTGTAAGCCGCCGACGCGAAGCGTGTGCGGCTTGCTTGTACATCGTGCTAAATTGTCTTTATGCGAAAACGGTTGCGGTTATTCTTCTGGTGTCTGCTCGTCGTATCCCTGCCGATGCAAAGCATCGCGGCGATTGCGAAGTTTGAGTGCGGCATGAGCCATCAATCAGGGATGGCTAGCGATATCGGAGAGAACAAAGCGCTACTGCAGCACATGGGAAATGACGCTGCACATGAACCGATGGTTTCAACCGGCAGCACCGCGATGCAGAGTGTCGACTCGGACGAAGATTGCGGCAGCTCTGGTGAGCACAAGCGTGTCGCGTGTGCTGTCTGTGCAGGATGTTCTATTGGAGCATGTGCTCCGCCTCCGTGCATTGCCCTCACCGCAGCCGAAGAAGTAGTGCAGGACATTCGACAGTTTTCGCTTTCCTCCTTTGACGGGCATATACCCGCCCGTATCGAGCGTCCTCCAAAGACCGCCTGATCGAGACCTTGTTCGCTTCGTCGCCACGTGGTCCTGCATCAACCAAGGGCCAAATCCGTTCGCGCCCATAAGTGTCGTCACGGTCGAGAGGTCTCATCCCTAACAGGTCACCACCCCGCCAGGAACCACGCGATATGGCTGCCATGCTATTTGGCAAGGAGCGCTTTTGCCCGTCGTTCTCGCGGTCGTTCCGTCGAGCGCCACGTAAGGGCCCGTGCAGCGCAACTTTAATTTCGGAGGAGTCGTATGGAAGTTTTAGATATCAAGGACCGACACGTCAGTCGATGGCGTCGTCGTGTGTTGAAAGGACTAGGCGCAACTGCGGCGTTGGCAGGCTTGCGCCCGGCGTCGCTTTTCGCAGCCCAGAATAACCGCACTGAACTGCGCGGCACTACATTCGACCTGGAGATCGGGCCGACGCCGGTCAACTTCACAGGAGCGCCGCGCATCGCAACCGCGGTTAACGGCCAGGTGCCGGCGCCGACCCTTTATTGGACGGAGGGTGACGTCGTTACCATCCGGGTTACAAACCGCTTGCCCACAGTGAGCTCCATTCACTGGCACGGCATTTTACTGCCGGCAGACATGGATGGAGTGCCCGGGATAAGCTTCTCAGGCATCAAACCTGGAGAAACCTTCACTTATCGCTTCGAAGTCAAGCAAAGCGGCACCTACTGGTACCACAGCCACTCGGCGTTCCAGGAGCAGTCCGGTCTCTACGGACCAATTGTCATCGTTCCGAAGTCGGGCGAGCGCGTGGCGGCGGACCGCGAGCATGTCGTCATGCTGTCCGACTGGACGGATGAGAAGCCGGAACGTGTGATGGCGAACCTGAAGAAGATGAGTGACTTCTTCAATAACAAGCAGCCCACCTTCGGCGCATTTGTCAGCGACATTAAAACCATGGGTTTCGCCGCTGCCGTCGAAAAGCGCAAGATGTGGAATCAGATGCGCATGATGCCCACCGACTTCAGTGATGTGACGGCCAGCCGGAATATCAGCGGCGCACTTCGGTTCTTGATCAACGGCGCCACTGCGGACGCAAATTGGACCGGACTTTTCCGCCCTGGAGAGAAGGTGCGGCTACGCATCATAAATGGCGCTGCGACTACCATCTTCGATCTGCGTATTCCTGGCCTGAAGATGACGGTGGTCTCCGCCGACGGGCAGGATGTGGAGCCCGTCACGGTCGACGAGATCAGGATTTCAGTGGCCGAGACCTACGATGTCATCGTCGAGCCTGCCGAAGACAAGGCCTATACGATTTTCGCTCAGTCGATCGGACGATCCGGCTTTGTGCGGGCCACGCTTGCACCGCGGCTCGGGATGCAGGCAGCCGTGCCGCCAGTGGACGAGGCGCAGTGGCTTACGATGACGGACATGATGGGGGCCATGGCCATGTCGGGCATGCATGGATCCGGATCCTCCGCCGGCAGCCACGCGATGAATGGCGACGGTCCACCGGCCGCTATGGACCACGGCCAGATGCAGCATGCAATGCCTCCGGAAAACCATGCCGGCCATACCGCCCCGGGCTCGGGCACTGCTGCGAAGAATACTGCTATGCCGAAAGTGACTCACGCGCGAACAGAGTATGGTCCCGGCGTCGACATGCACGTCGACATGCCTCGCACGAACCTGGATGACCCTGGAGTCAATCTGCGAAATAACGGCCGGCGGGTGCTGACCTATGCCGACCTGCGCACTGTCGGCGGTCCTGTCGATCCGCGCGAACCGACGCGCGAGATCGAACTGCATCTGACGGGCAACATGGAGCGGTTCATGTGGTCGTTCGACGGACAGAAATTCTCGGAGGCGCTACCGATCCACTTCCGGTTTGGCGAACGGCTGCGTATCGTACTGGTCAACGACACGATGATGAATCACCCGATCCACCTGCACGGCATGTGGAGCGAGTTGGAGTCGGAGAGCGGGGAGTTCCTTGTCCGCAAGCACACGATCAACGTCCAGCCGGCGCAGCGGATCACGTATCGGGTGACCGCCGATGCACCGGGGCATTGGGCATATCACTGCCACTTGCTGTATCACATGGAGGCAGGAATGTTCAGGGAGGTGGTCGTATCATGAAAAAAACACCGTTCGTTTCCCTTCAGCTGGCGCTCGCTTTATCGGCCGCCTTATCGACACACGCGCTGGCCCAATCGAGCAGCCGGCCGGCGGCGCAATCGACACAGTCTACTGACGGCGCGCCCACTTCTGGCAAGGATATGTCGGAAATGGATCACGCAGCCATGGGTCATGCACCCGCAGCACCACCCCCGAAGCAAACAGCGCGGAAAAAGCAAGCTCCGCCAAAGCGCGCCGACGGCGCTGGACGTGGCGGCGCGGCAGCGGTGCCCCAGCCTGCTCCGGAGTCGGCCGTGCCCGCCATGGATCACGCGGCGATGGGGCACGGGGCAGCGGCGGGGCAGGCCAAGCCGGCAGCACAGCCAACGCAGCCGCAGGCCACGTCAGCCGCACAGTCATCGTCAGTGGACCAAAGCCACTCCGGACACGTGATGTCCCAGCCGCAGCAGTCGAAGGGAACATCGCAAGCGAACCCGGGAGCGCAGAGCCAGGGCATGGGACAGATGGATCACTCGGCCATGGGGCACGCGAACGCGCCGTCGCAAGCTTCGAAAGCCACCGTTCCTGGCGGTTCGATGGATCACGCCGCCATGGGGGGCGCCATGACCGGAGGTCAGGGAATGCAGATGGGCCCGATGCAAGGCGGATCCCCCCCTCCTGATGCGCGTGACCCGAACGCCTACAACGAGGGTACACGGCCTGCCGGTCTCGGCAATCACGAAATGAACGACAACGCCCCGTTCGGGAGGGTATTGCTTGACAAGGCGGAGTTTGCGAAAGGAGACGGAGAGCGAGGCCAGAACATCGAACTCGAAGCCTGGTACGGCAACGACTACAACAAGTTGTGGGTCAAAGCCGAAGGCGAGCGGCGCGGCGGCGCGCTTGAGGAGGCACGCACGGAGCTGCTATGGGATCGTGCTTTCGCCACGTTCTGGAGCACGCAACTCGGTGTCCGTCACGATACTGGGGAAGGAAGAAGCCGTGACTGGGTGGCCTTTGGCGTGCAAGGGCTGGCACCTTATTGGTTCGAGACCGAGGCCACGGCCTACTGGCGCTCCGGGAGCGGCCTCGCGGCGCGGCTGAGCGCGAAGTACGAAGTGCTTTTCACTTCGCGCCTGATCCTCGAGCCGGAACTGTCGGCAAACCTGTATAGCCGCGTCGACCAGGAGCGGGGAACGGGCTCGGGCCTGTCCGACGTGAGTGCGGGATTGCGCCTGCGCTATGAGATCACCCGCAAGTTCGCGCCCTATATTGGTGTGACATGGAGCAAGCAATTTGGCGAAACGGCCGACTTCGTGCGGCAGCGTGGGGGGAAGCCGCGAGCCGTCCAGGCAGTCGCTGGCGTGCGTCTATGGTTCTAGGGAGACCAGGCTGCAATCGCTCCACGCAAATCAGAAAGTCCTGAACCGAGGCATAACCCAACTTTCAAGGAGAACATCATGCACCAGCAACACGAAACCTGTATCAAAGCCTGTAACGATTGCGCCGATGCGTGCGACATGTGCGCTTCTGCTTGCCTGCAGGAAGACGACGTCAAGATGATGGCCCGCTGCATTGCGCTCGATATCGATTGCGCGCAACTGTGCAGGGCGGCCGCAGCGATGATGGCAAGGGGTAGCGAAGCTGCAAAAGCGGTTTGCGATGCGTGCGCGGCGATCTGCGACATGTGCGCCGACGAGTGCGCAAAGCATCAGATGCAGCACTGCCAGGATTGTGCCGCCGCCTGCCGCCGGTGTGCCGATGAGTGCCGGCGCATGGCCGGCGCACACTGATCGCCAGTGTCGTGCTCAACCGCTGCTCAGGCAGAGTGGCGGAATTCCCAGGTGTTCGTCGGGCCATCCTGACGGGCGCCTGCATGTTCGGTCTGGAAGGTGACTCAGCTTTTCGGGCTGCCTCGCGATCAAGCCGATCTGGCGCGCAGGAGCCTGGCGGACAATGCCACGCCAGGCCATTTGACCTGCTATTGCGTTGTACGCCGCCCAGACCCTGGCCAGGACGGCCTATAGAAAAATAAAACGGAAAGGTATGATGATGACTCAGTTACGAAACCGAAACATTGCTGTTCATGCGGGTCTCTGGGTCCTGCTATTACTGCTTGGGGCAATCTTTATCTGGTTCGGATTTTATAACTTCGCTGCCGACGTGAAGCACTCACGGCCCGTATTTTCGCTGATCGAAACTGCACGCGAGCGTTCCGTGCAGGTTCGCGCCGCGAAAATCGGCGTGCCGCCGCTGGAGGACCGGGCAGCCATCCTCAAAGGCGCCGGCAACTATCAAGCCATGTGCGCGCAGTGCCATCTGGCTCCCGGAATGGGGCCAACCGAGCTCAGCCGTGGACTATACCCATCACCGCCTGCGCTCGCGAAAAGCAATGTCGATCCTGCGGTGGCATTCTGGACGATCAAGCACGGCATCAAGGCGTCCGGCATGCCTGCCTGGGGCACAAGCATGGGCGACCCGGATATCTGGAATCTTGTTGCCTTCCTGAAGAAGCTACCTGCAATTGAGGCAGCCACTTACCGCGAACTGGTCCAAAGCAGTGCCGGCCACTCGCATGCAGGGGCCGCTGCCCCGAACCCTGGAAACACGCCGCACAGCATGGAAGAAAGCATGCACGGGGAGCACGATGACGCTAACCCGAAGCCATCGGCTGCCACTGGACCAGGTCATATGCACAAGGAAGGCGAGCAGCACTGAGGCATGTCGACACCTATCCTGGCGCGGCGGTCAGGGGCTTCGAAATAGCAAGAATGCCTTTTTGGCCATCGCCGAAACGAGCGATCGCCTCCCGATGTTTGCTCAGTTCGCTATAGCCGATATAGCGCACGTCGAGTTCGCTGACGCGCGAAAATGCCGGGCGAGCGAACTGTGCACGCACGTCGCTCTCCCTCGCGTCGGGGGCGACCAGGAAAAACGTCGAGCCGTCGTGATCGGGAACCCCAAGGGCAAGGTCGAGCATCCGCACGATTCCCGAATAGATACTGGTGCTGTGCTCGACCTCGAATGCCAGCGTGATTCTGTCGGTGCTCCGATCGATCCATAGCACATCGATGAGACTGATAGTATCGGATGCGGAGCTTGTCCGGATCGCTTTCGGCAATTCGCTCAGGCAGCCGTCCGCCAGCTTGCCATCACCGTAGGCGCGCCCTTTGTCATTGCTTGCGATCCAGACGTGGTATCCGAGAGCCAAGCCCAGATCGCGTAACCAGCCTTGGACCTCTGTATGGGTTCGGTCTGTTTCTGCAGCAAGCTTGCGTGCGTTGGATGCCGCAGCGTTTCCTTCGTGCGCCTTCTCGAGATCGACCTTCCAGTCGAGCGATACCCCGGTCCCGCTGCCAACGCTATAGCGACCAGTGCCGATATCGAACATGAATCCGGCCACAGCACCCAAATCATTGGACAGCACGTTGCGATGCGTCGCATTGAATTCAATAAGGCGCTCGCGCATGGCGAGGTACTCGGTCCAACGGCCGAGTTTTACCTTAGCGCCGAAAAATTCATTGAAACCCTTAACGATCGCAGTATTGTTGGGTGGCACAAATGTCGGGTGGAGGAAGTAGAGCAGATTGGCACAAGCGGGCCCGAGGCCTTTGATCTGGCGTGCGTCCAGCACACGCACCGCCTCGACCAGCTCGGCTTCACTCTGACAGCAAAGGCACGTGTCCAGGAAGCGTCCGAAGGCGAGCTGGTTGCTCCGGTCTTCGTAAATATCCGGAATACGCAATTTCGGCTTCCAGAGGAACGCATGATCTGCGCCTTTGAATATCTGACGCTGCTCTGCGATGGAGTGAACTACTGTTTCAAGCGAAGAACCTCGGTATGCGACGCCAAATACCCCATCACGAATCTCGCGGACCACTTCCTGCAACCCCCTCCGAATGGAGCGGAAGTTCTTTAACCTTTGATCCCATAGAAACCACGAGCGGTAGGTCCCTTCCGGATCTGCCTTCCACTGCTCGATCAGCGATCGCTGCTGTTGCGTGGCGGGCACCATCAATACGTCCATCTGTGTCCTCAAAAGTTGGAAGGCGTGTGCAATTATTGTAGCTTGGAAAGTGACCGAAAATGCGAGTGAGCGGCGCTTGCTCCCAACCGAAATCCGGCCCACCGCACTGACGCGCGTGGGCGGGCATATTGCTCAGCACCAACAAGTATCTCATGAGTGCCGAAGCGGAAGAAAATTGGCGGCCGTGCCGGCCGCCAACGAAGGCAAAACTTCAAAATCTATTGCTGCGTGAGGACCTTACTTGGCTTTGCGAGATGACCAGTGGACGTGAACGATCGCCCAGTCGCCGCCCTTTTTTTCGAGGACAGCCGTTTCGGTGCCGTAGACATGCAACGGCTTGCCACGCGAAGTACCCGTCGTTTCAGTCTCGGCCCAGACCACGGCGGTGTTACCGTCGACACGTTCCGACTGCTTGAGAACCTTGCGCGTAGCGGTCTTCGCAAACTCCATATCGCCGCCCAGGTGGTGGCCGGCATATTCGTCGCGCGAGCGCTCGACGTATCCTGCCTCGTAGATGGCGATCTGCGGCGACAGGAGCGAAAGGGCCTTGTCCTTGTCGCCGGTGGTGAGTGCGTGGTGGAAAGCAGCGACGGCGTCGGCCGGCGATGCGGCAAAACCGCTTGCGTGCGCGCCAAGCAGCGCGGTAGCGAGAGCGGCATGTGCCAAGGATTTTTTGAACATGTTTTCTCCTTCTGGTTAGTTTTTGTTCAGGACGCCATCGGCGGCGACGTCGAGGTCAGGACGGCCGCGGCAACGAGCACAGCGATCAGGACAATCGCCTCGACCTGGAGGATGCGCGCAAAACGGCCGCTTGCTTCGCGTGCCGCATCGCTCGTTTGAGTCAGCGCGCGCAGCAGAGAGGGCATGACAACGAACCGGTTGATGCCGCCAAGCGCTGCTGCGGCCAGCACGAGACCAACCTTGATGATCAGGGCCGTACCGTACGGGTTGCCGAGCAGATTTTCAGGAACCTCCAGCACGCGCCACGTGCTGATCGCCCCTGTGACGAAAATACCGGCCAGGGCGACAGTTGCGCTGTCTGAAAGCGCCTCGACGTAAGCGGCGCAATCAGAACGGCTCTCGGGAGTAGTCCCTGGCAGCTGCCGTAGGGTGATCAGGCCCGCGACGATCACTTCGCCCACCCAGGTGCTGATCAAGACCAGGTGCACCCAGTCTACGGCAACGGCCCAGGTGAAGTCGCCGGCGGCGCCTGCATGGCTGACCATGCTGCGGCTGTAGAGCAGCACACCGATGGCCAGGACGCGGATTGCGGAAGCCCCCGGGCCGGCTTGAACACGCGGAGGGGCCGCTGTTGCGGCGCCTGTCACGACGAGCGCGGCGGCGCCGATCATCCACGCCAATCCAAAGTGCGTTCCAGTGATCACCGATCGCACTGCCGGCAGCGCTTCAGGCAAGGGCACCTCGGCCATCGATGCCGCTTCGATCCAGAGGATCGCGACATATGCCGCCATCGCTGCGGCGGTCCCTGCGAGCAGGGCAGCACGCAGGCGCGGCAGCATGGACTGGGCCCAGGGCGACGCCTTGACACGCAGCCAGAGCAGCGCCGCGCTTGCCCCAACGAGGAGGGCAAGCGACAGATTCAGGATGACGGTGACGGCGCGTTGAACCGATGCGAGATCGGATTCCACTTATTTCACTTGAAAGGAAAATTCGCCCTTGACCTTGTGACCGTCGCGGGTAACAGTGGTCCACTGCACATGGTAGGCGCCCGCATGCAGGCTTGGCGTCGCGGCGACCAGCGCCTTGGGGTCGGCCGGGTCGGCAGCAAGCTTCGACGGCTCGACAACCGCTCCTTTATCGTCGACCAGCTTGATCTTGCTGAAGGGAAGTTCGAGCGGCTCGTTAAATTGCAGGCGCACCTGCGCCGGCGCCGGGCTGACGACACTGTTGGCCGCCGGCTGCGAGCCCACGAGCTTGGCATGGGCCAGCGCAGCAGGGGCGGCAACGGTGGCGATCGCCGCGGCTGAGGCGAGAAGCAGATTCCTGATGTTCATGTGATTTCTCCTTGATGCCCCCGCGCCTGTGCAAGCGCGGGGACGTGCTGCACGGACGGGTTCCTGATTACTGCGCCTGTTCCAGCTGGACGACGGTCACGGCACCGTTGGCGCGGTCGGCAGCGAACCTGACCTTGTCGCCGACCTTGACCTGCGTGAGCATTGCCGGATCCTTCACCCGCATGACCATCGTCATCGCGGGCATGTTGAGGTTCTTGATTTCACCGTGGCGAATCGTGATTTTCCCCGCCTCCTGGTCGATCTTTTTTACTTCGCCATCGATCAGCCCGGCCGGCGCGGATGCTGCATGGCCGGCGTGGCCTGCCTGGGCGTCATGCGAGCCGTGGCCGGCGTGGGTGTTTTCCTGGGCCATGGCTACCGTGCTTGCGGCGGCCATCACGATGGACAGGGTCAGTTTCGAGAATGCGTTCATTGGGGTTCCTCCAGTTAGGGGTGGTCAGTTGTAGTGCTTGAAAACAGCAGTCTTGCCATTGGCCTGCACCAGCAGGACGTCGTACGGATCCTTGCGCGGGCCTTCCATGCCGGGCGAGCCGAGCGGCATGGCGGGCACGGCCAATCCCTTAGCCTTGGGTTTTTGTGCGAGCAGCCGCTTGATGTCGGCCGCGGGCACATGGCCTTCGATCGCGTAGCCCTGGATCATCGCGGTGTGGCAGGACCCGAGCGCGTTGGGAATGCCGCCACGTTCGCGGTAGTCCGACGGATTGGCGACGTTCGCCACGCGAGGCGTGAAGCCATTGGCCTTCAGGTGTTCCACCCATGCGCCGCAGCACCCACACGACTCGCTCTTGAACACGTCGATGACGGGGGCGGCCGCCATTGCAAACATTGGTGTGCACAACGCAGCGGCGAGTGCGGCCTGGCGTAGTATTTGCTTCATGAGACACTCCTTTCGTACTCAGCTTGGGCTCGTACTTTAGTTATCGATGGCCTTGATGGCCAGTGGGCTTACGAACGGTTACTTCGATGTCCACAGGCTTCGTGGCAGGCATGGCCTGGCCGCCTGCCGTCTGGCTGCGCACGGCGGCCGGCGGCTCTCCCTTCCATTCATAGGCAACGGTCCCGGCCGGGTGCTTGTACCAGCCCGGATCCTTGTAGTCGCCCGGCTTCTGGTCCTTGCGCACCTTCAGCACCGTGAACATGCCGCCCATCTCCACGCCGCCGAACGGACCCTGGCCGGTCATCATCGGCAGCGTGTTCTCCGGGATCGGCATTTCCATCTCGCCCATCGAACCGCCTTTTTCGCCCATGACCATGTAGTCCGGTACCAGCTTGCTGATCTTCTCGGCGACACCGCGGTGGTCGACGCCGATCATGTTCGGCACGTCGTGCCCCATCGCATTCATCGTGTGGTGCGACTTGTGGCAGTGGAAGGCCCAGTCGCCCGGCTCGTTGGCGATGAATTCGATGGCGCGCATCTGGCCCACCGCGACATCGGCCGTGACTTCCGGCCAGCGCGACTCCGGACGGGTCCAGCCACCATCGGTGCCGGTCACTTCGAACTCGTGCCCGTGCAGGTGGATCGGGTGGTTCGTCATCGTCAGGTTGCCGAAGCGGATGCGCACGCGGTCGTTTTGGCGCACGTTCATGGTGTCGATGCCCGGGAAGGCGCGGCTATTGAAGGTCCACAGATTGAAGTCGGTCATCTCGTTCACGCGCGGCGTGTAGCTGCCCGGGTCGATGTCATAGGCGCTCAGCAGGAACACGAAGTCGCGGTCGACCCGGTGGTGGGCCGGGTTTTTCGGGTGCGTGACCCAGAAGCCCATCATGCCCATCGCCATCTGCACCATCTCGTCGGCATGCGGGTGGTACATGAAGGTGCCAGGGCGCTTCGCGACGAATTCATAGACAAAGGTCTTGCCCGGCTGGATACCAGGCTGGTTCAGGCCCGTGACGCCGTCCATGCCGTTCGGCAGGCGCTGGCCATGCCAGTGGATGCTGGTGTGCTCCGGCAGTTTGTTGGTGACGAAGATGCGCACGCGGTCGCCTTCGACCACTTCGATGGTCGGGCCCGGGCTCTGGCCGTTATAACCCCACAGGTTCGCCTTCATGCCGGGCGCGATCTCGCGCACCACGGGTTCGGCGATGAGGTGGAACTCCTTGACCCCGTTGTTCATGCGCCAGGGCAGGGACCAGCCGTTCAGGGTCACAACCGGGTTGTAGGGACGTCCGTTGGGTGGAGGTGGCGGCGGCTGGGTAGCCGCGCTGGTCATCATGGGTGCTTCGGGCAGGGTGGCCGCGCCGGCGCGGCTCACCAGGCCTGCGCCAACCAGTGCAGCTGCGCCAGTGAAAAAATTTCGACGAGTACTCATTACTTGTTTCCTTGATTAATGTGCTGGGGCAGCTTCTTCGCTTGCGCCGCCGCCCATGCTGACCGTGGCGCCGCCCGTACCGTTGATGGCGGCCTGCAGGTCGGTGTCGGCAATCCAGTAGTCGCGCTGCGCCTCGATGGCGGCGTTCACGCCGTTGATTTGTGCCCGGGCGTCGGCAAGCAGCTCGAAGACGCTCATGAGCATGCCGTTGTAGCGTAGCAAAGTCTCTTCCGAGATCTTTTTCCGGAGCGGCACGATCTCGTCCCGATAGTGCCGGGCGACGTCGTAGCTCGTGCGGTAGGCCGAATAGGCTTCGCGCACCTGGGAGCGCGCCGTGACGGCAGTATTGGCCGTGCGGTGAACCGCCTGCATGTAGAGCGCCTCGGCTTTTGCCGTGCGTGCGCCGCCCCAGTCGAACAGCGGCAAGGCAAGCTCGATCTCGTAGCCGTTCTCGCGCGGCTCGCCGGACGTGCTCGAGTTCACGTAGCCGGCATCGAGCACGTTGACGAAGCCGGTGGCTTTCGTCAGGCCCAGCGCTCGCGCCGTCGCTTGCGTGCTCAGCTTCGCCAGCTGCACGTCCAGGCGCTGCTGCATCGCGAGCGATTCGATGTTGCCGGGGTCGCGCGGCGCTCCTGGCAGGTCTGGAAGCCTGTCGGGCAGCTGGAATGCCATATTCGCGCCCCACACGCCCATCAGCCTTGCCAGCTGCTCGCGCGCTGCCGTCGCGTTGTGGCGGGCACGCGCCAGCTGCGCGGTGGCTTCGGCGGAAAATGCCTGCTCGCGCGCTTGGTCGAGGGTGCTCAGGTTGCCGACTTTCGCCATGCGCGTCGCCAGTTCGGCGCTTGCCTGCGCGGCATCGCGCACCTGCTCCGCGTATTTCGCCGACTGCGCCGCCGCAACGGCATTGAACCAGGCCTTGCGCGTGTCCGCAGCTGTGCCAACCGCTTCGGTGGCGGCAACGAGCTTCGCACTCTCGAAGCGGCGTCCTTCGATGTCCCGGCGCAGGGGGATCGTGACCAGTCCGATGAGATCGAACATGACGCTGCGTTCGATCTCGGTTTCTCCGCCACCCGACATCCGGCCGAAGCTGAAGGACGGGTTGGTCATACGGCCGGCCTGTACCAGGTCGGCTTCGGCGACCCCCAGTTCGGCAAGCGAGGCACGCAGGCCGCGGTTGTTGAGCAGGGCCACGCGCACCGCATTATCGGCAGACAGGGGCTGCTTCAGCAGCGCGGACAGTTCCGACTGGGCTTCGGTTTCCACACTGGTGCCGCGCGGAAGACGAACGTCCTGGCCGATGCGCTCGGTGGTCATGGACGAGATGGCGTCCAGGCCGCCGTCCTTTGAAAAGCTCGCGCAGCCGGCCAGCGTGAGGGCGACGGCGGCGATAGCAACCGTGCGCAGAGCCGGTGCAATTTGTTTTGTTGTCATTGTTCGGTCTCGCCTCAGTGATGCTTGTGTTGTTCGGCGGACGCCGCGGCGGGCTCGGCGCGGCGCGGCGCGTCACCGGGGGCGGGAGCCGGCGATTGGTGGCCCGCATGCGCGGTCTGTCCGCCCACGGTATCGTTGGCGGCGCGCCAGGACTTGTCGGGGGACGGTGCGCCATCTTTCATGGCCGGCGTATAGCCGCTCATGGCCGACGCATAAACGGTGGCCGGCACGGCGACGGATGGATCGGCCGGGTCGGGCGTAGGGGAGTTCTGCTGGGCCTGTGCTCCAAGCGCAGCAGCGAGCAGGGTGCCAAAGGCAACCCACAGCTTGAGTTTCATTGTCAATCCTCAAAATCGGTAACAGGGGTGCGCAGGCGCGCACCGGAGCTCAGGACAGACCGTCGCGGCACTCTGGCGCCGGCGGGTGTCCTGGTCGATCAGGCGGATTTATTGCCGGGGAGGGCGTTGGAGGCCGTCGGGAATGAAACCGGCTACGAAATCGGCACGAGGCACGATCACCGACTCGGACCCGTCAAAGGCAGGGAGTGGGAGAGAAAAGGAGGGAGGCGCAACCGCTCCTGCACAAAATGCCGAGCAGGCGCTGCACGATGAGTGGGCGGATTTCTTCGCCTCATGATGTCCATCGTCGCTGGAAACCGCACTCGCTTTTGCTGACGCGTGCCCGCCATGGTGCGCATGCGCGTCGTCCAGCGTCAGGTCCGACGCATGGTCAGCCATGGCAATGACGTTCACTGGCTGCGTGGCTGGCACGCACGACGTGTTGGCGGCAGCGGCCACCGCGTGGAGCGGAAGCACGGCCATCAGGAGCCAAACCAGAAATGTCGTGAGCGTGCGGTTCATAGATTGGATGAGTATAGCATCCCTTTTTCTGTTTCGAACAGCGTTAAGCCTGGCCAAAGTGAGCCAGTTGACCCGCATGTCGGCTGCATGTCGTCTCAACGTGTGGTACCGCACAGCAGCGACGGGCCGACTGGGACGATGATCGGGCCAGGACGCGTGGCGCAACTGCTGCGCGGAATCTTGACAACGAAAAGGAGTTGAAAATGAAAAAGATCCAGTCACGAATCATCTGTGCAGCCGGCAGCCTCATGCTCGTATTCGGCGTTGCGGGGAACACGCTCGCGCAAAATAGCCACGCGCAGCACGGTAGCGCTCCTGCCGCAGCTGCGCAGCAGCAGGCCGGTGGCGGCAATGACATGATGAAGACCATGGACCAGATGCATCAGAAGATGTCGTCCATGCCCATGACTGGCGACCACGATCATGATTTTGCGATGATGATGCGCTCGCACCACCAGGCCGGTATCGACATGGCCCGCGCTGAGCTCGAGAAGGGCAAGGACGCGAAACTCAAGCAGATGGCCAAGAAGATCGTTTCCGATCAGACCAAGGAAATCAAGAAGCTCGACGATTGGCTGGCCAAGCATCAGGCATCTGGAAAATAAGCAACTCGCCCCGGCAACGCGGCAGGTCAGCTGCGCTGCATTCCCAGCTCGCGAAACGTACGAGCACCGATTTCCAGCCGGTATCGTGCACGCCATCTTCTCCAGTACTGTTAGAGTTTTTGCATGGCTGCGCTACGCACACTGGTGATGTATTTGCTTTGTCTGATGGTTGGGTACCACGGGTACGCCAACGCGGCAGTCACCTGTTCAATGCTTAACGTCGGACACCACTCCCAGACAGAAGCATGCGCCGAGATGGGCGATGCTCAGGCTTCCGATAGTGACGAATGCTGCTGCCTGACAAAGCCTCAATGCTGCGCAAAGTTCGTGGTTCCATTTGCCCCTTTGCCGGCTGCAGCAGAAGTGGCATCACCCGTGCCGATCCTTCAGGACTGGGCCAAGCCGACTGCAGCTTTCTCCAGCCATACCCCGGCTGTTCCCGATCCCCCTCCGCGCGCCTGATCGACAGCGCCGTCGCCTGCCTGGAATGCACCCATGCACTATTCGGCGGCGCTACCGACGTCATGACCTCGACAGCACACAGCTGACGTGCCTTGGTACGCCGGCGCGAACGTGTTCGTTCAAGAAAACTCACAATCAATGGGGGTTACATGAAGCGCAACCATTTTCTTCCTGGTGCGGCAGTCATTGCCGCGCTTGTTCTACCGATAGCCACGCCGGCGTATGCCGACATTATTCTCGTCTACGACCGGGCGGCGTTCGGTGCCGCGACGACCGGGTCCGGCATCGACGACTTTGAGGACCTCGAGGCGAGCCAGATCGAAGGCGAGCTGCAGCGCACGGCAGGCTCCTACAGTTACCGCGTCACTGCAGGCCCGAGCGATGCCGGCTTCTATCCGGCGACATTTAACGGCGACACCTTCCTGACGTCGACGGTGGCAAGCGATGCGCTCACTTTTCGCGGATTTGCGCCGAATGTCTTCGCCTTTGGGGGCAGCTTCTTTGCAACCGACGCCTACGGTGCGTTCGTGCCAGGCCGCACCATCGAGCTTACCGCCGCTAGCGGCGCCGATAGGATCGCTTACACCCTCGACGGCTCGGCCCAGAGCGCGTTCTTCGGATTCATTTCGACCACGGCGCTCACCGAGATCACACTGCGTACGATCAGCGAGCAAGGCAATGTCTACTGGGCGACGGCAAACAATGTCGTCCTGGCGGCCCGT
The DNA here is from genome assembly GCF_059685715.1 of Telluria sp. ZB2R32. Lineage (NCBI taxonomy): Bacteria > Pseudomonadati > Pseudomonadota > Betaproteobacteria > Burkholderiales > Oxalobacteraceae > Telluria > Telluria sp. ZB2R32. The sequence continues at coordinate 339,908 of NZ_JCASIG010000006.1, read as the reverse complement.
GACAGTGTCGTGCCAGTCCCCGAACCATCCTCCCACGCGATCCTGCTGACAGGCCTGGCTGCAGCAGCGTTTGCGCGCCGGGCGCGGCGGTACCGCGCATGAGCAGGACCCCGATAGACCACTTCACCACTATCAAGGAGCATGACATGAAAGCACAGACCCTGAAACTGAACCGTTTTTCCTTTACGGCACAATCGCGTGCACTGGCTCGCCGCGCCGCGCTCGGCCTGGGTATCCTTGCCGCCTCGGCCGGCACGGCACATGCGGATGGCCCTGGCAGGGGCAACACCGCCCAGTTCGAGAAGAACTACCTCGTCTTCATCGTCAACCACCATTACTCGGCGCTTCGCATCACCGAGCTTGCTGCAGGCACGGATCCGATGCGCGATCCGCAGGTCGTCGCGCCGCAGGAAGGGACATCGGCCACACCGGGCTTTGGGGCAACGCCGGCGAAGGCGAGCGACGATGAGATCAGGTCAATGGCCCGGATGGGCAACCGAGAGCAGCGCGAAGAAATCGGCCGCGCTCTGCGCATGCTCAGGGAGTGGTACGGTATCCAATACCAGCCCCAGCTTACGCCGGACGGGCGGCGCATGATCGCCATGCTCGAGGCTACCCCGGCAGGAACCCAATTCAACCAGGTATTCCTGCGCACGTTCAGCAATCACCATCTGGGCGCACTTGCGCCCAGCCTGCATTGCACGGTCAAGAGCGATCTCAACCATGACGGCTTGCAGCGCTACTGCGAGAACATCGTGATTGTCCAGAAGAACGGCATCAACGATATGCGCGAGATGTTGTGCAAGAAATATTCGGACTGCGGCTTTATTCCGATGACGGGTGACAAGCGGAAGGACTACGAGTTCTAAGCGACCGTCCTTACGTTGATGACTTTCCAGCGCCGCCGCATCGCCAAGCCGTGCGGCGGCCATGAAGGTCTGGCGAAAACGACCGACGATCACCGCTCATGGCCCTTGACCTTCCGATGATGGGAAGGTTTACAGTACCTACAGACCTATCAAACAGGAGGTACGCTATGCATACGCTAAAGGTGGAAAAGATGTCATGCGGTGGTTGCGCCGCCCGGGTTACCCGTGCCGTGCAGGCACTGGATCCCGAGGCAAAAGTCGAGGTACTGCTCAAAGACCGCCTGGTTCAGGTGGAAAGTGGGGAAACGGCGGATGCAATCGCAGAAGCCGTAACCGCGGCCGGATATCCAGCCAGCCAAGCCGTGCGGTCTTGAGCGAGAGTGGGTGCCGTAGAAATTCCGGCACACAAAGACCTCACGGCTGAAGCACGTTTCGATGTACGAGACCAGGAAAGATTCCAATATGAACGACCTGTCGCATCACGATCACGAGGGGCACGAACATCATCACGACCATGGCTCAGGGCACGGCGCCCACCATGGGGACGGGGGCGGCGAGAAGCCATTCACCGACCCGGTCTGCGGTATGAAAGTCGGAGCCGATCCAGCCAAAGAAATCCGGTACGAAGAGGCGATCTATCACTTCTGCAGCACGAGGTGCATGGACAAGTTCCGGGCGGCGCCCCAGCAGTACATCGGCGGCGCCGAGCCCGAGCCGGCGCCTGCCGCACCGGAAGGTACGATCTATACCTGCCCGATGCACCCCGAAGTCCAGCAGCCGCAGCCCGGCAACTGTCCGATCTGCGGCATGGCGCTCGAGCCTATGCTGCCGTCGCTGGATGAAGAAGAAAACCCGGAGCTGGTGGATTTCAGGCGCCGTTTCTGGTGGACCCTGCCGTTGACAGTTATCGTGACGGTGCTTGCGATGGCCGGACACCGAATCTTCCAGGCTGGCCTGCCGGGACAGAGCTGGATCGAGCTCGTCCTGAGTACGCCGGTCGTGCTGTGGGCCGGGTGGCCGTTCTTCGCTCGGGGCGTGCAGTCGCTGCGAAATCGCAGCCCCAACATGTGGACGCTGATCGGGCTCGGTGTCGCCGCAGCCTACGGCTACAGCGTGGTCGCGACCGTGGCGCCGGGGCTCTTTCCGCGTACTTTTCTCATGCACGGGCGAATCGGGGTCTACTACGAGGCGGCCGCGGTCATCATTTCACTGACCCTGCTGGGCCAGATTCTGGAGCTGCGTGCGCGCTCCCAGACATCTGCGGCGATCAAATCTCTGCTTGGCTTGGCGCCGAAGACGGCGCGCCGCATCAATGCCGACGGCAGCGAAGAAGATATTCCACTGACCCATGTCCACGTCGGCGACGCGTTGCGCGTGCGTCCTGGGGAGAAGGTCCCTGTCGACGGCGTCGTCCTGGAAGGCGAAAGCGCAGTCGATGAATCCATGCTGACCGGCGAGCCGCTGCCCGTCACCAAGCGACCGGGCGACAAGGTGATCGGCGCCACCATTAATACCAGCGGCAGCTTGGTCATTCGCTCGGAAAAGGTAGGGGCGCAGACCATGCTGTCGCAAATCGTCCAGATGGTGGCGCAGGCACAGCGCTCGCGCGCACCAATGCAGCGCCTGGCGGACGTGGTTGCAGGCTACTTCGTGACGATCGTAGTGGCCATCGCCGTGCTGACGCTGCTTGGCTGGGGCTTCTTCGGTCCGGAACCGAGCTGGGTGTACGGCTTCGTCAACGCGGTTTCCGTGCTGATCATCGCCTGCCCATGCGCCCTAGGGCTGGCCACGCCAATGTCGATCATGGCAGCCACTGGCCGTGCCGCCACACAGGGCATCCTGTTCCGCGATGCGGCCGCTATCGAGGGCCTGCGCAAGGTCGATACGCTGATCGTCGACAAGACCGGTACGCTCACCGAAGGCAAGCCCGCGTTTCACTCGGCCGCGGCGGCGCCCGGCGGGAACGAACAGGAAGTTCTGCGGGTTGCCGCCAGCATCGACCAGGGCAGCGAACACCCGGTGGCCCACGCGATCGTCGCCGAGGCGCGCAGGCGCGGACTGGCTCTGGCAAAGCCAGAGAGCTTCGAGTCCTCCAGCGGTATCGGCGTGCGCGGGGTGGTCGAAGGTAAGCATATTGCCCTGGGTAACACCGCACTCATGGATATCGAAAAGGTCGCCTGGCAGCCGCTCGCAGACCAGGCGGAAAGCTTGCGTCTCGAGGGCGCAAGCGTCATGTATCTCGCGGCCGACCGGCAGCTCCTGGGACTCGTCGCCGTAGCCGATCCGGTCAAGCAGACTACCCCGGAAGCGCTGGCTACACTGAAGGAGGCCGGGATCACGGTCGTGATGGCGACGGGTGACGGCCTCACTACCGCGAGATCGGTGGCCGCGAAACTCGGCATCGCGGAGGTCTATGGCGAGGTCAAGCCGCAGGACAAGCTGGCATTGGTGGAACGCCTGCAGGGGCAGGGCAGGACGGTCGCGATGGCCGGCGACGGCATCAACGACGCCCCGGCGCTGGCCAAGGCTAATGTCGGCATCGCGATGGGGACGGGCACCGACGTCGCCATCAACTCCGCGCACGTCACGCTGGTGAAGGGCGACCTTCGCGGCATCGCGCGGGCGCGCCTGCTGTCGCTGCAGACGGTACGCAACATGCGGCAGAACCTGGCCTTCGCATTTGTCTATAACGCGCTCGGGATTCCCCTCGCCGCAGGACTTCTTTACCCATTCACCGGCCGCCTGCTGTCGCCTATGATTGCGGCGCTAGCGATGAGCCTGAGCTCCGTGTCCGTGATCACTAACGCGCTTCGGCTGCGCGGAGCATCGAAGTAACAGGAGCTGCCCGGGGAGTGCGCGGGAAAATAGGCGTTTGGTGCCGCAATACAAGAAAATGCGCCGCGGCATCGCGTTTTCGGGTGCTTGGCTCTGCCAAGCCCTGCAGCTTGGGACTGCTCAGAATATCGACATCGGTTGGGTTATATCGTCACTCCGAACTTGTTCATTAAGGAGCGGCGGTCATGCCGAAAATCACGATTCTGAAGAAGACAAATCTCCAGGAAGACAACTGGCATTCGATGTTGATCTCGCTGTTCAGGGGATGGAGGTGGCCGCGGCGCATCTGCGTGCCATGACCTATCCCGGCTTCGGTGAGGTGGCGAACCCACCCGTGCTCTTCGTGGGGCTGGCATTCAGCACGGGTTTCGCTTACCTGGCCGTGATGGTTTTCTTCGTGCTCAGTGGCTGGCTGGTCGGTGGCAGCTTTCTCAACAAAATGGACTCGGACCGTGCGCTCCAGCATTACGCGGTCGACCGGGTCTCGCGCCTGTGGGTCGTGCTGTTGCCGACCTTCGTGGTCGCGCTCCTCGCGGGCGTCGCCGTAGGTGTGGTCGATCCGGCCCGGGTTTCGTTTTCGGCAGACGACCCGTATTCGGTGAGCGCCTTCATCGGCAACATGTTCGGCCTGCAGACGATCCTCGTGCCTTCGTTCGGCGAGAACTTCCCGCTGTGGAGCCTGGCCAACGAGACCTGGTATTACGTGCTGTTCCCGCTGCTGGTACTGGTGTTTCGAGGAAGATCGATCGCGTGGCGGGCTTCGGCGCTGCTGGCGATCGGTGCCATCGTCCAACTGGTCACGCCCGAGATCATCCTGTACTTCTCGATCTGGCTGCTCGGCGTCGCCTTCTCGCGGGTGAAGATCGAGGCGGGACCGGTCCTGCGGTGGGTACTGCTGATCCTGGCCGCCGGCAGCGCCGTCCTCATCCGCCTGAAGGGTACAAACGAATTTAATCTGGAAAGCTATCCCCAGTTTCTAATGTTTAGCTTACTCTTCGGACTGTTCCTATCCAGCATGCAGTTCAAACGCCAGCCGTCTCCCAAGCTGGACCGGTTGGACCGCACCGGGAAATTCTTCGCTGATTTCTCTTTTACCCTGTATGTGCTGCACGTGCCGCTGATTCTCGTGATGGTGTACCTGATGCCGTCGCTGCTCGGTACCAGCAAGCTCTCGCCCCACATCCTGTCCCATTACCTCGTCTACGCGGCGATGTTCCTGGTGCTCGTGGTTGGTGGCTACTTCTTCCATCTGCCGTTTGAGGCGAATACCGGCCGCGTGCGCCAGTGGCTGAAGGCTCAGCTGTTTACGCGTGTCGGTACGGTTCGGACTTGATAGCAAGGCGGAGCCGGGGGAGGGGGCAAGGTGCTCGCATCGATGCCCCAACTTTGATCTCACTAGTGCGCTGTGTTACCAAGATCGCTGGAGCTTAGTTCGGTGGAATGTTGTCGTAGCAGTCGTGCACGTTGTACCATTCTTGAGGAATGTCGGAGACGTAACCGTCACCGTAGCACGTTCTTCTGCTGAGACGGTCTTTGGTGTTTGCTTTCATCTCTGCGCTTAACGCTAATTCCGCTTTGCCTCCAGTCCGTATAAACAATCGAAAACGACTGCCTGCGATGTTAATTGTGCCTGGCAAGGCTAATTATCGAATCAAAATCGCTGATAATTCTGCCGTCTCGGAATAGCACGACGGGCAGCGCGCTGCCTGCTTTCGAATGGCTTACCTCTAAGGCTGCACTTCGTTAGCGCCCTTGAGTTTGCTAGCTCTCAACCGCAGGATCTCCCGGTAGTTTGGGCACTTATAGATGATATCTTGGGCGATCTGTACCTCTCGAGCGACAGCGGCCGCTGTGCGTCCTGTGCGCAATATTATTTCTAGCGCCTGAGACAGCTTCGGTGACCGACTCCATACTAAGCCGATCATTTTTCCTTCTTCAGTGCACGCCAGTGACAAAGATTTCTTCAAGCAGGCAGTCGCACGACTAACGTTTTCGAATATAAACCACTCGGTTTTCTCCAATCCAGGCCGCCGCCCAGCGTGTTGCTCGCAAATCGCCATGAGCGCAATCTCCCTGAAAGTCAGGTCATCCGTTAGCACCTCAACCCAGTCATCAAATACAGGTTCATGGCCAAGCCCACGGGCCGCAAGTTTGTGCTGGGCAATACGCAAGTCACGTGTAGTGCTCGTCTCGCTTTTTCCGATACGCGCAGATCCGTTGTCGAAAACGACGGCATACAAATACCCATTCGGAAGTTGTCTCATCTCGTTCCTCAAATGTGTTATCGGCATGTCGATACAGTCGAGATGCTTCCAAAATCATACAGGACAGGATACGCGTATAGCCAAACAGTAGCTGTCCGTGATCGGTCGCTGTCGGCGAGAGGCGGAACCTACCCCAAGGGTTTAGAGCGCCTAACACAACCTCTAGCTTGTTCTGAAAGCATCAACACCGTACACTGAGGCATCCGGAATCCCCGCTTTCGAACAAGCGTAGGCAGTCGAATCAACCGCTTGTCAGTGAAGAATGGGGACTACACGAATACGATGACGAGTCGTGGCACTATCGGGTTCGTCGTAGCACCACAAGTGCAGGCGCTTTTGAAAATGACATATGTCCAAGAATCCACTTGACGAAGACATCGCTCTGTTCCTGACTGACGGCCCCGACTGTGGCGATATCGAACTTCCTATAGTGCCGCTACGTGAGCAAGTCGCCCATGCGGAAAGCTACGCAGATTACAGCTCTGCCAACGCGAACGTTCACCAGGACTTGGTCCAAAGTGTTGCTGTGCGTGCCGCTTGCGAACTGCAAAAGGCAGCCGACTGGCTAAATGCGCAGTCGAATGCAGATGGGTTATATATACGGACAAGTTTCCTCGATGGAAAGACGCATGGCGCGAGACTTGACGAGAAATTCGTCAAGAATTCCTCGTTACGGAATTGCATAGTATCAGTTCGATTAGGGGGTATTCCTCTTCTTATTGGGCTCGCTAATCGCTTGCAAACGATGTGGGAAGAGGACGGGTACGGCCATTTTGTCGACAGCGTATTCAATACAAGGGCCGAAGAGACCCGATGGGATCCCGAGACTGAGCCGATTGGCATCTTAACGATGAATCTGGACAATTCATCGGGACTAGAGGACACCGTTGAGATCGTTATAAACGCGTTGATTCTGATCTTCTTCCACGAGGCTGCGCATGCCTGTGCTGCGCATGGGTACATTGCTCATAAGTGGCAAAAAAGTTCAATGTACAGTCAGTATCTGAAAGCTTTAGAAGCTGAAGCGGACTGGGGTTCCGGCTTGCTATTCGTGAAATATCGCTCTCACAGCGGGTTCTTCCTAGACGAGTCGAAGCTCTGCCGCGACCTCCTTTTTGGCACACAATGTAATTACCTCGCGCTTCAAGTGGCGCTGGGCCTAAAAAAAGGTGAATCTGTAAACTACCATTTCCCTCGATCTAGGACTATTTGCACGCTTGCCGGTGCACGACAGGCGTGGAACGCATCTTCGAGCTTCGTCGGGGAATTTGATAAATTAATTGCTGAGGCATCTTATCCACTTTCTCAAGTCGATGATTTATTTCCTATATCGATCAAAGGCTGGCTATCAGCCGAGGATGAGCTTTCGGTAAAGGATAGGGACACGCTGGGCACTACAACTTTAGCTCTTTGGCTGATGCTAAGGGAGTCCCATCGATACAAACGCGCGCGTCCACTGGACGAATTCTTGTTGAGGTAAGCGCGCGTCAACAATGCATTGATTTATGGGTAAAAAATCGAGAAGTGAACCTGTACATTGTGTCGGAAACTGCCGATCGAGGTAGCTCCACTTTCTACCAGCGGCGGACATTCAAATGCGGAACAACGAATAAAAATTAGGGACATATATATGCTTGGGCAAGGACAGTACTGGACCGAAAATATTCCGAAGCTAGATGAGGCCGTATTCAATGCCCTCATAACCATATGTATGCGTCGAGACGCAAACTGGTACGAAGCAGTCGGCAGCGCGTTCGTGGTCGGCGCAGGTGGCACGTACGCGCGAGCGATTAGTGCTGCACATGTGTTCGACCATATATATCATCGGCAGAATCCGCTCGCTGTCGAAAGACATACAGTTTTTGATGCTCTTCACCCGTTAGCGCAAGAAGTAGACCTTGATGCTGAGCAGGTCTTCGGTTTCATCTTTCAGGATCGGCGCATACACCGCTTAACGTTTTCTGAACTATTTTATGAGCGCCGTTCGGATTTTGCGATATTCAAGGTCGTGAAGACTAAGTCCGACTCTCGCCCTATTTTCACCCATAACATACGGATGGATGCGGAACTCCCGTCGCCAGGAACTGCGATCGAAGGTATAGGTTTCAAACATATGAATTTTTCGCCACATATGGATGGCGCATCACTGAAAGTGAAGTTTGAAGCTTGTCTCACCCGACGTATCGGAACGGTTAGTGAAGTACATCCAGACGGCAATATGCGCCTGAAGACCCCTTGCGTTACTGCTACCTTTCCTATCTTCGGCGGGATGAGCGGAGGCCCTGTACTGAGACTTCAAACTGGTCAAGCCCCAGCAGCATTTGGGATTCTTAGCTCGGATTTTGAGCAGGACATCGAAGAAAAATATGATTACGCCACGTGTGGAACAACCAACGTCGCTAAGCTTCCCTTAGAATGGACTGTGGATGAACAGGGTGGCAGAGTGGCACAGTTTAAATATGTTTCTGACGAAATTGGAAACAGCGCGCCATTGCAAAAAAATTGAATTTTACCTGCCAAAAAAACTGAGAGCGCCTTTGCAAGGCTCTCCGCGAGCTAATTGCAGAGCTCGACGTTCGCGATGTAGAGCACCCATGACGGATGGATGATTCATCAGAACTCCGCTTAGATATTACGGCTGGACGAGAACCATTTTGCCTACCTCGAGAACCAGGAGTGCAGACAATTGGGCGTTTAGCGGATGTATTCGCTGAGACAGCGCTAACGTTATGGATAGGCTCTGCTTCGGGATGTCCTGATGCCGTGGCCGAATTCGATTGGAAGCAAGGACCGCGACCGGTTAGTGAACAGGAACGTGCTGAAAGAGCCGAGCACGCTGAGCAGGCGCCACTGCCTTCATACCGCGACTTTTATGACTAATTGGGTCCCCAGGGTCTCGATACCTCCTGCAGGGTAGATGGTTGCGCTCGCGGGTGTGTCAAATACAGCGTGCTGTGTAGGGCTCTTCGTTTGAGCAGATTTGTCGACGACCCTGCCCGTTCTCAGACTAACAACCGGTTGGTTTTTTGGTGTCCGTATCTGGCAGTGGTCGACGTACACATTAGGATGCTGGCGCACTGCCCACGTACGTACACGAATTTACTTGGATCGTATAACGCAACACATTATACGTACTAATAGGACCCCGTATTGGGATGCTCCTATAACGTTTGGGGGTTTAAAAGCTTTCGCCGTAATACCAGTCCGGATCGAAGGGCGCGAACGGGTGGATGCCGTAGACGTTCAGCGCATCCATGCCGAAGTGGAGCAGCAGGCCGAGGACGGTCACCGCCGCCAGCCCACGCCGCGCCGGCGCATCGGCGCGCAGCAGCGTTCGCGCCGCCGGCCACAGCAGCCAGAGCGCGGCCAAGAGCAGCAGCGCCTGCGGCAGCGCGTACAGCAGCGTGTGCGTGTGGCCGCGGTGGTGCAGCAGGTAGCCGAGCGGCGCCGGCGCCAGGCCGGTCAACGCCAGGTCGAGGTCGGGGAAATTGCTGGCCAGGGCAGCGCCCGTGAGCAGCAGGCGCCGCCGCGTCGAAGCCCTGGCGGGATCGGGGTTCCGGGGCAGCAGGCGATGGGTGAGTTCACCGAGCGCAAGGCCGACGAGCGAGTGGGTCAAATTATCCATGATGCAATACTAGCATTGGCTTCCCCTGTGGCAGCCTGAACACAAACTGCCGGTTTCGAACAGTCAAGCTCAATTTTTTGATCCAACTCAAGTATTTGGTCGATTCTGACAGCGTAAAATCAGGCCTTCGAATTTTCCGTGCGGCAATAAGTCGTATCGGACGCTATAGGAGAATGCATTGCGCACCAATCTGCCAGTGACCGGCATCGAATACCGGATGGAACCAGGCCAGTCGATCGTCTCGAAGACCGACGTCAAGGGCCGCATCACCTACGTCAACCCGAGCTTCATCGACGTCAGCGGCTTTCCCGAAGACGAACTGCTGGGCAAGGCGCACAACATCGTGCGCCACCCGGACATGCCGCCGGAAGCCTTTGCCGACCTCTGGCAGACCCTGCAGGCGGGCCAGCCCTGGACCGGCATGGTCAAGAACCGCCGCAAGAACGGCGACTTCTACTGGGTGGTCGCCAACGTGGTGCCGGTCAAGGAAGCGGGACGCGTGGTCGGCTACATGTCGGTGCGCACCACGCCGACGCGTGAGCAAGTGGCCGCCGCAACCGAACTGTACCGGCGATTCCGCGCCGGCGAGCAGGGCGCGCTCGCCATGCGCGGCGGGCGCGCGGTACGCACCGGATTCGCAGCCCGGCTGCACGGGCTGCGCCGCCTTCCGCTGGGCCGCCGCCTGGGCCTGGTGATGGGTACGCAGGCCGCGCTGATCGGTGCGCTCGGCTTCGCCGCCGACGGCGCCGCCTGGCGCGTCGCGGCCGGCATCGGCATGCTCGCCACGCTGGCGGCCTGGGCCGGCCTGCGCCAGGCGATCGTGGCGCCGCTGCGCGAAGCGACCGAGGCCGTGCACGCGCTGGCCGGTGGCGATTTGTCGCACCTGCCGGAAGCTCATGGCAGCGACGAATTCGCCCACCTGCTGCGCGCGCTGCGCCAGTTGAACATCAACCTGCAGGCGATCGTCGGCGACGTGCGCAGCAACGTGCGCTCGATCGAGCACACCACGCGCGACATCGCCGCCGGCAACATCGACCTGGCCGGCCGCACCGAGTCGCAAGCGGCCAGCCTCGAGCAGACCGTCGCTACCCTCGGCCAGGTTGCCGGCGCCGCCGGCCGCAATGCCGACAGCGCGCGCCGCGCCGACACCCTGGTGGGCGCCGCGGCCGACGTGGCCGGACGCGGCGGCGACGCCGTCGAGCGCGTCGGCGTCACCATGGGCCAGATCAGCACCTCGGCCACCCGCATCGTCGACATCATCGGCTTGATCGACGGCATCGCTTTCCAGACCAATATCCTGGCGCTGAACGCGGCGGTGGAAGCGGCGCGCGCGGGCGAGCAGGGCCGCGGCTTCGCGGTCGTCGCCGGCGAAGTGCGCAGCCTGGCCCAGCGCTCGGCCGGCGCCGCGAAGGAGATCAAGGCCCTGATCGAGGATTCGGTGCAGAAGGTTGCGCAAGGCAATGCGCTGGTGGGCGAGGCCGGCCAGACCATGCGCGAAGTCGTGGCCTCGGTCGAAAGCGCGGCCGGCATCATGCACGACATCACCCACGCCAGCCAGGCGCAGGGTGGAGAAATCGGCGAAGTCAACGTCGCCATGGCCGAGCTCGACGCGATCACGCGCCAGAACGCGGCGCTGGTCGAGCAATCGGCGGCCGCATCGGGCAACGTGGCCGACGAGGCGGCGCGCCTGGTGCAGGCGCTGTCGGTATTCAAGTTCGGAGAAGGGCGCGCTTGAGGGCAGGCGCCGCCCTACCATTTCTGAATTTGATGCAAGTCAAGGATTTTGCTGAGCCGCATCAATAGACTCCTCCCATCGAGCTGCGCCGCATTCCGCGGCGCTGCAGGCAGCAGGAGTCGCCCATGCTTCACCCAACCATTGCGCCCACGTCCGCCGCGTGTGCATTCACCGGCGGCGTCGACGTCGATGCCGGCCTCATCGCCCGCCTCGGCAAGAACGGCCCCCGCTACACTTCCTACCCGACCGCCGACCGCTTCGGCACGCGCTTCGGCTACCGCGACTACCTGCATGCGGTCGCGGCAGTACGCGCACGGGGCGCGCCGCGGCCGCTGTCGCTCTACCTGCACATTCCGTTCTGCGATACGGTCTGCTATTACTGCGCCTGCAACAAGATCGTCACGAAAAAGCGCGAGAAGGCGGCGACCTACCTCGGCTACCTGAAGCGCGAAATCGCGCTGCAGGGCGCGCTGTTTGCCGGCATCAATGAAGTCGCGCAGCTGCACTTTGGCGGCGGCACCCCGACCTACCTGTCGGACGCGCAGATGGGCGAGCTGATGGCGCACCTGCGCCGCTGCTTCAGCTTCGCACCCGACGCGGCCGGCGAGTATTCGATCGAGGTCGACCCGCGCACCGTGTCGGCCGAGCGCGTGCACAGCCTGCGGCGCCAGGGCTTCAACCGCATCAGCCTGGGCGTACAGGACTTCGATCCCGACGTGCAGAAAGCCGTCAACCGGGTCCAGCCCGAGGCCGAAACGCGCGCCATCATCGCCGCCGCGCGCGATGCCGGCTTCCGCTCGGTGAGCATCGACCTGATCTATGGCCTGCCGAAGCAGAACCTGGAATCGATGGCGGCCACCATCGCCAGGGTGATCGACGCCGGCCCGGACCGCATTTCGCTGTATCACTACGCCCACCTGCCGCACCTCTTCAAGCCGCAGCGCCGCATCCTGGAAGCGGACATGCCGTCCAGCGCCGTCAAGCTGGACATGCTGGCCCTGTGCATCGAATGCCTGGGCGCCGCCGGTTATGTGTACATCGGCATGGACCATTTCGCCAAACCGGACGACGACCTGGCGGTGGCCCAGCGCCAGGGCCGCCTGCACCGCAACTTCCAGGGCTATTCGACCCATGCCGACAGCGACCTGGTGTCCTGCGGCGTGTCCGCCATCGGCGCCGTCGGCGCCACCTACAGCCAGAACGCGAAGACGCTCGACGACTATTACGAGGCGCTCGACAACAACGAACTGCCGGTGGTGCGCGGCGTCGCGCTCGGCATGGACGACCTGCTGCGCCGGACCATCATCCAGAAGCTGATGTGCCAGTTCGAGCTGTCGGTTGCCGCCATCGAGCAGGCTTTCCCGATCGCCTTCGACAAGTACTTCGCCGCCGAGCTGGCGCAGCTGCGCGGCTACGCGCGCGACGGCCTGCTGGCGCTGGACGGCGAGTGGATCACGGTGACCGCGCGCGGGCGCCTGCTGATCCGTAACCTGTGCATGGTGTTCGACCGCTACCTGGGCCCATCCGCTCCCGTATCCGCACCCGCATCTGCTCCCGCACTGCGCTATTCGCGCACCGTCTAAGATGGGCATCGCGCTGCTGCCGGTGTTCGTGGTCGGGCTGCTCGGCAGCGTCCATTGCGCCGGCATGTGCGGCGGCATTGTCGGGGCCTTGTCGCTGGCGCCGCCGCGCGCGCGCGCGGGCGCCGCCGCGATCGCGCTGCACGCTGTCGCGACGGCGCCGGCGCTGCCGCGGACACTGGCCTACAACGCCGGGCGCATCGTCAGTTACGCCGGCGCCGGCGCGCTCGCCGGGGGACTGGCCGGCGGCGCCGCGCGCCTGGCCGCGCTGCCGTTGCTGCAGGGCGTGGCCCACGTGCTGGCCAACCTGCTGCTGGCCGCGCTCGGGCTGTACCTGATGGATGCCTGGCGCGGCGTGGCCCGCATCGAGGGGGCCGGCGCCGCGCTGTGGCGGCGGCTGGCGCCGCTGCTGCGCCGCGTGGGTCCGCCGGACACGCCGGCGCGCATGTTCATGGCGGGCGCCGTGTGGGGCTGGCTGCCCTGTGCGATGGTCTACAGCGCGCTGGTCAGCGCCATGCTGAGCGGCTCGGCGGCCGGCGGCGCGGCCGTGATGCTGGCCTTTGGCCTGGGCACGCTGCCGATGATGCTGGCGCTCGGGGTGGCCGGCGCGCGCCTGCGCGGCTGGCTCGGCCTGCGCGGCGTGCGCCTGGCCTGCGGCCTGCTGGTACTGGGCTTCGGCCTGCTTGGCCTGGCGCGCGCGGCGGGCGGCCTGCCGGCCGGCTGGGCCGCCGTCTGCCTCACGCCCGGACTGGCGTCATGAACGCGCCCGCACGCGAACTGACGGGCTGCTTCCACTGCGGCCTGCCGCTGCCCGCCGGCCGCGCCTGGCAGGCGCGCGTCGGCGACCGCGAGCAGCAGATGTGCTGCCCCGGCTGCGCCGCCGCCGCCGAGGCCATCGTCGACGCCGGCTGCGCCGATTATTATGCCGAGCGCAGCGGCTACGGCGCGCGCGCCGACGTGGCGGAGGCGGCGGATGCGCCGGAGCTGGCGCTGTACGACGGCGCCGACGATGCCGCCGAGGCGGTCTTCACGGTCGAGGGCATCCGCTGCGCCGCCTGCGTCTGGCTGATCGAGCGCCGGGTGGCGGCGCTGCCGGGCGTGCTGGAAGCGTCGCTGAACGTCAGCGCCGGGCGCCTGCACGTGCGCCGCGATCCGGCGGCCTGCCGCACCAGCGCCATCCTGCGCGCGCTGCGCGCGATCGGCTACCGCGCCTATCCCTACGAGGCGCGGCGCCACGGCGAACACCTGGCGCGCGAGCGGCGCACGCTGTTTCGCCAGCTGTTCGTCGCCGGCCTGTCGATGATGCAGGTGATGATGTACGCGGTGCCGGTCTACCTGGCCGACGACGGCAGCATGGACGCCGCCATGGCCGCGCTGATGGGCTGGGCCTCGATGCTGCTGACGCTGCCGGCCGTGCTGTACGCGGCGCGGCCCTTCTTCGCCGGCGCCTGGCGCGACCTGCGGCGCGGCCTGCCCGGCATGGACGTGCCGGTGGCGCTCGGCATCGGCGCCGCCTTCGCCGGCAGCACGCTGGCCCTCGTGCGCGGGCAGGGCGAGGTGTATTTCGATTCGGTGACGATGTTCGTGTTCCTGCTGCTGGCCAGCCGCTACCTGGAACTCGATGCGCGCCGCCGCGCGGCCGGCGCGCTCGACGTCCTGCAGCGCGCCTTGCCGGCCGCGGCGCAGCGCATGCGCGCCTGGCCGCAGGAACGCGGCAGCGATCTGGTGGCCGCCGCCGCGCTCCAGCCCGGCGACGTGGTGCTGGTGGCGCCCGGACAGGCGGCGCCGGCCGACGGCACCATCCTGGAAGGCAGCACCGAGGCCGACCTGTCCCTGCTGACTGGCGAGAGCGCGCCGCGCCGCGTGGGACCGGGCGAGGTGCTGCCCGGCGGCGCCGTCAACATCGCCCAGGCCGTGGTGCTGCGGGTCGGCGCTGCGCCCTGCGACAGCACGCTGGCGCAACTGGTGCGCCTGGCCGAGCGCGCCGGGCAGGGCAAGCCGGCCATCGCCCTCAGGGCCGACCGGGTCGCGGCCTGGTCGGTCGCGGCCCTGCTGGTGCTGACCGCGCTCGTGTTCGGCGCCTGGCAGCTGGCCGATCCGGCGCGCGCCTGGCCGGCGGCGATCGCGGTGCTGGTGGTGACCTGCCCGTGCGCGCTGTCGCTGGCCACGCCGACCGCGCTGGCGGCGGCCAGCGCCAGCCTGCTGCGGCGCGGCGTGCTGGCGGTCAGCCCGCACACGCTGGAAACCTTCGAGCGCGCCACCCACGTCGTGTTCGACAAGACCGGCACGCTGACGCTGGGCCGGCCGCGGCTGCGCACCATCGGGCTGCTCGGCGCGCTGGACGAGGGCGCCGTGCTGCGCATCGCGGCGGCGCTCGAGGCCGGCAATGCGCATCCGCTGGCCGAGGCGATCCGCGCCGCCGCGCCGCCGGCGGGAGGGCACGCGACCGCGCTGGACATCGACCATGTTGCGGGGCAGGGCATCGAGGGAACGCTTGGCGGCGTGCGCTACCGGCTCGGCAGCGCGGGCTTTGTCGGCGCCGTCGCCGGACCGGCTCCGGCGGTGCCGGAGGAGGGCGCCGCCTGGCTGGGCCACGCGGGCGGCTGGCTGGCGCGCTTCGACATCGCCGACCCCGTGCGTCCCGAGGCGGCCGCCGTCGTGCGCCGTTTCGAAGCGGCCGGCAAGCGCGTGGTGCTGCTCAGCGGCGACAGCACGCGCGCGGCGCGGCGCGTGGCGGCCGAACTTGGCATCGCGGTGGCGCTGGGCGACCAGCTCCCCGCCGGCAAGCTGGCGTACGTGCGCCGCTTGCAGGGCGCCGGCGCGGTGGTGGCGATGGTGGGGGATGGCGTCAACGACGCGGCCGTGCTGCGCGGCGCCGACGTCTCGTTCGCGATGGGGAACGGCGCCGCGCTGGCGCAGCTGCATGCGGACGGCGTGCTGCTTGGCGACAGCCTGGCGCCGCTGGCCGACGCCGCCGCGACGGCGGCGCGCACGCTGCGCGTGATCCGTCAGAACCTGGCCTGGGCCAGCGTCTACAACCTGGCCGCGATTCCGGCCGCGGCGCTGGGCCTGCTCAACCCCTGGCTGTCGAGTATCGGCATGGCGGCCAGTTCGGCCGTCGTCGTGCTCAATGCGTTGCGTTTGCGGAGGTGAGATGGAAGCCTTGTACCTGCTCGTTCCGCTGAGCCTGGTGCTGGTCGCGCTGGCGCTCTGGGTGTTTTTCGGGGCCGCCGACAGCGGCCAGTTCGAGGACCTGGAAGGCCCGGCGCTGCGCATCCTGCGCGACGACGACAGCGCCGACCCGCCCTGACGGCCGCCTGCGCTGCGAAAAACGTCTACATCGACACGCTTACATCGTCGGGCCGCGGCCTGCGCCTTCTTCCTGCTCGATGCGTTCCTGGCAGGGCACGCAGGTGCGCACCGTCGGCGTCGCCAGCAGGCGCTGCTCGGGAATCTCGCAGCCGCAGGATTCGCAGATGCCGTAGCCGCCCGATTCGAGGCGGCCGATGGCGGCGTCGATCTCGTGCAGCAGTGCGGTTTCGTGGTCGGCGAAGCGTCCCTCGTCGTCGGCGATCATGCCGGCGGTGGGCGCGTCGTCGTTCTGGGCCTGGTGGGCGGCGGGCGCAATGACGGGGGCGTCGTCGCCGGTGCCGCCGTCGGTGCGGCCGCGCACCGTGGCCAGGGTGGCGTCGCGGCTTTCCTGCAGGCGTTTGGCGACTTCTTCGTGGAGGGATTGCGAAATGGGCATGGGGTTTCCTGTCGGGCGAAATGCGTGGTCACAATCCTCGATGCGTCTTGATGCGTTTCCTTGCAGCGGACGACTTCGTCCGTATCCCCAGTGAAACTGAACATTTTGATTCACATCAAGGATTTTTAAGGTCCAGAAAATTACTCTCCCGCTGTCATCGCAGCGAATCCACTCGGGAGAGTATCTTGAAAAGCAGTCTAAACTATAACTACAAGATCGTGCGCCAGTTTGCCATTGCCACGGTCGTCTGGGGCGTGATCGGCATGGCGGCCGGCGTCTTCATCGCCGCCCAGCTGGCCTGGCCGGCGCTCAACTTCGATGTGCCCTGGCTGTCGTACGGGCGCCTGCGTCCGCTGCACACGAACGCCGTCATCTTCGCCTTCGGCATCTGCGGCCTGTTCGCCACCTCGTATTACGTGGTGCAGCGCACCTGCCAGGTACGCCTGTTCTCGGACCGGCTCGCCGCCTTCACCTTCTGGGGCTGGCAGGCGGTGCTGGTGGCCGCCGCCATCACGCTGCCGATGGGGTTCACGCGCGGCAAGGAGTATGCGGAGCTCGAATGGCCGATCGCCATCCTGATCACCGTGGTCTGGGTCGCCTACGCGGTGGTCTTCTTCGGCACCATCGTCAAGCGCAAGGTGCAGCACATCTATGTCGCCAACTGGTTCTTCGGCGCCTACATCATCGCCGTCGCCGTGCTGCACGTGGTCAACGGCGCCGCGATCCCGGTCTCGGCCTTCAAGTCGTATTCGGTGTATGCCGGCGTGCAGGACGCCATGATCCAGTGGTGGTACGGCCATAACGCGGTCGGCTTCATCCTCACCGCCGGCTACCTCGGCATGGTGTACTACTTCATCCCGAAGCAGGCCGAGCGCCCGGTGTATTCGTACCGCCTGTCGATCGTCCATTTCTGGGCGCTGATCTTCACCTACATGTGGGCCGGCCCGCACCACCTGCACTACACCGCGCTGCCCGACTGGACCCAGTCGCTGGGCATGGTGTTCTCGCTGATCCTGCTGGCGCCCTCGTGGGGCGGCATGATCAACGGCGTGATGACGCTCTCGGGCGCCTGGCACAAGCTGCGCTCGGACCCGATCCTGAAATTCCTGATCGTCTCGCTCTCGTTCTACGGCATGGCCACCTTCGAGGGCCCGATGATGGCAATCAAGACCATCAATTCGCTGTCGCACTACACCGACTGGACCGTCGCCCACGTGCACGCCGGCGCCCTGGGCTGGGTCGGCTTCATCACCATGGGCTCGATCTACTACCTGATCCCGCGCCTGGCCGGCAAGAAGCAGATGTGGAGCGTGTCGCTGGTCGAAACCCACTTTTGGGTGGCCACCATCGGCATCGTCCTTTACATCGCCTCGATGTGGATCGCCGGCGTGATGCAGGGCCTGATGTGGCGCGCGGTGAATGCCGACGGCACGCTCACCTACACCTTCGCCGAAAGCGTCAAGGCCAGCTATCCGTACTACGTGATCCGCTTCGGTGGCGGCCTGCTGTACCTGTCGGGCATGGTGCTGATGGCGGTGAATACCTGGAAGACGCTGGCCGGCACGGTGAACGTCGACGCCCCGATTCCAGACCTGAACAAGCCGCGCCACGGCCACGCCGGCGCGCCCGTGCCGCACCACGCCTGAGGAAACGCGCATGAAAAACTTTACCCACGAATGGATCGAAAAGAATCCCTGGCTGCTGATCGGCCTGGTGCTCCTGGTGATCTCTTTTGGCGGCCTGGTCGAGATCGTGCCGCTGTTCTTCCAGAAATCGACCACCGAGCCGGTCGCCGGCCTGAAACCCTATTCTCCGCTGCGCCTGGCGGGACGCGACGTCTACATCCGCGAGGGCTGCTACAACTGCCACTCGCAGATGATCCGGCCGTTCCGCGCCGAAACCGAGCGCTATGGCCACTATTCGGTGGCCGGCGAATTCGTCTACGACCACCCCTTCCAGTGGGGCAGCAAGCGCACCGGGCCGGACCTGGCGCGCGTGGGCGGGCGCTACAGCGACGAGTGGCACCGCACCCACCTCGACAACCCGCGCGACGTGGTGCCGGAATCGAACATGCCGGGTTACCCATGGCTGGCGGCGAACCGGCTCGATCCCGCCGCGATCCTGCCGAAACTGCGCGCGATGCAGCGCCTGGGCGTGCCCTACAGCGAGGATGACGTCAGCAACGCGCCCGCCGCACTGGCGGGGAAAACCGAACAGGATGCCCTGGTCGCCTACCTGCAGGGCCTGGGCACGCAGATCAAGAAGAGGAACTGAGATGGACATCGAACGCCTGTTTGACAGCGCGAGCAGCGTCATGACCGTGGTGTCGTTCGCCACCTTCATGGGCATCGTGCTCTGGACCTTCCTGCTGAAACGCGGCGCCGATTTCGACGCCGCCGCGACGCTGCCTTTCGCCGACGCGGAGGACGACCATGAATGATTTCACCAGCGGCTTCTGGAACTGGTACATCGCCCTCGTCACCATACTGTCGATCGCCGGCTGCGCCGTCCTGCTGTGGTCGCAGTCGACCCACAAGGCGAAGATCGGGCCTGACGGCGAACCCGAAAAAACCACCGGCCACGTCTGGGACGAAGACCTGACCGAGCTGAACACGCCGATGCCGCGCTGGTGGATGTGGCTGTTCTACCTGACGATCGTGTTCGGCGCCGCCTACCTGCTGCTGTATCCGGGCCTGGGCAGCCACGCCGGCCGGCTCGGCTGGGATTCGCACGGCGCCTACAAGGCCGAACTGAAGCAGGCCGATGCCGACTACGGCCCGCTGTTCGCGCGCTACGCCGGCCAGAGTGTCCAGGCGGTGGCGGCCGATCCGCAGGCGCGCGCGATCGGCGAGCGCATGTTCATGAACTACTGCGCCCAATGCCACGGGTCGGATGCGCGCGGCAACAAGGGCTTTCCCAACCTGCTTGATGACGACTGGCTGCACGGCGGCGACCCGGCCGCGATCAAGGCCAGCATCATGGCCGGGCGCGTCGGCCAGATGCCGCCGATGGGGGCGGCGCTCGGCTCGGACAAGGACGTCGAGGCCGTCGCGCACTATGTGCGTATTCTCTCCGGCCTGACCGCCGATCCGATCAAGGTCGTCTTCGGCAAGCCGAAGTTCGCCGCCTGCGTGGCCTGCCATGGCGCCGACGGCAAGGGCAACACCCTGCTCGGCGCGCCCAACCTGGCCGACAAGGTCTGGCTCTACGGCGGCAGCGCCGAGACCGTGATGGAGACCATCCGCAAGGGCCGCACCAACACCATGCCGGCCTTTGGCGAATTCCTCGGCGAAGCCAAGGTGCACGTGCTGTCGGCGTATGTGTGGAGCCTGTCGCATCCGGCGGGCGCACAGGTGGCGGCAAAATGAACGAGCCCCGCGAAGCGGTCGTCAGGATGTACGCGCCGCGCCAGGAGATCCATCCGCGCGAGGCCAGGGGCCGCTACGCGACGCTGCGCTGGGTGTGCGTGTGGCTGACCCAGTTGCTGTTCTACGGCCTGCCGTGGCTCCAGTACAACGGGCGCCAGGCGGTGCTGTTCGACCTCGGCACACGCCAGTTCCACCTGTTCGGGCTGGTGCTGTGGCCGCAGGACTTCATCTACCTGGCGGGCCTGCTGATCGTCTGCGCCTACGGGCTCTTCCTCGTGACCACGGTGGCGGGGCGGGTCTGGTGCGGCTTCGCCTGCCCGCAGACGGTGTACACCGAGCTGTTCCTGTGGATCGAGCGCCGCATCGAGGGCGCGCGCAGCGCCCGCATCCGGCTCGAGCGCCAGCCCTGGAACCTGGAAAAGATCGGCAAGAAGGGCGCCAAGCACGCGGCCTGGCTGGCGCTGGCCTTGTGGACCGGCTTCAGTTTCGTCGGCTACTTCACGCCGCTGCAGTCGCTGCTGGCCGGCGTGCGCCACCTCGACCTGGGCGGCTGGGAAACCTTCTGGGTGCTGTTCTATGGCCTGGCCACCTACGGCAACGCCGGCTGGCTGCGCGAGCAGGTCTGCAAATACATGTGCCCCTACGCACGCTTCCAGAGCGCGATGTTCGACCGCGACACCCTGGTGGTCACGTACGACCGCGCGCGCGGCGAGCCGCGCAGGCCGGGCGCGCAGGCGGGCGCGCGGGCGGGCGAGCCGGCCGGCGACTGCATCGACTGCACCCTGTGCGTGCAGGTCTGCCCGACCGGGATCGACATCCGGCGCGGCCTGCAGTACGAATGCATCGGCTGCGCCGCGTGCGTCGACGCCTGCGGCGAAGTGATGGACAAGGTCGGCAAGCCGCGCGGCCTGATCCGCTACGCGACCGAGAATGCGCTCGCCAGGGGCTGGGACATGGCGCAGGTGCGGCGGCGCCTGCTACGGCCGCGCGTGCTGGGCTATGCGGCGGTGCTGGCGCTGATGGTGGCGGGCATGACGGCGTCGCTGGCGCTGCGCGTGCCGCTGAAGGTCGACGTCATGCGCGACCGCGGTTCGATGGGGCGCGAGGTCGAGGATGGCCGCATCGAGAACGTCTACCGCCTGCAACTGATGAACACGAGCGAAGAGGCACGCCTCTTGCGCATCGCGGTGGCCGGCTTGCCGGGCGCGTCGATCGTCGACGAGGAAGTGGTCGAGATCGGCGGCGCCAGCGCCCGCTCGGTGGCGGTGCGGGTGCGCGCCGAAGCCGGCGCCAGGGCCGGTTCGCAGCGCATCGCCTTTACCGTGACCGCACTCGACGACGCCGCCGTGACGGTGCGCGAAGAAGCGGTCTTCATCGTTCCGCGCTGAGGAGAACGGCATGCGCAAGGAGTCACCCGTGTTGCAGCAGGAGCGCCCGGCGCCCTGGTACCGCCATCGCTGGCCGTGGTTCATCATGCTGGGGCCGGTGGTGGTCATGCTGGCCACCGCCGTGACCGTGCTGCTGGCGCTGCGCCAGCCGGACGCGATGGTGGTCGACGACTACTACAAACAGGGCAAGGCGATCAACCAGGACCTGCGCCGCGACCGCATGGCGAGCGGCCTGCGGCTGGACTTTGCGGCCCGCCACGAGGCCCGCGCCGGGCGCCTGGTCGGCCGCCTGGAAAGCTTCGGGCGGCCGCTGGCGGCGCCATTCCGGATCCACCTGGCGCATCCGACCCAGCCGGCCAAGGACCTGGTGCTGGACGCCTTTCCGAACGACGACGGCAACTTCGCGCTGGGCCTGCCTGCGCTCGAGATGACGCACTGGCAGGTGGTGGTCGAGGACGAGGGCAGGCAGTGGCGCCTCGCGCGCAGCTGGAGCCCGGCGAAGGACCCCGGCCTGCACATCGTCGCCGACCGCCAGGATGGAGCGGGGCGGGCGGCCCCGTAAAGATTGGCGTGCATAACTCTTCCATGTTAGATTCGCCACGGCACTTTGCCGAACAATAAACAGAAGAGAGACCATGCCGATTTCCACCCCGCGCAGCCTGCGCGCCGCCGTTGCCGCCCTGTTCATTCCGCTCGCGCTCGCCGCTGCCGCCGTCCCCGGCAGCGCGCTGGCAGCGCCTGTCGCCAAGGCGAGTGCCAGCCAGGCCGCGAACAAGCCGAACGCCGCCTTCGACGCCTGGGCCGAGCGCTTCGCCAACGACTGGGTGCGCATGAACCCGCAACTGGCCAGCAGTACCCAGTATTTCAGCGGTGCGGAACAAAGCGCGCTGGACCGCCAGCTGACGCCGCAAACGCCGGCCCGGCGCCAGCAGATGGTGGCCCTGGCGAAAACCGGCGTGGCCCGCCTCGATCAATTCCTCGCCGGCCCGCTCGACGAGACCCGGAAGATTTCGGCCGCGGTGATGCGCTGGTCGCTGTCGAACGTGATCGCCAACGAGCCGTTCGAGGATTACGGCTTCGTGTTTTCGCAGTTCGGCGGTCCGCAGGTCGGCCTGGTCAACTACATGACCCAGACCCACCCGATGCGCAGTGCGCAGGACGTCGACAGCTGGCTGGCACGCCTGGAGCAGGTCGGCACGCGCATGGACGAGGCGCTGGCGCGCGCCCGCAGCGCCAGCGAGCGCAAGCTGATCCCGCCGCGCTTCATCCTCGAGCGCGCCCAGTTCCAGGTCGACACCTTCCTGAAACCGGCGGTGCCGCAGAACGTGCTGGTCGCCTCGCTGGAAAAACGCAGTGCCGAGCTGAAAGACATCACGCCCGAAGCACGCACGGCAGCGATCGCACGCGCCACGCGCATCGTCGACGAAAAAATCCGCCCGGCCTACCTGCGCGTGCAGGGCTTCATGGCCGGACTGCATCCGCAAACGAACGACACGGCGGGCATTGCGCGGCTGCCGGGCGGGCTCAAGGCGTACGAGCGCGCCATCGCCAACTTCACCAGCACTACCCTGAGCGCCGACGAAATCCACGCGATCGGCCTGCGCGAAGTGGCGCGCCTGGAAGCCGAGATGGACAAGCACCTGCGCGCACTCGGCTTCACCGAGGGGAATATCGAAACGCGCATGAAGGCGCTCGACGCCACCTTCCAGCCGCAGGGCGACACCGATCCGCGGCCGGCGATCCTGGCGCAGTACAAGGAGATGGTGAAGGACGCCCAGGCACGCAGCGCGTCGCTGTTCAACCTGAAGCCGCGCGCGCCGGTCGACGTGCTGCGCGAGCCGCCGCTGACGGAAGCCTCGGCCGCGGCCCACTACAGCCTGCCGGCGCCGGACGGCAGCCGTCCCGGCGTGTTCTGGGTCCCGCTGCGCGGACCGAAGTTCGACATGATCCGCATGCGCAGCCTGTCCTACCACGAGGCGGTGCCGGGCCACCACTTCCAGCTGGCGATCCAGCAGGAGCTGGCCGGCATCCCGAAATACCGCAGCCAGCGTATCTTCAGCGGCGGCAGCGCCCACAGCGAAGGCTGGGCGCTGTACACCGAACGCCTGGCGGTGGAGCAGGGCTGGTATGCGGGCGACGTGCCGGGTCTGCTGGGCGCGCTCGGCTCGGAACTGTTCCGCGCGCGCCGCCTCGTCGTCGACACCGGCCTGCACACCAAGGGCTGGACGCGCCAGCAGGCGGTCGACTACGGCATCAACGTCGAGGAAGTCGACCGCTACGTGGTCTGGCCCGGCCAGGCCACCGCCTACATGATCGGCATGCTGCGCATCGTCGAATTGCGCGAGAAGGCGAAGGCCGCGCTGGGACCGAAGTTCTCGCTGCCGGCCTTCCACGACATGGTGCTGGGCGCCGGGTCGGTGCCGCTCGACGTGCTGGGGCAGCTGGTCGACGGCTGGATTGCGAAGCAGTAGGGCGGGCATGCCCGCCGTACGCGCAGGTGCGTGGGCATGACCTTTCTTATATCTGCCGCGGGGTCGCACACGCCGTAAGGCGGGCATGCCCGCCCTACGTGCGCAACCGTTATCGCCGATGGCATACGTGGCATAATCGCCTGACCGACGAGGTGTCATCCGAGGAGCACACATGCAAACCCAGGAACTCCACCGCGGCCGCCTGATCGACCACATCCAGCTGGTCGTCGCCGACCTGCCTGCCTCGCGCACGTTCTACAGCGCCGTCTTCGCCGTCCTGCAAGTGCCGCTCGGCGGGCAGGGCGACGACTATTTCTGGTACGACGAACTGTTCGTTTCCAGCGCTTCCAGCGACGCCGCCCAGGGCCGGCTGACCGGGCGCCATCACCTGGCCTTCCAGGCGCGCGACCGCGCCGGCGTCGATGCTTTTTACAAGGCGGCGTTGCAGGCCGGCGGCCGCGACAACGGCGCGCCGGGCGAGCGCGCCTATCACCCCGGCTATTACGGCGCGTTCGTTCTCGACCCGGACGGCAACAACATCGAAGCCGTCCATCATGGCGAGGCAACCCGCAGCGCGCCTTCGGTGACCGTCACGTTTTGAGCGTCACGTCGTGAGGCGTCCCGGAACCGGGACGCACCGTCTCAGTTCATCGGGCTGCAGGTCTCGGTGCCGGCCGCCATCGCTTTCAGCCGGGCAGGTTGGAGCAGTTTTACCTCGCGCTTGTCGACCGCGATCCAGCCCTGCTTCTTGAATCGCGACAACAGCCGGCTGACGCTCTCGATGGTCAGGCCAAGGTAATTGCCGATGTCTTCGCGCGACATGCGCAACCCGAACTCGGTGGCCGAATAGGCGCGCGCCGCATAGCGCGCCGACAGGTTCACCAAAAAGACCGCGAAGCGCTGCTCGGCGCGCATATTGCCCAGTAATAACATCACGTTCTGCTCGCGCGTGATTTCCTGGCTCATGATTCGGTGGAAATGGCGCAACAGCGTCGGCACCTGGCCGAACAGTTCTTCCAGGCGCGCGAACGGGATCTCGCAGACCTCGCTGTCCTCGAGCGCCACCGCGTCGCAATGGTGGCGGTCGCCGCTGATCGCATCCATGCCGAGCAGTTCGCCGGCCATCTGGAAGCCGGTGATCTGCTGCTCGCCGGCCGCATTGATCTGGTAGGTCTTGAAGTGACCGTAGCGCACGGCGTAGAGGCTGCGAAACGCCTCGCCCATCGCGTACAGGCGCTCGTCGCGGGCAATGCGGCGGCGCGCGCCGATGATCTGGTCGAGGCGGTTCATGTCGGTGTCGTCGAGCCCCATCGGCAGGCACAACTGGTGCATGCTGCAGGCGCCGCAGCTGGCCTTGATGACGCCGAGATTGATCGGCGCGCCGGCGGGGAGGGAGGTGCCTTGGCTCATCGTTGCAAGGGAAAGGAGGGGAAGGTGGGTTACGCGCGATTATAGACCGGACTGTCGCGCAATCCCATCTTTTCGCGATCGGGGCAAATGCCAATTGTGCGCGCCCCGGCCCATGCTAGATTCTGGACACCCACAGCGAATGAGGAGCACCCATGTTTGGCCTATCGGCACTGGACCTGGCACGCGTGCAGTTCGCGTTCACGATGTCGTTTCACATTCTGTTCCCGGCGGTGACCATCGGCCTGGCCAGTTACCTGGCCGTGCTCGAGTTTTCCTGGCTGCGCACCAAGCGCCAGGTGTATGTCGACCTGTACCACTTCTGGCTGAAGATCTTCGCCGTCATGTTCGGCATGGGCGTGGTCTCGGGCATCGTGATGGCCTACCAGATCGGCACCAACTGGAGCTACATGTCCGAATTCGCCGGTTCCATCATGGGACCGGTGCTGGCCTACGAGGTGCTGACCGCCTTTTTCCTGGAAGCGGGCTTCCTTGGGGTGATGCTGTTCGGCTGGACCCGGGTCGGCCCCGGTCTGCATTTCATGGCTACCTGCATGGTCGCGGTCGGCACGCTGATTTCCGCGACCTGGATCCTGGCCGCCAACAGCTGGATGCAGACGCCGCAGGGTTACGCCATCGAGGGCGGGCGCATGGTGCCGGCCGACTGGCTGGCGATCGTCTTCAATCCCTCGTTCCCGTACCGGCTGCTGCACATGGTGGCGGCGGCCTACCTGTGCACGGCGCTGATCGTCGGCGCGGTCGGCGCCTGGCAGCTGTTGCGCCGTACGGACAACCCGGCGGTGCGCAAGATGCTGTCGATGGCGATGTGGATGATCCTGCTGGTCGCGCCGATCCAGGCCGTGATCGGCGATTTTCACGGCCTCAATACCGCCGAGCACCAGCCGGCCAAGCTGGCGGCGATGGAAGGGCACTGGCAGAACGAGCCGGGCGAGGCGATCCCGCTGCTGCTGTTCGGCATACCGGACATGGAGGCGGAAAAAACCCGTTTCGCCGTCGGTATCCCGCACCTGGGCAGCCTGATCCTGACCCACTCCTGGACCGGGCAGATCCCCGGCCTGAAGGAATTCGCGCGCGAAGACCGGCCCAATTCGCTGATCGTGTTCTGGAGCTTCCGCCTGATGGTCGGCCTGGGCCTGTTGATGATCGCGCTCGGCGCCTGGGGCTTCCTGCTGCGCAAGCGCGGGCGCATCTTCACCTACCGCCCCTTCCTGCATGCCGCCCTGTGGATGGGGCCGGCGGGCCTGGTCGCCATCCTGGCCGGCTGGACCACGACCGAGGTCGGGCGCCAGCCCTGGGTGGTGTACGGCGTGCTGCGTACGGCCGACGCCGTCTCGCCGCACGGCGCCGGGCCGCTGGCGCTCACGCTCGCGCTCTTCGTCGTCTCCTACTTCTTCGTGTTCGGCGCCGGCACGCTGTACGTGCTGCGCATGATGAAGAAGGGGCCGCAAGCTTTCGAGCTGCACCGCGCCACCGAGGGCGGGCCGGGTGAAGGGCGCACGCCGATGCGGCCGCTGTCGGCGGCCGACGTGGGAAATGACGACGACGATACGAGCGGCCACGGCGGCGCCGGCATGACACTCGACCCGAAAGGACCATGAGATGGGCATCGATACTTCGGTCATCTGGGCCGTTATCATTTATTTTTCGGTCTTCATGTACGTGGTGCTGGACGGCTTCGACCTCGGCATCGGCATGCTGTTCCCGTTCGTCAAGCAGAAGCGCGACCGCGACACCATGATGAATACCGTGGCGCCGGTCTGGGACGGCAACGAAACCTGGCTGGTGCTGGGCGGGGAGGGGTTGCTGCTGGCCTTCCCGGTGGCCTATTCGATCATCCTGACCGGGCTGTATTTACCACTGATCTTCATGCTGGTCGGCCTGGTGTTTCGCGGCGTCGCCTTCGAATTCCGCTTCAAGGCCAAGGATCACCGGCGCCACCTGTGGGACAAGGCCTTTATCGGCGGCTCGGTGGTGGCCTCGTTCTTCCAGGGCGTCTCGCTCGGCGCTTTCCTCGACGGTATCGCGGTGTCGGGACGCAGCTATGCCGGCGGCGCGCTCGACTGGATCGCGCCGTTCCCGCTGCTGGCCGGCGTCGGCGTCATGATCGCCTACACGCTCCTGGGCAGCACCTGGCTGATCATGAAGACCGAGGGCGACCTGCACAACCGCATGGTGCAGGTGGCGCGGCCGTTCGCGGTCATGCTATTAGCCAGCATCGTCATCATCAGCATCTGGACGCCGCTGCGCGACCCGGCCGTGGCCGACCGCTGGTTCACCTTCCCCAACATCGTGTTCCTGGCGCCGGTGCCGATCCTGGTGCTGCTCTCGATCGCGCTCCTGCTCGGCTCGCTCAGGAACAATCCGCACCGCTGGCCCTTCGTTGCCGCGCTGGCGCTGATCTTCCTGGGCTACACCGGCATGGCGATCAGCATCTGGCCGCACATCGTTCCGCCTTACATCACGATCTGGGAAGCCGCGTCTCCGCCGGCCAGCCAGGGCTTCGCGCTGGTCGGCACGCTCTTCATCCTGCCGGTCATCCTGATGTACACGGTATGGTCGTACTGGGTCTTCCGCGGCAAGGTCAAAGCGGACGCGGGGTATCACTAATGAAGAGGCCCATGCTGCGCCAGCTACTCTGGATGGCCGCCCTCTGGTGCGGCGGGGTCCTCACGCTTTGGCTGGTTGCAGTTATAATCCGCGCCGTCATGCATGCTGCCGGCATGCGCTGACCTGTCGGTATCCGCCCAACATATGCAGGCGCGTTCAAACGTGCGCGCGTTTGGCGGACGAGAGAATACACTTTCGATGAAGATTTATTAACGGAGCACACCACGTGTCCATGCAGTCAGCATCAACAACTCCTCCATCGAGTCCCCTTCCTTTCACGGCGCATGAAGTTGTCCGCCCCGGCGCCACGGTGGCCGTGGCGCTGCCGCTCACTCCCGAAGACCAGGCAAGAAGCGATTTGTACGCACTGGCGGCGCGCCTGCTGCTGGCGCCGCCCGACACGGCCTTGCTGGCCGGCCTCGCCGCGGCCGACCCGATCGAGTCGAACGGCGAGGACCACCGGCTGGCCGACGCCTGGGAGCGCCTGGTGATTGCCGCCGGCGTGACGGAGGCCGATGCCGTGGCCGAGGAATTCGACCTGCTTTTCGTCAGCAGCGGTACGCCGACCCTGAATCCATATGGCTCGCTCTACCTGTCGGGCTTCATGAACGATACCCCGCTGGCCGAGCTGCGCGCCGACCTGGCGCGCTTCGGCATCGGCCGCGTGCGCGGCGTGTTCGAGTCCGAAGACCACCTGGGCGCGCTGTGCGAGACGATGCGCGTGCTGATCGCGGGCGGTCCCGGGATCCGGCGCCAGCCCCTGGCCGTGCAGAAAGCGTTTTTCGAAGCGCGCATCGCGCCCTGGTATGCGCGCTGCCTGGCCGACATGGACAAGGCCGCCGGCGCCAATTTCTACCGGCTGGTCGCGGCGTTCGCCGCCGCGCTGCTGGCAATCGAATCCGAAGCGTTTGCCGTCGAGGACGCTTCCGATGTTTAACCGAACCGAGGGTGACCCCATGGACAAGCAGCAAGACAACCAAGCGGCCGCAGCAGCTTCCGCATCGAATCCCGACCCGTCGCGCCGCAGCTTCCTGAAGGCCGCGCCGCTGGGCGCGCTGGCCGTGGTGGCCGGCGGCGCCGAGGCCAAGCCCGAGATTGCGCCGGTCGAGGCAGCGAAGCCGGATGTCAAGCGCGGCTACCACGAAACCGAGCACATTCGTACCTATTACAAAACCGCCGCCTACTGGTGAGCGACCCCGGAGAGCAGTCATGTCTTTAATAAAAAGTTCAAGCGACAAAGGCCTGAAACGGCGCAAGTTCCTGGTGGGTGCCGGCGTCGCAGCCGGCGCCGGTGCGCTGGCGCGCCAGTTGCCCTTGAACGTGATCGAACCGGCGCAGGCTGCCGATCCCGCGGCCGAGCCCGCCAAAGTCGAACTGAAACGCACCGTCTGCAGCCACTGCTCGGTCGGCTGCTCGGTCAATGCGATGGTCAGCAACGGCGTCTGGGTACGCCAGGAAGCGGCCTTCGATTCGCCGCTGAACATGGGCGCGCACTGCGCCAAGGGCGCCTCGGTGCGCGAGCACGGCTTCGGCGAACACCGCCTGCGCTATCCGATGAAGCTGGTCAACGGCAAATACGTGCGCATGTCCTGGGACCAGGCGATCAACGAGATCGGCGACAAGCTGCTGCAGTTGCGCCAGCAAGCCGGTCCGGATTCGCTGATGCTGATCGGCAGTTCGAAGCACAACAACGAGCAAGCCTACCTGCTGCGCAAGTTCATGTCCTTCTGGGGCTCGAACAACTGCGACCACCAGGCGCGCATCTGCCACTCGACGACGGTGGCGGGCGTGGCCCAGACCTTCGGCTACGGCGCGATGACGAACTCGTTCAACGACCTGCACTACACCAAGGCCGTGATGTTCATCGGCTCGAACCCGGCCGAGGCGCACCCGATCTCGATGCTGCACTTCCTGCACGCCAAAGAGCTGGGCGCGAAGATGATCGTGGTCGACCCGCGCTTTACCCGCACCGCGCGCTTCGCCGACCATTACGTGCGCGTGCGTCCGGGTACCGACATCCCGCTGGTCTGGGGCATCCTCTGGCACATCTTCAACAACGGCTGGGAAGACAAGGAATACATCGCCGCGCGCACCTACGGTATGGACGACGTGCGCAAGGAAGTGGCGAAGTGGACCCCCGATAAGGTCTCCGACATCACCGGCGTACCGGAAGCGTCGGTGCGCATGGCCGCCGAAATGCTGGCCAAGAACCGTCCCTCGTCGGTGGTCTGGTGCATGGGCATCACCCAGCACCACGTCGGCACCGCCAACGTGCGCGCGCTCTCGATCCTGCAGCTGGCGCTGGGCAATATCGGCAAGCCCGGTGGCGGTGCCAACATCTACCGCGGCCACGACAACGTGCAGGGCGCGACCGACGTCGGTCCCAACGGCGATTCGCTGCCGGGCTACTACGGCCTGGCCGAAGGCTCGTGGAAGCATTTCGCGGCCGCCTGGGGCGTCGACTACAACTGGATCCTGTCGCGCTTCGGCTCGAAGGAACTGATGGAAAAGCCGGGCATCACCGTGTCGCGCTGGTTCGACGCCGTCAACGAACAGAACGAATACGTCGACCAGCCCTCGAACCTGAAAGCCTGCATCTACTGGGGCCACGCGCCGAACAGCCAGACGCGCCTGCCCGACATGAAGGCGGCCATGCAGAAGCTCGACATGCTGGTCGTGATCGACCCGTATCCGAGCATGACGGCGGCGATGCATGGCCGTACCGACGGCGTGTACCTGCTGCCGGCGGCATCGCAGTTCGAGACGCACGGTTCCTGCACGGCCTCGAACCGCTCGATCCAGTGGCGCGAACGCGTCATTGCGCCGCTGTTCGAGTGCAAGACCGACCACGAGATCATGTACCTGTTCGCCAAGAAGTTCGGTTTCCACAACGAACTCTGCAAGAACATCAAGGTGGTGCACAACGAACCGGTCATCGAAGACATCCTGCGCGAGATCAACCGCTCGGTCTGGACCATCGGCTACACCGGCTGCTCGCCCGAGCGCCTGAAACTCCACATGGAGAACAAGCACACCTTCAACCCGACCACGCTGCGCGCCGAGTCCGGTCCCTGCAAGGGCGATTACTACGGCCTGCCGTGGCCATGCTGGGGCACGCCGGAAATGAAGCACCCGGGTACGCCGATCCTGTACGACCTCAGCAAGTCGGTGGCCGAGGGCGGCCTGCCGTTCCGCGCCAACTGGGGCGTCGAACACAACGGCGAAACCCTGCTGGCGGCCGACGGCTCGACCAACAAGGATTCCGAACTCGATACCGGCTATCCGGAATTCGACCACGTGTTCCTGAAAAAGCTGGGCTGGTGGGCCGAGCTCACGCCGCAGGAACAGGCCATGGCCGAGGGCAAGAACTGGAAGACCGACCCGTCGGGCGGCATCATCCGGGTCGTCATCGCGCACGGCTGCGCGCCGTTCGGCAATGCGCGCGCACGGGCCAACGTCTGGAACTTCCCGGACCCGATCCCGACCCACCGCGAGCCACTGCTGTCGCCGCGGCGCGACCTGGTGGCCAAGTACCCGACCTACGACGACAAGGCGAATTTCCTGCGCCTGCCGACGCTGTATAAATCGGTGCAGGACATCGATTTCTCGAAGGACTTCCCGATGATCATGACCTCGGGACGCCTGGTCGAATACGAGGGCGGCGGCGAGGAAACGCGCTCGAATCCGTGGCTGGCCGAGCTGCAGCAGAACATGTTCGTCGAAGTCAATCCGAACGATGCGGCGCAGGGGGGCATCCGGGTGGGCGACTTCGTCTGGGTCGAGACCCCGACCGGGGCACGCCTGAAAATGATGGCGATGGTCACCGAACGGGTGCCGGTCGGCATGGTGTGGGCGCCGTTCCACTTCGGCGGCTGGTGGATGGGCGAGGATCTCGAGCGCCACTACCCCGAGGATGGCGCGCCGACCGTGCGCGGCGAGGCGATCAATACCGGCTGGACCTACGGCTACGACGCCGTCACGATGATGCAGGAAACCAAGGTATCGCTGTGCCGCATCGTGCGCGCCTGATAGATACAGACAGGAGAGAATCATGTCCGCAAGGATGAAGTTTATTTGCGATACCGAACGCTGCATCGACTGCAACGGCTGCGTTACCGCATGCAAGAACGAAAACGAAACGCCGTGGGGCGTGAACCGGCGCCGCGTCGTCACCATCAACGACGGCGTGCCGGGCGAACGCTCGGTGTCGATCGCGTGCATGCATTGCACCGATGCGCCGTGCCTGGCGGTGTGCCCGACCAACTGCATCTACCACACCGAAGACGGCATCGTCCTGCACAGCAAGGACCAATGCATCGGCTGCGGCTACTGCAGCCTGGCTTGCCCGTTCGGCGCGCCGCAATTCCCGGAAACGGGCCTGTTCGCGCACCGCGGCAAGATGGACAAGTGCACCTTCTGCGCCGGCGGTCCGGAACCGGACACCTCGGAAGCGGAATTCAAGAAGTACGGCCGCAACCGCATCGCCGAGGGCAAGCTGCCGGCCTGCGCCGAGATGTGCGGCACCAAGGCGCTGCTGGGTGGCGAGGCCAACCTGATCGCCGACATCTACCGCCAGCGCGTCGAGACGCGTGGCTACGGCCCGGAACTGTGGGGCTGGAAGATCGCCTACGGTCCGAACAAGCGCGGCGGCCCGCGCAAAGCGACCGGCGACCTGCCGCGCGTGAACCAGCAACCTGGCGCCAGCCAGAACGATCCTGGGAGCATTCCGACATGAAGCGAATGAACATCCTTGCGGCACTGCCGCTGGCGCTGGCCTTGAGCGGTTGCCTGGAAGTCGAACAGCATCCGAAATGGATCAAGGGGGAGTACGCCGGCAAGCACGACACGCGCCACTTCCAGACGCTGTTCCACAACGACAGGCTCTCCTGGAGTGCTGCGATCATCAATCGCAACAACCAGCAGAACGAGTACAACCGCGCCAACCCCTAGGAGCCAGCCATGCGATCTTCAATCGACATTGTGCGCATCTTCTGCGCATTGATGCTGGCGCTGATGCTGCCCGCGACCTGGGCGGCGGTGCCCAACAAGGATGCCGTCCCGGCCTATGCCGAAGAGCAGACCATGCTGCAGGTGGAAGCCGATTCGCGCCTGCGCGAACCCGGACTCGGCAGCGCCGCCTCCGGCAAGGTCCACATGGACCGCCACTTCCTGGGCCAGTACGGCACCACCGAGGCGAACGTCATCGTCCAGCGCGGCGGCAATACCTGGCGCACCCTGCGCAACGGCCCGATCGCCCTGGCCACCGGCACCATCCTGTTGGTCGTGCCTTTCCTGATCTTCGTGTTCTACCGCGCCTTCCGCCCGCCTGCGCTCGAGCCGTCGCCCACCGGGCGCCGCATCACCCGCTTCAACGGCTGGGAGCGCAACGTGCACTGGGCCACGGCGTACACCTTCATCGCGCTGTCGATCACCGGCATCATCATCATGTTCGGCAAGAACATCATGTTGCCGTGGATGGGCCATACCGTGTTCTCGTGGGTCGCGATCATTTCCAAGTACGTGCACAACGTGGTGGGGCCGCTGTTCATCGTGTGCTCGATCCTGATGTTCTTCACCTTCCTGCGCCGTAACTTCTTCAACCGCATCGACTGGCAATGGGTCAAGGCGGGCGGGGGCCTCGTCTCGCACAAGCACGTGCCGGCCGGCTTCTTCAATGCCGGCGAAAAGACCTGGTTCTGGGGCGGCGTCGTGATGCTCGGCCTGGTGATGTCGGTCACCGGCCTGATCCTCGACTTCGTCACCTTCGGCCAGACCCGCTACGTGCTGCAGGTGGCGAACTACCTGCACATCGCCGGCGCCACGGTGTACATGGTGGGCGCGATGGGCCACATCTATCTCGGCACCTACGGTTCGCCCGGCGCCTACCAGGCCATGCGCGAAGGCAGCGTCGACGAAAACTGGGCCAAGGCGCACCACGCGCTGTGGTACGAAGACGTGAAATCGGGTGCGGCGCCAGGCGGGGGCGTGCGCCCGGACGCGGCGCCACCGGCCGCGCCCCGTCCTACTCCCGGTCCTGCACATTGAGGTCGATATGAAAGCATTTACACTTGCCATTGGCCTGGTCGCCGCCTGCGCTGCGCTGGCCGGCTGCGACCGCGGCCACACCGATGCCAAAGACGGCGTGATCCAGACCAAGTTCCCGGGCCAGGTCACGGCCGGTGGTCTGACCAGCGGACAGATCATTGCGCGCAGTCCGAAGCCGGAGACAAATGCCGTTTATGGCGGCGGCAGTCCATTCATTGCCGGCGGTTCCGGTGGCAACACCGGCGGCGCCGCCCTGGGCGGCACCGTCACGGAAACAGGACAGGGGCCTTCGCGCGGGATCACCGACCCAAGCGGCGCCATTCAAGGCGGTAACAACCCGCTGGGCGACAATGGCAAGGCGCCCGCGAATGCACCTGCTGCGGGTGTGACACCTGTGGGAAGCGGCACCGCGACCAATCAGGACAGCAAGCCGGCCGCGGCACCCGGCACACTCACAGGGGATAAATGATGCGGTTACGACTACTCATGCGCGTGCTGGCCATCGCCGCCTGCACCGGCAGCAGCGTGGCGCTGGCCGCGCTGCCGGCACCGGCATTAACGCCGGAGCAACAACAGGCGGCCGCCGCGAAGAAACAAGCCGCGGACGCGCAGGCGGCCAAGGCCAAGGAACAGCTGACTGCGTCGATGGATGCGCTCAGCGCGCGCTGGCGTTCGAATGCCGCCAGCAAGGGCTGGACCACGCATGCGCCGGTGGCGATCGCCGCCGCGCCGGCCGCCGCTGCGCCGGGCGCCCCGGTGGCCGGTACGCCGTCCGCCGGCGTTGCCGCGGCCGGCGTCCCCGCACCGGGCCCTGCTGGCGCGGCGGCGGCGACGGTCGGCAAGCCGCTCAGCGGCGCCGTCCCGGCTGCAGTCCAGGTCACCGGCGTGGCCACCACCGGCAGGCCGATGCCCGGCGTCGCGCCCCAGGCCACCGGCGTCTCGGCCAACACCCTGACCGGCACCCCGGCCGGGAATGCCGCGGCCTCGCCCGGCAACGGCGCCGCCCCGCGCAGTGCGCAGGCACTGCAGTCGGCCAACGTGCCGATCAAGAGCGAAAAGCACGGCACCGCCACGCCGAGCGCCGACGTCAAGACGCAGCAGACCGGCTCGATGCCCAAAGGCGCTTCGCCGGCGGTCGACAGGGGCAATGCCAAAGAAGTGAACAACCGATGAAGATGGCCAGCATGCCCATCGCGGTGATCATGCAGCGCCGCACGCTGCAGCACCGCTGGGCTGACGAGTCGTGGGCGGCGGTGGGCGTGGTGCCGGACCGCGGCGACCTGCCGCGCCTGCAGATCCTGAGCGAAAGTCCCGAGCGCGACTACTACCTCGTCTCGGGCCTGGAACTCGAACTGTACACGGACGAGAACGAAGGCTATTACGAAAACGTGATGGCGCCCGAATCGAAAATCTTCGTGCTGTGGCGCATGGAAGAGGGCCGCGCCATGCCGGCGCGCGCCTCGGTCAGCTATGTCGAAGGCACGCGCATGTTCGATTCCGGCGAAGCGGCCGACGGCGTGACCATGCCGGCCGAAATCTACGCCTGGGTGGCCGGCTACCTGCGCGACCATTACACGCCCAAGCCGCGCCGCGGCCGCCAGCACGGTTAAGGAAGCGCATGCCCGAAGAAGGATTTCTGCGCCGCTGGGCGCGCGTCAAGGCCAGCGCGCCCGAGGCCGTGGCCCAGGTACCGCAGCCTGCGCCGCAACCCGTGCCGGACCCTGCGCCGGCGGCGGCACCTGCGCCTGCGTCCGTACACGCCGAGGCGCCGCCGGCGCCGACCCTCGAAGACGCCGCGCGCCTGACCCCGCAGTCCGACTTTTCCGCCTTCGTCGGCCAGGGCGTCGACAAGGACGTGCGCCGCCTCGCACTCAAGAAGCTGTTCGCCGATCCGCACTTCAACGTGATGGACCGGCTCGACATGTACATGGACGACTACAACAAGCCGAGCCCGATGTCGGCGGCCATGCTGGCGGGACTGCAGCATGCGCGCAGCGCCTTGCGCCGGCCGGAAGAGGTGCAGGAGGAAATCGCACGCCTGAGCGCGCTCGATGCACAAGCGCAGGCCGTGCCCGTGCCGGACGAAGAAGCGGTGCTCGCCGCGGGGGACGACCCGGCTACCGCCGGTCCGGTGCCCAATGATGCGACGCCCGACGACGCAACCCACGACGAAGCGATGCAGGACGCCGAATTGGAGGATCTGGCCGCCGGCGCGCCCGTGGCGGACACTTCGGGCGTCGCCCAGCCGCCGCACGCTGCCGCTCCCGGCGACGCTGCCATTGCGCCCGCGGCCGGGCGCGCGCACAATGCAGAGGCACACCTATAATTGGTCCAAGGCCGGGCGACATCGTACCCTAGCCCGATCAGCACGATTCCCGCATTATTTCAAAGCGCATTATTCCCCAAGGTAAAGAATGAACATCCGATTTCTGGAAGGGCAGGCCGACGATCCGTTGCAGGAACGCCGCAACGCCCTTGCCAAGACCGCCGCCATCTTCGCGGCCGACGCCATCGCCGCGCCCGAACCGGGCGTCGCGGTCAGCTACCGCTCGGCCGGCCGCACCCTCGTCGTCGGCAGCTCGCTGCAAGCCCTGGCCTGGGCCGACCACCTGGCCGCCGCCTTGCCGGTCACGCTCGTCTTGCTCGATAACGTCGACGTCGGCGCGCGCCCCTATCCGGTCTTCGTGGCGCGCACCGTCGCCGTCGCCGGCTGGCTGGGCGCCTTCGAGGCGCGCTGGCAGGCGCCGCACCAGCCGGTCGAGCAGGGCAAGTTCGACCTCGTGCTCGACCTCAGCCCGAGTCCCCTTATTTCCACCCACCAGCATCCGCACGGTTATTACGCGCCCGGCATGGAAGAAGCGGACCGCCGCGCCGCCGTCGTCGAGATGATGGAGATGACGGGCGACTTCGAAAAGCCGAAGTATTTCGCCTACAAGGAGCGCCTGTGCGCCCATAGCCGCAACAAGCAGGTCGGCTGCAACGCCTGCATCGAGATCTGTTCGGCCAAGGCGATTTCCAGCGACGGCGACCGCGTCAAGGTCAACCCCTTCCTGTGCGCCGGCTGCGGCGCCTGCGGCACGGTCTGCCCGTCCGGGGCAATGCGCTACGCCTATCCGTCGACGGCGCATACCGGCAGCCGCATCAAGGCGGCGCTGCAGGCGTATGCCGAAGCCGGCGGGCAAGACCCGGTCCTGCTGCTGCACGGCGAAGGCGGCGCCCCGCTGATCGAGGCGGTGGCGGCCACCGGTGCGATGCCGGGACGGGTGATTCCGCTGGCCCTGCATCACACTGCCTCGACCGGTATCGACCTGTGGCTGGCGACGCTCACCTATGGCGCGGCCGGGATCACGGTGCTGATGACGAACGCCGAAGCACCGCAGTATGCGGCCGCCCTCGGCACCCAGATGGAAGTCGCCCAGACCGTGCTCGACGGCCTTGGCTACGCCGGTCCGCATTTCCAGCTGCTGCGCGCGTCCAGCCCGCAAGAGCTCGATGCCGCCCTGCGCCATGCGCCGCGCGGCGAGACCCCGGCGCAGCCGGCCACCTTCAACCTGGCCCAGGACAAGCGCAACACGCTCGACTATGCGCTCGACCACCTGTTCCGCCACGCGCGCCAGCAGCCGCAGGCGGTGCCGCTGCCGGCCGGCGCGCCGTTCGGGGCCATCGCCGTGAACAAGGACGCCTGCACCCTGTGCATGGCCTGCGTCGGCGCCTGCCCGACCTCGGCCATCATGGACACGCCGACGGCGCCGCAACTGCGCTTCGTCGAACAGAACTGCGTGCAATGCGGCCTGTGCGCCAACACCTGCCCGGAAAACGCGATCGCGCTGGTGCCGCGCATGGCTTTCGGCGACCTGCGCAAGCAGACCGTCGTGCTCAACGAAACCGAACCCTTCCACTGCATCCGCTGCAACAAGGCCTTCGGCACCCTGCGCATGGTGGAAAACATGGTGGGGCGCCTGGCAGGCCACAGCGCCTTTGCCGGCAACCTCGACCGCCTCAAAATGTGCGGCGACTGCCGCGTGATCGACATGATGAAGCCCGAGGGCGAACTGAGCGTGCCGCTGCGCCGGCCGCGCTGAGGATTTTCGGACAGGGCGGTTTTTCCGCATAGAACGATGATAGGATGGATGTTTCCATTTCGTCATCGCTTTCGTGATCGCCTTGCGCCGACTCCTGACCATTCTCGCCTGCATGGCCTGCACGCTGCCCGCGGCGGCGCAGCCTGCCGTTTCCGCCGGCCGCTACCACAACCTCGCCTTGAGGTCCGACGGCTTCGTCTGCACGATGGGCGACAACATGTACGGTACGACGGTACCGGGCGACAAGTCCTCCAGGGTCGCCAGTTTCGTCCCGGTCGCGCTCGGCGACGGGCAGGGCTTCCTGAACCTGATCAACCCCGGGCTGGCTGCGCCTGCGGACCTGTGCGCGCGCCAGCCGGCCGCTACCTCACGATGAGAGCATCGATGCGACGATCGACACACGCATTCCTGCGCCGGGCTTGCCTGGCCTGCGCCCTGGCGGCTGCCGGCGGCATGGCGCTGGCCGCCGACGCCGCGCTGGACGCCACGCTGGACGCAAATAAGCTGCGCCTGCTGTCCTGCGATAGCTCAGGCGCGGCCAGCGCCGCGCGCACCGCGGCGCTGGCCTGGCTGAACGCATCGACCGAGACGCTCCCCGGCGACGCCGGCCAGCGCCTGGCCGGCCCGGTACGGCTGGGCGGGGCCTGCCTGCAGAACGTCACGGTCGCGGGCAGCTTCGGGGTCATGGTGATCCAGGGCGAAATCTGCAACGCCAGCCTCGACGAATTTACCGACGCGCTGGCTGCCGCCGGTACCCGTCTCGGCACGAATATGGCCGGCAAGAAGATGCCCGGGACTGTGCTCGGCATGGCGGACAAGGGTCGTCAATACATGGTCACGCGCGGCATGATCGACATGCGCAGCGGCAGCGTGGTGCCGACGTCGACATCCTATGCATTCACCTGTACCGCCGCGGCGGGCGGAGCGCAATAGCCCGTCGCGGGGAACCCATGGCACAATGTGCGCAAACAGACAACAGAGGCCAGCGCGCAGTGTGCGAGCATGGCCCGGCCACCGTCATCAGCGCACAGGAGACAACATGACCCCATACCAGCGATTCGTCCAGGCCCGCGACTTCCTGCAACAGCACCGTACCGACTACGACACCGCCTACCGCGACTACCGGGCGCCGAAACTCGACACCTTCAACTGGGCGCTCGATTTCTTCGACCAGGAGGCAAAGGACAACCATGCCCCGGCATTGTGGGTGGTCGAGGAGGATGGGCGCGAACAGAAGATTTCGTTTGCCGACATGGCGGCGCGCTCGAACCAGGTGGCGCAATACCTGCAGCAATGCGGCGTCGAACGCGGCGACCGCGTGCTGCTGATGCTGCCGAACCGGGTCGAGCTGTGGGAAATCATGCTGGCCGGGATCAAGCTGGGCGCGGTGCTGGTGCCGACCACGATGCTGGTCTCGACCGCCGACCTGCAGGACCGCATGGAACGCGGCCGCGTGCGCCACGTCATCGTCCAGGTGTCCGAGGCCCACAAGTTCGAGGGCGTGAGCGGCAACTACACCCGCATCGCGGTCGGCGGCAGCATCGACGGCTGGCACGATTTCGACGATTGCCGGCGCGTGCTGAGCGTGTTCACACCCAAGGGAGAAACCCGCGCCAGCGATCCGCTGCTGCTGTATTTCACTTCCGGCACCACCGCGCAACCCAAGCTGGTGCTGCACAGCCACCAGAGCTATCCGGTCGGGCACCTGTCGACCATGTACTGGATCGGCCTGCAACGGGGCGACGTCCACTGGAACATCAGTTCGCCGGGCTGGGCCAAGCACGCCTGGAGCTGCTTCTTCGCGCCCTGGAACGCTGGCGCCACCGTGTTCGTCTACAACTACGAACGTTTCAGCGCCAAGGCGGCGCTGGAAACCGTGCAGCGCTGCGGCGTGACCTCGCTGTGCGCGCCGCCGACGGTCTGGCGCATGCTGATCAAGGAAGACCTGACCCAATGGCAGCCGCCGCTGCGCGAACTGGTCGGGGCGGGCGAGCCGCTCAATCCCGAAGTCATCGAGCAGGTCGAGCGCGCCTGGGGCATCCGCATCCGCGACGGCTTCGGCCAGTCCGAGACCACCGCGCAAATCGGCAATCCGCCCGGCCAGCTGGTAAAACCGGGCTCGATGGGGCGCCCGCTGCCGGGCTATTCCATCGCGCTGCTCGACATCGACGACGCGCCGGCGCAGGAAGGCGAGATTTCGGTGAAGCTCGATCCCGCACCCCTGGGCCTGATGCTGGCCTACGAAGGCGACGAGGAAAAGACCGCCGACGTGATGCGCACCGGCTTCTACCACACCGGCGACACCGCCCAGATCGATGCGGACGGTTATTATTTCTACGTCGGCCGCAACGACGACGTCTTCAAGTCGAGCGATTATCGGATCAGTCCATTTGAGCTGGAAAGCGTGCTGGTCGAGCACGAAATGGTGCTGGAAGCGGCGATCGTGCCGAGCCCGGATGCTTTGCGCCTGTCGGTCCCGAAAGCCTTCATCACCCTGCGCCAGGGCGTCGAACCGAGCCGCGAACTC
This sequence comes from Telluria sp. ZB2R32, assembly GCF_059685715.1. NCBI lineage: Bacteria > Pseudomonadati > Pseudomonadota > Betaproteobacteria > Burkholderiales > Oxalobacteraceae > Telluria > Telluria sp. ZB2R32. Next base: position 299,336 of record NZ_JCASIG010000006.1, on the reverse strand, counting down.
GCGCGCGAGATCTTCGCCTTTGCACGCGAGCGGCTGGCGCCGTACAAGCGGATTCGCCGTATCGAGTTCCGCGAATTGCCGAAGACGATTTCGGGCAAGATCCGGCGCGTGGAGTTGCGCAAGCAGGAGGCGGTGCGGGATACGGTGCCGGGTACGGGCGTCGAGTTTCGCGAGGAAGAGCTGGGCGGTTGAGCTTGCCGACGGGTGGGGCGCGCCGTTGATGGCGGGGTTTGCACGCGCCGGAACGGCGGGCATGCCCGCGGGTACGTGCGGGTGCGTGGGCATGACGTTTCACATGGGTCAGGTGCAGGCGACGGGTCCCATTCTCCGCAGCGAATGTGCCGCTGGCGATTACCCGGCAGGTAATCGGCAGGTTCTTTTTTTCGCCGCAGGCAACTCATGTGCTGCACAGGCGCCGGAAACGTACCATAATGGTAATGATGCTGATTGCGCATCATGCACCGATCACGCCAACCGAGCCACCATGCCGACCACACCCAAGAATGCCGCAGCCAAGGCCGATCCGGCCTATGAAGTAAAGAAGTCCCCCATCCACGGCAACGGCGTCTTCGCCCGCCGCCACATCGAGGCCGGCGAACGCATCATCGAATACCGGGGCGAGCGCATCAGCTGGGACGACGCCACCCAGCGCGCGATCGACGCCGGCGGCCCGATCAACCACACTTTCTACTTCAGCCTGCACGATGGCCGCGTCATCGACGGCGGCCGCCGCGGCAACGATGCGCGCTGGATCAACCACGCCTGTTCGCCCAACTGCGAAGCCTACGAGGAAGACGGCCGCGTCTACATCCACGCGCTGCATCCGATCGAGGCCGGGCAGGAGCTGAACTACAATTACGCCCTGATCTACGACGAACGCCATACGCCGGCACTGAAAAAACTGTTCGCCTGCCGCTGCGGCACGCCAGGCTGCAGCGGGACCATGCTGGCCCCGAAAAAACGCCAGAAGAAGAAACCGGCCTGAGGCCGCACGAAAGCATTTATGAAGCCCATTGTCCGCAGCCTGCTCGAAACCGACCTCTACAAATTCACGATGTGGCAGGCGCTGCTGCACCGCCATCCGAACGCCCACGGCGAATACGAATTCCTGTGCCGTAACCAGCCGGATTACCCGCTGGCCGAACTCAAGGACGAAGTCGAACGCGAACTCGACCACCTGTGCGAAATGCTGTTCACCGACGAGGAGATCGCCTACCTGCGCGGCCTGCGCTACATTAAAAGCGACTTCGCCGACTTCCTCACGGTGTTCCGCTTCCAGCGCAAGTTCATCACGGTGGAAACCGACGGCCCGCACCTGCGCATCCGCGCCTGTGGCCCGGTGGTGCACGTGATGGGCTTCGAGATCTATGTGCTCTACATTGTCAACGAACTGTATTTCCGCCGCTTCGACCAGGGAGCCGCCATCGACGAAGCGAGAAAGCGCCTGGCGCTGAAGATCGAACAGTTCCGCGCCTTCGACCAGGAACCCAAGCGCGCCAACCCCTTCGAATTCTTCGACTTCGGCGTGCGCCGCCGTTTTTCGGGCGAGTGGCATGACGAAGTCGTCTCGACCCTGGCGCGCGAACTGCCGCAGTTCTTCAAGGGCACCTCGAACGTGCACCTGGCGCGCAAGTACAACCTGGTGCCCATCGGGACCATGGCGCACGAATACCTGCAAGCCTTCCAGGCCTTCCCGGTGCGCCTGCGCGATTTCCAGAAGGCGGCGCTCGAGGACTGGGTGCAGGAATACCGCGGCGACCTCGGCACCGCGCTGACCGACGTGGTCGGCATGGACGCCTTCCTGGCCGACTTCGACCCGTATTTCGCCAAGCTGTTCGACGGCCTGCGCCACGATTCGGGCGACCCGACCGAGTGGGGCGAAAAGGCGCTTGCGCATTACGCCAAGCTGCGCATCGACGCGCGCACCAAGCGCCTCGTCTTCTCCGACGCGCTGACGGTGCCGAAGGCGCTGAACCTGTACCGCCACTTCGCCGACCGCACCCAGACCGGTTTCGGCATCGGCACCCAGCTCACCAACGACACGCCCTATAAAGCGCTGAACATCGTCATGAAGCTGACCCGCTGTAATAACCAGCCGGTGGCGAAGCTGTCGGACACGCCGGGCAAGTCGATGTGCACCGACGAGACTTTCCTGGCCTACCTGCGCCAGGTGTTCGGGGTGAGCGAGCCGGTGTAAGGGTTGACCATGCGTGGCGGCCGCTTGCCGTCGGTTGAGCAGTCCTTGACCAGGAGATCGTCTTGAAAGCTATTGCCGCCTTTGTGCTGGCCGCCGCCAGTATCGTCGCCCCAACCCTGCATGCGCAAGAAGATGCCAAGGTCGCCGCCGCCAGGGAAGCTGCCGACCGCTGGCTGGCCGCCATGGACGCCGGCAAGACGGTCGAGGCCTGGGACGAAGCCGCTCCCGCCATGCAGGCGGCAGTGACGCGCGACGCCTGGGGCCAGGCCGGCGCCCAGGCCCGCGCGCCGTTCGGCCCCTTCAGCGCGCGCACGCTGGTGTCAAGCGTCTACACGCGCGCCATACCGGGTGCACCGGCGGGCGAATATGTCGTCATGCAGTACAAGACCGATTTTGCCAACCGCGCCGGCGCGGTCGAGACGGTGACGCCGATGCGCCAGCCGGATGGAAGCTGGAAGGTGTCGGGGTATTTCATCAAGTAGCGGTAGCCGGCTTGACTCGCCACTGACACTTTCCATCCATCGGCCGCAGCGCACCGTAGGGTGGACTCCTGAGTCCACGCGTACGCGCGTCTCAAGCACGTTGGCGGTGATATTCCGCTACGTGGGGACGGCATGTCACCGCAGGTGCAAGGAGACGCCCGTAACGCGTGGACTCGGGAGCCCACCCTACGTTACCTCGGCGCCAATGGTGCTCTCAACCGCCCTTGGCCACCAGCTTCCACAACTCCGTCGGCAGCGCCGGCGGCGCATCCGGCTCGAAGAAGGCCGAGTCCTGGATGTGCGAGCTGGTCACGTACACGGTACCGTCCGGCCCCTGGCTGAAGGTGTCGGGCCAGCGCAGGCGCTTGTCCTGCACCAGCGTTTCGATCGGCGCATCGGCGCCTTTGTCCAGGTCGCGCATGCGGATGGCGTCGTGTTCGACGCCCGTCAGCAGCATGCGGTTGGTCCCGCGCGGGATCAGCAGGCCGTCGTTGACGCCGTTCAGGCCGAAGGGTTCGACCTTGCCCGACAGGTCGTCGCCACCCTGGCGCAACGCGTCGGTCGCGATGCGGTACAGGGTGTCGCCCTTGATCGCCTGCCAGTACAGATACTTGCCGTCGCCGGACAGTTCGATGCCGTCGGCCGAGAATTCGACGCCGCGCCCGTCCGGGCGGCGCAGCACTTCGCCGTCGGCTTTCACGTCCAGGCCCTTTTTCATTTGCGTCGATTCATCGCCGTCGAGCACGCGCCGCGCCTTGCCGCTCGCGATCTCGACCACCAGCAGCGCACCCTTGACGCCGGAATCGGTGATGTAGGCGACACTGCCATCGTTCGAGAAGCGCACGTCGTTCAGGTAGGAGCCCTGCGGCGCCGCGTCTTCATCGAAAGCGATGGTCTGCGCGACCTTGTTTGTCGCGAGGTCGATCCGCACCAGCTTCGGTCCGCCATCGACCACGTGGCTCTGCGCCGGCGCCGCCGGGTCGAGCACCCACAGGCTGCCGCGGCCATCGGCGACGACGCTTTGCACGCACACCCAATGGTCTTCGGGCGAGACCTCGTCCTTGCGCGCGTTGCGCCAGCTGTTCCATTCCTCGTCCGGATACGGCTTGAGTTCGCCGCCCGCCAGCAACTCGGCCACCGACACCGCCGTATCCTCGGTCCAGCGCGGGAAGTTGACGAAGATGCGGTTGCCTTCGGAAACGGTGACGCCGGTTACCTGGTGCTCGAAGCGGGCGACGAGTTCGAGAGCGGCGCCGCCTGCCTGCAGGTCGAAAGTGTTCTGGTCGTTCATGTAAATCCTTTTCAAATGAGTGGAATCAGGCTGCTCGCTTCTCGGCGGCGTCGGCGTCGTGCTGCAAACGCTGCTGCAGCATCGCCAGCACGGCCGCTTCCTCGGGCTGCAAGGCGTGCAGGTCGTCGATCAGCTGCTGTTCGGTGCGTTCGCGCAGGGCTTCGATGACCGCGCCCTCCATGTAGGCGTCGAGCACGGCCGGGTGCACGTAGCACTTGCGGCACACCGAAGGCGTGTTGCCGAGTTTTTGCGCGACCGATTCGATCGCGCGCACGACGTTTTTCTTGGCTTGCGTTTCGGAGTCGAACTTCTCGAATTCCTGCAGGGCGAGCGCGGCCAGCACGGTGCCCGACCAGGTGCGGAAATCCTTGGCCGTGTAGTCCTCGCCGGTGATCGAACGCAGGTAGTCGTTGACGTCGCTCGAATCGATGCTGTGCGTCTCGCCGTCCTCGCCCACGTACTGGAACAGTTCCTGGCCCGGCAGGTCGCGCGTGCTGCGGATGATGCGCGCCAGGCGCCGGTCGTGCACCTGGATCTTGTGGTACACGCCGCTCTTGCCGCGGAACGAAAACTGCACGTCGCTGCCGTCGACCTTCACGTGGCGGTTGCGCAGCGTGGTGAGCCCGAAGGATTTGTTCGTGCGCGCGTATTCCTCGTTCCCGACCCGCATCATGGTCGCTTCGAGCAGGTAGACGATGGTCGCCAGCATCTTCTCGCGCGGCAGGCCGGGCAGCTTCAGGGCGCGGTCGACCTCCGCGCGGATGCCGGGCAGGGCCTTGCCGAAGTTGATCATCCGTTCGTATTTCACTTCGTCGCGCACGCTGCGCCATTTCGGGTGGTAGCGGTACTGCTTGCGCCCGCGCGCGTCGCGGCCGGTCGCCTGCAGGTGGCCGTTCGCCTGCGGGCAGATCCAGACGTCCTGCCAGGCCGGCGGAATGGCGAGCGTGCGGATGCGTTTCAGCGTGGCTTCGTCCTCGACGACTTCGCCCTTGGCGGAAAAATAGGTAAACCCTTCTTTGGCCCCTTCTTTGGCCGACTGGCGGCGGATGCCGGGACGGTCGTCGTGAACGTAGCGCAGGCCGGCCGCCTTGGCGGCGGCGGGCGGAGCGCTGAGCGGTGCGGGGTCGTGCGGCGTCTGGGCATCGAGGGTCATGGCAGGGCTCATGGCGAAGATTCGAAAGTGGAACATGCCCGTCCGATCTTACGCTTCTCGCTGCCGCGCACCGTTCGGGAGCTAACGCAGGCATGTGTGACATGTCGTCAGCATGAATCTTGCGTTCACGGCCGGGCGCGAATCGGATAAGATGCCCACGCAGTGTTGTTCCAATGTCCACTCACTTTTTGGCGCACGTCTTTACGATGGTTCCAGCATCGCTCTACGAAGCCGTGTTCAACGCTTCGCCGACAGGGCACTACCTGTTGTCGCCTACGCCGGAGGCCGTGATCCTGGCAGTCAACGACGCCTTCCTGCGCGCGTCCGGACGCCGGCGCGACGACCTGCTCGGGGTCAGCCTGTTCGTGGCTTTTCCGCGCAATGCCGACGACCCGGACGACACCGGCGAAGACGACCTGCGCGGGTCGCTGGCGCGCGTGCTGGCGACCGGCCAGGTCGATACCATGCCGGGCATCCGCTACCCGATCCGGGTCGAGCTGCCGTCGGGCGAAGTGCGCTTCGAGGAGCGCTTCTGGAACGCGGTCAGCACGCCGATCTTCGACGAGCGCGGGCAGCTGGTGTGCATCTCGCACAGCACCAGCGACGTCACCGCGATGATCCGCGCCGAGGCCGCGCGCAGCGAAAGCGAAAAGCGCTTTCGCGCCCTGGTCAGCGCCAGCGCCGAAGTGGTGTATCGGATGGGGCCCGACTGGAGCGAGATGCACCAGCTCGAAGGGCGCGGCTTCGTGCAGGACACGCTCGGCGCGCGTCCCCAGTGGATCGACGCCTACATTCCGCCGCAGGACCATGCGCTGGTGAAGCAGGCGATCGACGCGGCGATGCGCGCCAGGGGGCCGTTCGAGGCGGAGCACCGTGTGCGCCGCCTCGACGGCAGCTATGGCTGGGCCTATTCGCGCGCGGTGCCGATGATCGGCGCCGACGGCGAGATCTACGAGTGGATCGGCGCCGCCAGCGACATCACCGACCGCAAGCAGGCCGAGGAAAAGTTGCTGGAGGCGAGCCGGCGCAAGGACGAGTTCCTGGCCATGCTGGCGCACGAACTGCGTAACCCGCTGGCGCCGATCGGCGCGGCGGCGCAATTGCTGCAGAAGGCGGAACTGGACGCGCAGCGCGTGCAGACCAGCAGCCGGATCATCAGCCGCCAGATCCGCCACATGACGGGCCTGATCGACGACCTGCTCGACGTCTCGCGCGTCTCGCGCGGCCTGATCGAACTGGAGGAGGCGGCGCTCGACATCCGCCACATCGCCGCCAACGCCGTGGAGCAGGCCACGCCCCTGATCGAGGCGCGCCGCCACCGCCTGGCGCTGCGCCTGCCGCCGGAGCGCGTGACCGTCATGGGCGACGAGAAACGGCTGGTGCAGGTCATCGCCAACATCCTCAACAACGCCGCCAAGTACACGCCGGAGGGCGGCAATATCGCGTTGGAGGTCGACGTGAGCGATGGCGAAGTAGCGATCACGGTTGCCGACCACGGCATCGGCATGGAGCGCGAACTGACCGAACGCGCCTTTGAACTGTTCGCCCAGGCGCGGCGCAGTTCCGACCGCGCCTCGGGCGGACTGGGACTCGGACTGGCGCTGGTCAAAAGCCTGGTCGAGCTGCACCACGGGTCGGTCGCTTGCGCCAGCGCCGGCATCGGCAAGGGCAGCAGCTTCACGGTGCGCCTGCCGCGCGCGGCGCAACAGGAGAGCGGCGACGAGCGCCATGCCAGCCACGCCGGCCTTGCCGCGAGCGCGACCGCGAATGCGCTGCGTGTGATGGTCGTCGACGACAACGTCGACGCCGCGGCGATGCTGGCGATGGTGCTCGAGGCCCTGGGCCACCAGGTGCAGGTCGAGCATGCGCCGCTGCAGGCCCTGGCGCGCGGCCGCAGCGAGCCGCCGCAGGTATTCCTGCTCGATATCGGCCTGCCCGGCATCGACGGCAACGAGCTGGCGCGGCGCCTGCGCGCCCAGCCCGAGACGGCGGGCGCGACCCTGATCGCCGTCACCGGCTACGGCCAGGACAGCGACCGCAAGGTGACCCTGGCCGCCGGCTTCGACCATCACCTGGTCAAGCCGGTCGACCTGGACGTGCTGGCCGCGCTCCTGGCAGAGATTCGCTAACCGTAACGCGCCTCGACCAGGTCGATCTCGCGCAGCAGCCGGCGCGCGATCTCGTCCGACAGGGCGCGGCCATGCACCAGCGCCAGGATCGCTTCGCGCTCGGCCTTCAGCGCCGCCAGCCGGTATTCGCGCTCGGCCTGTTCGGCCACCCGCACCCGCGACGGGTCGTACAGGCCGCCGCCGCCGAGCCGGTGCTCGTAGACGCCGCGCACGTGGTCGACCGCGCTGGCGTGGACATCGGCATCGTGTTCCTTGTCGAGGTGGGCGGTCGCCGCTTTCTCGATGGCGGCCATGGCGGCCATGGCGGCGTCGTGGCGGGCGCGGTCTTCCTGCGCGGTCTCGCTCGATTCCTCCGGCACTTCCAGACCGCGCAGCACGCGCGGCAGGCCGATGCTGGCCACCAGCAGCGAGACGATGATCACCGCGCTGGCATAGAAGATGGCGAGGTCGCGTCCGGGGAAGGGCGCGCCGTTCGGCAAGGCCAGCGGCAGCGTCAGCACGCCGGCCAGCGTAATCGCGCCGCGCACCCCGGCCAGCGAGGTGGCGATCACCAGGCGGAAGTTGGGCGTGTAGACCTGCTTGCCGTGGCGCCGCGCTTTCAGGATGGTCAGGCGCAGCGAGACCCACACCCACACCAGGCGCAGCACGATCAGCGCCAGGCTGATGAGCAGGGCGGTGCCGAGCAGCGACCATTCGGTCATGTTCTCGTCGAGGCGGGCGTCGTGCATGGCGCGTCCCACGATGTCGGGCAGTTGCTCGCCGAGCAGCACGAACATCACGCCGTTGAGCGAGAACTGCACCGTGTCCCAGACCACGGCGCGGCGCACGCGGGTAGTGGCCAGGGCGCGCCCGGACAGTTCGACATAGCTCATCGTCACGCCGGCGGCCACCGCGGCCAGGATGCCGGAAGCGTGCAGGTGTTCGGCGGCGAGGTAGGCGCCGAACGGAATCAGGAGGTTGACCAGGATCGGCGAACCGGGTTCCTCGCCCAGGCGCTGGCCGGCCACGCGCTGGACAAAGGCAACCGAGACCGTGATCGCCACGCCGCAGGCGATGCCGCCCAGCGCCACCCACAGGAAGGTCAACGAGGCGTCGGCCAGCGAAAACACGCCGGTCATGGCGGCGGCCACCGCGAAGCGGAAGCAGACCAGGCCGGTGGCGTCGTTGAGCAGCGACTCGCCCTCGAGGATGTGCATCAGGCGGTGCGGGATCGGCACGCGCGCGGCGATCGAGCCGACCGCCACCGGATCGGTCGGCGCCACGATCGCGGCCAGCGCGAAGGCAACCGCGAGCGGCATGGCCGGCACCAGCCAGTGGATCAGGAAGCCGGCGCCAAGGACGGTGAACACGACCAGGCCGAGCGCGAGTTCGAGGATGGTGCCCTTGTCGCGGAACAGGCCCACTTTCGGGATGCGCCAGCCGTCGAGGAACAGCAGCGGCGGCAGGAACAGCAGGAAGAAGATTTCCGGGTCGAGCGTGACGCCGTGGCCGAACACCCCGGCGATCACCGCCCCCAGCGCGATCTGCACCAGCGGCAGCGGCACCGCGAACGGCAGCATCCGCACCAGGTAACCGCTGCCGATCACCGCCAGCATCATTGCAAGTACTACGCCTACCGATTCCATCCATGCTCCTTCATGTTGAGCATGGATGTTACGGCAATGTTGGATTGCGTGTCGGATGGGGCACGTTTGCGGTGCGAGCGAAGCACTCGCTGGCGCCGGGTACGCGGCTCGATGTGCGATTTTTGCAACGTTGTAATTTTTAGTATCAGGGCTGCCGGGAGCGGCGTACTATCCAGTGTAAGTAAAATCTGACACGGAGGCGGGATGCGAACCTGGTTCTCGACGATGGCAGGTGTGTGCACGGCGATCTCCGCCCCGGTGCGCATGTGGGCGGCCTCCGCACGATTGATTCGGGCGGGGGCATGATGGCTTCTCCCGCTAACAAGGTGCAACGCAAACCGGCCCGGCTCCTCGGTGCGGCCATGGCGAAATCGGTCATTTCGCGCCCGCTGCTCGAGCGAATCGAAGCCGAGCTGGCGACCACTGCGCGTCTCAAGGAACACTACCCGGAGCTGGCCCGGCGCTACGAGACGCTGGTCTTCCTGAATCCGAATTACCCCGGCGGCAAGGCGGCGGCCAGGGAGGCGGTGCGCGACGCGCTCGACCGGTTTACGAAAAATGCGATCAGGGCGGCCAAAAAACGCCGCGTCAGGATCAGGCTCGACGATACGGAAGAAGTCGACGACGTGTTGCTCGGCTCGCTCAAGCCGGAAGTGGCCGATTATCTGCTCAGTGCGAATGCCTCCCTGTCCAGCCCGATCCTGGCGATCTGGCCTTCGCGCTGGGACGTGATTATCGATATCAACCTCGAGTTTCGCGCGCGGCCCCCGTATCAGGAGAATGGCAGCACCCGCATCAACCTGCAGCAGCCGCATCCCAATCCGTACAACAGCGACCCGAGGAAGGCGGCGCAGACCGCGATCCGGGACCTGATCGCCAAGGCGATGGCGAAACTGAAGATTCGCGACGACTACCAGGGTGTCCATACGCTCAAGACGGAACTGTCGAACCAGTACGTGTTTGCGCGGCTGGAAGGACGGGCCGTGCTCGAACTGGTGCGTTTCGATACGGATGCCGCATACGAATGGGCCCATATGGCCGAGCGCAAGCTGGAAAGACAGGTGGCGCACGAAGGCGTTCTCGGCCTGAAGCCAGGACAGGTGCCCGAGTCGATCGAGCCGCCGAATCCACGCCAGTTTCGCGCGATTCACCGGATCTGGCCGGATTTCGACCTGCAAAACTGCACGCACCGGTCGGCGCGTACGGTCAAGGCGGATGCGGCGCAGAATTCCTTCAGTGCCTATGGCGAGGGCATCACCTGGGCGGTCATCGATTCCGGCATCGACGCACGCCATCCGCACTTCGCGCTGCACGGGAACATCGATCCGCTCTCGCCGTTTCACCGCGATTTCACGAAAGAGAAGGAGAGTGCGCTGACCGACGAGAAAGGCCACGGCACCCACGTGGCCGGCATCATCGCCGGCCAGCAGAGCAAGGAACTGCCAACTCCGCTTCCTCCCGTGCCGCCCTACGATGCCGCATGGCGCCTGCGCGGCGTCGAGCGCGTGCGCGGCGTCAGCAGTACCGAGGACGAAACCTTCGTCGCTTCGGCCAGCATTCCCTTGAGCGCCATTGCCGGCATCGCGCCCAAGTGCAAGCTGGTCAGCCTGAAGGTGCTGGACGAATTCGGTTACGGAAAGGCCAGCAGTGTGATCGCCGCCATCGCCCATATCCAGCTGATCAACGGACATGGGCGCGACCTGAAGATCCACGGCGTCAACCTCAGCCTGGGACATAATTTCGAAGCCGAGTGGTTCGCCTGCGGACACAGCCCGCTGTGCGTCGAGGTGAACCGGCTGGTCAAGTCGGGGGTCGTCGTCGTGGTCGCGGCCGGCAACAGCGGCTATGGCGTGTTACGGGTGGAAGGCAAGGACCGCAACAGCGGCCTCGATCTGACGATCAACGATCCCGGCAATGCCGAGCTGGCAATCACCGTCGGCGCCACCCACCGGGAATCCCCCCACCGGTACGGCGTTTCCTATTTCTCTTCAAAAGGCCCCACCGGCGACGGGCGCTACAAGCCCGACCTGCTTGCGCCGGGCGAACGGATCGTGTCGGCCGCCGCCGCCGGCAGCGTGATGGTGAACGACTTCGCCGCCGAGACCGGCGACGCCAGTTTCGCCTATGTCGAGTCGAGCGGCACGAGCATGGCGGCGCCGCACGTCAGCGGCGCCGTGGCCGCCTTCCTGTCGATACGCAACGAATTCATCGGCGAGGCTGAAGAGGTCAAGCGCATTTTCACGTCGACCGCGACCGACCTCGGGCGCGATCGATATTTCCAGGGCGCGGGCGTGGTCGACCTGTTGCGCGCCATCCAGTCGGTATAACGCATTCTCATGGGGATCGATCATGAAAGACATTGCTGGCATTCCGTACACAACGGCTGAATTCGACAAGAACGGCAAATGCATCGGCAAGCCCGTGCTGCCCGACGACGCGCGCGAAGTGATGATCGTCTCGCATGGCTGGAACAACGACCGCGGCGAAGCGGAACAATTGTATAAAACCCTGTTCGAGAATATCGGCAAGGTCAATCCCGGGGTCAGGCAGGGCATGGCCATCGTCGGCGTCATCTGGCCGTCGAAGAAATTCGATTTTTCACCCGACGAGGCAGCGGCGGCGGGAACAGGCGCCGTCGGTGCCGCCGCCACCGGTGGCGGGGCGGACGACGGGTACGCGCTGGTCGCGCGTTCGCTGGATGCGTTCGACAAGGCGTTCGAGGACAGCGGCAAGAACGCGGAACTGGCGCAGCTGCGCGCACTCGCGCCCCGGCTCGACAAGCCCGAGGCGCAGACGGCATTCATCGAGACCCTGCGCAAGATGGTGGACGACCCCGATGCCAATGCGGACCTCGACGGTTCCCGTTTCTTCTTCAACCAGAGCGATGCGCGCGCGGTGTTCAAGCTGGCACTGCAGCCTGACAGCGGGGCCGGAGGCGGCAACGGCGGCACGGGCGGGCAGGGTGCGCAAGCGGTCAGCGGTGTCGGACTTGGCAAACTGTTCGGCGGAATCGGCAATGCCGTCAGTTCCTTATTGAACATCACCACTTACTACGAGATGAAAAAGCGGGCCGGGACGGTGGGCAGCACCGGCCTGGCACCCTTGATCGACGAGTTTGGCGCACGCGCGGCGGTCCGCCACGTCCACCTGGTCGGCCACAGCTTCGGTGCGCGCCTGGTGACTGCGGCCGCGATGACGTCGACCACGGACAAGTTGTACAGCCTGTCCTTGCTGCAGGGCGCGTTCTCGCACAACGGTTTCTCGAAGATCGGCTATTTCCGCAACGTGGTCGACAAACAGCGATTGGCGGGACCGATCATCGTCACCCACACCCGCAACGACAGTGCGGTCGGCAAGGCCTATGCGATCGCGTCCCGTATCAGCGGGGACATGGCAGAAGAATTTGGCGGGCCAAACGACAAGTACGGCGGGTTGGGAAGCAACGGCGCCGTCAGGATGGATGCGTCGGAAGTCTCGGCGGCGGTGAGGCAGCTGCTTGCCGTGGGCAAGGAATACAAGCTTGAAAAGCAGCTGATCCACAACCTCGAAAGCTCCGCCTTTATCAGTAACCACGGCGACGTGGCGGGGCCCGAAGTCGCGTGGGCGATCAGCCGGGCCGTGGCCAGCGCCGGATAGCAGCGTCTAGCGCGGGAACTTCTCCGAAGCCACCTCCGCCAGCAAGTCCGACAGCGCCATCGTGTTGACCGGCTTGACCATGTAATCGTCGAAGCCGGCCGCCATCGAAGCGTCGCGGTCCTGCTGGCGCCCGTAGCCGGTCATCGCGACCAGGGTCGCGTTGGTCGCCTGCGGCAGGCGGCGCAGGCGGCGCGCCAGTTCGTTGCCGTCGAAATCGGGCAGGCCGATGTCGAGCAGGCAGACGTCGGGCGCGAAGACGCGCGCCAGGTCGACCGCGTCGGCCGCGCTGTAGGCAATCTCGACCCGGTGCCCGCCGGCGGCCAGGAACAGCTGCAGCGTGTGCGCGGCGTCCAGGTTGTCGTCCACCAGCAGCACCTTGAGCGGCCTGGCCGCCTGCGCCGGATCGATGCTCGGCGCCGCCGGCAGCAGCACTTCCTGGTTGTGGCGCGGCAGGCGCACCGTGAAGATGCTGCCCTGGCCGAGGCCCGCGCTGGCGGCCTGCACGGTGCCGCCATGCAGCTCGACCAGGCTCTTCGCCAGCGCCAGGCCCAGGCCGAGGCCACCCTGGGAGCGGTCCGGGGTGCGCTCGGCCTGGGTGAACAGGTCGAACACGCGCGCGACCAGTTGCGGCTCCATGCCGATGCCGTCGTCGCGCACCGTCAGCACGTAGTGCGGGCCGTCTTCGAGCAGGCCCAGTTCGATGCGGCCGCCCTCGGGGGTGTATTTATTCGCGTTGTTGAGCAGGTTGGCCACCACCTGCACCAGGCGCTTGTGGTCGCCCTTGACCGTGGCCGGGTTCGGCGGCAGGTCGAGCACGACGCTGTGGCGCCGCGCGGTGATCAGCGGCCGGATCTGCTCGGCGGCGTCGTCGATCACGCGGCGCAGGTCGAGCACCTGGGTCGAGATCGACACCAGGCCGCGCGTCACCCGCGAGACGTCGAGCAGGTCGTCCACCAGGCCGGTCATGTGCTCGACCTGGCGCGCGATGATGGCGCAGGTCTGCGTAATTTGTGCATTGTCCGAGTGGAGCAGTTTCAGCAAATGTGCCCCGGTGCTGATCGGCGCCAGCGGGTTGCGCAGTTCGTGCGCCAGCATCGCCAGGAATTCGTCCTTGCGCTGGTCGGCCGCGCGCAGTTCGCGTTCGGCCAGGCCGCGCGCCGCTTCCTTCTTCTGCAGCGTGGCGGCCATTTCGTCGAGCGCTTCGGCCAGCTGGCCGATCTCTTCGCGTTCGTAGGCGATGCCCGAGCGCGCGTCGAGGTCGCCGGCGGCGATGCGGCGCGCCGTGTCCTTCAGCTTGCGCACGCGCTGCACGATCAAGACGTCGCCCGCGAGCCAGGCCGCGAGCAGGGCCAGCATGGTGGTGGCGGCCAGGCCGATCAGCGACATCAGCTGGGCGCGCCGCGCGCCCGCCGTGACCGTCTCGACCGGGATGCCGATCGTCACCGTGTAGTCGGACAGCGCCGGCGCGCCGACGCGGGCAAAGGTGTGCAGGCGTTCGACGTTGTCGTCGTCGCGCAGCACCACGGCGTGGCGGCCGTTGTTTCGTACCGCATCGCCCATGGCCGCGCGCATGGTGCTCGAGACCTTGTGGCCGAACCAGCGCTCGGGATCGGGACGGCGCGAGATGATGGTGCCGTTGGCGTCGGTCGTCACCAGCACCGAGCCGGGCGGCAGGTTGATGTCGGCGACAAAGGTGTCGAGGCCGGCGAGGTCCATCGCCGCGAAGACGACGGCGATCACCTTGCCGCCGCGGTCGATCACGGGATAGGTGAGGTTGATCGTGTGGCGCCGGATCACGCGCCCGAAGACGTAGTCGCCGGCGATGAAGCGGCGTTCGGAGACGGCGCGCTTGAAGTGGCTGCGGTCGCCCAGGTTGACCGGATGGAGCATCGGCACGGCGCTGCAGGTGACCTCGCCGTTCAGCTGGATCAGGCCGAAGTTCACATAGCCTTCGTTGCGGTCGAGGACGTCCGCCAGCAAGGCGTTGCAGCGCGGCGTTTCGCCCAGCAGGTCGGGCACGCTGGCGAGATCCACCAGGATCTGGCGCGCGCGCTCGACCGATTGCGCTTCGTTGGCCGCGGCCAGGTTGGTCAGGCGGCGCAGGTTTTCCTCGGACGCCTCGATCGCCTGCTCGCGCTCGCGCATGCCGCCCAGGATCGTCATCAGCGCCAGCGGCAGGATCGCCAGTGCCACCAGCAGCATCAGGCGGCTGCGCAGGCTGTTCAGCCTGAAGTGCGCCGTGATCGGTTTCATCGATTCGCCGCCTGCCGGTCGCCAAAGGCCACCAGGCGCCGCACGCCTTCCATCAGCGTGGCGCTGTCGTCGCAGATGTAGCCGATGCGGATGAAGCCCGGCACGCCGAGCGCGTCGCCCGGCATGATGGCCACGCCTTCCTCTTCCAGCAGCGCTTCGGCGAAGGCTTCGGTGTCATGGGTCAGGGCGCGCACGTCGCCCCACAGGTAGGGGCCGGAATCCGGACAAGCCATCCCGATCCACGGCACTTCGCGCACGTGGCGCAGCACCGTGTCGCGCCGCGTACGGTAGTCGTCGATCATGTGCTGCTGCGGGCCGGACGCGAAGGCGGCGACGGTGGCCACCTGCGCCAGGTGCGAGGCGGCCGCCGTGATCGGTCCCTGCAGCGTCTGCATCGCTTCGGCGATCTCCGCCGGCGCCAGCGCGAAGCCGAGGCGCCATCCCATCATCGCGTAGCTTTGCGAGGCCGAGAAGATGGTGACGGCACCGAGCGCGCGCCAGTCGCACAGCGTGGCGAAGCTGGTGTGCGCGGGGCCGAAGCTGAGGTGTTCGTAGCTCTCGTCGACGATCACCTGGGCTTCGATCCCATGCATCCAGGCGCACAGGTGGCCGAGTTCTTCCCGCGTGTACACCTTGCCGGTCGGGTTGTGCGGGTTGTTGATGATGACCAGGTCGGCCTGCGGGCAGGTCTCCAGGAAGGCGGGCGTGACGGTGTCGGGCAGGTCGACCAGGATCGGGTTTAAACCCAGCAGCTTGCAGGTGGTGACGTAGGCCGGCCAGTGCGGCTTGAAAATCAGGACCGTGTCGCCCGGATCGAGCATCGTGTACAGCGCTTCGTAGAGCGCCTGCTTGGCGCCGTTGGTGACGATGATCTCGCCCGGTTCGGCGTCGACACCGTTTTCGCGCGCCAGTTTGTTGCACAGGCTGCGGCGTACGTCGAGCGCGCCGGCGACCCCGGTGTAGGGCATGGTGCGCTCGTCCTGGACCGCGCGCGAGACGGCGTCGAGCACCGCGGCCGGCGGGGTGAAGTGCGAGATGGCGATCGAGAAATCGATGATGCCCATGCCCTCGTTGCGGAAGGCTTCGACCCGGCCATGCATGGCGGTCGTGGCAAGGGGACGCGAAGCGGCGCTGCGGCGTGAAATCTTCATCTTATTATTCAGTCTGAGTAAAAAAGTAACACTGTGTCTCCGCTGGGATCCCGCACGCCACAACGTTTCCTGATTGTACTAAAAATTTGCGCAGGGGAGAGCGCGAATGGGTGCAATTCGCATGTTCCGTTTCACGGGGTGCCGGAAGGGCAAGAGGTGGCAAGGCGGGCGCACCGGTATGTGCGAGCGCCGCGGGGCGGGGGATTCTGGTACGGTAGTTATTACTGCAACAATGGAGTGACCATGAACCACCAGATCGTACGCATGCTGCCCAATTTCGAAGCCGCCGACGCGGCGCGCAAGGGCTTACTGGCCGAAGGATTCAACGCCGACGGCATCGACGTCAACGTGACGTCCGACGAAGCCGGCCCCGCCGAGAGCCATTTTTATGTCGGCGATTCCCCTGCAGTCAAAGGCGGGACCGATTACGAGGACGTCTACAAGCCCGCCGACCGCGGCGACCTGTGCGTGGTGACGGTGACGGTCGCGGATGCGGCGCAACTGGAACGCGCCGCGGCCATCCTCGAACATCACGGCGGGATGGATACCGACCCCGCCCATAACGCACGCAACCGCGCGCCTAGCTCCAGCTGAGGTCCGTCTTGCTGAGCGGCAGCTCGCGCACCCGCTTGCCGGTCGCGGCAAAGATGGCATTGCAGACTGCGGGCGCGAGCGGCGGCAGCACCGGTTCGCCCAGGCCCGTGACCGGGTAGTCGGTCTTCAGGAAGTGCATCTCGATCTTCGGCGGCGTTTCCGGCATGCGCAGCAGCTTGTAGTCGTGGAAGTTGCTTTGCACGACGCGACCGCCTTCGATGTTCAGTTCCGGATGCATCAAAGTCGACAGGCCGTCGATCACCGAGCCCTGCACCTGGTTTTCGGCGCCGGACAGGTTGACGATCTGGGCGCCGATGTCGGTCACCACGACCACGCGGTCGACCTTCAGCTCGCCCGACTTCGACACCGTGACCTCGGCCACTTCCGCCACATAGCCGCGGTGGCTGAAGTGGAAGGCCACGCCCGCGCCCTGGCCGCGCGCGAATTTCTTCGTGCCCCAGCCGGACTTCTCCGCCACTTCGCGCAGGACATTGCGCATGCGCGCAACGCTGTAGGGCTGGCCGCGTTCGCCGGTGCCGGCGACGATGTCTTCCTTGCCCAGCAGTTCCATGCGGAACTCGACCGGATCGCGCCCGCCGGCGTGGGCCAGCTCGTCGATGAAGCTGTGGAAGACCCAGGAAAACACGGCGCTGCCGGGCGCGCGCCACGGTCCCATCGGGATCCGGCATTCGAGCGCAGTCTGTTCCAGCAGGCAGTTGGCCAGCCAGCGGCCCGGGAATTCGTCGCCCGAGAGGCTGCCGCCGCTGCCTGGCTGCAGGATGCTTTTACCGTCGCGCTCGACGCGGTTGGCGAAGGTGACGAAATGGTTATGCCAGCCGACCAGCTTGCCGTTGGCGTCGACGCCGCCGCGCAGGTGATGGAAGCCGCCTGGACGGAAATGGTCGTGCTGCAAGTCGTCTTCGCGGGTCCAGGTCAGCTTCACCGGCGCGCCGACCTTTTGCGCAATCGCGGTGGCCTCGACGATGAAGTCGGACGACAGGCGCCGCCCGAAGCCGCCGCCGCTGCGGATGATGTGCAGGACGATCTTTTCCTTGGGGATGTTGAAGGTCGAGGTGACCAGGGCCTGACCGGCGCCCGGGTTCTGGGTCGGCGCCCACAGTTCCAGCGTGCCTTCGTTCGGCTTGAACCAGGCGGTGCAGTTCTGCGGCTCCATGCTGGCGTGCGAGATGAACGGGTAGGTATAGCTCGCTTGCACCGTCTTCGCGGCGCCGGCCAGGGCGGCGCGCACGTCGCCGTCCTGGCGCAATACCGTCGTGCCCGCTTTGCCGGCAGCCGCTTTCGCTTGCGCAGCAAAATCGGCCCAGCTGTGGCCGGCGCCGACGCCTTCGTCCCATTTGACTTCCAGCGCGCGGCGCGCCTTGAACGCGGCCCAGGTCGAGGTGGCGACGATCGCCACGCCCGGACGCAGTCCGTTCAGGTTGGCGGTGCCTTCGACGATAAACGCATCTTTCACGCCCGGCATGGCCTTGATGGCGGCCAGGTTGGCACTGACCGGCTTGCCGCCGAAGACCGGGCATTTCGCATACACCGCGTACAGCACGCCGGGCAACTGGATATCGATGCCGAACAGCGGCTTGCCGCTGACGATGGCGCCGTTGTCGACGCCGCCGATGCGCGTGCCCAGCAGGGTATAGGTGGCCGGGTCTTTCAGCTGGACCTGCGCCGCCTCGGGCAGCGGCAGTTTCATAGCGGCCGGCACCAGCGCACCATAGCCGAGCTTGCGGCCGCTGGGCGCATGCACCACGGCGCCATGGGCGGCGCGGCATTCCGTGACCGGTACGCCCCAGGTCTGGGCCGCTGCCTGTACCAGTATGGTGCGTGCAGTGGCGCCGAGGCGGTGGAAATCGTTGTAATTGGTCGGGGTCGAGGTCGAACCGCCCGCACCCTGGCTGCCGTAGGCCGGGTTCAGGTCGCCCTGGACGATGAGCACGTCCTTCCAATCGATGTCGAGTTCTTCGGCGATCACCATCGGCAGCGAAGTCTTGATGCCCTGGCCGATTTCCGGCTGTTTCGACACCAGCGTGACGATGCCGTCGCGGCTGATGCGGATGAACACACTTGGCGAGAAGGCAGTGTCAGCCGGGGCTGTGGCGCCGGCGTTTTGCGCAACCAGCACGCCGCCCGGACCCATGCCGATCACGAGGGCGCCGGCCGCGCCGGCTTTCAGGAAACCGCGGCGGGCGGAAGAGAGCGGCGCGTTCATGCCTTGCCTTTCGTGGTCGCGGCGATCTCGGCGGCGCGGTGGATGCCGGCGCGGATGCGGGTATAGGTGGCGCAGCGGCACAGGTTGCCGGCCATCGCTTCATCGATCTGGGCGTCGGTCGGCTTCGGATGGGCGTTGAGCAGGGCGCAGGCGCTCATGATCTGGCCCGACTGGCAGTAACCGCACTGCGGCACGTCGAGTTCTTGCCAGGCAAGTTGCAAGGGATGCTGGTGCTGCTTGTGGAGGCCTTCGATGGTGGTGATTTTGGCCTTGCCGATGCTGGACACCGGCAGCAGGCAGGAACGCGTCGGCGCGCCGTCGAGGTGCACCGTGCAGGCGCCGCACTGGCCCGCGCCGCAGCCGTATTTGGCCCCGACCAGCCCGAGCGAATCGCGCAGCGCCCACAGCAGCGGGGTGTCGGCATCGACATCGACCTGCTGCTGCTTGCCGTTGATGTTCAGCGTGTACTTGCTCATCGACTTTTCCTTGCCTGATTTTGAACTTCGGCATCGTAGCAAAAGGTGGGCAGGAAAAGTATGACTGAAGAAAGGTTTATTGTTGGGGAATTGTTGCGAGGGCCGTCGTGATGGTGTTTATTTGATAACGCTAATATAATCGGTGCATTGCAATGACAGACACAGGCACCCATGTCAGCCGAAATGCAGTTCGCAAACAATTATCGTGACCTGAGCAACCAGTCGGGCGTCGATGCCGGCTTCCAGTTCGAGTTTTATTGCCAGCGCTGCAGCGACCGCTGGCGCACGCACTACAAGCCTTACCGTAGCGGCCAGGCTTCCGGCTGGCTGCAAAAGGGCGCGAATATGTTCGGCGGCCTGCTCGGCAATGCCAGCAGCGTGCTGACGGGTATGGCCCAGGCCGGCTGGCACACGGCGCGCGACGAGGCATTCACCGAAGCGGTGGCCGCCGGCAAAGCCCACTTCAACCGCTGCGGCAATTGCCATCATTATGTCTGCGCGCCGTGCTTCGACCGCGCCAACGGCCTGTGCTTCAATTGCGCGCCGAACGTCAAGGTGGCGATCACGCAGGCACGCGCACGCGGCGAGGTGCAGGAAGCATCGGAACGGGCCAATGTGGAAGGGCAGGCGCGCGGCGCCGGCCACAACGTGCGCGCGGAGATGCAACTGGTCTGCCCGCAATGCCGGGCCGAGACGCATGGCGCGAAATTCTGCCCGCAATGCGGCTACCGGATGGCGCAGCAGGCGCAGTGCGGCGGTTGCGCGACGGCGCTGCAGCCGGGGACGAAGTTTTGTACCGAGTGCGGGCAGCGCCAGCCGGGGACGTGACGTTATAGTGGGGCGTGATTGGTGGCGTACCGTAGAGGTTGTGAAAAAATCGTCAGGGCAAGGGATACGGCCGCCCGGCGCGCCGCCGAAGACAGTACGTGGGTACGGCAAGGCGGCGCAACGCCGCCATGGCGATTTTTTCACAACCTCGTAGGGTGGGCACTTCACTTGTGCCCACGCGGTCGAACAGGTGAATAAGCAAACGTTTCCCGAGTTCGCGTACGGTCGACTGCTGTAGCACGGCGTGCGAATCGTGCTGCTTCGGGTCACGTTGCAGTACGCAAAGGCACAACGGCGTGGGCACGAGTGCCCACGCTACGTTACCTCGGCGTTTCGGGGCGTTGAACGCCGTGTCTGCTCGTTAAATCCCTTCTGGATAGGTTTCCGGCGGTTCGCCCGAATGCCAGCCGCTCGTTGCATCGAGCGGCGTCAGCGCTTCGGTGCGGTCGATGTGGATGATGGCGTCGAACTGTTCGGCCATCTGGGCATTGAAGTAATGGCTTTGCCGCTCGGTGCGCGGCAGGTAGAGCACGCCGATGGCGCGCTCGAGGCGGCGTTCGAGCAGGGTGCGGCGTACCGGGCCTTCGTCGCGCAGGTTCAGGTAAAAGCGCGGCAGGCCGACGTGGTGCAGCAATTCCTCGTAGCTGCCGGGCATGCCGGGACGCACGCGCTTGCGCTCGGCCGGACCATCCCATTCCGAGGCCGCCGTCACGTGGCCGTCGTAGGTGGAAAAGCCGATCAGGCAGGTTTGCCCTGGATAGGCCTTGCGCGCCAGCTCGCCCACATTCCATTCGCCGAGACCGCCCATGTAAGTGGCGCGGGCGTCGCCCAGGTGCGAGTTGTGCGCCCAGACGACGATCTTCGCCGGTTCGCCATCGTTCGACAGGTGGCGGGTGAGGGCGTCCAGGGTTTCGGCCATGTGGCTGTCGCGCAGGTTCCAGGACGAAACCCGGCCGCGGAACATGGTGCGGTAGTATTCCTCGGCATTCTTGACCAGGCGCGCATTCTGCTGGGCATAGAAAAAGGCGTCCTCGCTCGAGGCGCCATCGGCCTGCATGTAATCGAAGGCGCGCTGCTGGAGTTCCTGCAACTGGGTCAGCACGCCTTGCTGGCAGGATTCGGAGAGGCCGACGCCGGTGGCGTAGCCATAGTGCTGGCTGTCTTCGTCGTAGTGGTCGAAGCAGGCGTAGCGGCGCCGTGCTTCCTCGGCGCCGACCGGATCGACCGCGTCGAGGTAGTTCAGCACTTCGCGCACCGAAGTGAACAGGCTGTACAGGTCGAGCCCGTAGAAGCCGACCTTGGGACCAGCGCGCAAGCCGGCGTTATGCGTGCGCAGCCAGTCGACGAAGTTGACGACGTCGGTGTTGCGCCACATCCATGCCGGGAAACGCTCGAAGCCGGACAGGGCCGCGTTGGCGTCGGCATCGCCGCCTTCGCCGCGCACGTAGCGGTTGACCCGGTAGGCGTCGGGCCAGTCGGCCTCGACCGCCACCGCGGCGAATCCCTTTTCGCGGATCAGGCGCTGGGTGATGCGCGCCCGTTCCTCGTAGAACTCGTGGGTGCCGTGGGTCGCTTCGCCGAGCAGCACGAAGCGGGCGTCGCCCACGAGGTTCATCAGGGCGTCATAGTCGCCCGGTCCGCCGTCGAGCGGCCGGGCGGCGGCCGCAAGCGCGGCCGCGCTGATGTCGATCGCGGCCGTCATCGCATCAGTGCAGGAAACGGCTGCCCGACTTGTCGCGCCGCGCTGCATCGTGCGGAATCGCGCCGCGCTCGATGTAGTGCTTCATGCGCGCCAGGTCGTCGTCCATCTGTGCTTTCGGATCGGAACCGAACAGCGAGGCGGCGGCATGGCCGAGGGCGCCGGCCGGCGGCGCATAGGACAGGCGCACGGTGACGCGGGTGCCGCCGCGATGGGGTTCGAACTCGACCGAGCCGGAGTTCGGGATCTGCGCGCCCGGCTCGCTGCGCCAGGCCAGGCGCCGGTTCTTGTTCTGCTCGGTAAGCACCGAATCGAACTCGAACTGGGTGCCGGCCGGACCCTGCACGGTCCAGTGCGAGCGGCGGCGGCCGGTGTCGCGCACCTCGACCACATGCGACATGAAGCGCGGGAAGTTTTCGTAGTTGTTCCACATGTCGTAGACCTCGGACGGCGAGGCATCGATGTGGATGGTTTTTTCGAGGTCGATGCGGCGGGCGCGGCCGCGGCCACTGCCGAGCAGGTTCGACAGCGCGGAACCACTGCGGGCGCTGTTGCTGCTGTCGCTGCCGCCGCTGCGCGCGGCCAGTGCAAAGGCGGCCAGGCCGACCGCGGCGCCCAACGGCGAGCGGCGGAACAGCCCGATCAGGCCGAGCAGGCCGCCGCCGACGACGGCGGGGTTGCGCAGCAGGGCCGACAGGTCGCTGCGCTCGTCGAGGTGCAGGGCTTTCAGGCCGCTGTCGGCGGCATCGCTGGCCAGGCGGCCGAGGCGCGAGGCGGCGGCGCCGGCACTCGAGGATGCGGAGTCGAGCAGGCGCGAGGCGCCGTCGACCGTGTCTTCATAGGTGCGGCGAACGGCGCCGTTCGGACGGGCCGCCTCGAAGGCGCGGTTGGCGCTGGCGCCGGCTTCGTCGGCATACTTGCGGGCACGGGTGCCGGCTTCGTCCGCGTATTTGCCGGCGGTGGTGCCGGCGTCGTCGATATACTTGCCGGCCGTGGTCGTCGCCTCGTCGAGGTATTTACTGCCGGTCTTGCCGGCTTCCTCGAGCACTTCGCTGGCAACCTCGCCGGCCTGGCGCGCGGCCATGC
Source organism: Telluria sp. ZB2R32 (assembly GCF_059685715.1). NCBI lineage: Bacteria > Pseudomonadati > Pseudomonadota > Betaproteobacteria > Burkholderiales > Oxalobacteraceae > Telluria > Telluria sp. ZB2R32. The sequence continues at coordinate 276,512 of NZ_JCASIG010000006.1, read as the reverse complement.
CGATGCGCTCGCCAATACCGTGCCAGGCATTGCCGAGCGCACTGCCGGTGCGCGAGCCTGCGTTGCGCAGTGCCGCGGTCGAGGTCGAGCGGCGGGCACTGCCGCGGTCCGGGTCGAGCATGTACATCAGCAGCGCGCCGGCGGCGGCGCCGCCGAGCAGCTTGGCCAGGTCGCTCGCTTCGATGCTGTGGTCGGTGGTGGTGGTGGTGTGTCTCATGTTGCGTCCTCTCTGTCGGGTGATGTAAGGAGCCGGCGGTCCGCTTCGGCCCGCCAGGCCATTGTCAACAATTCCTGTACTTCCTCGTCGCTCGTCTGATCGAACGTTTCGTACCACTGGCTGACCGCCCGGAAAAACGGCGGCGCAGCCAGGCATGCAACTTCGTCGGCCAGCGGCGCCAGGGCCGCCAGCGTGTCGGGCGGCGCCACCGGCGCAGCCACGATCACGCGTCGGGCGTCATGCCCGCGCGCGACCTCGATCGCGGCCTGCATCGTCGAGCCGGTGGCAATGCCATCGTCGACGATGATGACGTCGCGTCCTGCCAGCGCCGGCGGCGGCTGCTCGTGCCGGTAAAGGCGGGTGCGCCGCTCGACTTCGAGCAATTCGCGCGCGACGATCGCGTCGACCTGTTCCTGCGTGACGCCCATCAGCCCCGGTACGCCCGGCTGCAGTACGCGCACGCCGCCGCTGCCGACGGCGCCGATGGCGTATTCGGGCTGGCCGGGCAGGCCCAGCTTGCGCACGAGCAGGATGTCGAGCGCGAGCGCGAGCGTCATTGCCACCGCGAACGCGACCGGCACGCCGCCGCGCGGCAGGGCCAGCACGATCGCGCCGGGCTGGTGCGCGTAGGCGCCAAGCGCTTTTGCAAGCAGCTTGCCGGCCTGCGCGCGGTTCCTGAAACGGCAAAATTCGGCCATCGCGGTCCATCCCGGAGGCAGGCCCGGCTTGCGGCCCGACCTGCCCCCCTTGTCTGGCGCGCCCGTTCGCGCCGCGGCCGTGGCCGCTTACTGGATATCGATCCGCCGCACCGCGCCGCCTTGCCGCTTGGGCAGCATCAGGTGCAGCACACCGTTTTCCAGTCTGGCTTGCGCAGTTGCATCGTCCACCTCGGCAGGCAGGGTGAAGCTGCGCATGAACTTGCGTGCTGAGCGTTCAGAATACACCACGTTTTCGCCGTCGCGCCGCTCGTTTGCCTTGCGGCATTCTCCTTCGATCGTGATGCGCTGGTGGTCGATGGCGACCTTCAGGTCTTCCTTCTCGACGCCCGGCATGTCGGCCTGGATTTCATAGGCCTGTTCGGTTTCGCGCAGGTCGAGCCGCGGAATGCTGGCGCCGTCGTCGAGGCGGCGCCCATTGAGGGCCAGGGGTGCGAAAAAGTCCTCGAACATGGTGTCGACGAGACGGCCGAAGCCCTCTTCGGCCATGCCGGGACGGTAGGTGCCCCTTCTGACGAGATTCATGGTGAGCCTCCTTTCTTCGCGATGAATGCGCGGCATGGCGCCGCACCTGTTTTATAGGGCAGGGCCGGGGCATTTTCAAGGGTCGGGAAGAGGCTGCGCGGGCGCGCGGGAAAAGCGGTTTGCGCGAGGGCAGAAAGGGTGCGACCGGCCGGAACCGTGACGGATTCCGGCGGTCGGAACCTGCTTCAGCCGAGCTGACTGCCGTGCAGGCGCAGGTGTTCCTCGACGAAGGTCGAGATGAAGTAGTAACCGTGGTCGTAACCCGCATGGCGGCGCAGGGTCAGCGGCTGGCCAGCCTCGGCGCAGGCCGCTTCGAAGGCGTCCGGGTTGAGCTGCTCGGCCAGGAATTTGTCGGCCAGGCCCTGGTCGATCAGGATGCCCTGCGGGAAGCGCACCGGACCGGACGCCACCAGTTCGGTGGCGTCGTACGCATTCCAGCTGGCCTTGTCCGCTCCCAGGTAGCCGGAAAAGGCCTTGTCGCCCCAGGGGCAGCGCGTCGGGGCGGCGATCGGCGCAAAGGCCGAGACCGAGCGGAACAGCGTCGGGTTGCGCAGGGCTAGCACCAGCGCGCCGTGCCCGCCCATCGAATGGCCGAAGATACCGCAGCGTTCGGCGTCGAGGCCGAATTCGCGCAGCACCAGTTCGCGCAGTTCGAGGATGTAGCTGTACATGCGGTAATGCCGCGACCACGGCTCCTGCGTCGCGTCGACGTAGAAGCCGGCGCCCACGCCGAAGTCCCAGCTGTCGGTTTCGCCAGGAACGTTGGCGCCGCGCGGGCTGGTGTCGGGCATGACCAGCGCCAGGCCTTCCTCGGCCGCCACGCGCTGGGCGCCGCCCTTGATGGCGAACGTTTCTTCGGTGCAGGTCAGGCCGGCGAGGTAGAGCATGACCGGCAGCCCCTTGGCCTCGAAGCCGGGCGGCAGGTAGATCGAAAAGCGCATCGGCAGGCCGATGGCGCTGGAATCGTGCTGGTAGAAGCGCTGGACGCCACCGAAACAGGCGTGTTCGCTGAGGAGAGTAAGCATGGAGGGCTCCGGGTGGTCAGGGTGGTCGATGCTGCAAGTATGCCAGTTCGACAAGCCGCATGCCGGGCTCGGGTGCATAAATGGGAGGGACGGGCCTGATGGCCCGCCCGGCATGTAGTCACGCCACTGTCATGATCGGCGCGTACGCTGCGGGAGTGCTTGCAGAACGGACTTAGCCGCCGCCGATCCCGCGCATGACGCGTCCGCTGCCGCCGCACTGCGGACAGGATTTGCCGTCGGCCAGCTTGCCGCTGCCGGCGCAGGCTTCGCAAACGTCTTCGCCGGCACCAGGCGTGCCAGGAGATGCTTCGTCGCCGGGGTTCAGGTCGGGTTCGGGAGTCGTGCTCATGGAAGCCTCGCAGGTGGTTGGAGTGCAGGCGATTCTATGCCGTTCGCCGGGAAGGCGGCGCCCGCTTGAGTTGGCGACCGACACCTGATCGATGTACACGTCCGGGCAACAATTTGTTGTTTTCGATAGGAAGTTGACATTGACATCCAACCGGTTTGAGGAATACTTCTCAGGGCAAAAACATCAACCCGACGGAACGAGGTCACGATGGAAAACGTTGAATGCGAGGGGGCGGTGCTGCTACCGGCCATCGAGGCCCGAACCGACGCACGCCGCCGCGTGATCGTCGATGCCGGCATCGCGGTGCAGGGCAGCAGCAACACCATGTCCGCGGTCGAGTACCTGCGTACGCGCGATATTCGTGGGCACGTCATCGAGCGGGTCTTACTTGAACCGCACCGGCGCCGCTCCGGCGCTTGAAGTTTCCAGAGGTCAGCTTTTTTCGATATCAAAGCGTCATTTTTGTTGCGCTCGGCTACTAGCGCTTATACACAAAAATTTCTTTTTTTTTATCTTTTGTGCATCTTGGGTTAGTCATGCACATGATCTCGCAAGTCATTGATTTCTTTTGAATTGACGCTTGCCCGTCGAATGGGCAAGTTATTGAAAGCCGCATCCTGACGGCATTTCAGGCTGTCAAGCCCTGTCTTTTCCACAAAGTTATTCACAGACTTTGTGGATATCCGGAAAAGTTCTTTAGTTACGGCCACTTAGCGCGTGTGGATCGTGTACTACGCGAACTCGACCCAACGCGGGCGCGACCTTTTTACGACAGAGCAGGCGCTAACGGGCGCAAAATGCACTTGCGAAGCCTTACTGGACAAATGTACAGTGGCGGTGTTTTTTCATTGCCATCCACCTTATGTCTGCTGCCAGCCTTGCGCCTCCTGTCGACGATCCCTTCGCCAGCCTGAATCCCGAACAGCGCGCAGCGGTCGAACACGACATCGGCGCGCCTGCCAGCCGGCCGTTGCTGGTGGTGGCCGGCGCCGGTTCCGGCAAGACGAATACGCTGGCGCACCGGGTGGCGCGCCTGATCATGGATGGCGCCGATCCGCAGCGCATCCTGCTGCTGACCTTCTCGCGGCGCGCCGCCAATGAGATGGCCCAGTGCGCCGGCAATGTGCTGCAGCGGATCATGGGCGGACGCACCGACGGCGCCGCCACGCTGCCGTGGGCCGGCACCTTCCACAGCATCGGTGCGCGCCTGCTGCGCGAATTCTCGGGACGCATCGGCCTCGACGAATCGTTCACGATCCACGACCGCGGCGATTCCGAAGACCTGATGGGACTGGTGCGCCACGAGATCGGGCTGACCGGGACTGCCAAGCGCTTCCCGCTGAAAGGCACCTGTCTGTCGATCTATTCGCGCGTCGTCAATTCGCGCGAGCCGCTCGACCTGGTCTTGCAGAGCACCTTTCCCTGGTGCTGCGAGTGGGAAGCCGAGCTGAAACGCCTGTTCGGCGCCTACGTCGACGCCAAGCAGGAGCAGAACGTGCTCGACTACGACGACCTGCTGCTGTTCTGGGCCGAGATGGCGGCCGACCCCGAACTGGGGCCGGAAATCGGCAGCCTGTTCGACCACGTGCTGGTCGACGAATACCAGGATACCAACCGCCTGCAGGCGGCGATCATCACCGGCATGAAGCCGGGCGGAGAAGGGGTGATGGTGGTCGGCGACGATGCCCAGTCGATCTATTCCTTCCGCGGCGCGACGGTGCGCAACATCCTCGATTTTCCGGCGCAGTTCTCGCAGCCGGCGCGGGTCATTACGCTCGACCGCAATTACCGCTCGACCCAGCCGATCCTGGACGCCTCGAACGCCGTGATCGCCGCCGCGCTCGAACGCCACGCCAAGACGCTGTGGACCGACAAGGTCGCCAGCAGCCTGCCGCAACTGGTCCTGATCCCGGACGAGGCCGAGCAGGCGCGCTGGGTCTGCAACCGCATCCTCGAGCAGCGCGAAGCGGGCATCAAGCTCACTACCCAGGCGGTGCTGTTTCGCGCCACCAGCCACAGCGCGGCACTCGAACTCGAACTCATGCGCCGCAATATCCCGTTCGTGAAATTCGGCGGGCTGAAATTCCTGGAAGCCGCGCACATCAAGGACGTGCTGGCAGTGCTGCGCTTTGCCCAGAACCCGAACGGGCGCATGGCCGGGTTCCGGGTACTGCAACTGATTCCGGGGATCGGCCCGGCCACGGCCACGCGCCTGCTCGACGCGGTGGCCACGGCGCCGGAAGCGCTGCACGCGGTTGAAACCTTCACGGCGCCGGCGAAAAGCGCGGGCGACTGGCAGGAATTCGTTACCCTCTACCGCAGGCTGCGCACGCCCGGACTGCGCTGGCCGGCCGACATCGAACTGGTGCGCGACTGGTACCTGCCGCATCTCGAGCGCCTGCACGACGACGCCACCGTGCGCGCCGCCGACATCGCCCAGCTGGCCGCACTGGCGGGCGGCCACGGCACCCGCGAAAGCTTCCTGGCCGAGATCACGCTCGACCCGCCCGAGGCGACGAGCGATCGCGCCGGCCCGCCCTTGCTCGACGAGGATTACCTGATCCTGTCGACGATCCACTCGTCCAAGGGCCAGGAATGGAAGTCGGTGCACGTGCTGAACGTGGTCGACGGCTGCATTCCCTCTGACATGAGCACCGGCAGCGCGGAAGAGATCGAGGAAGAGCGGCGCCTGCTGTACGTGGCGATGACGCGCGCCAGGGAACACTTGCACCTGGTGGTGCCGAACCGCTTCTTCATCAAGCAGCAAGCGCAGATGGGTGATCGCCACGTGTACGCTGCGCGCACCCGCTTCGTCACGCCGGCCATGCTCAAGCATTTCGAGGAATGCGTCTGGATCACGGCCGACACCGCGAAGTCCAAAAAGCCGATGCCGGACAGCGTGCGCATGCTGGTGCGGGACCGCGCGCGCAATGCGTGGAAATGATGAGGTACGGGGCAGGTAATGACGACTTATCCCCCGTTGTAGGAGTTTGTAGGAATCTTCTGATGCTGAGTCCGTTCACCAAACCACATGGCGTGCAAGCCATTGATTTTAAAGGACTCGATTTCTGCCTGTAGATTGGGCATTTTGTTGAAACCCGCATCAATACTGCGCTTGCGGCTTGTCAAGAGGTGCTTTTCCACATAGTTATCCACATTTCTTGTGGATATCGATGTAAACATAATAAAATCAATGGCTTAGTTATCGTTCTTTGCGATTGCTCAAGTCCTCCGCGAGGAAGGCGGCAGAAGTAGAGTGAGCGAAATAGCAACAACCAAATGCTTGGCATTTTGACAGTATCCACCATCGACGCGACTGCAGCATGACAAGCTGGCGTGTCACTTTCCTGCCACCCCGGCGGCCGCCTTCAGGCGGTCGAGTTCGGCCAGGAAGCGCTCGCAGGCCAGCGCCGGCGGCCAGGGTTCCCAGGGCGCGCAGCCGTACATGCCTGCCAGCGGATCGTCCTGCAGCACCGCGGCCTGGATCTTGAGGGTGCGCCGCACTTCCTCGCGCGACCAGCCGGCCACGTGCACCGCTTCGCTGGCGGCGGCCAGGCGGTCGGCGCGCTTGTGGCGTGCATGGTCGGCCGGCGTCCACGAGGGCAGGCCATAGCGCAGGAAGACCGCGTGTTCGAGGCGCTGCGACAGTTCGCGGAAGCCTTCGCCGAGGAAGGGCTTGATGACCGATAGCGCGTCGAAGCCGAGCAAGCCTTCCTCGGCGTCGTGCAGCAGTTCGCGCAACTCGTGCAGTGGCTCGACGCGTCCCTTCATCTCCGCGCGCTGCAGCAGCATCACTGTGATCGAGTGCTGGGCGACCGAGAGCGGCAGCGGCCAGGCCGAATGCCCGCCCCAGCGGTAGGTGCGCGCCAGGCCGAGGGCGAGGTCGGCGTCGTCCCAGTCGAAGGGGGTCGGATTGAGCAAGTCCAGGCGCTTGCCCGAGGGCATGCGCACCCAGGCGCGTTGCTGCGCCATCAGCGGGGATCGATCATCGTGGTCATGGCGCCAATTCTACAGGGGCGGGGCGGACGGCCGCGTCCGGTGAATCTGGCGTGCCCCATGGCATAACGGATTTCGCAGCCCGGCGCCTTGATCCATGCGAACATGCACCATGCGGAGCGGCATACACTGGACCGGTTTGCTTTTTTCCGGAGGAAGCGCCGTGGATGACCTGGTCAAGCGGTTCGAATGCGACGTACTGATCGTCGGCGGCGGCATCAACGGCGCGGCGATCGCGCGCGACGCGGCCGGGCGCGGGTTGCGGGTGGTGCTGTGCGAAAAGGATGACCTGGCCCAGCACACCTCGTCGGCGTCGAGCAAACTGATCCACGGCGGCCTGCGCTACCTCGAGCATTACGAATTCGGCCTGGTACGCAAGGCGCTGATCGAGCGCGAAACGCTGCTGCGCTCGGCGCCGCACATCATGCGTCCGCTACGCTTCGTGATGCCCCATGACAGAGGAACGCGTCCCGCCTGGCTGATCCGCGCCGGCCTGTTCCTGTACGACCGCCTGGCGCGGCGCGAATTCCTGCCGGGTTCGCACGGGCTCGACCTGCGCAGCCACCCGGCCGGTGCGCCGCTGCTGCCGCAATTCACGCAGGGCTTCATGTATTCCGACGGCTGGGTCGACGACGCCCGCCTGGTGGTGCTCAACGCGCTCGACGCCCATGAACACGGCGCCGTGATCCTGACCCACGCCCGTTGCGGCGCGTTGCAGCGCCAGCCGGACGGCTGGAGCACGACACTGGAGGCACAGGGACGCCATGTGCACGTCCAGGCGCGCTGCCTGGTGAATGCCGCCGGCCCCTGGGCGGCGCGTTTCCTGCATGGTGCCACCAACACCCCGGGCGGGCGCGCGCTGCGCCTCATCAAGGGCAGCCATATCGTCGTGCCGCGCCTGTTCGACCATCCGCACGGTTACATCTTCCAGCATCCCGACGGGCGCATCGTGTTCGCGCTGCCTTACGAGGGTGCGTTCACCCTGGTCGGCACCACCGACGTCGATTACCGGGGCGAACTCGACAAGGTGGCGATCAGCGCCGAGGAAACGCTGTACCTGTGCCAGCTGGCCAACCGCTATTTCAGGCGCGCCATCACGCCGGGCGACGTGTTGTGGAGCTATGCCGGCGTGCGTCCGCTGGTGGAAGACGAGGCGGCCAGCGCGGCGGCGGCCACGCGCGATTTCCGGCTTGAGCCAGATGTGGCCGGGGCGCCGCTGCTGTCCGTTTTCGGCGGCAAGATCACCACCAGCCGCAAGCTGGCCGAGCAGGCGGTCGACTGGATCGCGCAGGCCCTTGAACATGCGGCACCCGCTTGGACCGCCGGCGCCTGCCTGCCGGGCGGCGACCTGTACGGCCCGCGCCCGGACAAGCGCGGCGCGCTCGAATTCGACGGCTGGAGCGCGCGCCTGGGCACGCGCTACCCGTGGCTGCCCCCGAGCCTGGTCGCCCGCTACGCGCGCGCCTACGGCACCCGCATCGGCATCCTGCTGGCGCGCAGGAGCAGCCTGGCCGACATGGGCCAGGAAGTGCTGCCGGGGCTGTACGAAGCCGAGATCGACTACCTGATGACCCACGAGTGGGCGCGCGGCAGCGCCGACATCCTGTGGCGCCGCAGCAAGCTCGGCCTGCACGTGGCGCCCGGCAGCGCGGCGCTGCTGGACGACTGGATCGTGGCGCGCCAGGGGGCGCTGGCGCTGTAGTCATCAGTTTGGGGATATGATCCTCGGTGCGGCAACAATAACGACAACCGAAGGAGACCCCATGAAACTGTATATCAGCAGCCACGCGCCCAACCCGCGCCGGGTGAGCATGTTCATCCTCGAAAAGGGCATCGCCGGCATCGAGACCGAGATGATCGACATCCTCGCCGGCGAACAGCGCAGCGAGCGCTTCATCGCGAAAAATCCGCTCGGGCGGGTGCCGGCGCTGGAATTCGACGACGGCCGCGTGCTCAGCGAAACGCGCGCCATCTGCACCTGGCTGGAAGGCCGTTATCCGGAACCGAACCTGATGGGCGTCGACTTCGAGGAGCGCGCCTTTATCGAGATGGCCGACCGCCGCATGGAACTGCACCTGCTGCTGGAAACGGCCAGCAGCGCGCGTCACACGCACCCGGCGCTGGCGCCGCTGGAGACGCCGCAATTCAAGGACTTCGGCGCCGCCCAGGCCGACAAGATGCGCATCACCGCGCGCTGGCTCGACCAGCACCTGGCGCGCCAGCCCTACGTGGCGGGCGAGCGCTTCACCATCGCCGACATCACCGCCTTCTGCGCCCTCGAATTCGGCCGCGGCCTGCTGCGCTTCCGACCGGGCGATGAAGGCATGACGCACCTGCAAGCCTGGCGCGACCGCATCGCCGAGCGGCCGAGCGCGATCGGGTCAAAATAGGAACGTTGCTTGCGGTAGGGTGGTCGGCTCCACCCGCAACGATGAGCATCGGCGGCGTGTGAGCGCCCACGCGGTGATAGTTATCGGCGAGATCATCCGACACGATAGCGGAGCCGATAGCGATCACCGCGTGGACGGCAGAGCCGTCCACCCTACAATGATCGGCGATACCACGGCAAGGCCCCGGGCAGCGCCTGATACGCCCCCGCATGTGCATCTCCCGTCCCCAGTTCGCGGTCGAGCCCCAGCACGCCGAAACGCGCCAGGCTGTCGTGGAACAGGCGCAGCACGCGCTGGCGCAGCAGCGGGCCGAAATCGGCCAGGGCGCGGCGGCAGATGATGGCCTGGAACTCGTTGAACGAGGCGTCCGTCACCAGGTTGTGGCCGGCCCAGGTGATGCGCGCACGCAGGCGCGGCAGCAGAAAGGCGCGGCCGTCGCGCACTTCGAAATGGTCCGCCAGCCGGCCGCCGCCGCCGCTCTGCCTATAACTCTCCTGCAGCGCGGGCAGTGCTGTCGCATCGATCCCGGCTTCGCGAGCATCCAGCAGCAGCTCGTCGTTGCCCATGGTCGCAAATATTTCGGTGCGTGCGAGCAGGCCTTCCTCGTGCAGCAGGATCGCCAGCGTCCAGGCCTCGCCGACGCCGGCGCATTCGGCCAGCCAGACTTTCGGCACGGCCGCCGGCCGCAGCGACTTTCCCAGCACTGCGCGCGCCTCCCGTGCCCAGGCCGGATCGGCGAACAGGCCGCTCGGCGCCCATGCCAGCGCGCGCAGGACGGCGCAGGCGGCGCCGGGCTCGTGCAGCACGCGCTCCTGCAGCGCCGAGACTGTCTTCAGTCCGCGTTCGGCCATCACCGCGAGCAGCTTGCGCCGCACGGTCGCACGCTCGTAGTCGCGGAAATCGTAGCCGTGGCGCTGGCTTAACGCTTCCAGCAACAGCTCGATCTCCAGCTCCTCGACCGCCAACGAGGCCGCGAACGATGCAAAGGCAGTCAATGCAGCCACACACGCATCAGCGACAGCAGTTGCGCCACGTCGACAGGCTTGGTGATGTAGTCGGACGCGCCGGCGGCGATGCACTTGTCGCGGTCGCCCTTCATCGCTTTCGCGGTCAGGGTGATGATCGGCAGCGACTTGAACTTCGGAATCCGGCGGATCGCGCGCATCGTGTCGTAGCCGTCCATCTCCGGCATCATGATGTCCATCAGGACGATCTCGATGGTCGGGTCCTTTTCCAGCACCTCGATGCCGTCGCGGCCATTCTCGGCGAACAGCACCTGCATCTGCTGGCGCTCCAGCAGCGAGGACAGGGCGAAGATGTTGCGCAGGTCGTCGTCGACGATCAACACCTTGCGTCCGGCCAGGCCGCCATCGAGCGCGTGGATCTCTTCCAGCATCTTGCGCTGCAGTTCCGGCAGCGAGGCGTGCGAACGGTGCAGGAACAGCGCCGTCTCGTCGAGCAGGCGCTCGGGCGAACGGGCATCCTTGATGACGATGGTCTTGGCGTATTTCTTGAGCTTGGTGACTTCCTTGCGATTGAGTTCCTGCGCCGTGTAGATCACGATCGGCAGGTCGCGCAGCGCCGGCTTCTTGCCGATCTGGTCGAGCAAATCGAAACCCGAGATGTCCGGCAGCGTCAGGTCGAGCACCATGCAGTCGAAGTGCTGGGCTTCGAGCGCCTCCAGCGCGGCCTGGCCGGTCTCCACGGTCACCATGTTCAGGTCGCTGTCGCCGATCAGGTTCACGATCAGCTCGCGCTGGGCCATGTCGTCTTCCACCACCAGCAGGCTACGCTTGCCGCCGACCAGGAACTTCTGGATGCGCGCGAATTCCTCTTCCAGCAGTTCGCGTTCGACCGGCTTGTTCAGGAAGGAGATCGCACCCTGGCGCAGCGCGCGCTCGCGCTCGCGCAGCGCCGAGACCACGTGCACCGGGATGTGGCGCGTGCTCGGGTCGCGTTTCAGGCGATCGAGCACCGTGAAGCCGTCGATGTCCGGCAGGTCGATGTCGAGCAAAATCGCCGAGGGCAGGTAATCGCGGGCAAGGGACAGGGCCGAGTCGCCGCGGTGGGTGACGATGCCCTTGAAGTTCTTCTCGCGCGCCAGTTCGAGCACGGTCTTGGCGAAGCGGTCATCGTCCTCGACGATCAGCACCGACGGGTCGCCCGGGGCGATCAGGCCGCGGTCGTCCAGCATCGACGCGTATTCGACCAGGTTGCTGTTGGTCGGCGCCTGCACTTCGATGGTGGCCACGGCGCCGCTGTCGCCGGCCCCGGCCCCGGCTGGTATGTAGGTGATCGGCGCGGCCAGCGGCGCCGCGCTCGGCGCCACCAGGCGGGCAGGCTGTGGCTGGCGGCTCGCTTCGTAGTTGATGAAGCCGGCGCGGTTGTACGGCAGGTAGAGCGTGAAGGTGGAGCCGACGTTGACGGTCGACTCCACCCGGATTTCGCCGCCCAGCAGACGCGCCAGTTCGCGCGAAATCGACAGGCCCAGGCCCGTGCCGCCATACTTGCGGGCGGTCGAGCCGTCGGCCTGCTGGAAGGCTTCGAAGATCAGCTGCAGCTTGTCTTGCGGGATGCCGACGCCGCTGTCGCTGACCGAGAACGCGAGCACCGCGTCCGCATGCAGCAGGTGCGGGTGATCGGCCGTCCAGCCGCTGGTCACCAGGCTGATGTTCAGCGCGACCTGGCCGTGGCTCGTAAATTTGAATGCGTTCGACAGCAGGTTCTTCAACACCTGCTGCAGGCGCGTGGTATCCGTCATCACGGCGGTCGGCAGGTTTTCCGCCAGGTCGACCTGGAAACCGAGGTGCTTGGCTTCGGCCATGTGGCGGAAGGTGCGGTCGACGTAGTTGCGCAGGTTGGCGAAGCGGTATTCCGACACGTCCAGGGTGACGGTACCCGACTCGATCTTCGAGAGGTCGAGAATGTCGTTAATCAGGGTCAGCAGGTCGGAACCGGAGCCGTGGATGGTCTTGGCGAATTCGACCTGTTTGCCGGACAAGTTGCCCTCCGGGTTATCGGACAGCTGCTGCGCCAGGATCAGCAGCGAGTTCAATGGCGTACGCAGTTCGTGCGACATATTCGCCAGGAACTCGGACTTGTATTTCGAGGACAGCGCCAGCTGGGTCGCCTTTTCTTCCAGGGCCAGTTTCGCCTGCTCCACCTCGCGGTTCTTGCGTTCCACCTCGATGTTCTGCTCGGACAGCAGGCGCGCCTTTTCGGCCAGCTCCTGGTTGGTCTGCTGCAGTTCCTGCGCCAGCGACTGCGACTGGGTCAGCAGCGACTCGGTACGGCTGTTCGCCTCGATCGTGTTCAAGACGACGCCGATCGACTCCATCAGCTGGTCGAGGAAGGAGAGGTGGGTTTCGGTGAAGCGGTCGAGCGAGGCGATCTCGATGACGGCTTTCACCTGCTGTTCGAACAGGATCGGCAGCACCACGATGTTGTTCGGCGGCGCCGAGCCCAGGCCCGAGGACACCACGATGTAATCGCGCGGCACGTCGGTCAGCCAGATACGGCTCTTCTCCAGCGCGCACTGGCCCACCAGGCCTTCGCCCGGCAGGAAGGAGGTCGGCAGCTTGCGGTTGGAACGGTAGCCGTAGGAGGCGATCATGCGCAGGCGCGCATCGAGCTCCTGCGAGTCCATCATGTAGAACACGCCGTGGTGCGCCGACACCAGCGGCGCCAGCTCGGACAGGATCAGTTTGGTCACCGCACCCAGGTCGCGCTGGCCCTGCAGCAGGCGCGTGAAGCGCGCCAGGTTGGTTTTCAGCCAATCCTGCTGCGCGTTCTTTTGCGTGGTTTCCTTCAGGTTGCGGATCATCTCGTTGATGTTGTCCTTCAGGTAGGACACCTCGCCGCGCGCCTCCACCTGGATCGAACGCGAGAGGTCACCACGGGTCACGGCTGTTGCTACTTCGCCGATGGCGCGCATCTGGTTGGTGAGATTCGCCGCCAGCTGGTTGACGTTTTCCGTCAAGTCTTTCCAGGTACCGGCCACACCGGACACGTTGGCCTGGCCGCCCAGCTTGCCCTCGGTCCCCACCTCGCGCGCCACGCGCGTCACCTCGGAGGCGAACGACGACAACTGGTCGACCATGACGTTGATGGTGTCCTTCAGTTCCAGGATCTCGCCCTTCACGTCGACGGTAATCTTCTTCGACAAGTCACCGCGCGCCACCGCGGTCGTCACCGCCGCGATGTTACGCACCTGGCCGGTCAGGTTCGATGCCATGAAGTTGACGTTGTCGGTCAGGTCCTTCCAGGTACCGCCGACGCCCGGCACGTAAGCCTGGCCGCCGAGCTTGCCTTCGGTACCGACCTCGCGCGCCACGCGGGTCACTTCGGATGCGAACGAGGACAGCTGGTCGACCATGACGTTGATCGTGTTCTTCAGTTCAAGGATCTCGCCCTTGACGTCCACGGTAATTTTCTTCGACAGGTCGCCGTTCGCCACGGCGGTGGTCACGTCCGCGATGTTACGCACCTGGCCGGTCAGGTTACCCGCCATCGAGTTCACGCCGTCGGTCAAGTCTTTCCAGGTACCCGCCACGCCCGGCACGTTGGCCTGGCCGCCCAGGCGCCCCTCGGTACCGACTTCCCGCGCGACGCGGGTGACTTCGGAAGCAAAGGAGTTCAGCTGGTCGACCATGACGTTGATGGTGTTCTTCAGCTCGAGAATCTCGCCCTTCACGTCCACCGTGATCTTCTTCGACAAGTCGCCGTTCGCGACGGCGGTGGTCACGTCGGCGATGTTACGCACCTGGCCCGTGAGGTTACCCGCCATCGAGTTGACCGAGTCGGTCAAGTCCTTCCAGGTGCCGGCCACGCCCTTCACCTGCGCCTGGCCGCCCAGTTTGCCTTCGGTACCGACTTCGCGCGCCACGCGCGTCACTTCGGAGGAGAACGAGGACAACTGGTCGACCATGACGTTGATCGTGTTCTTCAGTTCGAGAATCTCGCCCTTGACGTCCACGGTAATCTTTTTCGACAGGTCGCCGTTCGCCACCGCGGTCGTCACGGTCGCGATGTTACGCACCTGGCCCGTCAGGTTCGAGGCCATGAAGTTGACGTTGTCGGTCAAGTCCTTCCAGGTGCCGCCCACGCCCGGCACGTAAGCCTGGCCGCCCAGTTTGCCTTCGGTGCCGACTTCGCGCGCCACGCGCGTGACTTCCGACGCGAACGAGCGCAGCTGGTCCACCATGACGTTGATGGTGTCCTTCAGCTGCAGGATCTCGCCGCGCACGTCGACCGTGATCTTCTTCGACAAGTCGCCGTTCGCCACGGCGGTGGTCACTTCCGCGATGTTACGCACCTGCGAGGTCAGGTTACCCGCCATCGAGTTGACCGAGTCGGTCAAGTCTTTCCAGGTGCCGGCCACGCCTTTTACTTGTGCCTGGCCGCCGAGCTTGCCTTCGGTGCCGACTTCGCGCGCCACGCGCGTGACTTCCGAGGAGAAGGAGGAGAGCTGTTCCACCATCGTGTTGGCGGTGGTGGCGGCGCGCAGGTACTGGCCCTTCAAGGGGTGGCCGTCCACTTCGAGCGCCATGGTCTGCGACAGGTCGCCTTTCGCCACGGCGCCGATGACGCGCGCCATTTCGGTGGTCGGACGCACCAGGTCGTCGATCAGGGTGTTGACCGAACTGATGATGGTGCTCCAGCCGCCGACCACGCCCGGCACGTCGGCGCGCTGGGTCAGGTGGCCTTCGCGGCCGACCACGCGCGACACTTCGGTCACGGCTTCGACCATCTTCGACTTGGTCTCGATGATGTCGTTCAGGGTGTCGGCGATCTTGCCCGACACGCCAGTCCAGTCGGAAGGCATGCGTACCGAAAAGTCGCCCTTTTTCAGGGCCATCAGCGTCGCCAGCAGGAGTTTGACATCCAGCTGTTCGGCCATGTCGGTCATTGTGTTCATCGACGTGTAATCCTTGTTTTGGAAAGTGATACGGCGTTCTTGTTGTCGCGATGGCCGGGAAGCTGCGCGCAAGCGAAACTAAGGGGAAACTGTTAAAAGGAAATATCCAGAAGTCGAAACAATACGCGTGTGCGAAATCAAGTCAAGCTCTGTAACCAGGATAAATATTGCATTCTGGAATGTTAAATGGCGTGCGCGGGAGGGTAGCGGAAATTTATTTTCCTTGGCGCACGCCAGAATTGTGAGTTTTGGTTGTCATTGCGAAATTACTACAAAAAATAGCTGACTGAAGGGCTAGTACCCTTGCTAGAATTGCTAGTACGCATGGTTATATACTAAATGCAATCCGCATAACAGTTCCATCCGACTTGGCGAGCGAGCGCTATGATTGAAACTGCACGGTTAGTGCAGCTGCTGGAGGCAAAGGACGCCGCGGAATGGCGCCGGGGCCTGTTCGAGCTTGCCGCCTCGTTCGGCTACCAGCAAGCCTTGTTTGGCGTGGTTCATTCACGCCACGCCCAGTTCGAGCATGCTTTCTTGCAGAGTAATTATTCACAGAAGTGGCGCGAACGCTACGATGCCGAACGGCTGGCCTACGTCGACCCCACTGTCGGCCACTGCCTGACCAGCATGTTGCCGTTCATCTGGCAGCCGGAGACTTTTGACACGAAAGAGGAGCGCGCCCTGTACGAAGAGGCCAGCAGCCACGGCATCCGTTCCGGCGTGACGCTGCCGATCCATGGTCCTGGGGGCGAGGTCGGCATGCTCAGCCTGGCCAGCGACGCCGCGCCGGGCAAGGCGTTCGCGCGCGAAGCGGCGCGCAGCCTGGCCGAACTGACACTGATCCGCGACTACGCGTTCGCATCCTCGGTCCAGTTCGCCAACCAGGGCAGCGGCGAAGCGGTGCCGCGCCTGACCCGGCGCGAGCTGGAAGTGCTCAACTGGGTCATGGCGGGCAAATCGTCATGGGAAATCTCGATGATCACCCGCTGTTCGGAAGCGACAGTCAATTTTCACCTGGCCAACGTGCGCCAGAAATTCAATGTCAACACCCGCCAGCAGGCGGTCGTGAAAGCAATCTCGCTGGGCCTGCTCAACCCTGAAGATCGCCATCGTTGAGCTTGCCGTTGACGTAGAGCTTCAACAGGATCGCCACCGGCGCCGGAATGGCCAGCCCGGTTTCGAAGCGGCTGCCGCTCGACTGGGTGACGCCAAAACGGCCCCAGAATTTCTCCTGGCTCTCACGCTTACTGATGCGGAACTGGCGCAGATCGGCATGCGGCGCGCGCATGACCGGCATTTGCATCGGCATGGCATGGGGCGCGCCCTGGCGGGCAAGCATGGATTCGCTGATGAAGTCGTTTGGCATGGCCGATCTCCTTGGTTGTTCGGGGTGAAAAACCTAGTATTCCACCGTGTCACTTGCTAGCCACCTAGCAAACTTGCTAGTACCAAATGTGCCCAAATTGCATGACGCTCCATGCCTGTCGCATAGGTTTTTTCGTCAATTAAAAACAGGGAGAACGACATGGCACTGCAAATTAATATCGCAGCACGGCGCGAATTCCCCTCTCATGACTTGTGGGAGATGCACACGCTTCGCGCAAAAGTGTTCCAGGGCCGGCTCGGCTGGGAAGTGCCGGTGATGTCGGGGATGGAAATCGACGGTTACGATGCGCTCGATCCTCATTACATGATGATGCGCGAGCCGGGCGCTGGGATCTTGCGCGGTTGCTGGCGCCTGCTGCCGACCGAAGGCCCGTACATGTTGAAGGACTCGTTTCCGCAACTGCTGCACGGCCAACCCGCGCCCTGCGACGAACATATCTGGGAGTTGTCGCGTTTTGCCATCGAAACCGGCGGCAGCGACCATTTCGGCTTTTCCGAGATCACGATGGAATCGTTCGCGGCGATCCTGCGCTATGGCCACGAGCGCGCCATCGAACGCTATGTGACGGTCACCACCACCGCAATGGAGCGCCTGCTGCGCCGCGGCGGCATCGTCACCGAGCGCCTCGGGCCGCCGGTGGTGATCGGGGTCGAGACGGCGGTTGCCTTGTATGTGGATATCGAGGCGACGTGCGAGGTATTGTTCAACAAGCGGTTGGCGAGTTGAGGGGACCGTCGACAGATGCGTAATGTAGGGTGGGCTCCCGAGCCCTCGCGTTCGTGCTCCGGTATACCCGAACGTTGATTTTCACCGTAAAGGATGGAAACCTCGATCGGGTATGCATGAGCCGCATCCGCGTGGGCACGAGTGCCCACCCTACGGTGCGCTACCGTCAATGGTCCTTTCGACGTAGCCACTCAGCTCCAGCCGCATCATTTGCTCCATCCGATCCGAACCCGGACGCTGCGGCTCGGGTTCGCCGACGGCGCAAAAGCCGGCGCGCTCGTACAGCCTGCGCGCGGCGTCGTTGCCGCACACGACGCCGAGCTGCATAGTGCGCGCACCGCGGCCGCGCGCCCAGGCCAGCGCCGCGTCGAGCAGGGCGCCGGCCGCACCAAGTCCGCGCGCTTCCGGCGCCACCCACACCTGAAACAGGTTCACGCGCAGTGGGTCGCCCGCATCGACCTTGGCCCAGGCGAGGCCCGCCGCCGTGGCGGCGACGTGCGCCACCAGCGGCAGGTCGCGCCCCGACGTGGCGCCCAGGTTCAGGCGCCAGGCCCAGTCGGCGTCGCTGCGCGTCGCTTCCTCGGCCAGCGTGCTGCCGAAGGCGGCCGGGGCGTCGGCCAGCGCGCGCAGGCGCAAGGCGCGGTAGAGCGGCCACTCGTGCGCCGCCAGCACGCGCACCTGCATAGCGCCTTCCAATCGGCCAGGGGCCGTCATGCCAGCTGCCTGCGCAAGAACGAATAGGTCAGCGCCCACATGCGCGCCTGCTGCGTGTTGTTGGCTGCGCCGGCGTGACCACCCTCGGTGTTTTCCCAGTACAGTACCTCGTGGCCCTGCGCTTCCATCCGCGCCGCCATCTTGCGCGCGTGGCCCGGGTGCACGCGGTCGTCGCGGGTCGAGGTCGTGAACAGCACGGCCGGATAGTGCTTGTCCTTGAACACGTTGTGGTAGGGCGAGTACTTGCCGATGAATTCCCACTGCGCCGGGTCGTCCGGGTCGCCGTATTCTCCCATCCACGAGGCGCCGGCCAGCAGCTTGTGGTAGCGCCGCATGTCCAGGAGCGGCACCTGGCACACCACCGCGTTGAACAGGTCGGGCCGCTGGGTCAGGGCGGCGCCGACCAGCAGGCCGCCATTGCTGCCGCCCATGATGCCGAGGTGGCGCGGGCTGGTGACGTCGCGCCGGATCAGGTCCTTGGCCACGGCCAGGAAATCGTCGAAGGCCTTCTGGCGTCGCTCCTTGAGGGCCGCCTGGTGCCAGCGCGGGCCGAATTCGCCGCCGCCGCGGATGTTCGCCAGCACATACACGCCGCCGCCCTCCAGCCAGCCGGCGCCGATCATGCCGCTGTAGGCGGGCTTCAGCGACACCTCGAAGCCGCCGTAACCATAGAGCAGGGTCGGATTGGCGCCGTCGAACTTCGTATCGCGGCGCATGACGACGAAATACGGTACGAGCGTGCCATCCTTCGACTTCGCCTCGAACTGGGACACGGTGTACGGTTTCGGGTCGAACCAGGCCGGCATGGCCTTCAGGCGCTCGCGCTGGTCGCTACCGATGCTGCCCAGGTACAGCGTGGTCGGGGTCAGGAAATCGGTCACGGTGAGGAAGTAGTCGTCCGAGTCGAGCTCGTCGAGCGCGGACACGCCCAGGGTGCCGATGCCGGGCGTGGCCACCTCGCGTTTGACCCAGGCGCCGTGTTCGCGGCGCAGTTCGACCAGGCGGTTCTTGACCTTGTCGAGTACGGTCAGCAGCAGGGCGGAGCGGGTGGCCGCCACGCCGTCGAGGGAACTGGTGGCGGTCGGCGTGAACAGGGCGTCGAAATCGCGTTCGCCCTGCAGGAAGCGTTCGAAATCGATGGCCAGCAGGCTGCCCTGCGGCCAGGTGCGCGCGCCGACCGTCCAATCCGAGCGCAATTCGACCAGCAACTGATCGCGCACCGCATAGGCATTGGCATCCTCGGGCTTGTCGATCTTGCGCAGCTGGCCGCCTTCGCGCAGGAACAGTTCGCTGCTGTAGAAGCCGATCTGGCGCGTGACGAATTCGCGTTCGTAACCGGGCGTCAAGTCCTTGCGCGCCGACGCCGACAGGTCCTCGACATCCGCTTCGAACACCAGCCGCGCATCCTGCAGGGGCGTGCCGCGCTTCCACTCCTTGACGATGCGCGGATAGCCGGAGGCGGTCATGCTGCCGGGGCCGAAGTCGGTGGCGACGAACAGCGTGTCGTGGTCGATCCAGGCGGCGCTGCTCTTCGCCTCGGGCAGGGCGAAGCCGCCGGCCACGAAAGCGCGCGCTGCGAGGTCGAATTCGCGCACCACGTCGGCGTCGCCGCCGCCGCGCGAGAGCGAAACCAGGCAGCGCGTGCCGTGCGGCTCCAGGTAGCGCACGCCGGCCCAGACCCAGTTCTCGCCTTCGCTGCGCGCCAGCGCATCGAGGTCGATCACGGTGTCCCAGCGCGGCGCATCCTTGCGGTATTCGTCGAGCGTGGTGCGGCGCCAGATGCCGCGCTCGTGCGCCGCGTCGCGCCAGAAGTTGTACAGGTAGGCGCCATGGCGGCCGACATAGGGGATGCGCTCCTTCGCGTCGAGGATGCCCTGCAGGCGCGCGCGCAGCGCATCGTGCGCGGCGCCGCCCAGGGCTTCTTCCGCTACCGCGTTGTGGGCGCGCACCCAGTCCAGCGGCCGCTCGCCGCCGACGTCTTCCAGCCAAGCGTATGGATCACCCGTTGGATCAACCGATGGATCGGGCGCCGCCGCGCCGGGACTACCTTGTGCTGCCGTTTTCTGCATCTGCGATCCTCGCTGCCGGGCGCCCGCTGGCGCCCCGATGGCGTATATTATCAACAATCTTTCCTCACCCAAGGCGCGCAAGCAGCGATGGCCCTCTCGATCACCCGCAGCATAGGCGCGGCCGCCGGCGCGCGCGGCACCACGCGCGTCGTGCTGTGGGGAGCGGGCCTGTGGCTGGCGCTGCTGGTGGGCGCGCTGCTGCACATGGCCGCGTCGCGCGCGGTCGAGGAAGAAGCGCGGCGCCGCTTCGAGAACCGGGCGCGCGCCACCCAGGAACGGCTGGCCGTCACCATCAAGTCGTACATCGACGTCACGCGCGCGCTGGTGGCGCTGTTCGCGGCCGGCGACAGCCCGGTCACGCGGCTGCAGTTCCACCGTTACGTGAAGGCGCTCGACCTGCGCCGCAACTACCCGGCGGTCGATGCCGTGAGCTACACCGAGTTCGTGCGCGATGGCGAACGCGCAGCCTTCGAGGCGCGGGTGCGCCTGGACACCAGCCTCGATCCGAAGGGCTATCCCGGCTTTGCCATCACGCCGCCCGGACGCCGTCCCACGTACACCGTGCTGACCTATATCGAGCCCCCAAACATGATGACCGGGAAGCTCGGTGTCGATATCGCCGCCAACCGGGTGCCGGCCGCCGCCATGGCGCAGGCGCGCGACCGTGGCGGCATCAGCGCCTCCGGCCACCCGGTGCTGGTGCAGGGGCCGACGCCGCACCTTGCCCTCAATATGCGCGCCCCGGTCTACCGCGGCGGCGCGGCGCCGGCCACGGTGGCCGCGCGCCGCGCCGCCTATGTCGGCGGAGTCGGCGTGTCGTTCTCGGTGCCGGCGCTGGTGGGAGGTGCGCTTGGCAGCCATGCCGGCGACCCGATGGCGCTGGCGCTGTTTGCCGCCGGCCCCGTCAAGGCGAACGCGCCTCTGGCGCTGGAAATACATTCGAACGACCGCCTGCTGTACGGCGACGGCGCCGTGCGCACGCGCGTCTTCGACGAGGCTACCGACTTCCGCGCGGTGCTGCCGGTCGACTTCAGCGGCAGCGTGTGGAAAGCCCATTTCAGCGCCCCCAAGAGCGCGATGTACCAGCCCTTCGACAGGCGCCTGCCGCTGGTTGCGCTGGCGGTCGGTTTTGCGGCCACGCTGCTGGTCTACAGCCTGTTCCTGTCGCTGTACTGGTCGCGCCGCGGCGCCATCGAGCAGCGTACCCTGCTCGACACGGTGCTCGACAACCTCGACGCCTTTGTGTACATGAAGGACCGCGACCGCCGCTTCCGCTATGTGAACGCGAAGACGGCGCAGGCGCTGGGGCACCGGGTCGAGCAGATCGTCGGCCGCTTCGACCGCGACGTGATGCCGGCCGATCTGGCCGATGCCGCCTGGGAGCGCGCACGCACGGCCTTCGACGGCACCCGCCACGCCAGCCAGGTCGAGGTCGTGCTGGCCGACGGCGCGCCGCGCCAGCTCTGGGAAGTCAAGGTGCCGCTGCGCGTCGACGGCGCCGTCGCCAGCGTGCTGTGCGTGGCCACCGACGTCACCGAACTGCACCAGCTCAAAGCCGCGGCCGACGCCGCCAACCAGGCGAAAAGCGATTTCCTGTCGAACATGAGCCACGAGATCCGCACGCCGATGAACAGCATCATCGGCATGACCCACCTGGCGCTGAAGGCGGCGCAAGGATCGCCGCACGAACCGAAGCTGCGCGATTACCTGAACAAGATCTACCACTCGGGCCAGCACCTGCTGGGGATCATCAACCACATCCTCGACTTTTCGAAAATCGAAGCCGGGCGTCTCGAGCTGGAACTGCTCGACTTCAGGCTGGAGTCGTTGATGCACAACATCGAGACCCAGCTCGGCGAAGCGGCGCGCGCCAGGCGCCTGCGCCTCGCGTTCGACATCGCACCGGACCTGGCGCGGCCGCTGCGCGGCGACCCGCTGCGCCTGGAACAGGTGCTGCTCAATTTCGTCGGCAACGCCATCAAGTTTTCCGAGCGCGGCAAGGTGGCGGTGCGTGCGCGCACGCTGCATGTATCCGGCGGCGAAACCCTGGTGCGTTTCGACGTCGAAGACCACGGCATCGGCATCGACCCGGACGCGCTGGCGCAGCTGTTTACGCCCTTCCACCAGGCCGATCCTTCGACCACGCGGCGCTATGGCGGCACCGGGCTGGGGCTGGTGATCAGCAAGCAGCTGGCCGAACTGATGGGCGGCGAGGTCGGCGTCGAGAGCGAACCGGGACGCGGCAGCATCTTCTGGTTTACGGCGCGCCTGGGGCAGGGCGGGGCACAGGAAGCGCCGCCGCTGCGGCAGGCGCCGGCGCCTGCCGCAGCGGCGATCGCCCAGCGCCTCGACGGCGCCACCATCCTGCTGGTCGAGGATAACCTCTTCAGCCAGCAGGTCGGGCGCGAACTGCTGGAGAATGCGGGCGCGTCGGTCGTCGTCGCCGGCAACGGCAGCGAGGCGCTCGACGCCTTGCGCGGCGGGCGTTTCGACTGCGTGCTGATGGACGTGCAAATGCCGGTCATGGATGGTTTCGAGGCCACGCGCCGCATCCGCGCCGACCCGCTGCTGCGCGACACGGTGGTGATCGCGATGACGGCCAATGCCGGGGTCGAAGACCAGGCGCGCTGCATGGCGGCCGGCATGAACGAATTCCTGACCAAGCCGGTGGTGCCCGAGCAACTGGCGGCGGCGATCGCGCGGGTCATCGGTCGCGGCGGCGGCGCGGCGCACGATGCGCAGGACGGCGCAAGCGAAGCGCAGCCGGACAGCGGCGCTGCAATCGTGCACGACGCGCCCCTGCTCGACACCGCGGTCCTCGCCGCCACCTTCGGCGACGACCCCGTGAAAATGCGCAAGTTCGCCTTCATGTTCCTCGACAGCGCGCGCGAAGGCCTGGCCGAGATCGACGTCGCCCTGGCATCGGCCAACCTTGCGCGTGCCGCCGCCGTCGCCCACCGCCTGAAATCCTCGGCCCGAGCGGTGGGCGCGCTCGGCTTCGCCGACCTGTGCGCGGAACTCGAGCGCCTGCACAAGGACGGCGCCGAACAAGCCATGCAGGCTCAGGCAAAAGCCCTGGGTCCACGTCTGCACAGCATCTTTGCACGGCTCGAACGGCAGGTCGCAGCGGAACTTGGCGCGCGCGCCACGGACGGGCGCTGAGGCAGCCTGCGCCTCTCCCGCGGCTTTCGTTGCGCCCGCAAAGAGAGTATCCTGTTGCGCCTGAGCTCTCCAATCGACCACCTCCGATGTCCTCCACGATCACCCCCGGCCTCCTGATTTTGCACGGCAACCAGATGGAAATGCTGCGCGAAGCCGTCTTCGACTGGCTGCGCCGGCATCCGCTCGGGGTGCTCGAACAGGAAACGATCCTGGTGCAATCCAACGGCTTTGCCGAATGGCTGAAAATCGCGCTGGCCGAGGAGCTCGGGGTCTGCGCCGCCACGCGCGTGGCGCTGCCGGCGCGCTTCCTGTGGGAAGCCTACCGCGCCATGCTCGGGCGCGAACGGGTGCCGAGCCGCTCGCCGTTCGACCGCGACCCGCTGACCTGGCGCCTGATGCGCCTGTTGCCGACGCTGCTCAAGGAGCCGGTGTTCGCGCCGCTGACGTATTTTCTCGGCGATGGCTGTCCGGAGCGGCGCCTGCAGCTGGCCGAGCGCCTGTCCGACCTGTTCGACCAGTATCAGGTCTACCGCGCCGACTGGCTGACCGATTGGGAGATCGGGCGCGACCAGCTGCGCCGGCCGAACGGCGACCCGCTGCCGCTGGCGCCCGACCAGCTGTGGCAGGCGCGCCTGTGGCGCGCGGTGCACGAAAGCGTGCCGCCGATGCAGCGCGGCAGCGGCCGCGCGGCGATCCACGAAGTGTTCGTCACCAAAATCTTGTCCGGCGATCCGCCCGCCGGGCGCCTGCCGCGGCGCGTGGTGCTGTTCGGGATGTCGGCCCTGCCGTACCAGACCCTGCAGGCGATCGCCGCGCTGTCGCGCCATACCCAGGTGCTGCTGGCGGTGCCGAACCCCTGCCAGTTCTATTGGGGCGACATCATCGAGGGCCGCGAATTGTTGAAGGCCGCGCACAAGCGCCAGCCGGCGCGCGGCGGTGTCGACCTGGCCACGCTGCCGATCGAGGAACTGCACGCGCACAGCCATCCGCTGCTGGCGAGCTGGGGCCGCCAGGGGCGCGACTTCGTGCGCATGCTCGACGAATTCGACAACGAAGAAGGCCGTCCCGAACTTGAAGCCATCACCAAACTGCGGCTCGATTTGTTCTCCGAGGGCGACGGCGACACGCTGCTGCAGCAGGTGCAGGCCGCCGTGCGCGACATGCGCCCACTCGACGAACACCCGCACGCACCGCCCGCGCCCGATGATCGCTCGATCGAATTCCACGTCACCCACAGCACCCAGCGCGAGGTCGAGGCCCTGCACGACCAGCTGCTGTCGTGGTTCGAGCAAGATCCGAGCCTGCGTCCGCGCGACATCGTCGTCATGGTGCCGGACATCGACACCTTCTCGCCCGCGATCCACGCCGTGTTCGACCAGCACAAGCGCAGCGACCCGCGCCACATCCCGTTCGAGATCGGCGACACGCGCGACCGCAGCGTCAACCCGCTGCTGGTGGCGCTCGAATGGCTGCTGCGGCTGCCGCAGCAGCGTTGCCGCCAGAGCGAAATCCGCGACCTGCTCGACGTGCCGGCGGTGGCCGCGCGCTTCGGCGTGCACGAGGACGACCTGCACACGCTGGGCGCCTGGATCGATGGCGCCGGCGTGCGCTGGGGCCTGGACAAGGAACACCGCGCCGGCCTCGGCCTGGGCGCGGCCGGCGAGCAGAATGCCTGGATCTTCGGCGTACGGCGCATGCTGCTCGGCTACGCCAGCGGCGCCGGCGCGCGCTTCGGCGACATCGAGCCGTACGGGGAAGTCGGCGGGTTGGACGCCGCGCTGGCCGGCTCGCTGGCCCAGTTCGTCGAAGCCCTGCTCGAGTGGCGCGCCCGCCTGGCGCAACTGCGCACGCCGGCCGAATGGGTGGTGCAGGCACGCGCACTGCTGCTGTGCTTCTTCGACGGGCGCGAGGAGGGCGACCGCCTGACGCTGGCCCAGCTGGGCGAAGCGCTCAATTGCTGGCTCGAGATGACCGACTCGGGCGGCTTCGACGAACCGGTGCCGCTCGCGGTGCTGCGCGAAGCCTGGCTCGGCCAGATCGACCAGCCGACCCTGAACCATCAATTCGTCTCGGGCGGCGTCACCTTCTGCACCCTGATGCCGATGCGCGCGGTGCCGTTTCGCGCCGTCTGCCTGCTTGGCATGAACGATGGCGACTTCCCGCGCCGCACGCCGCAGAACGATTTCGACCTGCTGGCAATGCCCGGCATGAGCCGCCCCGGCGACCGCTCGCGCCGCGACGACGACCGCTACCTGATGCTCGAAGCGCTGCTGGCCGCGCGCGACAAGCTGTACGTCAGCTGGGTCGGGCGCAACGTGCGCGACAACAGCGAGCAGCCGGCCTCGGTGCTGGTGGCGCAGCTGCGCGACTACCTGCACGCCGGCTGGGACATCGACCTGGCCACGCTCACGACCGAACACGCGCTGCAGCCGTTCAGCCGCCGCTATTTCGAAGAAGGCGGTCTGCTGACCTATGCGCGCGAATGGCGCACGGCCCACGGCCAGGACGGCGCCGAAGCCGCGGATGGTGCCGACACGCTGCCGCGCTACGAACTCGAACCCGACTTTCGCCTGAAGCTGTCCGAACTGGCCAGTTTCGTGCGCCAGCCGGCGCGCTACTTCTTCCGCCGCCGCCTGGCCGTGGTGTTCAACGCCGCCGAGGTCATCGGCGAGGACGAGGAACCGTTTTCGCTCGATGCGCTGGAGCGCTACTTCCTGGAAGACAGCCTGCTCGACGACCTGGGCCAGGCCGAGGAATTGAATGAAGTGCGCCAGCGGTTGGAAGCGCGCGCCGAGCGGCTGGCGCGCGAAGGCGCGCTTCCGATTGGCCTGGTCGGGCGCCAGTGGCAGCAGCAGCTGGTCGATGGCCTGGTGCCGGTGCGCAGCAGCTGGCTGGCCCTGGGCGCGCGCTTCCCCGAAGCCGCGCCCAAGCTGGCGATCAGCCTGACCTTTGACGGCCTGGTGCTGGAAGACTGGATCGATCGCCTGCGCAGCGACGGCACGCAAACGGCCTGGCTGATGCAGACCTCGTCCAAGGTGCTCGACAAGAAGGGCGCGCCGCGCGGCGACAAGCTGATTGTGCCGTGGCTGCGCCAGCTGGCCGCGAGCGCCGCCGGGGCCAGCTTCACCGGCTACCTGGTGGCGCGCGACGCGCTGGTGACGATGGCGCCGATCGAACGCGAAGAGGCCCTGGCCGTGCTGGGCAATATCGTCTGGCTGTGGCAGCGCAATCTCGACGCGCCCTTGCCGGTCGCCTGCAAGACCGCGCTGGCGGAGTTGGCGAAGGGCGATGCCCGCGCCACCTACGACGGTAAGCATGACAGCAAGGGCGAGGTGGAGGGCGAGCCTTGCCTGGCGCGCCTGTGGCCGGACTTTTCGCAGCTGGTCGGCGCCGGCGGCTGGCCCGACCTGGCGCAGGATTTGTATGGCAGCCTGGTCGACTGGATGACGGGGCAGATCAAGGTCGAGCAGCATGCTGAAGCAGTGTCGGGAGAAGCACAATGAGCCGCCTGCTCGACGCCCTGACCTTCCCCCTGCACGGCTCGCGCCTGATCGAGGCCAGCGCCGGCACCGGCAAGACCTGGACCATCGCCGCCCTTTACCTGCGCCTGGTGCTCGGCCATGGCGGCGCCGACGCCTTCGCCCGGCCGCTGCTGCCGGCGCAGATCCTGGTGATGACCTTCACCCGCGCCGCCACGCGCGAATTGTCCAACCGGGTGCGCGAGCGCCTGGTCGGCGCCGCCGCCTATTTCCGTGGCGAGGCGAAAGAGTCCGATCCCTACCTGGAAACCCTGGCCGCCGGCTATGCGACAGACAGCGAACGCCAGGTCGCCGCCCACCGCCTGGTGCTGGCCGCCGAGACGATGGACGAAGCGGCCATCTTCACGATCGACGCCTGGTGCCAGCGCATGCTGCGCGAGCACGCCTTCGATTCGGGCAGCCTGTTCGACGAGGAACTCGTCAGCGACGAGCGCGCCCTGTTCGAGGACGCGGCCCACGACTACTGGCGCCAGCACGTCTACCCGATGGACAGCGATTGCCTCACCGCGCTGCTGGCCTGCTGGCGCGATGTCGGCGCCATGAAGGCGGACGTGCGCGACCTCGTCGGGCGCACCGCCACGCTCGGCATGCCGGACCCGGAACCGCTGGCCAGCCTGGTCGAACGGGTGCAGCGCAGCCTGGCGCTGGAACTCGCGCGCGTGAAGTCGGGTTGGGCCGGCCGCATCGACGAGATGGAGCGCTGGATCGCCGCGCAGCGCGACATCAATCCGAAAGCCTTCAACGGCACCAAGCTGCGCCAGGACTGGACCACCAACTGGTTCGCCGCGCTGCGCACCTGGGCCGGCGACGCCACCCTGGTCGCGCCGGCGCTGACCGACGCGGCCTGGAGCCGCCTGACCCCGCACGGGATCGAGGGCGCCTTCGGCAAAGGGTTCCAGGCGGTCGTGCCGGAATGTTTCAGCTATACGGAGAGCCTGCGCGAAGCGCTGGCGGCGATCGAACCGCTGCGCCACGCGCTGCTGCGCCACGCCGCCGGCCACATCGCACGGCGGATGACAGAGCTTAAAACGCGCAACCGCCAGTTCGGCTTCGCCGACATGCTGGTGCGCCTGAAAGAGGCGCTCGAGGGCGCCAATGGCGAGGCGCTGCGCCAGCGCATCGTGACCCAGTTCCCGGTCGCGCTGATCGACGAATTCCAGGATACCTCGCCCGACCAGTATCGCATCTTCGACCTGCTGTACCGGGTCGAGGCCAACGATCCGGAGCAGGGCCTGCTACTGATCGGCGACCCCAAGCAGTCGATTTACGGTTTCCGCGGCGCCGACATCCACAGCTACCTGGCCGCGCGCAGCGCCACCGAAGGACGCCACTACCAGCTCGGCACCAACTACCGCTCCACCGCAGCGCTGGTGGAGGCGGTGAACCAGCTGTTCCGCTATGCCGAGGGCCATGGCGAGCATCCGGGCCACGCCGCCGGCGCCTTTCGCTTTCGCCGCGGCCCGGTCAATCCGCTGCCGTTCGAGGCGGTGCGCGCCGCCGGCCGCGGGGCGCACCTGGTCGGCGTCGAGGGACCCTACCAGGCGCTGGCGCTGTGCACCACCGCCCAGGAAGACATGAAGGCCGACGAGTACCGCGCCTTCTTCGCCGGCCACTGCGCCGAGCACATCGTCAGCCTGCTCAACGATCCGCAAGTCGGTTTCGCCGAACCCGATCCGGAGGCGCTGGGCGGGCGCTTCGTGCGCCTGCAGCCGGCCGACGTCGCCGTGCTGGTGCGCGACCGCAAGGAGGCGGCAGCCGTGCGCCAGGCGCTGGCGCGGCGCAAGGTCGCCAGCGTCTACCTGTCCGACAAGGATTCCGTCGTCGAAAGCGAAGAGGCGGCGGACGTGCTGCGCTGGCTGTATGCGGTCGCCAGTCCGCTCGACGGCACCCTGGCGCGCGCCGCGCTGGCCACGCGCACGGCCGGCCTGCCGCTCGCCGACCTGGCCAGGCTCTCGGGCGACGAAACGGTGTGGGAAGAGCGGGTCGAGCAATTGAAAGCCCTGCATGCAACCTGGCAGCGCCAGGGCGTGCTGGCCATGCTGCGGCGCTTCATCCACGAACTCGGCCTGCCGGCGCGCCTGTTGCGCGAGGCGGGCGGCGAGCGGCGGCTGACGAACCTGCTGCACCTGGCCGAACTACTGCAGGAAGCGAGCACCCAGCTCGACGGCGAGCAGGCGCTGATCCGCTGGTTCGCCGAACAGATCGAAGGCCAGGGCGAGGGCGGCGACGAACGTGTGCTGCGCCTGGAAAGCGACGCCAAGCTGGTCAAGGTAATCACGGTGCACAAGTCGAAGGGACTGGAGTACCCGCTGGTCTACCTGCCGTTCGCCGCCAGCGTGCGCAAGACCGACCGCCGCCGGCGCAGCTTCTTCGAGTACATGGGCGAGGATGGCGGCCGGCGCATCGACCTGGCGCTGACCGAAGAAGCGATGGAAGCGGTCGACCGCGCACGCCTGGAAGAGGATTTGCGCCTGCTGTACGTGGCGCTCACCCGCGCGCGTTACTTCCTGTGGCTGGGCGTGGCGGCCGTGTCCAGCCGCAAGAAGGACGAAAACAGCCTGCACGAGTCGGCCCTCGGCTACCTGATGAGCGGCGGCGTGCCGCTGCCCACCAGCATGGTGGAAGAACACCTGGGGCGCCTGCGCGGCGATTGCGCCGGCATCCACCTGTACACGCTGGACCCGCTGGACGGCTGCACAATGCTCGACCGCGTCGAAGACCGGCCGGCGCTGGTGGAAGCCGCGCCCTTCGAAGCCGACTTCGAACGCAACTGGGCGGTCGGTTCCTTCACCTCGATCACGCGCCACACGACCGCGCCACCGATGCGCGCGGCCGAAGAAACGCTGCTCGAAGACGAGGAACCGGCGCCGGCCCTGCGCACCGAAGACGCTCCCTGGCATCGTTTTCCGCGCGGCTCGGTGCCGGGCAACTTCCTGCACGAGCAGCTCGAATGGATCGGACAGGAAGGCTTCGACGCCATCGACGATCCGCACTTCGATGCGCGCCTGGCGCAGCGCATCGAACGCGCGGGCTGGGGCCACCGGCTCGAGGATGCCACCGCCTGGCTGCGCACGGTGGTCGCCACGCGGCTGCCGCCGATCGGCGCCAGCCTCGCCGAGATCACGGAGACGCTGCCCGAGATGGAGTTCTGGTTCCCGAGCGAGGGCCTGGACCTGGCCGCACTGGACCGCCTGTGCCGCCGGCGCCTGCTGGGCAAGACCGTGCGGCCACTGCTGCCCGAACGCGAATTGCACGGCATGCTCAAGGGCTTTGCCGACCTGGTGTTCGAACACGACGGCAAATACTGGGTGCTCGACTACAAGTCGAACGCGCTCGGCCCGAACGACGCCGCCTACACGAAGCGCGCGATGGAAGAGGGGATGGCCGGGCACCGCTACGACATCCAGGGTGCGATCTACATGCTGGCCCTGCACCGGCTCCTGCGCAGCCGCCTGGGCCAGGATTACGACCCGGCGCAGCAGCTGGGCGGCGCCGTGTTCCTGTTCCTGCGCGGGATCGCCAACACCACGACGCACGGCTGCTGCCTGCTCGAACCGGACGTCGAACTGCTCGACGGCCTCGACCGACTGCTGGGAGGCTGACGCATGAAGCATGACGCACACACTGGCGTCGCCTTGTGGGACGAAGCGGCGCGCCTGACGGAGGCCGGCGAACTGCGGCGCCTCTCGAGCGCCTTTGCCCGTTTCGTCGATTCGCTCGGACCGGTGGCGCCGCCGGTGCTGCTGGCGGCGCTGGTGCTGTCCGAACTCGAGGGCCGCGGCCACAGCTGCCTGCAGGTGGCCGACCTGGCGCATGATCCGGCCGGCATGCTCGGCTGGACCAAGGAAGCATGGCAGGCGCTGGCCGGCACGGTGGCGCCGCTACCGAAGAACGCCAAAGCCTGGGCCGCCCAGCTGGCCGCCTGCGAGCAGGTCTGGCAAGTGGGCGAATTCGATTTCGGCGCGCCCCTGGTGTTCGACGGCGAGCGCCTGTATTTGCGCCGCTACTGGCGCGACGAGACGCTGGTGGCAAACAGCATCCGTGCACGCGCCGCCGCCACGCGTCCGGTCGAAGCAGACCATGTAGTGGGCCAGATACGCACCTGGCTCGACCTGCTGTTCGCGTCGCAGCGCGCGGCGGCCAAGCCGGACTGGCAAAAGCTGGCCTGCGCGGTGGCCATGCGCGGCTCGGTCGCGATCATCACCGGCGGTCCCGGCACCGGCAAGACTTACACGGTGGCGCGCCTGCTGGCGCTGCTGTTCGCGGTCGCGCCGGACGCGGCCCAGCAGCGCATCGCCCTGGCCGCGCCGACCGGCAAGGCCGCCGCGCGCCTGAAGCAGTCGATCGACAAGGCGCTGACCGACCTGGCCGAACGCGTCGGCGAAGCGTTGCCGCTACGCGAACTCACCAGCCGCATGGGTGCTGCCCGGACTTTGCACAGCCTGCTGGGCGCGCGCCCCGACACCCGTTCATTCGCCCACCACGCCGGCAATCCGCTCGACGTCGACGTGCTGATCGTCGACGAAGCCTCGATGGTGCACCTGGAGATGATGGCTTGCCTGCTGGACGCGCTGCCCGCGGGCGCCACCCTGATCCTGCTGGGCGACAAGGATCAACTGGCGTCGGTCGAAGCCGGCGCGGTGCTGGGCGACCTCTGCCACGACGCCCAGGCCGGCGGCTACAGCCGCGCAACCGCCGACTACGTCTTCGACGCCAGCGGCGAGGAACTGCCGCCCGAATTCCTGGGCACGGCCGGGCCGCTGGCCCAGCAGACCGTGATGCTGCGCCACAGCCGCCGTTTCGGCGGCCCGATCGGGCAACTGGCGCTGGCCGTCAATGCCGGCGACGCGCCGGCTGCGGAAGCCGTACTGCGTGGAGAAGGCGAGGGCGCGCTAAGCTGGATCGAAGGCGCGCACCAGCACCAGGTCGTGAGCCTGGCGCTGGCGGGCTACCAGCCCTACCTGGAATTGCTGCGCGCCGGCCCGGATTCAGATCACGAAGACTGGGTACGCGCGGTGCTGCAGCGCTTCGAAGCCTTCCGCATCCTGTGCGCGGTGCGCGAAGGGGAGTGGGGCGTGTCCGGCCTGAACACGGCGATCGAGGCGAGCCTGCAGACCGCCGGCCTGCTGCGCCGCGCCGGCGAATGGTATGCCGGGCGCCCGGTGATGGTGACCCGCAACGACTACGGCACCCGCGTCTTCAACGGCGACATCGGCCTGACCCTGGCCGACCCGGCGCGCCCCGGTTCGCTGCGCGTCTACTTCCTCGAAGGCGACGAGGTGCGCAGCGTGCTGGCGACGCGTCTGCGCAGCGTCGAGACGGCGTTTGCGATGACGGTGCACAAGTCGCAGGGCTCCGAGTTCAGCCACACGGTGCTGGTGCTGCCAGAAGACCGCCACGGCATCCTGACGCGCGAGCTGGTCTACACCGGCATCACCCGCGCCAGCGCGCAATTCACGCTGGTGACGCCGCATGGGTCGGTGCTGGCCGAGGCGGTGGCGAGAAGGACGCACCGGGCGAGTGGCTTGCGCAATCTGATCGAGCGCTGAAGCAGAATGCATGGGCGGCGCGCGCCGCGGTCCACCGCATTCGATCTCGCCTGTGGCGGTGAGGTAACGTAGGGTGGACTCCTGAGTCCATGCGGTGCGGCGTAGGCATAGTCGAAACGCTACGGCGGAAGCTGCAGGCTGCTCAAACGTAACGCGTGGACTCGGGAGTCCACCCTACAACAGCGATACGCTGCAGCGGGTCTCAGCCCGCCAATCCCTTGCGCACGAGCTCGTCGACCAGCGCGTTCATGTCGACCCCACGCTCCTTGGCCAGCGCCTGCAGTTGCGCCACCAGGTCGCCATTCAGTTTGACCGCAAATGGCACCAGTCCCAGCGCGCGGTCGCGTTCGCGCTGTTCGCGCTTGTCCACCGGCGTGGTAGCCGGAGCGCCGAAGCTGGCGTTGCGCGCGCCCATCTGGTTCATGATTTTCTTGGCGTCGCTCTTGGCAAGGTCGGTTTTTTTCATTGGAAGCTCTCGTGATGGTCGAGCCGCATTCTACCTGTAATGCACAACCGGCAGCGCGGCCCGGCGATAACGGCCATAAGCAAATCGCATAAGCCAGATATCGAACACACTTATAGTGGTAATGCGAAACCGAAATTGGATTTATATCTTCGCGGGCACTACACTGACTCCATCGTATAAATACCAGCAAAAACAGGAGCCATCATGGATGCCATTTTGAATTCGCTTCACCGCTTCGACACCCCGATCACCTCCGCACGCGTGAAGAGCTTCCTGCGCCGCGCTTTCGAGCTGGCAGGCGCACCGTACGCGGACGGTCACTCAGCGCCGCTGTAATCGACGCTAAGGGAGCACGCATTAAAAAACCGCCAGCAGGCGGTTTTTTTTCGTCGCTACGGACCCGCAGGCCCGCAAGTTCAAACGATCAATTGCGGCGCTTGCGCACCACCACGACCTTCTTCTTGGTCGCCACCACCTTGGCCTTGCTGCGCACGCCGGCTTTCACCTTGACGACACGGCCGCTGGCTGCCTTGATGCGTGGGCCGCCGCTGCTGGCGCTGATGCGCGGTGCGCGGCTGCCCGCCTTCATGACTTTCGAGGAGCGCGCGACCTTGGCGATGCGCGCGACCGGCGCTTCTTCGCCGGCGATGTAGCGGCGCACGTTGAGGGCGTCGAGGATGCGTGCCGACGAGGCGCCGGCGTTGAGCAGCACCATGGTCGCGTTCTTGCCGCCGGCCTTGATGCTCATGATCAGGCAGCGGCCCGCTTCTTGAATGTAGCCGGTTTTCGACAGGCCGATGTCCCAGCCCTTGGCGCCGACCAGGCGATTGGTGTTGTGGAACTCGACTTCGCGGCTGTTGATACTCACCAGGTTCTTGGCATCGGTGGTGCGGTCGGTGATTTCCTTGTAATGGGAAGCAGCCTGCGCCATCTTGACCAGGTCGGCCGCGGTCGAGCGGTTGTTCGGCGACAGGCCGGTCGGCTCTTCGATCGCGGTATTGGTCATGCCGAGGGTGGCGATCTTGCGGCGCACGGCCGCCTTGAATGCCGGCAAGCCGCCCGGGTAGGTACGGCCCAGCGCGGCGGCGGCGCGGTTATCCGAGGACATCAGCGCCAGTTGCAGCACGTCGCCGCGCGGGATACTGGCGCCGACCGGCACGCGCGAGGTGCTGTGTTTCAGGGTGTCGACGTCGCTGCGGTCGATCTCGATCAGCTCGTTCATGTCCTGCTTGGCGTCAAGGATGACCATCGCGGTCATCAGCTTGGTCAGCGAAGCGATCGGCACGACCGCACCGGCGTTCTTTTCCAGCAATACCTTGCCGGTGTCGTCTTCGACCACCAGCACCGATTGCGATCCGAACGGCACCGCGAATGCGGCAGCAGACGAGATCGACAACAGGGCGGCGGCGAGCAGTTTTTTGATCATGGGTGTCGGGATAGGTGTCGGGTTAAAGGCCAGCGCAGGAGGGGCGCGGCGTTATCTTGCTATAGGGCACATCAGAAGAGTGGACGATAGCATTGACATTTCCTTGTGTCTATGGCGCACGGACGAAAACCGACCTCAACTGTGATTTTTCGTGACAAAAAAGGCCCTGCGGTGTCGCAGAGCCTTTCTAGACAAGCAATTGCGTCGTTTATTTGCGAAATTACGCGAAGTTCACGTGCTCGCTCCGACGCTTACTTCGACTGGTAGATCTTGTCGAATTCGCCGCCATCGTCGAAGTGGACTTTCTGGGCATTGCGCCAGCCGCCGAACAACTCGTCGACCGAGAACAGGCTGATCGGCTTGTAGTTGCCTGCAAACTTTTTCATCACTGCTTCGTTACGCACGCGCATGAAGTGCTTGGCACCGATTTCCTGGCCGGCCGGCGAGTACAGGAAGTTCAGGTAAGCCGTTGCCTGCTTGCGCACGCCGCGGCGGTCGACCACCTTGTCGACCACGGCCACCGGCGACTCGGCCAGGATCGATACGCTCGGGTAGACCACCTCGAAATTGTCGCCGAACTCGGTGCGCACCATGCTCACTTCGTTCTCGAAGGTCACCAGGGCGTCGCCGATCTGGCGCTGGGTGAAGGTGGTGGTCGCGGCGCGTCCGCCCGCGTCCAGGATCGGCACGTTCTTGAAGATGCGACCGACCAGCGCGCGCGCCTGCGCTTCGGTGCCGCCCTTTTGCTTCAGTACCGAGCCCCAGGCCGCCAGGTAGGTATAGCGGCCGTTGCCGGCGGTCTTCGGATTCGGGATGATGACTTGCACGCCCGGCTTGGCCAGGTCTTCCCAATTCTTGATGCCCTTCGGATTGCCCTTGCGAACCAGGAACACCATGGTCGAGTAGTAGGGTGCCGCATTGTTCGGGAACTTTTTAGCCCAGTCCTTGGCCACCAGTCCACGGTCGGACAGCATGTCGATATCGTTGGCCTGGTTCATGGTCACGACCGATGCTTCCAGGCCATCGGCCACGGCGCGCGCCTGCTTGCTCGAGCCGCCGTGCGATTGCTTGATCGTCACGGTTTCGCCGGTGCTCTGTTTCCAGCTTGCGATAAAGGCCGGGTTGACGTCCTTGTACAGTTCGCGCGCGACGTCGTAGGAGACGTTGAGCAGCTCGGGCGTGGCGGCGCTGGCCGACAGGGGCAGGGCGGCGCCCATGGCGAGCGCGAGGATCAATCGGCGCAGCGGTGCGAATGGGGTGCTTGGCATATTTTTCTCGCTTTTTAAATACAATGGGAACAGCGTTCATGTTCCATTTATTCACGGGAAAACGAAAGAATACTTTTGTCATATGCTTAGAAGATATTTGAACGCGCCGGTCTTCCACCGCGGCTTGCCTTGCCGTCGCGCAAGGTTGGCGCCGCCTCCGGCAAGCTCTGCGGCTTTCGGTGTATAGTCCGAAGATTCGCCGGCCATGCCAAAAGCATGAGGCCGGGCAAGAGCAACAGTCATTACGAATTACTGGGTCAGACGTTCATGGGTATCGACATTCGCAAAGCAGTACCGGCCGACGCCATTTCCGCTTGCCACTTGCTGCGCCGCTCGATCGAGGAGGTCTGCGCGCCCGACCACCGTGGGCGACCCGGAGTGCTCGATAGCTGGCTCTCCAACAAGACACCGGAAACCGTCGCCGCCTGGTTCGCATCGCCGGCGAATTACGCCATCGTCGCCGAGCGCGACGGGCAATTGCTGGGCCTGGCCCTGTTGACGCCCGCGGGCAAGATGGCCCTGTGTTACGTCGAGCCGGGCGCCTTGCGCAGCGGTATCGGGCGCGCCATGGTGGCCGCCGTCGAGGAGCAGGCGCGCGCCTGGAATATCCGCAAGCTGCACCTGCACAGCCCCGAAAGCTGCACCAGCTTCTACGAGCGCCAGGGTTATGTGAATGCCGGCCTCGAAAAATCTTGCTACGGGCTCGACTGCAGCCTGATGTGGAAGCAGCTCGATGCTACTGTGCAAGATGCGGAAGCGCGCAGCAAGCGTTTCTGCAAATGCAGCGATTAGATATAAAAAAAGCCGTAAAAAAGCAACAAGACACGTCTTTTGTGCGGGATCTCCTTAGGCTATAGTACCGGCTTCGCAAAGATGAGTACTTTATGGCTTCCCGCAGAGATTTTCTTCATCATGGCATGCGCCTGTCCGCCCTCGGCGCACTGGCGCCGACACTCATTCTCCCCGCCGGCGTGGCACAAGCCGCGCCGCAAGCTGCACCGGCCGACCTGACCCCGCCGCCCGACCTGTTCGATGCCCAGTTGCTCGACCTCGATTTCTGGGTCAAGCCGCGCACGCTGTCGGTGACGCGTCCGCAAAGCGGCGAGCGCGCCACGATCCTGTACTGGAAGGACGGCGAGATGATCGACTCGGCCTACGAACAGCTGTGCCACCTGCTGCGCGACGTCAACGGCCGCGCCACCGCGCCGATCGACCCCAAGCTGCTCGAAATGCTGTGGGGCACGCAAGCCTTCATCGCCCGCTACGGCATGACCCAGCCGCTCGAGATTTTGTCCGGCTACCGCACCCCGGCCTCGAACGCACGCCTGCAGGAGCAGGGCATCCCGGCCGCACGCAAGTCGCTGCATATGTCGGGCAAGGCGGCCGACATCCGCATTTCCAGCCTCAACGAAGAAGTGCTCGGCGGCCTGATCCGCAGCTTCCGCCAGGGCGGCGTCGGTTATTACTACCGGTCAGGTCCGAAAGGCGGCTGGATTCACGCCGATACCGGGCTGAACCGCACCTGGAAAGGCTGAGCGCGGCGCGCCTGGCAAGGTTGACAGGCTTGCGAGCGACATCATTGCGTGAGTTTTTGCTATCTTGAGAACTGCGGCGGCGATGTTCCTGTTCCCGTCCGCGCTTGCATTCTTGAGGAGGATTGTATGGCAACGATGAACGCACCCACGATGGACCGCCGCACCGGTCCCGAGCGCCGTACCAACGTGCGCGAAGGCCGCTCGGCGATGTCGGCACTCGACTACCTGGCGATGGCCTTGCTGATCATCGGCGGTCTGAACTGGGCCCTGGTCGGCCTGTTCGAGGTCGACATGGTCGCGACCATCTTCGGTCCCGGCAGCCCGGCGACGCGCCTGATCTACGTGCTGGTCGGCCTGGCCGCGCTGTATTCGATCTATACGACGGCAAAGATGGCGGGAGCGAAACGCCATCACTAAGAACGGCACTGAGGAAAGCGTCCACAAACCCGTGCGTATCGGCCTGATCTCCGACACGCACGGATTGCTGCGTCCGGAAGCGCTGGACTTCCTCGCCGGCTGCGACCATATCGTCCACGGCGGCGACATCGGCAACGCCGACATCCTGACGCGCCTGGCAGACATCGCGCCCTTGACCGTCGTGCGCGGCAACAACGACCGCGACGCCTGGACGCGCGCGATTCCCGTCACGGCCACGCTCGATGTAGGGAAGGTCGCGCTGTATGCGATCCACGACCTGAAGGAACTCGACATCGACCCGGCCGCGGCCGGCGTGCGCATCGTGGTGTCGGGGCACTCGCACCGGCCATCCAGTGTCGAACGGGGAGGTGTCCTCTACATCAACCCGGGCAGCGCCGGGCGCCGCCGTTTCAGCCTGCCGATCAGCGCGGCGGAACTGATCGTCGAGGGCGAGCGCGTCCGTCCGCGCATCGTGACGCTGGTCGATGGCTGACGCGCATCCCGAAATGCCGTAGGATGTCTCTCTTTGCCGTTGAATTGTTCGCCCTGATGACCGCACCCCTCGACACACCGCCTCGCTTCCGTCCCCGGCCCTGGATCCACCTCGAAACGCCGCAGGACGTCGAACTCTGGATCGCGGAGCACGACCAGGCCATGCAGGACCTGATCAAGCCGCAGGAGACCGGCTACGGCATCTGCTTCACGCTGGCCGAAGGCGGCAACATCTACATGCAGACGCACGAAGATGCGATCGTGCTCGACGTCGACGACGATGCCGCCTGGATCGCGCCCCTGATCGTGGCCGCCACCGGCGCCGAGATCCCGCGCGGCTCCTACTGGCTGCTGCCGGCCGACCGGCTGATCCAGCTCGTCATCGGTTTGTCCAGCCTGGTCGCCAGCACGACCCTGGTGGTAGGCCACCGGTTCGGGTCGCGCGGACGTGCACGGATCGGCTGACACGTGCTCCATAACGCTAAGGCCGCTCAGTGCAGCCGACGCGAACCGTCTCCCAGCGCTAAGCTTGCCGCAGTGCGTGAGTCGCATTAATCGTAGGGCGGACTCTTGAGTCCACGCGGTACCACGTCTATATATCGAAATGCGACGCGTAGCCTCGGAGCACATACGCGCAGAGATGTCCCACATGCTGGGGAGTGCAACGGCACGACCGCGTGGACTCAAGAGTCCACCCTACGTATGTGGTCGCCAGCACGACCCTGGTGGTCGGCCACCGCTTCGGTCGCGCGGACGCGCAAGAATCGACTGACCTGCTCGGCCAACCGGCTTAGAAGTGGTGCAGCACACCCATCGAGAACGTGCGCGTCTCGATGCCGGTCTGCGGCGCCGTCGAGCCGGCCTGGAAGGGCAGCGCCACGCTGTTGAGGATGATGGTCGAGGCGCCGAAGTTGCGCACCGAGCCGGCGCGCGCATACAGGGCGCTGCGGCGCGACAGGTTGTAGTCGGCGCCCAGCATCAGGCCCAGGGCCGACGATTCCACGGCGCGTCCGGCGGCATTGCGGGCGCCGTCGGTGTCGCGGTGCACGAGCGAGGCCAGCCACGACACGTTGCCCTGATTGAAGATAGCACCCAGCGTCTTGATTTCCGCTTCGCCGCCCTGCGCCAGTTGCGGCGTGGTGCGAGCGTACGAGGCCGACAGCACCAGCTTGCCGGTGTCGTAGATGGCGCCGAAGGCCGGGATGTCGGTGCGCACCGATTGCGCCGGTGCGCCGGCGCTGACAACGACCGGGCTGCTCCAGGTCTGGGTCAGGCTCGCCGCCAGGAACAGAGTGCCGTTGGTGAAGGACACCACGCCGCCGCGCGTGCCGGCTTTCGGCTCGCTGGTGCCGTACGGGTTGGTGGCATAGATCGCCTGCGCGCCGAAGCCCATCACGCGCGGGGTGGCATAGGTGAGCGATTTCGGTACGCGCACGGGAATGGTGCCGGTGCCCGGTCCGAGGTCGGTGTTCGCGCCGACGCCGCGCGGACCCTGCATGGCGCCGCCGCCGACCCAGGTGTAGACCGAGTTGGTCGGCACCAGCATGAACGGGTCGACGAACAGCGGCAGCATGGCGTTGATCTGGTTACCGAAGCGCAGCGTGCCGTAGGTGCTGGACTTCAAGCCGACCCAGGATTCGCGGTTGAACAGGGCGCTGGCCTGCTGGGCGCCGGTGTCGGCGTTGATGCCCGCTTCCAGCTTGGCTTCGGCCTTCAGGCCGCCGCCCAGGTCTTCGGACGCATAGAACCCCAGCTTCGAGGTAGACGCGCCGCCGCTTTGCTGCTGCCAGCGCCCGCGCCCCTTGTCGGTATGCGTGTACATCGCGCCCAGGTCGACCGTACCGTAGATGCGCACGGCATCGCCGCCGCCGCTGTACTCGGGCAGCTGGGACAGGCGCGACATCAGGAAGGACTGCGAGGAGGACTGCGTCTGGGCAGCGGCGGGGAAGGCGGTGGCGAACAGGGTGCAGAGCAGAGTGCAGCTTAAGACGGGGCGGAGCAGGCTGGTGCGTGACATTCGGTGATTTCAGTAAAATTTCGGTGCGGAATTATTGCACACGGCAAATCTTGACTGGAATGGCTGAGGTCACTTTTACCTTGGTATTGGTTGCCTCAAAACAACAATGGCTGAGTCGAGCGGCTAGGCGATATTTTTCGAATGGCGAGCGACGTCTACCGCGTGGGCTCGAGAGCCCAGCCTACGAACAGCCACATTCGTATCCATGCGCATCCGGTTGCAAAAAAACGGGCGCCACCGGCGCCCGTTTGAAGCATTACATGTTCGGATAATTCGGCCCGCCGCCGCCTTCCGGCGTCACCCACACGATGTTCTGGGTCGGGTCCTTGATGTCGCAGGTCTTGCAGTGCACGCAGTTCTGCGCATTGATCTGCAGGCGGTCCTGGCCGGCATCCGTCTTCACGTACTCGTACACGCCCGCCGGGCAGTAGCGCTGCTCGGGGCCGGCATATTTCGCCAGGTTGACGTCGACCGGGATGCTGGCGTTCTTCAGCGTCAGGTGCACCGGCTGGTCTTCGGCGTGATTCGTGTTCGAAATGAACACCGAGGACAAACGATCGAAGGTCAGCTTGCCGTCCGGTTTCGGATACACGATCGGCTTGAACTCGGACGCGGGACGCAGCATCTCGTGGTCGGCGTGCTTGTGGCGCAGGGTCCACGGCGCCTTGCCCTTGAAGATCATCTGGTCGATGCCGGTCATGACGGTGCCCGTGTACAGGCCGCGGCTCATCCATGGCTTGAAGTTGCGCGCCCTGTGCAGTTCTTCGTACAGCCAGGATTTTTCGAATGCGAGCGGGTAGGCGGTCAGTTCGTCGTGCTGGCGCTCGGCGCCGAGCGCATCGAAGGCCGCTTCCGCGGCCAGCATGCCGGTCTTGATGGCGCCGTGGCTGCCCTTGATGCGGCTGGTGTTGAGGAAGCCGGCGTCGCAGCCGATCAGGGCGCCGCCCGGGAACACGGTCTTCGGCAGGGATTGCAGGCCGCCCGCGGTGATGGCGCGTGCACCGTACGAGATGCGCTTGCCGCCTTCGAAGAACTTGCGGATTTCCGGATGCGTTTTATAGCGCTGGAATTCCTCGTAGGGCGACAGGTACGGGTTCTGGTAGGCCAGGCCGACCACGAAGCCGACCGCGACCTGGTTGTTCTCCAGGTGGTACATGAAGGAGCCGCCATAGGTGTCGCTGTCGAGCGGCCAGCCGGCGGTGTGGATCACCAGGCCCGGCTTGTGCAGGGCCGGGTCGATTTCCCACAATTCCTTGATGCCGATGCCGTAGGTTTGCGGGTCCTTGCCGCGATTGAGGTCGTACTTGGCCATCAGCTGCTTGCCGAGGTGGCCGCGCGACCCTTCGGCGAAGAAGGTGTATTTCGCGTGCAGTTCCATGCCGAGCTGGAAGGCGTCGGTCGGATTGCCTTCGCGGTCGACGCCCATGTTGCCGGTGGCGACACCCTTGACCGAACCATCCTCGTTGTAGAGGATTTCGGCGGCCGGAAAGCCCGGGAACACTTCCACGCCCAGCGCTTCGGCCTGCTGGCCGAGCCAGCGCGTCACGTTGGCCAGCGAGATGATGTAGTTGCCGTGGTTGGTCAGCATCTTCGGGACCATGAACGAGGGCGTCGCGCGCGCTTTCGTCTCGGTCAGGAACAGGACGCGGTCCTCGGTCACTTCGGTGTTCAGCGGCGCGCCCAGCTCTTTCCAGTTGGGGAACAGTTCGTTCAGGGCGATCGGGTCCATGACCGCGCCGGAGAGGATGTGGGCGCCGACTTCGCCGCCTTTTTCCAGCACGCAGACCGAGACTTCGCGGCCTTTTTCGCTCGCCAGCTGCTTCAGGCGGATCGCTGCCGACAGGCCCGCCGGGCCGCCGCCGACGACGACGACGTCGTACTCCATCGCCTCGCGCGGTCCGTATTGTTCGAGAAGGTTGGTTGTCTCAGTCATGGTCTTGGTATGGTTAAAAAAATTTAAGCACGAGTGTGCGGGTTTTTGCGCCCGAATGCAATGTCGCCCGCCATTCTAGGCGTGTTTTTGGCGCGCTTTTGGCGTATTTCGGTGATTATCAGGTGAAGCGATCTAATCTCTGCAATCTGTGACATCATTATGCCTTCGACATCATCCGTGCCGGTGCACGACAGGACAGGAGCCAACGTGGGCATCGAAGTGAATTTTGAAGGCAAGATTGCG
The DNA here is from genome assembly GCF_059685715.1 of Telluria sp. ZB2R32. Classification (NCBI taxonomy): domain Bacteria; kingdom Pseudomonadati; phylum Pseudomonadota; class Betaproteobacteria; order Burkholderiales; family Oxalobacteraceae; genus Telluria; species Telluria sp. ZB2R32. The sequence goes on along the minus strand of NZ_JCASIG010000006.1, from coordinate 234,431 downwards.
ATGGTCACGGGCGCCTCCAGCGGCCTCGGTGCGCGCTTTGCGAAAGCCCTGGCCGGCGCCGGCGCCCAGGTGGTGCTGGCCTCGCGCCGCACCGAACGCCTGAAGGAACTGCGCGCCGAAATCGAGGCCGACGGCGGCGCCGCCCACGTCGTCAACCTCGACGTGACCGACATGGCCAGCATCAAGTCGGCCATCGCCCATGCCGAAACCGAGGCCGGCCCGATCGACATCCTGATCAACAACTCGGGCGTGCAAAGCACCCAGCGCCTGCTCGACGTGACCGAGGACGATTACCAGTACATCATGGACACCAACCTGCGCGGCGCCTTTTTTGTCGCCCAGCAGACGGCCAAGCGCATGATCCAGCGCGCCAAGGGCGACCCGCGCAAGCAGCACCGCATCGTCAACATCGCCTCGGTGGCCGGCCTGCGCGTGCTGCCGCAGATCGGCGTCTATTGCATGAGCAAGGCGGCTGTGGTGCAGATGACGAAGGCGATGGCGGTCGAATGGGGCAAGTTCGGCATCAACGTGAATGCCATCTGCCCCGGCTACATCGCCACCGAGATGAACGAGGATTATTTCGATACCGAGCAGGGTAAAAAACTGATCGAACTCTTGCCGCGCAAGCGCCCGGGCAAGCCGGAAGACCTGGACGGCCTGCTGCTTTTATTGGCCGCCGAGGAAGCGCATTTCATCAACGGCGCGATCATCACGGCGGACGACGGCATGACGGCCCAGTGAGGGACGTCGTAAAATAGTGAAAGTGGCGCCGGCAGCGGCGCCATTTTTTTATCCGTTTTCAAAGAGTCGAGAATGAGCAACAAGAAACTGGTACACACGATGCGCATGCCGGTGCGCTGGGGCGACATGGACGCGATGGGCCACGTCAACAACACCGTCTATTTCCGCTACATCGAAACGGCGCGCATCGCCTGGCTGGAACAGGTCGGCGCCTTGCCCGACCCGACCGGCACCGGGCCGGTATTGATCAATGCCGGCTGTTCCTTCCTGAAGCAGCTGAAGTATCCGGCCGAGATCGAAGTCACCTCGTATGTCGGGCCGCCGGGACGCTCGAGTTTCGAGATGTCGCACGAGATCCACCTGGTCGGGGAAGACGGCACAGCGGGCGCCCTGCATGCCGAGGGCGCGGCAAAAATCGTCTGGGTCGACTTCACGGCCGAGAAATCGGTGCCGGTGCCGGAGGCGATCCGCGCCTTGCTACCGCAGGGGTAAATGCGCTGCTGACCATGTAGTCAGCAATCGTGCGCGTTGTTATTGTGACATTGGCGATAATAAAGTGTTACCGCGACCAGACGCAGTCTGGCGGGTATTTATGAACCACATTTTTATCGGAGAACCCATGTCCCGCCCTGTATCGACCGCCATTCGTCCGTCCGTCACCGCCCTGAAATGCGCCATCCTGCTGGGGGCCGCTGCCGCCGGCCTGGCCCAGGCGCAGCAGTCGTCCGCACTTGACCGCATGAGCGTATCGGTCGGCGCCTTCCGCGCCGAGCCGAAGATCCACGTCGGCGGCGACACCCGCTACGGCCGCGTCGATACGCCCGACGAGAAGATCAGCGACACCACCCTGCCGCGCGTAAAAGCCGACTTCCTCATCGGCGACAACCACGGCATCGCCTTCGACTACTTCCGCTTCGACGAAGACTACGCCGGCGCCGCCAGTGGCGCGACCGTGTACGAAGGGCGTCCGGTCAGCGGCAACATCAGCGGCGACGCCAACCTGCGCATCGAGATGGCGCGCCTGTCGTACAAATACTGGATGACCCACGACAAGCACGCGTTCGGCGTCGGCCTCGGCGCCGCCTACCTGCGCGCCAAGATCTCGGGTTCGGTCTCGGCCAACGTCAGCACCGCGGCGCCGGTCGTGAACTATTCCTGGAGCGGTTCGGATTCGGCCAGCGAAAGCGTCTGGGCGCCGACCATCGACGCCGCCTGGCGCTACAGCCTGAACGACAAGGTGCGCCTGGTCGCCGAAGCGAGCGGCATCAAGCGCAACGGCGGCACCGTCGAAGGCCATGTCTACAACGCCTCGGCCGGTGTCGAATGGGCAGCGACGCCAAACGTCGCGGTGGTGCTCGACTACGGCATCCAGAAGATCGACCTGCACCGCAACGGCGACAGCAACGCCGATCTCGACCTGAAGCTGACCGGCCCGTCGGCGTTCGTCAAAGTCCGCTTCTAAGTCATCTTTAGACGCGCATCCGAAAACGCCAGCCGCAAAAACGGCTGGCGTTTTTCATGGCGCTGTCACCGTTCGCTGTGGATGAGGATTGAACTGCTGAGCCGTTTCGCGGTCGAAACCGTATCGCCATCAATATGGATCTGCCATGAAATCGCCACGGTTCAAGAAATGGTTCGCGTCGTTACCGGCATTGAACCAGCCTCAGCGATTACAGGTGCTCGACGCCCTGCGCCCGGCGGCCGGGTTGCATCAGCTGCTCGCATTGATCGAACAATTGCGCGGCCCTGGACGCCGCTGCCCGCATTGCCAATGCGCAGGCTGGCACCGCCATGGCCACGCGAACGGCCTGCAGCGTTATCGCTGCCGCGGGTGCCGGCGCACCTTCAACGACCTCACCGGCACGCCGCTGGCCCGGCTGCGCCTGCGCGCCAAATGGCTCGATTACCTCGATGCGCTGCGCGCGTCGCGCCCGGTGCGCGCAGCGGCAGAGCAAGTGAAGGTGCACCGGAATACCGCATTCAGATGGCGCCACCGGTTTCTCGACCGGGTCAAGGACGACCGGCCGGTGTGCCTGAACGGCATCGTCGAGGCCGACGAAATGTTTCTACGCGAGTCGCAGAAGGGATCGCGCAAGCTCGACCGGGCGCCGCGCAAGCGTGGCGGCGCGGCGGCACGGCGCGGCATCTCGCGCGAACTCGACTGCATCCTGGTGGCGCGCGACCGCAGCGGCCAGACCATCGACGTCGTGACCGGGCGCGGCGCCCTGAGCAAGGCGCAACTCGAGCGCCACTTGCTGCCCTGCCTCGACCGGCAGGTGCTGCTGGTCACCGACGCGCATGCGGCCTATCGCGCGTTCGCGCGTGCGCACGGGATTGCGCACCAGGCCGTCAACCTGCGCGCCGGCGAACGCCTCCGCCGCGAGGCCGCGGGCGCCATCCATGTGCAGAACGTGAATGCCTGGCACCGCCGCTTTCGCGAATGGCTGACGCGGTTTCATGGGGTTGCATCGCGTTATTTGCCGAATTACCTGGGCTGGCGCCGGGCGTTGGATGGCGGAAAGATCACTTCCGCCGATCAATTGCTGCGCCTGGCGATCAGACCCATCAACATCAAACGGTGACAGCGCCTTTTTCATTGTCCGTCGGCCGGATAGCGCAGCCCGATCTGGCGCCGGATCTCGTCGAGCAGCGCCATCTGCGCCAGCGTTTCCTCGTGCCGCATCAGGGGATGCTCGATCCACCCCGCGCGCAGGCAATCGCCCGCCGCGATCGCCTCGTGCGTGTAGCCGTTGCCGAGCCAGGGCGTCGCGATCGTGCGCGGCGCCTGGCCCTCCACCTCGACCGTGATGCGCTCGGCCAGGTGGAACATGCGTTCCATGCGGATGCTGCCGGCCGTGCCCGAGACGATCAGTTCGCAGCTCGAGCGCGCGCGCAGCGAACAGCTGCACACCGACAGCGTGCCGCCCGCATGCACCATCGTGAAGCCGGTGGTGGCATCGACCCCGGTCTCGCTCATGACGGCTTGCGCGCGCACGCTGTCGGCGGGTCCCAGCAGGGCGCAGGCGATCGACAGCGGATAGATCCCCAGGTCGAGCAGGGCGCCGCCGCCGAGTGCGCGCTTGTTGACGCGGTGCTCGGGGTCGCGCGTGGCCGAGAAGCCGAAGTCGGCCTGCACCTGGGTGACGGCGCCGATCTCGCCGCCGGCGATGAGGCGCTTGACTTCGGCCAGCGCCGGCATGAAGCGCGTCCACATCGCCTCCATCAGGAACAGGTTGCGCGCCCGCGCCAGCGCCACCACTGCATCCGCCTCGCGCCGGTTCATCGCGAACGGCTTCTCGCACAGGACCGCCTTGCCGCCCTCCAGGGCCAGCAGGGCGTTGGCGGCGTGCAGCGGATGCGGCGTGCCGATATAAATGATGTCGACGTCGGGCGCCGCCGCCAGCGCTTCGTAGGAACCGTAGGCCGCCGCAGCGCCGAATGCGCGTGCAAAGGCGTCGGCGCCAGCCTGGGTGCGCGAGCCGACCGCCGCCAGCACCGCGCCCGGCGCGTGCTGCAGGCCGGTTGCAAACGCGTGCGCGATGGCGCCGGTGCCGAGAATGCCCCAGCGGATCGGCGCGGTCATCGTGTCGCTCCCTTCACGCCCAGGTAGTCCTGCAGCACGGCCACCACCAGCGCATGATCCTGCGCGCCGGGCAGCCCGGAAACGGTGATCGTGCCGACCTGTCCCGTCCCCTTCACCACGACCGGAAAGGCGCCGCCATGGGCCGCATACTCGCGCGGGTCGAGCGTCGGAATGGCGTCATGGTCGCCGCCGCTGCGCACCGTCTCGACGTGGGTATAGTAGGAGCTGTGCCCGGTGCGGTTGGCGAGGTTGCTCTTGCGCCGGATCCAGTGGGCGTGGTCCGGCGGCGCGCCTTCCATGCCGTGCGCGAACAGCACCTGGCCGTTGCGCGCGATCTCGACGCTTACCACGGCCTGTTGCGCACGTGCGCGTTCCACCAGCTGCAAGCCGATCCGCAGCGCGGCTTCGTTGCTGAAACTGTCGAATTGCAGCGCCTGTTCCTCGCGCAGCAATTGCGCGAGCGGGTCGGTCGGGTCGGTCATCTTCACGCCTTGTCGGGTCAGTTCGGACAGCGCCGCCGTCACGTACACCAGCGGTGCATTCCAGTTGATGGCAACCTCGTTGCTGGCATAGCTGCACACGTGGTCGAGCCAGGACAGCGCGGGCAGGGCGCTCGGGTAGGGCGGGCACTCGGCCTTGTCCTGCTGGAAGGGTTGCGGGCCGCCGACCACCCAGCCCGGCACCGGCGCGGCGACGCTGTCGCCCTGCGAGGGTCGGTGGTGCGGATGCAGCGGCGGACGCGCCCCGAAACCGGTCACGAACGAGCGCCCGAAGGCATTGCGGCCAAGGACATAGTCGAGCGCCGACTGGGCGGCGTCCAGGTACTCCCGCTTGCCGTTCAAGCGGTAGCCCTGCACCAGCATCATCGCCTGGTTCAGCATCACCGCATTGCTGCCCCAGACGAAGTCAAGGCCGCGCATCGGCACCCGGTAGCCGGAGCCGCGCCACTCGTTGGTCAAGCGCGCGGCCAGGCCGTCGATGCGGGCGGCGATCAGGCCGCGGTCGGCCAGCGGCGTGAGGCGATCGCGATGGTGCGCCAGCGACATCCAGGCCAGGCCGCGCACGTCGTCCCAGGCCGGGTAGGTGGCCGACACGGTTTCCGGCTGCAGCGCAGTGTAATAGCTGTCCTTGCCGCTGCTGATGTAGAGCTCCGCCGCGGCCCAGGCGCGCTCGTCGTCCACGCGCGCGTCGCCGTATTCGCCGGTGACCACATCGGCCGGATTCTTGAACAGTACGGCCGGGTTGGCCGCTGCCCACTCCCAGGCACGCTCGGCCGCCGCCAGCATCCGCGCGGCCATGCCCGGATACTGCTTCTGATACGGCGCCAGCACGCGGCTGGCGGCGGCCATGGTGGCGGCGAAGTTCAGCGCCGCCGAGGTGCTTTTCGCGACCACGTAGCGCGGCCCGGTGGCGCCCGATTGCGTGGCCTGGTGCGGCATTACCATGGCGTCGAAGGTGAGGTTGGTCAGCTTGTGGTACACGCCGCCGTCCGCCGGGTCCTGCATCGTCAGCATCCACGCCAGGTTCCACATGGCCTCGTCGACGACGTCGGGCACGCCGTTGCCCGATTCCGGGATGTTCACGTCGAGCGCATCGAACGGGCGCGGGAAGTGTTCGTAGGCCGCCAGCAGGGTGTAGGTCGAGATGGCCGAGCTGGGAATGTACTTGTTGTAGTCGCCGGCGTCGTACCAGCCCTTCGGACTGGCGATGACCGTGCCGGCCGGGCGCGTGGCGGACGCCGCCGAGGCGTGCACCAGCACCCGCTCGTCCGGGTGGCCGGCGGGACGCGCCCAGGTGCCGGCGTGTCGCGGCGCCAGCGCCAGCGCGGTGCGGTTGTAATAAAAGGCTTTTAACGCAGCGGCGCCGAGCGCGCGGTAGCTGTCGGCGCCCACCGTGAACGGCGCCGACGGCGCGGCGCCGGGCGCCTGCAGGCGGTAGCGGCCGGGCCGGGTGAGGGCGCTGAAGTCGGCCAGGCGCACGGTCTCGCCGGAAGGGTCCCAGCGCAGGGGCGCGGCCAGGGCGCCGTTGAAGACCGGCTTGCCGCTGGCGTCGTCGACGACCTCGAACGCGGCGGTCGCCGACGCAGGCATCACGGCCAGCTTCTGCGCCGCCGGCAGGAAGCCGATGCTGTTGACCTTGATGCCGGGGGCGGTCTGCGCGCAGGCCGCGCCGGCCGCCAGGCACAGGAGGGAGAGAGATGAGCGCTTCATGCCGGCACCGCCCGGGCATCGGCCGCCGGCGTGTTGCCGTCGCCATGGTGGAACGGGGCGAACCAGGTCGCCAGGAACGAGGGAATCGTGGCGATCATCACGAAAACGAAATAGCTGACATAGCCCAGCAGCTCCTGCAGGTGGCCGCTGATCACGCCGGTGACCAGGCCGCACAGGCCCATCACCCCGGTGCCGAACGCGTAATGCGTGGTCGTGTACTTGCCGGGCGCGAGCTGCTGCATCAGGTAGATCATGAAGCCGACCGCGCCGAAGCCGAAGAAGAATTTTTCGACGACGACGCCGGCCGTGATCGCCACCAGGCTGGCGGGCTGGTAGATGCTCATCAGGAGGAAGGTCGCGTTCGGGATGTTGACCGCGCAGCACAGCACGAACAGGGTCGCCTTCAGGCCGCGCCGCGCCACGTACCAGCCGCCCAGCAGGGAGCCGAGCAGCACTGCCGCCAGCCCGTAGGTGCCGTAGACCAGTCCCAGCATCTCGTTCGACAGCCCGAGGCCGCCCCGGGACACCGGGTCGACCATGAAGAAGGGCCCGATCTTTTCCAGGAAGCCGATACTGAGCCGGAACAGGAAGGCGAAGGCGATCATGCGCCACACGCCCGGCTTCTGGAACAGCGTGACGAAGGCGTCGACCAGGATGCGCGCCGCGCCGCGCACGTCGGCAGGGGTGTCGGCGGCGCGCGCGCCCTCGGGCATGAAGCGGTAGTGCCAGGCCGCCATCAAGAGCGTGATCGCCGCGACCAGGAAGAAGATGATGCGCCAGGCGTCGATCCATTCCGGCCCGAAGACTTTCGGGTCGTGTCCGAACACGTGCGTATGCAGGTAGCCGCTCAGGTAAACCATGCCGCCGGCGGCGACGATCGGGCCGATGTTCCACGACAGGCTCTGGATGCCGCAATACAGCGACTGGGCACGGCTGTCGAGCGAGGTGACGTAGACGCCGTCGCTGGCGATGTCCTGCGTCGCGCCGACGAACGAGAGTGCGAAGAAGACCGGCATCAGGAACAGCATGTAGCCGGGCAGCGCCATCGCCAGCGCCACGCCGGCGAAGCCCAGGCCGATCAGCGCCTGCGCGCACAGCACGAAGAACTTCTTGGTGCGGTACATCTCGACGAAAGGAGCGAACAGCGGCTTGACCGTGTAGGCCAGGATCAGCAGGCTCGAATACTGCGCGGCGCGGCCATTGTCCATGCCCAGGTTCTTGAACATGATGGCGGTGACGCTGGTGAGCATCACGTAGCCGAGAGCCATCGTGAAATACCCCGTCGGTACCCACAGCAGCGGCGAAGCTTTGGTATTAGCGCCCATGACCGGCCGCCTCCAGCCGTTGCGAACGCGGCTGCGCCATGCGCCCGCGCATACGGCGCGGCGAAGCCGTGTATTCCGCGCGCGCCAGGTGCGCGGCCAGCATGTTCGACGCACCGGCCAGCGCCGGCTCGGACGCGGTGATGACCCAGGTCGCAATTCCTGCGGTAAAAGCGGAGAAGCGCCCCTTGTTCTCGAAGCGCGCGCGGAAGGGAGAATTAGCGAAGTAGTCGCCCAGGCGCGGCACCACGCCGCCGCCGATGTACATGCCGCCATGCGCGCCGAGGGTGACCGCCAGGTTCGCGGCCACCGTGCCGAGCATGCCGCAGAAGCAGTCGATCGCTTCGCGGCAGAGCGGATCGCTGCCGTCCAGGGCGCGCGCGACGATGTCGGCCGGCGCCAGCGAGAGGTCGACTTGCGCGCCGCGGCTGGCGGCGATCGCTTCGCGGATCAGGGCAATGCCGGGACCGGAGACGAAACGTTCGGCCGATACGTGCTCGTAACGCTGCCAGCCATAGCGCAGCACCGCCACCTCGCGCTCGTCGGACGGCGAAAAGGCAACGTGCCCGCCTTCGCTGTGCAGCGCGGTCCAGCGCCCATCGACGGCCACCAGCCCCGACACGCCGAGACCCGTGCCGGCGCCGACCAGGCCGATGGCGCCGCCCGCACGCGCCGCCCCGCCGCCGACCTGCACCAGGTCGGCCGGGCCGAGGCTGGGCAGGGCCATCGCCAGCGCCGTGAAATCGTTCACCACCAGCAGCGTCGTCAATTGCAGTTCGGCGCGCGCGGCCTCGATCGAGAACGCCCAGTGGTGGTTGGTCATGCGGATGGCGTCGCCGTCGACCGGATTCGCGATCGCAATCACCGCGTGCGCCACCTGCTCGCCGCAACTCGCCAAATAGGCGTGCAGCGCATCCTGGAAGCGCGGGTAGTCGGCGCAGCCCAGCGTCATCGGCGCCTGGATAGTGCCGGGGCCGGTCTCGAGCGCGAAGCGCGCGTTGGTGCCGCCGATGTCGGCCAGCAGGCGCGGGCCGTCGGTGTAGGTGTGCATGTCTCCTCCGTATATTTTTTTATAGAGTCGGTATTGCAGTATGCTTCAGCGGCGCGCGAGAAAATCGCGGTACCACAGCGCGCTCTCCTTCAGCGTGCGCTGCTGGGTCGCGTAATCCACGTGGACGATGCCGAAGCGCTTCTCGTAACCCGAATTCCATTCGAAATTATCCAGCAAGCTCCACAAGAAGTAAGCCTTGACGTCGACGCCGGCCGCCATCGCCGCGCGCAACGCCTCCAGGTGGCTTTGTACAAAGGCGATACGCGCGCCGTCGTGCACAGTGCCATCGGTCACGACGTCGGCGTTGGCCATGCCATTCTCCGTGATGTAGACCGGCGGCAGTTCGTACTCTTCCTTCAGCTTGAGCAGCAGTTGGGTCAAGCCCTGCGGGTAGATCTCCCAGCCCATGTCGGTAAAACCCTGCGCGCCAGGCATCGGCAGCGGCGGCGTGGCGGCGCTGCACCAGGCGCGGAAGTAGTAATTACAGCCGAGGAAATCGATCGGCTGGCGGATGATGTCGAAGTCGCCGGGGCGCACCTCGGGCGCATTCGCGCCATGCGCGCGCAGGGCCAGTTCCGGATAGTGGCCCTTGAAGATCGGGTCCATGAACCACTGGGTCGAGCGCGCGTATTCGAAGGCGGCCAGGTCGCGGTCCGCCTGCGAATCGGTCGCCGGGTCCGCAGTCCATTGGTTCAGAACGATGCCGAGTTTGGCGGGCGTATGCAGGCCGCGCATCGCCGTCATCGCCAGGCCGTGCGAGAGCAGCAGGTGGTGCGAGACCTGGATCGACTGCTTCAGGTCGGCCACGCCGGGTGCGAACTGGGCGTTGCCGTAGCCGAGGTTGGCCGTGCACCAGGGCTCGTTGTGGGTGGCGATCGCCTCGATGCGGTCGCCGAAGCGGCGCGCGACTTCGTGTGCATAGTCGGCGAAGCGGTAGGCCGTGTCGCGGTTGAGCCAGCCGCCCTCGTCCTGCAAACCCTGCGGCAGATCCCAGTGGTAAAGCGTCAGGTGCGCTTTCACGTCGCGCCGCGCCAGTTCGTCGAGCAGGCGGTCGTAGAAATCGAAGCCGGCCGGGTTCCAGGCGCCGCGGCCCGTGGGCTGGACGCGCGACCAGGCCATCGAGAAGCGGTAGGCGTCCACGCCCAGCGAGGCGAGCAGGGCGACATCGTCGCGGTAGCGCCGGTAGTGGTCGCAGGCGACCGTGCCGTCGCTGCCGTCCTTGATGTTGCCGGGGCTGGCACAAAAGGTGTCCCAGATCGACGGACCCTTGCCGTCGGCGTCGGCGCCGCCTTCGATCTGGAAGGCGGACGTCGCCACGCCCCAGGTGAAGTCGGATGGGAAGTCGTTACGAGTGTCAGGTGTGAGGCGATTGGTCATAAGCAGCTTCGTGGAATACGGTGGAGACGGGGGAAATGCGGCGAACGCCGGCCCGCATCGAACGCAGGCCGGCGTCCTGGCTTCAGAAATCGAAGCCGGTATTGATGCCGACCGTGCGCGGCGGCTTGTACTGCGCCAGCCACGGGCCGAAGCCGTTAAAGGCACTGGTCTTGATCTTCTTGTCGTTCACGTTGCGGACAAAAGCGTCCACCCACCAGCCCTTGTTCTGGTAGCGCAGGCCGAGGTCGGCGGTTGCATACGCTTCCTGGCGGTCTTCCGGCCCGAAGTTGAAGACCGACAGTTCCGCATCGGTCTCGTAACGGGCGGTCACGCGCGGCACCAGGATGGCGCCGTTGTCGAAGTCAAAGGTGTGCTGGTACATCACCGTGGTCGAGAAGCGCGGCGCGTGCGGCATCTTGTTGCCGGTGACGTCGAGGCAGGTGTCCGACGGACTGCTGTTGGCAATGGTGCAGGTCGGCAGTGTGTAGTCGTTGGAGCCGGCGATCAGGTAGCCGAGCTTGGCGCGCAGCAGGGCGAAGCTGACCGAGAGGCGGTCCTTGGCCGAGAGGCGCGCCGCGATTTCCGACTCCAGGCCGTAGACCTTGGCGCCTTCGGCGTTCGAGATCGACAGGCCGCGGCTGCCGTCCGTGAAGTTCACCGGGGAGCTGAACTGGAAGTCCTTGAAGTTCATGTGGAACAGCGCATTGTTCACGCGCAGGGCGCCGCCCATGAACGAACTCTTCGAGCCGAGTTCGTAGTTGGTCAGGGTTTCCGGCTCGTAAGGCAGGCCGCGGTCCTGGGTGCCGCCCGACTTGTAGCCGGTCGAGACGCTGGCATACACCATGTGGTCGCGGTTGATGTCGTAGTTGACGCGCGCCAGGCCGGTCACTTTGCTGCCCGAGAATTTGCCGTCGTTGCCCGGCACGTCGGCCGCGAAGCCGGGCTGCACGCGTGGATCGATCGACGGGTTCAGCGGCAGCATCGGCACCGCGCCGCCGCGCCAGGTATAGGCACGGCCGCCGATGTTCTCGCGCTTGTCGTGGGTGTAGCGCACGCCGCCGGTCAGGTGCAGGCGGTCCGAGACGTTCCAGGTGGCCTGGCCGAAGACGGCGGCCGAGTCGACGGTTTCCTTCGGCTGGATGAAGGAACCCTGCCAGGCGACGCTGCCGCTGTCCTTCGTCCCGTTCATGATCGGGATGTCGAAGCGGATGCTGTTCTTCTCGCCGCCGTAGTACACGCCGGCCTGCCAGTCGACCGAGCGGGTGCCGGTCGACTGCAGGTAGACCTCGTGGCTCTGGCTGCGGTAGTCGGAATCGGTGGTGGTGTGCTCCTGCCATTTGGCGCCCGAGATGATGGACGTCGGCACGGTGGCGCCGCCGTCCTGGTCGAAGCGCATCGAGCCCTTGTACTTCGAGAGGCCGGCGACATAGGTCAGGGCCAGGTCGGAGTTGATGTCCCAGCTGACGCGGCTGCGGATGTTGTGGCTGTCGCGCTCGATCCAGGGCGCGCTGTCGCTCAGCATCGACCAGTGCTCCTGGCCGGGGCGCGGGGTCTGCATCAGGTTGGCGTTGGGGGTGCCGCGGTCGGCGAACTTTTCGTAGGCGACGTCCCAGCGCACGTTCGGCGCGACCTGCCACAGCAGGCTGACGCGCGCCGCGCTCTGGTCCTGGGCGTTGTACTTGCGGTCGCCGACGGCGAAGTCGTTCGGGTTGATCGGGCGGAAGGCGGCCGGGTTGCCGCCGGCCGCGGCAAACGCCGCGCGCTGCTGCTCGAGCGGCACGCCAGGGAAGGTCTGATAGTCGACATAGCCGTCGTGCTGCTCGTGCACGATCGCCACGCGCAGGGCTGCCGTATCGGACAGCGGCACGTTCACCGCGCCGCGCATGCCGTAGCGGTTGTAGTCGCCGACGCCGCCTTCGACATAGCCGCTGCTGCTGCCCAGGGTCGGCTTGGTGGTCTGGATGTTGACCGCGCCGACGGTCGAGTTGCGGCCCCACAGCGTGCCCTGCGGACCGCGCAGCACCTCGATGCCGTCGACGTCGAACAGCAGGGCGGTGGCACCTTCGGCGCGCGGCGAATACACGTTGTCGACAAAGGTGGCCACTTCCGGGTCGGCGTACTGGGTCTTGGCGCTGTCGTTGCCGATGCCGCGCAGGGTCATGGTGGTGACGCCATGGTCGCCCTGGGCCGTGGCCTGGAAGCCGGGCACCAGCGCCACCACGTCGAGCATGGTCTGCACGTGGTTGTTGGCCAGCGTGGCGGCCGACAGGGCGGTGACGGCGATCGGGGTTTTCTGCAGCGAGGTCGAACGCTTGGTCGCGGTAACCAGCACTTCGGCCATCGGCTGGCCATCGGCGCTGGTCGATACCGTTGCGGGCTGCGTTTGCGCAGTGGCGGCGTCGGCGGCCGCACCGGCGGCGCCGGTTTGCGCGTGCGCGCTGCCGAGGCTGGCAACGAGGGTCAGGACGGCGAGTTGGATCGGGGCGAGCGCGCGCCGGCGCTGCGATGCGTTGGTTGTCATGCTGTCTCCAAAATTTGAATTATTTGAGTTATGTCGTTACAGCGGTTACTACTCAGAAGCTTTTCAAGAAATCGATTTCATAATTCTTGAAAACGGTTTCATGGTATGTTCGTCAATAGCGAAAAGTCAAACGATATTTTGCGATGTGAATGGGTTTTTACTTGGGAGCTGGTGCAGGTCGAACTTATGAAAAGTTTTCATGAGAAGTCAGAGGAGGGCGCGTCGTGTTACACTTCATGAAACACCCAGGCGGCGCCTCCGAGCGTCGAAGTGAACGCCCCCATGAAAAACGACGCCAGTTTCAGCAGCACTGCCACTACCACCCTGCACCAGGTTGCCCAGGCTGCCGGCGTGTCGCCGGCGACCGTGTCGCGCTTCCTGAACGGTACCGCCAAGGTCTCCGACGACAAGCGCCGCAGCCTCGAACGCGTCATCGAAGAGCTCAACTACAAGCCGAACCGCCTGGCGCAAAGCCTCAAGATGGGCAGTACGCGCACGATCGGCGTGCTGACCCAGTCGCTCGAAAGCGGCTACTTCAGCCGCGCCATGGTCGGGATCGAGGATGCGGTCAAGGCCTCCGGCTACGCGCTCCTGATCATGAGCGGGCACTGGCATGCGGATGAGGAAGCCGAGCGCGTCGAACTGCTGATCGCGCGCCGCGTCGACGGCGTGGCGATCCTGACCGGTAACCTGAGCGACAGCCAGATCCTCGGTTTCTCGAAGCGCGTGCCGATCGTCGCCTTCGGGCGCAAGGTGGCCGGCGACCGGGTGCTGGGCTTTAGTCTCGACAATTACCAGGGCGCCTGCGAAGCGATCGAATTCCTCATCGCGCAAGGCCACCGGCGCATCGCCATGATCACCGGCCCCGACGACCACGAAGATGCACGGGCGCGCCTGGCCGGCTACCGCGACACGCTGGCGCGCCACAAGATCGAGGTCGATCCGGGCCTGGTGGTGCCGGGCGACTTCCAGGAATCCGGCGGCCTGCTGGCGGTCAACAGCCTGCTGGCGTCGAACCAGCGCTTCACCGCCATCTTCGCCAGCAACGACCTCTCCGCCTATGGCGCGCGCCTGGCCCTGTACCGGCGCAGCATCCGGGTACCGGACGACATCTCGATCGTCGGCTTCGACGACCTGCACAGCTCGATGTACACGACGCCGCCGCTGACCACGGTGCGCCAACCGCTGTACGAAGTCGGCATGAATATCGGGCACCGGATGCTCGACATGCTGGGGCATCCGCAAGCGGAGATGGAGATGCCGGCGCTGAGCCTGGTCGTGCGGGAGTCGGTGCGGCGGATTTGAGGGGACGCTGAGGGCGGCGCACGGGCCTCGAAAAAATGGCCTGACGTGACAATTGAATAGTTTTCCCTATGGAAAGTAATGCTACAGTGCAATGCTGTCGCATGACATAACAATAACGGTCTCGGACCTCAACAGGGAAAATCCATGTCACTTCTTCCACGCCGCACAGCGCAGGCTGCCGCGGCACTCTCGGCACTCGCGGTCCTGACCGGCTGCGCCACCCAGGCGCCACCGGTTGCCTCGATCGAAGCGCCGCACACCACGCTCCAGCAAAAGCAGGCCCAGCAGGCAATTGCACAGGCGCCGGCCGCCCGTCCCGCGCTCAAGCGCAAGATCGCCATCGGCCGTGTCTCGAACGAGACCACCTACGGCCGCTCGCTGCTGCGCGACAACGCCGGCGATCCGGTCGGCAAACAGGTATCCGACATGCTGGCCAAGGCGCTTACCGAATCGGGCGCCTACGTCGTGCTCGAGCGCAGCGACCTGTCCAAGCTGAAAGACGAAGCCCAGCTCACCGGCGCCAAACAGGAGCTGGTGGGCGTCGATGCGCTGATCATGGGTTCGCTCAGCGAATTCGGCCGCAAGGCGGTCGGACAGTCCGGCTTCGTATCGAACAGCAAGAAACAGGTAGCCTTTGCCAAGATCGACCTGCGCCTGGTCGACGTCGCCACCGGCCAGAGTTTCTTCGCCGCTTCCGGCGCCGGCGAATCGTCGACCGAAGCGTCGACCACCTTCGGCTTTGGCTCGCAGGCAGGCTACGACGGCACCCTGAACGACGCCTCGATCCGCCAGGCGATCTCGGAAGTCGTCAATCGCCTGAGCACCGAACTGCAGCGCCGCCCATGGCAGACCTCCCTGATCGGCAACGAGCAGGGCAGCTGGTTCATTGCCGGCGGCAAGTCGCAAGGACTAACGCCGGGCATGGTGTTCTCGGTGCAGACGATCGGCAAGAAGGTCAAATCGCCGCAGACCGGTTTCGAGATCACGCTGCCGGGCAAGGAAGTGGCGCAGTTGCGCGTCGATGCGCTGTTCGGCGACACCGAAGTGAGCGAAGGCGCGAGCGCCACGCTGGTCGGCGGTTCGCTGCAGGGCTATACCTTCGACCAGCTGACCGTGCGCGAAAAGGGAGGCCAATGATGCGTACCGACGTGATGTTCAAGCGTGCCGCCGCCGCGCTGGCCTTGGCGACCCTGGCTGCCTGCGTGTCCTACCCGACCGAAAAATCGGGCGTGGCCGACACGCGTCCCCATATCGCGTTCCGCGTCGCCGACGGCGCCGATGCGAATGCACGTGTGCTCGTCGACGGACTCGACATGGGCCGCGCCGCCGATTTCGCCGAAGGCAAGGCCGCGCTGCGCATCCTGCCGGGCACGCACCAGTTGACGGTGCGTACGGGCGACAGGACCCTGGTCTCCGAAAAATTCTACGTGGCCGAGGGTGTGTCGCGCACGTTCGACGTGAAGGGAAGTGCGCAATGAAAAAGCTGCTGACGATCGTCGCCTTGCTGGCATTGACCGGCTGCGCGACCAACAACGCCTTGTACGACTGGGGCGGCTACGATGCCTTGCTGTACCAGTCCTACAAGAAACCGGGCGAACTCCCGAAAAACATGCAGACGCTGGCGACCCACATCGCCGCCGTCGAAAAGAGCGGCAAACGCGTCGCGCCGGGCTTGCATGCCGACCTCGGGACCTTGCAGCTGCAGGCCGGCGACAAGGCCGGCGCACTGGGCAACTTCCGCCGCGAGCGCGAACTGTGGCCGGAAAGTGCCGTGCTGATGGATGCCATGATCAAAACCCTTGAAGCCAAACCTGCGGAGGCCCGTTCATGAAACGCCTGTTGATTCTCGTTGCGGCGCTGCTGACCGGCTGCGCCACCCAGGCCGTCAAGACCGACCTGTCCGCTTTCCAGGCGGCCGCGCCGCGCTCGATCCTGGTCGTGCCGGCCACGAACAAGTCGGTCGACGTCGATGCGCCGAACTACCTGCTGACGACGCTGACCGTGCCGCTGGCGGAAAAGGGTTTCTATGTATTCCCGGTGCATACGGCGAAAACGGTGCTCGAGCAGGAAGGCCTGTACGAAGGCGAGCAGATCCACCAGCAGCCGCCCGCGCAGCTGGCGCAGATGTTCGGCGCCGATGCCGTGCTGTACGTGACCATCAACCAGTGGGATGCGAAGTACGTCCTGCTGTCGACTACCGTCACCGTCGACTTCGACTACAGGCTGGTCTACAAGGATGGCACCGAACTGTGGCGCGCCAACAAGCGCATGCAGTACACGCCGCAGAACCAGAATGCCGGCCACCCGTTGGCTACGCTCGTAGCAGCGGCCATTACGGCGGCGCTCGAACGTGCAGCGCCGAACTACATGCCGTTGGCGCAGATGGCGAACAACGACGTGTTCATCCACGGCCCGACCGCGATCCCGAACGGACCGTATCGCAAGGTCCAGTAAGGCGGGGGCGTCCCCGCACCGGCAACGGATGCGGGGACTTTTTTTTGACGCCTAGCGCGCCACCCCCACCAGTTTGTGCACCAATTCGGACGAGGTCGACGCCGAAAACTTGCGCATCAGTTTCGCCCGGTGCATTTCTACTGTGCGCGGACTGAGGTCGGTCTCGCGCGCGATGATCTTGCTGGTCTTGCCCTCGACCAGCAGCGCCGCGATCTCGCGTTCGCGCGGCGTCAATTCCGCCGTCACCGGGCGCTTTTCGCTCACGTCCTCGAAGGTCCACACGCCCGCGCCCAGCGGCTCGGCCGCGTTCAGCGCGCGTCCCGTCACGTGGCACCAGAACAGCTCGCCGTCGCCGCGGCGCATGATGCGTTCGTCCGAGTAGCGTCCCTTGGCGTTCATGATCGGCACGATCCGGTCGCCCGTGCGCAGGAATTCGTCCATTGTCGGATACAGCACGGCGAACGACTGGCCGTCGAGACGGCCCTGGTCGTAGCCGAACATCGCCGCCAGCGCCAGGTTCGAGGACTGGATCACGCGATTCACCGAAATGCACATGCCGACGGGGGCATGCTGGAAAATCATTTCGTAATCGATGGCGTGGGAAGGGTTCATCTGGAGCGGGTCTTGAGGCAAAGGAGGGGCAAAGGCGAGGCCATGGCCGGTAGTTCTACGGTATTGTGCTTTGAATCGGCGTATTCTATGCTGGGATTCTACTCTGCGGTACATAAAGGAATGCCTGGAGGCAGCGCGCGGCGCCAGTATCCGGGATTCCAACATCGAGCTTGTTGGCTTAATTCATAAAAGGGACGGGTATGAACAAAGTGTATCCTGACGCGGCATCGGCGCTGGCTGGTGTCGTGCAAGACGGCCAGACCATCGCCGTCGGCGGCTTCGGCCTGTGCGGCATTCCGGAAGCGCTGATCGAGGCGCTGCGCGACTCGGGCGTGAAGCAACTCACCGCCATTTCGAATAACGCGGGCGTGGACGGCTTCGGCCTCGGCCAGCTGCTGGAAACGCGCCAGATCAAGAAAATGATCGCGTCCTACGTCGGCGAAAACAAGGAATTCGCACGCCAGTTCCTGGCCGGCGAACTCGAACTCGAATTCACGCCCCAGGGCACGCTGGCCGAAAAGCTGCGCTGCGGCGGCGCCGGCATCCCGGCCTTCTTCACCAAGACCGGCTACGGCACCATCGTTGCCGACGGCAAGGAAACGCGCGAATTCGGCGGCGAACACTATGTGATGGAAATGGCCCTGGTGCCGGACGTGTCGCTGGTCAAGGCCTGGAAAGCGGATAAAGCCGGCAACCTGGTGTTCCGCAAGACCGCGCGCAACTTCAACCCGAACGTCGCCACCGCGGGCAAGGTCTGCATCGTCGAAGTCGAAGAGATGGTCGAGATCGGCGAAATCGATCCGGACCAGGTGCATACCGCCAGCATCTTCGTGCACCGCATCGTCCACAATCCAACGCCGGAAAAGCGCATCGAACAGCGCACCGTGCGCGCGAACTAAGAACACCTTCGGAGACAGAACATGGCATGGACTCGTGATGAAATGGCCGCGCGCGCGGCGCAAGAACTGCAGGACGGCTTCTATGTGAACCTGGGCATCGGCTTGCCGACCCTGGTCGCCAACTATGTGCCGCAAGACATCGAAGTCTTCCTGCAATCCGAAAACGGTTTACTCGGCATCGGCCCGTTCCCGACCGACGATGCGGTGGACGCCGACCTGATCAACGCCGGCAAGCAGACCGTCACGGCGCTGCCGGGCGCCGCCTACTTCAGCTCGGCCGATTCCTTCGGCATGATCCGCGGCGGCAAGATCAACCTCGCCATCCTGGGCGCGATGCAGGTCTCCGAACACGGCGACCTGGCCAACTGGATGATTCCAGGCAAAATGGTGAAAGGCATGGGCGGCGCAATGGACCTGGTCGCCGGCGTCAAGCGCGTGGTCGTGGTGATGGAACACGTCGCCACCGCCAAGGATGGCTCGACCTCGCACAAGATCCTCAAGAAATGCGACCTGCCGCTGACCGGCGTCGGCGTGGTCGACCGCATCATCACCGACCTGGGCGTGATCGACGTTACCGGTAATGGCCTGAAGCTGGTCGAACTGGCGCCGGGCGTGACCAGGGAGCAGGTTGTGGAAGCGACGGCGGCGGAGCTGGACGTGTCAGCGGTGTGAGTGCCTGATGCAGGAGCTGGGGCGCGGTGGATGCCGGCCCCCTCTGTTATCGACGAGCCCGGCAATGCCGGGCTTTTTGTTTTTCCGTCCAATAAGATTGGCTTGCGGATATGGTGATGTGACTCGTACACTGAGCAGTAATTAGGTCCGTTGTCGGCTAAAAGCGGTCATTAAGCCAAGGTGCCGAGGAATTTCGGTTTTCACTCATCAGCACTGAAATCGCGCTTATGCTCGGTCTACCGCCCGGACCACGTTATAATTCTGCAACACTGGAGTTTAAAATGGACCGGCTAGAGCGTAGATCGCTAGCTTCAATAAATCAAAATCGCGCCGCTACGGCCTTCTTTTTATTCGTCGTCGCGGGCCATCTTTATCAGCTGTACGATCCCTATTTTCAGAATCTTTCAGGTTGGATCGGAATCGATCGGCTATCGAGAGAAAATTCTCTCGGCACATCCGGGTCTTTTTTAGTGTTAATAGGTGCTGCCGGCCTTTATCTCATTAAAAGAGAGAGTCGTTTCACATACGGGATCATTGAGTTATTTTTTGCTGTAGCCACTACTTGGTTTTGGGCAATTAACGATTCTGGAAAGGTTGACTGGCTCGGGTGTGGGGCGGCTGTCTATCTGTTCGTTGCTGGCTTTGAAAACTGCTTTGAGGCGAGGAAATCTAACAAGAAAGCTGAGTCATTAGATATTCCTTGCTGAGAGGCCCGATGGACAAGAGTTTATCAATTTGCTGCATAGTCTATGTTGTGCGATCACGGTGAGCCTCGCTGTCGTTGAGCGGCCGCTTTGGGTCGAAAGCGGACGCTACAATACGTCTGCAATCGACCAGGAGCAGTCATTCATCACATCTGTTTGTCCACGAGCATGTAGTGCCATCCATCAAAAGCTACGATGTGGTCAGAATTAAAGAACTGCGTAAGCCAGTCGATTTTCAGCCTGACGGTATTAGCGTTCGCGCACCAAGTGTTGGCGATGTGGCAGCAGTTATCGAGGTGTACAGTAAACCTCCAGGCTATGAGCTCGAATGCAGTGGAAAAGACGGAAGCACCATTTGGCTTTGGTCATTCATGCCTGAAGACGTCGAGCTTGAAGTAGTAGCCTGACTAGAGGTCTCGCCGCTGTTCCAATGTCTGCAATGGGTCGGAAGCGGTCGTTGAGCACCTAGCTTACGTCGCCTGACTTCCTGTCGACCTCAGGCAATTTTACATAATTCACTTTGTACGAAGACAGCTTCTCTGGTTGGCTGTACGATGAAATCTTGACATGACGGCTCTAGCTGAACAAAATATTATGCTTGAGCGGAACGGCACGTTGATGCCAACTTTGTTTGCCTACTGCCGCTCATTTTCGCCTCCGCTTGAGCCGTCCTTTGTCGAGCTAAAGCTATTTTAACTGTGGCGTCGTAGTCAGGTAAGTAGCAAGCTCAAGAGTTGAAGTGGGTGTCTTGCTGCCGAGTGCCGTTATGTCTGGTCTCTCCCGTGACTCGCAATCTCGATTTTCTTTCTCGTCTTGGATTAGTTCAGTTCCTGTCGACTTCTCATAAGCTTCTCTTACGTTACAACTCATCTTAAGGCAACCGTGGAGAGTCCAATTCAGGTTTACCTCGACAGTAGCGATTTCTCGAACTTAGCCAACCCATCCAGCCGCACGGAAGAAGTCGTGGCGGTCGAAACGTTCTTAGTCGAAATGCAAGACAGGGGGCTTCTTGAGCTACGTTTTAGTGAAGCACACATTACTGAAGCTTCACCTGTCAATCCGAGCGCAATCCCAGCGGGACTTGGACGGCTATCTACTATTCAGAAGCTGTGTGGGCGGAAGTGCTTGAGTCATCCAGCTGACTTAATGCAGAGCGAAGTTGATAGTGTTCACGCAGGTGATCCATTGTCCAAGCGGAGGCGTACTGTGCGTCTCGACAATGGGTACTGGTTTCCTAGCGCATTTCGCCTTGGCTCAATTCTGCCGACAAGGGAAGAACTCTTAACTGAATTGGTATCAAATTTACCGCGAGAAGCCCGGCGCAAGTTCTTCCATAATGAAAAATTTACCCGAGAAGCCTTTGTAAGCCTATCGAGTAGGCTTCCTAACATTGAAAGCTTGAGGGAGAAGCTTCCTTTGTCCGTGGAGTCTATCATGGTCATAGATTCTTATTATCGCGGTAAGCATACACTCGTTGATGCCGAGCGCTCGATCTATGATTCGATTGCTGAGCCAGTTCACTTCGGAAGCTTATTTCAGAAAAATTGGAATCAAGCGCACGAATTGACTAAGCACCTCCGGGAAAACAGCGTAAATATGAATAGCACATTGAAAGCACAATACCAAGATATCGCAATTAAAATTAATGCACACTTGGAAGAGGGGTTGTCCATTGATCAAATTGAACGCAACATGGACGAGGCGTTCAAAGCGTTATCAAAGATGACCGGAGCGAAACTCGCTGCGAAGATAGCGCAGGGCATGGATCAGGAAAAAATATTCGCAGCCGACCCATGGGACAAATTTCCGGGCATCGCGACAGCGTCGTCATTAGCGCTTCACGTCGCGCAACGCTCTGCCCGGGCCAGACAAAGTAGAGCTCCTAAAATCAGCGATTTTGGGGATGCGTATCATGCAGTCTATTTACCTTATGTTGATGTTTTTCGCGCTGATGCATTCATTGCGTCTGTTCTACGGCAGTACAAGCTACCTTTCCCGACTGTGGTTGTCGACCGCTTCTTGGATCTTCCTAAGCGAATACAAGAGCTCATTGAGTCAAGGTCAAAGACGATGGCTTAAAGGAGTTTTCAAAGAGCCAAATTGGCGGTCTGCCCACTGCAGCAATCGCATATCCGGCTCCGGTGTCGTTTTGCTGTAGATAGTTCAGGAATTTTTTTGGCCGCCCGGCTCGCTTTAATGAGACCGGGTGCTGAAAACCCGCGAGAGCCCTAGCGAACAAATTTATGTTTTTGCGGAGATATGGACGATGTCCACTTCGGGTCGACAGCCGCCAGAGAAACGTGAGTCGCATGCAACCACCATGACGTCGTTGTTGAACACCCCTATGCTTGAGCCATCACACCCTTTGAAAAATCGCATCCGTATCCCGGTCCTCCTGCACTGGTCGCGGCTCGAACGCGTCGCCGCCGCGCTTACCGTTGTGACCGCAGCGATCGGCCTGGTCGTAGCGATCGCTGTCCGCGGTGGGAACAACAGCCTGCTACTGCTCTCGCTGCTGGGCCTGGCCTCAGGCGTCCTCGCCTGGCGCAGGCAATGGAGCGGACACGCCATCGGCCTGCTGTTCTACGGCCCGCAGCTGGCCAGCTGTTACGCCTATCGGTCGGCTGACGCCTGGCATCTGGGCGGCGCGCTGAGCCTGGCCTTCGTTGCGCACCTGCCGGCGGGCGTGCTGGTCGTGAATGGTTTCGCCATCGCGATGTTCGCGGCCAGCGCCGCGCTGTTGTGGCGGCGCTTTACAAGACGTACCAGTAGATCGTGACGTAGTGCGCGGCGCTCCCCGCCAGCACGAACAAATGCCAGATCCCATGCGCATGGCGCAGCCTGGTGTCGAGCACATAGAACACGATCCCTGCCGTATAGGTGATGCCGCCGCCCAGCAGCCAGGCGAAGCCGGCCGTGCCCAGCCCGGCGTGCAGCGGGCCGATCATCGTGGCCGCCGACCAGCCCATCGCCAGGTAGACCAGCATCGACAGCACGCGCGCACCTTTGCGCGGCCGGGTTTCCTGCAGGATGCCGACGATTGCCAGTCCCCAGACGACGCCGAGCAGGATCCAGCCGGTACTGCCGGTGAGCATCAGAATGCAGAACGGCGTGTAGCTGCCGGCGATGAGCAGGTAGATGCTGAGGTGGTCGAAGCGCTGTAAAAGCTGTTTCCAGGAACCGCTGGCGCCGTGGTAAGCCGTCGAGCAGGCGTACATCAGCACCAGCGAGAGGGCATACACGGCCGTGCTGAACAGGCCGCGCTGGCCGTTGGCGTCGAACGCACGCGCCAGCAGCGGGATGCTGGCGCCGAAAGCCAGCAGCGCCCCGCCGAGATGGGAAATGGTGTTGAACCTTTCGCCGTATTGCATCGCGCCCTCCGCTGAACAGTCGGCGACGGCGGACCGTCGCGTCCTTATTCTAGCGCGGGGCGCTGCATGCACAGTGATTGCGGAGGGCGCTGTCTTGTTAACCCAACGACCAGACGTACTGCACCGGCGCCCAGGCACGCGCCGGCTTGCCATTCGCCATCCCCGGCGTGAAGCGGCACTTGGCGATCGCGGCGCGCGCCGCTTCGTCCAGGGAAGCATCGCCGCTCGACTTCGACACTTGCGCCTCGGCCACGCTGCCGTCGGTATCGACCAGGAAGCGCAGCGAGGTCGTGCCCTGTGCGCGGCGGGCCAGCGCTTCGGGTGTGTATTCCGGTTTCGCGCAGGAATTGAACTGGGCAATCGGCTTGCTGGCGAGGGCGTCGTGTTCGAGCGCGCCGCTGCCGGCGCTGGTGGCCGTGCCGGCGCAGCCGGCCAGGCAGGCGGCCGCCATGGCCAGGACCGGAAGCGCGGCTTTCCAGTTCGATGCGGGTGTATCGGGACGAACCAATCGTTTGATGCGTGACATGAGATCTCCTCCGTTGGCCGCCTGGGCCAGGTGGTGGGTTGAGAACTGGAGACGTTCCAGTTCGGAAAGCGCAAGGGCCAGGCGCCGCGGTTCGCCCAGTTGCCTTGCCGCGATATCGTCCGCGATCAGTTCGCGCTCGACCCGAATGCGGTGCGAGAGCCACCAGACCACGGGGTGGTAAAACAGGATGGTTTCGATGACGCTCTGCGCCAGGTTGACCAGGTAGTCGTGGCGGCGCACGTGGGCCAGTTCGTGGGCCAGCAGGGCTTCCAGCAGTTGCGGCGGCATGCCCGCCACCAGCGAAGCCGGCACCAGCACCACCGGACGCCACCAGCCGGCCGTCACCGGGCTGGCCAGCGCATCGACCACGCGCAGGCGCGCGCCGCGCGCGATGCCGAAGCGGGCCGCCATGTCTGACAAACGCGCGTCCCAGTGTGCATCGGTGCGGGTGCTGCGGCCGGCGCGCCCGATCCATACCATGCCCAGCGCCAGGCGCAATCCGAGTGCGCCGGCCACCGCTGCCCAGCCGGCCACGATCCAGGCAAGGTGCGCCTGCAGGAAGGCTTGCCAGCCGCTGGCGTCGGTGCCGGCGATACCGGGCAGCATCTGCACCAGCACCGGGGTGCCGCTGGCGCCCTCGGCGGCGCCATGCAGGCGTGCGATCAATTGCACCGCCGGCCAGAGCAGGCACAGCAGCAGCGCGACGCACAGGCTCAGGTAGCGCGTTTGCGGACGCGCCTTGCGCAGCCCGATCATGGCGACCGAGGCTTCCAGGCCGACCAGCGCCGCCTGCCAGACGGAATCGAGCAGGGTCGCGCCGATGTGGCCGACCAGTTCGTGGCCGGTCATGCCTTGTCCTCCGGCTTGTCTTCTTTCAGCAGCTTTTCGATCTCGGCGCGCTCCTTTTTCGAGATGCCGCTCTTCAGGGCCGCCAGCACCAGCGCCTTGGCCGAGCCGGCAAACGCCTTTTGCATCAGGTCCTTGAGCAGGTTGGTCTGCAGCGAGGCCTGGGGCTGGGCCGGCGCGTAGACGTGCGAGCGTTCGCTTTCGTCGCGGGTGAGCAAGCCCTTGGTGTGCATGATCTGCATCAGGCGCAGCACGGTGGCGTAGGTCACGTCGGGGCGCGTCTGCTGCATCGACTCGTGCACCTGGCGCGCAGTGGCGGCGCCCAGCGGCCACAGGGTCTGCAGCAGGTCGAGTTCGGCCGCGGTGGGCTTCGGGAGTTCGGGAGGCATGGCCATGGCGGTTCCTTCGGATGCAGGGTAGGTGGATCTAGATTATCTTGTCTAGAAAAGAATGTCTAGATTATTTTGTGGGTGCGCTGGCCGGTGGAAATAAATAGACAGCTTTGTCTAGATCGGCTTATTCTTGCTGTTCAATAACGTTGACAGGAGACTTCATGCTGAAACCGCTCGCCCTTGCCGCCGTCCTCTTTACCGCCGTTGCCAGCCCGGCCGCGGCCCAGGCTTCGCCCTTGCCGGCCTATCCATTCGTGCACGTGAGCGCCGACGCCTCGCGCTACACGACGCCGAACATCGGCGCGCTCGACTTCATCGTCGCGGCGGCCGATGCCGATCCGGCGCAGGCGCGCGCGGCTGTCGAGACCCGCATCGCCGAGGTGCGCGCCTTGCTGCAGGAGCAGGGCGTCCCGCTCGAGGACATGGAAACCCGCGACGTGCGGCGCGAGCCTGGCAGGAATGCGGCGGCCGAGGCGACCGCGCAGGAATTGCGCGTCAGCGTGCACCTGATCGTGCGCGACCTGTCGAAGTGGCAGGCTGTGGTGGCGCCCCTGCTCGACAAGCCGAACCTGCTTGATTTCGCAACCTCGTTCGATATCGTCGAGCGCGAGCAGGTCGAGGCCGAGCTGATGGCCAATGCCCTGGCCGACGCGCGCCGCCGCGCCGAGATCATCGCCAGGGGAGCCAAGCGCAAGCTGGGCGCCGTCACCGCGGTCACCCCCGGCGGCGTGAAGAACGTCGGCGCGACGATCGGACTGGTGCGGGCGGACGTCGGCTTCACGCGGGTAAGGGCGGCGTCAAACGTCGAGGCACGCAATTTCCTCTCGGTCGATGCGCTCAAGCTGGTGCAGCCGGTGGACGTGGTGTTCCGGCTGGAGTGAACGTCGACCTGACTACTTCTTCTCGATCTTGCCATGCACCTCGTTCACCATCATCAGCGCCGCCGAGCCATAGAAGGTGTGGTACTCGGCCACCATTTCGCCGTTGATGATGACCGGGTCGGTAGCGACCCAGGTTTTCGCCGCTTCGATATCGGGCGTGTTGAAGACGAAGATGCCGCGCTGGCCGTCCTTGCCGTCGAGCGGGCCGGCCACGACCAGCTTCTTTTCGCCGGCCAGCCTGCCCATGTTGGCGAAGTGGCCTTCGAACATTTTCGTGCGCGCTTCGCCGGCGGGCATCTTGTTGGGGCCGGTTTTCAGGATCACCAGCACGTATTGGCGCATGCCGCGCTCGTCGGCGCCCAGGGATTTGGCCAAGTCGGCGTCGTAGGCGGGAGCGGTTTGGGCAGCCCCAGCCAGCGGGAGGGCGAGCAGGGCGGCGAGGGCGAGGGCGGGCAGGCGCATCATGGGGTCTCCGGTTTTGATTGTGGCCGGAGCGTAGCACGGGGTGGGGCGAGGGACAACGGGTATGGTTGAGCGTCGGGTTTGCATGGGTGAGACCGCGTGGGCACAAGTGCCCACCCTACGTTTGCCCATAAAAAAACCGCGCCGAAGCGCGGTTTTTACGATGTCACGGAACCTGATTACGCGGCTTCGCGCATCGGCGTCGCATGCTTGGCGTGGTCCTCGACATAGGTACCCGCCAGCACCGCGTCCATGCGGCCCTTGTCCAGCTCGTTTTCCCACTTCGACACCACCACCGTCGCCACGCCGTTGCCGACGAAATTGGTCAGGGCGCGGCATTCGCTCATGAAGCGGTCGATGCCGAGGATCAGGGCCATGCCGGCGACCGGGATGGTCGGCACCACGGCCAGCGTCGCCGCCAGGGTGATGAAGCCGGCGCCGGTGATGCCGGACGCGCCTTTCGAGGTCAGCATGGCCACCGCAAGGATGGTCAGTTCCTGCATCAGGGTCAGTTCGGTGTTGGTTGCCTGGGCAACGAACAGGGCGGCCATCGTCATGTAGATGTTGGTGCCGTCCAGGTTGAACGAGTAGCCGGTCGGGACCACCAGGCCGACGACGGACTTCGAGCAGCCGAGCTTTTCGAGCTTGCGCATCAGGGCCGGCAGCGCGCTTTCCGACGAGCTGGTGCCGAGCACGATCAGCAGTTCTTCCTTGATGTAGGAGATGAACTTGAAGATCGAGAAGCCGGTCATCTTGGCGATGGCGCCGAGCACGACGACCACGAACAGGCCGCAGGTCAGGTAGAACGAGCCCATCAGCTTTGCCAGCGGGATCAGCGAGGCCAGGCCGTATTTGCCGATGGTGAAGGCCATCGCACCGAAGGCGCCGATCGGGGCCAGCTTCATGACGATGTTGACGACGCCGAAGATGACGTGCGAGAAGTCTTCGATGATCTTGGTCGTTGGACGGCCGCGCTCGCCCAGCATCGACAGCGCCACGCCGAACAGGATCGCGATCAGGAGCACCTGCAGGATGTCGCCCTTGGCGAAGGCATCGATGAAGGTGTTCGGGATGATGTTCATCAGGAAGTCGACGGTCGACTGCGACTTCGCCTTGTCGGTGTACTGGGCGATGGCGCTGGCGTCGAGGTGGGCGACGTCGACGTTGAAGCCGGCGCCCGGCTTGGCGACGTTGGCTACGACCAGGCCGATGGCCAGGGCGAAGGTCGACACGACTTCGAAGTAGAGCAGCGCCTTGCCGCCGACGCGGCCGACCTTCTTCATGTCCTGCATGCCGGCGATACCCGCGACGACGGTACAGAAGATGACGGGGGCAATGATCATCTTGATCAGCTTGATGAAGCCGTCTCCCAATGGCTTCATCTTGGTGCCGAGCTCGGGATAGAACACGCCGAGCAGGACGCCCATCACGATGGCGAACAGCACCTGGACGTACAGGATTTTATAGAAAGGCTTTTTCATGACAACTCTTCATGAGAGGTTGATGGTGTTGGCATGATCACGAATTCTCACTGTGGCCGCTATTGTGGATATCCCCAAGCGGGTGAATACCCGTCATTACGGTTTTTGATGTGGGCATCCCAACGCGGTGAATGACGGTCATTATGGTTCTTGATATCGACATTGCAGCGGGGTATCGGACGCTGTGTTGCGAGGTGTTGCGTTCCAGGCCGATATGGAAGAGCAGACCCGTAGGGTGGGCGGCTCTACCGGAAGTGACTGGATTGACGCGACCGTGACGCCGCCCACCCTACGACCCTGCTCACCCAAGCAGGTCAATCGCGCCGATACACCTTCCCACCCTTCATCACGAAACGCACCTTGCGCAGCGCCGCGATGTCCGCCGTCGGATCGCCCTCGACCGCCACCACGTCGGCCAGCGCGCCCGGCACAAGCTGGCCGAGATCCCTGTCCTTGCCGAGGATGCCGGCCGCGACCACGGTCGCCGCGCGCAGGGCTTCCGTCGGCGTCATCCCCAGCCGCACCATCCACTCCAGCTCGCGCGCATTGGTGCCGTGCGCGAAGACGCCGACGTCGCTGCCGTTGCCGATCACGACGCCGATCTTGCGCGCCAGGGCGAAGGCGCGCGCCGCCTCCGCCATCGCCGGGGTCGGGGCGCCGCCGCGCACGTGCTTCTGGAAGTATTCGCCGATCGCTTCCGGCGCCGTGAGGGTCGGCACGTAGGCGGTGCCGCGTTCCTTCATCAGGCGCATCGTCGCTTCGCTGGCGCCGTAGCCGTGCTCGATGGTGTCGGCGCCGGCCAGCACGGCCATGCGGATGGCCGCATCGGTACTCGCGTGCACCGCCACCTTGCGGCCGGTGACGTGGGAGGCCGCGACCATCGCCTTCATCTCCTCGATCGTAAACGTCGGGCGGCTGCTGCCGTCGACGCCGGTGCGGTAGTCGGCATAGATCTTGATCCAGTCGGCGCCGCGCGCGCTCTGTTCGCGCACCGCTTTCGTCACCTCGTCGATGCCGGACGCCGCCTGTGCGCCGTAGGGAATCTCCATGTCGGGCCGGTAGCTGCGTTCGGCCGGGCCGTAGCTGAAGCTGGCGACGATCGCTTTCGTCGCGATCAGCAGGCGCGGGCCCGCCACCACCCCTCCTTCGATGGCGCGCTTGATGCCGACGTCGGCATAGTTCGCGCCTTCGGTGCCGAGGTCGCGCAGGGTCGTGAAGCCGGCCTGCAGCGTATCGGCGCCGTGCTTGCCGGCCAGGAGCGTGCGGTACTCGACCTGCTCCTTGATCACCTGGTCATCCCAGGTGGTCTCGTTATACGGGTGCAGCAGCACGTGCGAATGCAGGTCGATCAGGCCGGGAATCAGGGTCTTGCCGGGCAGGTCGATGCGTTCGGCATCGGCCGGCGCGTTCACCGACGCCGCCGGGCCGACTTCCTTCACGCGGCCGTCGACCACCAGCACCGCCCAGCCGGCGTGCGGCTTGCCGTCGCCGGTCCAGACGCGGTCGGCCGAGAGCAGCAGGCTGCGCGCTTCGAAGGCTTGCGCGCAGGCGCTGGCGAGCAGGGTGAGGGTGGTGAAGGCGAGTTTCCTGGTCCAGGTCGGCATGGCTGTGTTCTTCGAGTTGTGAAGAACTCATCATAGCGGAGCCGGCCGCGCCTGCGTGCGGTATGCTGGCGGCCACATTCATTGGAGAGGGACGTATGGCGGATGCGGGAGTGACGGCGTTGTTGAAGGAAGCGCTGGCGCTGCACCAGGCGGGGCAACTGACGGCAGCGGCGGAGCGCTACCGCGCGGTGCTGGCCTGCGCGCCGCGGCAGTTCGACGCGCTGCACCTGCTCGGCGTGGTCCGGCGCCAGCAGGGCGACGCGCCCGAAGCGGTGCGCCTGATCGAACAAGCGCTTGCCGTCAATCCGGACCAGGCGACCGCCCACTGCAACCTCGGCGCGGCGCTGCAAGACCTTGGCCGCAGCAGCGAGGCGCTGGCCAGCTTCGAGGCGGCCTTGCAGCGCAACGCCAACTACCCGCTGGCCTGGAGCAACCGTGGCAACGCGCTGCGCAAACTCGGCCGCCTGCCCGAAGCGGTCGACAGTCATGAGCGCGCCCTGGCGCTGCGCCCGAACTACCCGGAAGCCTGGTACAACCGCGCGGTCGCGCTGCTCGACCTGGGCGAGGCGCGTGCCGCGCTCGAGAGCAGCGAGCGGGCGCTGCGGGAAAAGCGGGCGTATCCGGAAGCAGCTTGCGTGCGCGCGAATGCCTTGTTCCAGCTGCGCGAGTTCGACGCCGCCTTGCGCGGCTATGACGAGGCGCTCGCGTTTGACACGCAGTCTCCCGCGGCACATACGGGACGCGGCCTGGCGCTGCTGAAACTGGGCCGCGCACAGGAAGCGCTGGCCGCGTTCGAGGCCGCGCTGGCGCTGCGCCCGGCGCACGCGCACAGCCAGCGACAGCGCGGCGATGCCTTGCTGGCCCTCGGCCGGCGCGACGAGGCGATTGCTGCTTACACGGAGGCGCGCACGCTGGCGCAAGCGGCCGGCGAGGACGCCAGCCAGGTCGATTTTGCGCTGGCCGCACTCGGCGTCGGCGCGGCGCCCGAGCGCGCCCCCGAGGCCTACGTCAAGGCCCTGTTCGACCAGTACGCCGGCCACTTCGACGAGCACCTCACCGGCGTGCTGGGCTACCGCACGCCGGCGCTGATCGATGCGGCCATCCGCCGCCATGTGGACCGCACCGGTCTCGCCAGCGTCGACCTGGGCTGCGGCACCGGCCTGTGCGCGCCTTTCCTGCGGCCGCTGTCGCGCAGCCTGGCCGGTGTCGACCTGTCGGCCAACATGCTGGCACAGGCGCGTGCCACCGGGCTGTACGACGACCTGGCCTGCGCCGACATCGTCACCTGGTTGTCGTCGCAAACGGCCGCCTTCGACCTGGCCGTGGCCGCCGACGTGCTGGTGTACTTCGGCGACCTGGACGCACTGTTCGGCGCGGTGCGCCATGCGCTGCGGCCCGGCGGCTGGTTCTGCTTCTCGACCGAAGCCGGCGCGGGAGCGGGCTACACGCTGCTGCCCTCGAACCGCTACGCGCACGCGCTCCTCTATCTTCAGCAACTGGGGGTACGGCACGGCTTCACGGTCCTGGAGATCGAGCGTTCCGTCGTGCGCAGCGAGAACGGCGCCGGCATCGACGGCTACCTGCTGGTGCTGCAGGCAGGCTGACTATCGGGGCGCGGGACGCGTTCTGACGGCCAGGCACAGTGCCCCGGTCACCAGCGCCAGCACTACGTGCATGCCGTACAACGGCAGGAAGTCGGCGCGCGTGACATGCGCATGCCCGACCAGCAGCACCGTGATCGCCACCCCCAGCACGGACCCGAGCTGGCGCGTGGCCTGGTTGACCGCGCTGCCGACCGCGTACTGCGCCTGCGGCAGGCCCGCCACCGCCGCGCCCGAGAGCGAAGGCAGCACCATGCCGACGCCGATCCCGGACAGGAACAGCCCCGGCAGCCAATCGGTGACATAGGCCGGCTCCGTTCCCGGCACCAGCAGCAGCCACAGGCCGCTGGCGGCATACACGACCGAACCGATGACGAGCAGGGGCCGGTGGCCGCTGCGCGCGGCGATGCGGCCGGCGACGATCGCCGTCGGCACCACCATCAGCGGGCCGGGCGTCACCGCCAGGCCGGCCAGCGGCAGGCTGAAATGCCAGATGCGCGTCATGTAGGCGAAAAAGGCGAAGAACATCATCGCGAAAGCCGTGCCGAAGGCGAGCGTCGCCAGGTTGACCGCGCTGTAGCTGCGGTTGGCAAACAGGGCCAGGTCGACCAGCGGCGCCGCCGCCGTGCGCGCCCAGGCGACAAAGGCGCCGAAGGCAATCGCGCTGGTGGCCGCCAGCGCGCCGAGTTCGAGGCGGCTCCAGCGCGGCGAATCGAGCTGGGTGATCGCCATCGCCAGCGCGCCCACCGCCACGATCAGGAGCAGCATGCCGACCAGGTCGACCCGGGCCCGTTTGCCGCTGACGACCGCTTCGCGCAGGCGCCCCGCGCCGAACCACAGCGACACCGCTCCCAGCGGCAGGTTGATGTAGAAGGCCCACGGCCAGCCCAGGTGCTCGACGATGGTGGTGCCCAGGCTCGGCCCGATGGCCGCCGCCAGGCCGCCGACGGCGCCCCACAGGCTGACCGCCACCGCGCGCTTCTCCTTCGGAAAAGCGTCGAGGATGATCGACAGCGAGGCCGGCGTGAGCAGGGCCGCCCCAAACGCCTGCAGCACCCGCGCCACGATCAGCCAGGCCACGCTGTCGGCCATGCCGCAGGCGGCCGACGCCGCCAGGAACAGGGTCACGCCGAACAGGAACACGCGCTTGCGACCATGGGCGTCGGCCAGGCCGCCGGCGGGAATCAGCATGGTTGCGTAGACGACGGTGTAGGCGTTGAGCACCCAGGACAGGTCGGCCGGCGTGGCGGCAGGGAAGGCGGCCTGCAGCGCGCCGAAGGCGGCGAACAGGACGGTGCTGTCGATCGAGACCAGGAACACGGCGATGCAGGCGATCCAGAAGGTCGGCCAGGGCGAGACGGTGGACTGTGATGCCGTATCGGCGGATGGCGTGGCAAGGGTAGTCATGACGTCATCCGATCAGCGCGTGTAATCGACGTATATGCCCGGCTCGTTCGACAGCCCGCGCTTGATCTGGCGCGTGAGGTCGTCGATTGCCACTTCGCTGTCGCCCCGTTCCAGCGCTGCGAAGGCGCGCGCGACGACGTCGCCAGGCGCGTTCTTGGGCACGTCCATGCCGCGCGTGAGGTCGGTGTCGATGAAGCCGACGTGCATGCCGAGTACTTGTGTATTCTGCGCGCGCAAGTCGTTGCGCAAGCCGTTGGTGGCGCTCCAGGCGGCTGCTTTCGAAACCGCATAGGCTGCCAGCACGGGCGCGCTCAGCCAGCTGGCAATCGACAGCACGTTGAGCAAGGCGCCGCCGCCATTCGCCGCCAGCACCGGCGCAAAGGCCTGGCTCACGCGCAGCAGGCCGTAGACGTTGGTTTCCATCATGCGCTGCGTGGCGCCGATGCTGCCCTCGTCCAGCAGGTTGCCGATGTCCGCGATGCCGGCGTTGTTGACGACCAACGTGACGTCGGCGCAGTCGGGCGCGGCGGCCGCCACCTGCGATGGATTGGTGACGTCGAGCGCAACCGGGATCACGCCCGGCAATGATATGGAGGCCGGATCGCGCGCGCCGGCATAGACCTTGCGCGCGCCGTGCGCCAGCGCGTGGCGCGCAAATGCCAGGCCGAGGCCGCGGTTGGCGCCGGTGATGAGGACGGTGGCGTTCTCGAGTTTCATGGTCATTCCTTTCAGGTTGGACTGCTTGTACTGAATATGATGATCGTCATATTTTGGTGTCAAAAAATGGCTGCGCAGAGGCAGCCGCCGATTCAAACGTCGTATTGGGCGATCAGCGCGGCACGGGTGGCCGGCAGCAGGGCGCGGCCATCGTCGCCAAGTGCGCGCGCCAGCTGCAGCGCGCCGACCAGGGTGCTGGCAAGCAGGAAGGCGCGCTCGGGCGGCGCCTCCGCCGGCAAGGCAGCGCGTGCCCGCTCGACCAGGGCGCCGACGCGCTGGCGCGAGGCATCGAGCAGCGTGGCGTCCTGGCGCGGCATTTCGGAACCGAGGGCGGCGACGACGCAGCCGCGCTCGCAGTTGGCGACGTGGACGTCGGCCAGGTAAGCCTCGACCAGCGCCGCGACCGGAGTCGCGCCCGCTTCCTGCAGGGCGACGATGCGGCGGTTCAGGGATTTTGTGCTGTCCGCACCCGCATGTTCGATGGCAGCCGCGAGCAGGGCCTCGCGCGACTTGAAGTGGGCGTAGAAGCCGCCGTGGGTCAGGCCGGCTTCCTTCATGACCTCGGCCACGCCGACGCCGGCATAGCCATGGCGGCGCACGGCGCGCGCGGCGGCGTCGAGGATGCGGCCGTGCGATTGTTCGCGGCGGGTCTGTTTCGATTCGGTAGTCATGACGAGTGCGTAGGAAATATGATGATCTTCATATTATGAGCATCATATTTTGAAGTCAAGCGGCTTTTTCGACGGCCTGGACCGTGAAACGGGCCTCCTGTCGTGATCCGGTTGAGGTTGCGCTCGGTCTTTCCTATATTGCTCACTTGATAAAATTGTTATGGAGAACGTCCAATGGATATTCGCGCATCGCGGCGGCTGGCTGCAGCCTGCCTGCTGCCGCTGTTCGCCTTCGCCTCGATCCCGGCCGCGGCGCAAGTCGATCTGACCAGCCTCGACCGCGACATGGCCGGGCCGCGCGCCCAGGTGCTGGTGCTCGGCACGATCCACCTGCGCGGCCTGCCGCCGAGCTTCAATCCGGCTGCGCTCGACCCGGTACTCGACAAGCTGGCCGCCTTCAAGCCGGAGATCGTCACCATCGAGGACGAGAACGGCGAGGAATGCGACCTGGCGGCGCGCCACGCCGCCAGGTACGGCGCCGATTACTGCGAATCGGTCGCGGCCGCGCGCGCCGCCACCGGGCTGGACGCGCCGGCGGCGATGGAAGAAGCGCGCAAGCTGCTCAAGGCCTGGCCGGCACAGCCCACGCCGCCGCAGCGCCGCCGCCTGGCCGCGCTGTTCCTGGCGTCCTACGACAGCGCTTCGGCCTATGTGCAGTGGCTGCAGCTGCCTCTTGGCGAACGGCGCAGCGGCGATGGCCTGGACGCGGTGCTGGTCGCGCAACTCGAGAAGCTCGGCAAGCGCAACGACGAGAGCTACCAGATCGCCGCGCGCCTGGCTGCGCGCCTCAGGCTGGCGCGCGTGTATGCGGTCGACAACCATACGGGCGACCTCACTGAGGTGCCCGACGTCAAAGCCTTCGTGCGCGAGATCGAGGCCGCGTGGGCGCAAGGCGGTGCGGTCTTCGCACCGAGGAAGAAGCGCGAGGAAGCCTTGAGCGGTGCGCCCGACCTGCTGCCGCTGTACCGCGCCATCAACGAACCCGAAGGCTTGCGCGCGCTGGCCGAAGCCAACGTCGTGCCGGCCCTGCGCGCGCAATCGCAGGCGGGCTATCCGCAGATCTGGGTCGCTGGCTGGGAGATCCGCAACCTGCGCATGGTCGCCAACATCCGCGAAACCTTCCGCGAACGCCCCGGCGCGCGTGTGCTGACGGTGGTGGGCGCCTCGCACAAGCCGTGGTTCGACAGCTGGCTGGGACAGCTGCAGGGCGTGGACATCGTGGACGTGCAGAAGGTGCTGAAGTGAGACCGCTTATTGCATGAAGCCGTCCAGCTCGGCCGCGATCTGCTGCGCCAACTGGTGGATGTGAAAACCGTCGACGAAGCCGTGGTGCGCCTGCACCGAGAACGGCAGTTGCAGGCGTCCGGCAGGGCCATCCCTGAACCGGCCCCAGGCCAGCGACGGGATGTCGGGCGAGCCGAGCGAGGCGGCCGGATGCTGGATCGAGGTGAAGTCGAGCCAGGGGATGCAGGTGATGAAAACCTGGTCCTTGCACTGGCGCGGCGACAGGGCGGCGTACGCGTTGTTCAGGGCCGTCATGGCGCAGGCTTGGTCGCGCGCCGCCATGCCGCGGGCGACGAATTCGCGCAGGTCGTCGGACCAGTCGAACAGGGCGAAATTCAGGTCGTTGTTGTGGTTGACGACGGTGAACGAGGGCATCAGGCGGTCGATCTCGATCACCTCGCCCTCGAACACGCGGTAGCGGAAGTTCTCGATCTTCAGCACCGCGCGCAGCACGGCGCACAGCAGCACGTGGAAGGGCGGCAGGCCCTGCGCCTTGCACCAGGGGCGGTAGTCGGGCAGGTCGAGCGTGAAGCAGAGGTTGACCGCGGGGCTGTCCATGCGGTCGAAGAGGTCGAAGCGGTCGCGCCGCTTGTCGAAGTTGTGCATGTCGGTGGGTGCGTGTGAGGCAAAGGGCGCCATTTTCGCACATGGGGCCAAAGCCACGCCGCGTCGGCGCATGCGGTGATCCGCGTGGGCAGAGCCCACCCTACGTATAGATGTGATCAGCCGTGTACCGTAGGGTGGGCTCCGCCCACGCGTCATCACCGTTCGATCAGCGGCGAAGCAAAACTTATTGCGCCGCCCAACCCCCATCCATGTTCCACGCCACGCCGCGCACCTGCGACCCCGCCGGCGAGCAGAAGAACACCGCTAGCGCGCCCAGTTCGTCCGGCGTCACGAATTCGCCCGACGGCTGTTTCTCGGCCAGCAGCGCGCGCTTTGCCGCATCGTTCGTCACGTTCTCGCGGGCGGCGCGGTCGTCGACCTGTTTCTGCACCAGCGGGGTCAGTACCCAGCCCGGGCAGATCGCGTTGCAGGTGACGCCGGTTTGCGCCGTCTCCAGCGCGGTGACCTTGGTGAAGCCGACCAGGCCGTGCTTGGCCGCGACATACGCCGACTTTTGCGCCGAACCCACCAGGCCGTGCACCGACGCCAGGTTGATGATGCGGCCCCAGTTCTTCTGCTTCATGCCGGGCAGGGCCAGGCGCGTAGTGTGGAAGGCGGAGCTGAGGTTGATGGCGATGATCGCATCCCATTTCTCGACCGGAAAATCCTCGACGGCGGCCACGTGCTGGATGCCGGCGTTGTTGACCAGGATGTCGACGCCGCCGAACTTCTCCTGCGCGAAGGCCATCATCGCCTCGATCTGCCCGGGCTTCGACATGTCGGCGTTGTGGTAGGCGGTCTGCACGCCGAATTCGGCGCCGATGTCGGTATGGAGCTTCTCGATCTGCTGGGCGTCGCCGAAGCCGTTGAAGACCAGGTTGGCCCCTTGTTCGGCCAGTGCGCGGGCGATGCCGAGGCCAATGCCCGAGGTCGAGCCGGTGACGAGTGCCGTTTTACCGCTGAGCATACTGGATTTCATCTTGTCCTCTGTAGGGTGGGTGTTCGGGGTTCTTGCGCGGAATTGGTAGAATTCTAATCGCTCGGGCAGTTAAAATGTGCGGCTGGGCCGAATCGAGCGTCAAAACCGAGTACCAATATCGTCAACTGGAGCAGCGTGTGAGCGAAGTCAGGATCAAGAGCGTGCAGTGCGCCTCGCCGGCCGGCCTGCACCGGATCGCCTACAAGGAGTGGGGCGATCCGGACAACCCGCGCGTGCTGGTGTGCGTGCACGGCGTGACCCGCGTGGCCGACGACTTCGATGCGCTGGCGCGCGACCTGTGCAACCATTACCGCGTCGTCTGCCCCGACGTGGCCGGACGCGGTCGCTCGGAACGCCTCGCCAATCCGCAGCTGTACGCGCTGCCCCAGTACGTGGCCGACATGGTGACGCTGATCGCGCGCGTCACCGCGGGCGGCGCCGACAAGGTGCACTGGTTCGGTACGTCGATGGGCGGCCTGATCGGCATGGTGCTGGCCTCGCTGCCCGGTTCGCCGATCACGCGCCTGCTGCTCAACGACATCGGCCCGACCCTCGACGGCGCGGCCCTGAACCGCATCGCCGACTACATCGGCCAGGACTTGCGCTTTCCCGATTACGCCAGCGGCGCGCGTTTCGTGCGTGAGGTATCGGCGTCGTTCGGGCCGCACACCGACGAACAGTGGGACAAGCTGGCCGCCGACGTGCTGCGCGAGCAGCCGAACGGCGAATGGGTGCGCCATTACGACCTGGCGCTGGCCCAGCCCTTCAAGGCGATGGGCGTGGAACGCGCGAAGCAGGACGAGGCGCTGCTATGGCACGCCTGGGATGCGATCGCTTGCCCGACGCTGCTGGTGCGCGGAGAGCTGTCCGACCTGCTGTCGCACGAGACCGCGCAACTGATGACGACGCGCGGGCCGAAGCCGCAACTGGTCGAGATTCCCGGTGTCGGGCACGCGCCGACCTTTGTCCAGCCCGGGCAGATTGCCATCGCACGCGCATTTTTAACGGGCGCCTGACAGCGCCCAGAACACGAAAGAGAACATGGAAATCAAACGACTTCACGTAGGCAAGCGCCTGTCCGAAACCGCCATCCACAACGGCACCGTCTACCTGGCCGGCCAGATCGCCGAAGACACGACGCAAGACATCGAAGGCCAGACGCGCGAAGTGCTCGGCCACGTCGACCGCCTGCTGCAGGAAGCCGGCAGCGACAAGACCTGCATCCTGATGTGCCAGATCTACATCGCCGACATGGCGCATTTCGCCGGCATGAACGCGGTCTACGACGAATGGGTCGCCTCCGGCCACACGCCGCCGCGCGCGACCGTCGAAGCAAAGCTTGCCAATCCGGCCTGCCTGGTGGAGATCGTCGTCACCGCCGCACTGCGCTGATCGTCGATGGTTTCGACCGCCGCACTCGGCGACGCCGCAACAGGATTGGTATCGGGCCTGAGTCCCGAGGAATGCGTGCGCATCCAGCACGCGCTCGACTATGCCTCGGCCGCCTATGGCGAACGCGCCTGCTGGTCCGGCCAGAACGCGTTCGAATTTTCGCTGGGCGTGGCCGGCACGCTGGCCTACCTGCGCAGCGACGTCGAAACGCGCATCGCCGGGCTGCTGTTCGAACTCGTGATCGTCGAGCCGCCGCTGGTGGAAACGCTCGAGCGCCTGTTCGGGCCCGAGGTGGCGAGCCTGGTGCGCGGCGTGCAGCAGCTGATCCGCCTGCGCGACCTGACGGTCGGCCAGCAGGCGGTCGGACGCGGCAAGAACGCGGCCCAGCAAGCCGGTGCGCAGGTGGAAACGCTGCGCAAGATGCTGCTCGCGATGGCGACCGACATGCGCGTGGTCCTGATCCGCCTCGCCTCATGCATCACGGCGCTGCGCTGGTTCGCCGAGCAGAAGCGCTTCGACGAACTCACCCACGACTATGGGCGCGAGGTGATGGACCTGTACGCGCCGCTGGCGAACCGCCTCGGCATCTGGCAACTGAAGTGGGAGCTGGAAGACCTGGCCTTCCGCTTCATGCAGCCCGATACCTACAAGCGCATCGCCAGGATGCTGGAAGAAAAGCGCATGGCGCGCGAGGGCTTCGTCGCGTCCTCGATCGAACGGCTCGAACGCGAGCTGCACGCGGCCGGCATCAAGGCCGAGGTCAGCGGACGCCCGAAGCACATCTACAGCATCTACAACAAGATGCGCGGCAAGGACCTCGATTTTTCGTCGCTGTACGACGTGCGCGCCTTCCGCGTGATCGTGCAGGACGAGAAAACCTGCTACACGGTCCTGAGCCTGGTGCACAACATCTGGACCCCGATCCCGAGCGAATTCGACGACTACATCGCGCGTCCGAAACCGAACGGCTACCGCTCGCTGCACACGGTCGTCACCGCCGAAGACGGGCGCCCGCTCGAAGTGCAGGTGCGCACCCAGGAAATGCACAGCTTCGCCGAGTACGGCGTGGCCGCGCACTGGCGCTACAAGGAAGAAGGCGGCTCCAACTTCAAGAGCCAGAAGTACGACGAGAAGATCGCCTGGCTGCGCCAGCTGCTGGCCTGGAAGACCGATGTGACCGACGTCACGGACGTCGCCGCCGCCGAGGAAGACCAGAAGGAATGGGTCGAAAAGCTGAAAGCGACCACGCTCGACGACCGCATTTTCGTGCTGACGCCGCAGGCGCGCGTGCTCGAACTGCCGGTCGGCGCGACCCCGATCGACTTCGCTTATCACCTGCACAGCGAAGTCGGCCACCGCTGCCGCGGCGCCAAGATCGATAGCGTGATGGTGCCCCTGAATACGCCCCTTAGCAACGGCCAGACCTGCGAGATCATCACCGCCAAGGGCCCGGCCGGCAGCCAGGGCCCGTCGCGCGACTGGCTCAGCCCCGGCTACACGGTCAGCAGCCGGACGCGATCGAAAATTCGAGCGTGGTTCCACGCGCTCGAGCTGGCCGAGACGCTGGCGCAGGGGCGCGCCCTGGTCGAAAAATCGCTGCAGCGCGAAGGCAAGACCGCGGTCAACCTGGAAGCGCTGGCCCATAAACTCGGCTTCGCCAAGGTCGACGATTTGTTCATCGCGGTGGGCAAGGAGAAGTTCAGCCTGCGCCACGTGGAAGCGGCGCTGCACGAAGCCGTGGAAGCGCCGCCGCCGGACGACGCCGCGGTGGTCAACAAGAGCCGCGCCTCGAGCGTGGAGCAGGGCGCGAAATCGGGCGTGCTGGTGGTCGGCACCGAGGGCTTGATGACGATGCTGGCGCGCTGCTGCAAGCCGGCGCCGCCGGACCCGATCGTCGGCTTCGTCACGCGCGGCAAGGGCGTGTCGATCCACCGGCTGTCGTGCAAGAATTTCGCCGAGATGCGCTCCAAGGCGCCGGAACGGGTGATCCAGACCGAGTGGGGCCGCGGCGTGATCGAGACCGTGTACCCGGTCGACATCTTCATCCTCGCGATCGACCGCCAGGGCCTGCTGCGCGATATTTCGGACGCCTTCCTGCGCGAGAAGATCAACGTCACGGGCGTGAATACGCAGACCACCAAGGGGCAGGCGCGCATGGTGTTCACGGCGGAGATCGGGTCGACGGCGCAATTGCAGAAGGCCTTGAGCGCGATCGCCGAAGTCGGCGGCGTGCAAGAGGCCCGCAGGTCGTAGGGTGGGCTCTCGAGCCCACGCGGTTGAACAGGTGCTTAACCGCGCGAGTAGACACATTCGGTCAGCATGCGTCGCGTGGTTTTGCATCGGGTTCGATATGCCGACGCCGTACCGCCTGGGCACAAGTGCCCACCCTACGCGAAACATGATACGTAATCTCATGCATACTTGCTAAAACCGTATCATATAACCATGCGCCGAACCCTCCACCTCGCCACCCGCCCCAGCCTGTGGGGCCTCGCCCTCGCGCGCTACCTGCGCAGCTGGTGGTACATGTTCTTCCTCGGTGCGGTGGCCGTCGTCACCGCGCTCACGCCGTCGAGCTACAATCGCGCCAGCCGCCTGAACACGGCGCGCTACATCCACGCCAGCACCTGGCAGGTGCTGCCCTGGTTCACGCTGCTCTCGGCGCTGATCAGCCTCGTCATCATCCGCATCGTGCTGGTCACCGCCATGAGTTACGGCCTGTCGCGCTATGCGCTGGAGATGGTGGTGCGGGTGCTGGTGCTGGAACTGATCCCGCTGTCGGCGGCGCTGTTCGCCGCGCTGCGTTCGAGCATGGCCTTCGATGCTTCGGCGCTGGGCCTGGCGCGCGCCGGGCTGCCGGCTGCCGAGGTGAATGCCGAAGCGCTGCGCCGCCTGCGCCGGGACCTGGTGCCGCAGCTGTTCGCGAATGCCTTTGCGGTGCTCAGCCTGGCGATGGTCAGTTCGACCATCGTGCTGCTGCTGGCCTATCTGAACGTGTATGGCCTGTCGCCCTGGGGCGTGTCCGACTACACGCGCACCGTCGGACGCGTGTTCGAGCCGGTCGTCGCGATCGGCTTCGTGCTCAAGACCGTGCTGTTCGGCCTGGCCGTGGCGGTGATCCCGACCGCCGCCATCCTCGAGCTGCAGCGCTATCCGCGCCGCCTCGGTTCGAGCGTGCAGCCGGGCGCGCTGCGGCTGCTGTTCGTGCTGTTGCTGATCGAAGGCGCGTCGCTCGCTCTCAAATATATTTAAGAATCTATCCATGATCGATACCACTCCTGACGAGCCGGCCCATGTCGAAACCAAGGCCATGATCCTGCTGGCGCTGGTCGCCGCGCTGATCGTCGCCTTTGTCCTGTACGTGATGTACGCGCGCGGCGTGTTCGAGGCGACGCAAAAGCTGATCCTGACCACCGAGAATTCCGAAGGCGTCATTCCCGGCATGGACATGACCTTCGCCGGCTTCCCGATCGGGCGCGTGCGCCTGGTCGAACTGGCGCAGGACGGCAAGGTGCAGGTGGTGGTCGACGTCACGAAATCCGACGCCAAGTGGCTGCGCGCATCCTCGGTCTTCACCCTCGAGCGCAGCGTGGTCGGCGAG
Source organism: Telluria sp. ZB2R32 (assembly GCF_059685715.1). Classification (NCBI taxonomy): domain Bacteria; kingdom Pseudomonadati; phylum Pseudomonadota; class Betaproteobacteria; order Burkholderiales; family Oxalobacteraceae; genus Telluria; species Telluria sp. ZB2R32. The sequence continues at coordinate 193,159 of NZ_JCASIG010000006.1, read as the reverse complement.
ACGCGCCTGCGCGCGTTTACCGGCGTGCTCGACGACGACCCGTTGCCGGCCGGCGCCGTGCGCCCGATCCTGCGCGGCGACGTGACCGCCGAGATCCCCGGCCTGGTGGCCACCGCCAAGTCGCTGCTCGACAACCTGGAGAACATGACGGCCGAGGGTTCGAGCGTGGCCGGCAGCCTGGAAAACCTGCAAACCCTGACCGGGCGCCTGTCGGGCAAGTACGGCCTGCTGAGCGGCGCGCTCGGCGACGACGAAGCGAAAAAATTCGTCGGCACGCTGCAGCGGCTCGACGGGCTGCTGGCGAAGACCGATCAGCGCCTGTACGGCAAGAAGGGCGTGGTCGACGATGCGCAGGCGGCGGTGGTCGAGCTGCAGGGCGTGCTGCGGGATGCGCGCACGACGCTGAAAAAGGTCGACGCCGTGCTGGTCGAGGCGCAGGCGGTCGGCGCGAATGCGCGCGTGGCCACCGACGACCTGGGCGCGCTGCGCGGCGAAGTCGATGCCAGCCTGCGCAAGGTGAATCGGCTGGTCGACCAGGTCAACCGCAAGTGGCCGTTCGCCGGCAAGACCGAGGAGATCAAGCTGCCATGAAAACGACCACCTTGTTGATTGCGCTGCTGCTGGCCGGCTGCGCCAGCACGCCGGCGCCCCCGAGCTGGCAAGCGGACGCGAAAGATGCGCTCGACGGTTTCACCGACGATTACCTGCGCGGGAAAACGGCTGCCGCCAACGCGGAATTTGCACGCGCGCGACGCGAGACAAGCAGCACCGGGCGCGCGGATCTCGTGGCGCAGGTCGAACTGGTGCGTTGCGCGGTGTTGTCGGCAAGCCTCGAATTCGACGGTTGTCGCGGATTTGTCGCGTTGGCCCCCGACGCCACGCCGCAGCAGCGCGCCTACGCCGCCTACCTCGACGGGCGCTGGCAAGGGCTCGACCTGGCGGCCTTGCCCGAGCAGCACCGGCCGGTGGTCGCCGGCGGCGCCGTTGCCGGCGTGGCGGACCCGCTGGCCCGGCTGGTTGCCGCCGGCGCTTCTCTCAAGGCCGGGCGGATCGGGCTTGAAACGATCGAGGCGGCCACGCAAACGGCTTCGCTGCAGGGATGGCGCCGGCCCTTGCTGATGTGGCTGGGCGTGGCCTTGCAGCGCGCACGCGCGGCGGGCGACGCCGCCGCGGTGGCGCAGCTCGAGCGCCGCATCGCGCTCGCTTCAGGCGCCGATTCGGGTAGCGCTGCGGGCGCCGCTTCGGGCCCCGATTGAAGCGCGCGCCGGCACCGGCTTGCGCCGTCCCGGCATCTGTTAGACTGGATGCATGACCGCCACCCCAACCTCACTCGGGCAGCGGGTGCGCGCCCTGCATCCTGCATCACTTGCCACGCTGCTGTGCGGCCTGGCGGTCAGCTCGCTGCTGTTTTTCATCCTGCAGGCTTCCGAGGATGCGCGCTACGAGTTCGAAGTCGACCGCCGGGTGCAGGCACGCGCCGCGGCGCTTGCGCTCAGTTTCGAAAACGCGGCTGAATCCATGCGCGCGACCAATTTCCTGCTGGACGCAACCGGCGGGGTGAGCGAAGTGCAGTTTGCCAAGTTCACCGCGCCGCTGATCAAGACCCATTCCTACATCCAGGCGTTGGCGGTCTACCATTTCGTTCCCGGCGCCGAGCGCGCCCGCTACGAAGCGCGGCGCGCCGCCGAGTGGCCCGGCTTCGTCATTCGCGAACGCCGCGGCCAGGGATTCGTGCCCGCGGGCGAACGCCCGCTGTACCTGCCGCTGGCGATGATCGAACCGATCCCGGCCGACCATGTGGCGCATGGCTACGATATCTGGTCGTTCGCGCCGCACCGCGCGCTGCTCGACCGGACCATGGCGCGCGGCCGGCCGACGGCAAGTGGCGTGATCCGGCTGATCGAGCCGCGCGGCGCCCATGGCCTGGTGATCGCCATGCCGCTCGCGCCGGGCAGCGGCGGGGCCGGGCCGGGCGGCGCCGCCGGCGTGACCGAAGTGGTGATCGACGTTGGCAAGCTGGTCACTGAAAACCTGCGCCGCGGCACCTTGCTGCAGCATCGCGGCGTCGAAGTGCGGCTCTCCAGCCGGGCCGACGGCAGCAGCACGATGCTGGAAGTGGCGCGTTACGGCGATGCCGGACCCGACGAGCCGGACTGGTGGGGCAAGCTGGTGGGCGCCCACGTGCTCGGGCGGGTGCGCAGCTTCGATGTGTACGGCCAGACCTGGGAGGTGCGCGCGTATGCGGCCGAGACAGCCGCGGTGCACGTCGGCTCGAGCGCGCTGCTGCTGCTGGGCCTGATGTTCACGCTGGCGCTGACCGGCTACGTCAACGCCAGCGTCACGCGCCGGCGCCAGGTCGAGCGGCTGGTCGACGTGCGTACCGCCGACCTGAAGCATGCCTCGGAGGCGATGCGCCTGTATTTCCGGGCGATCGAGGCCAGTGCCAATGCCGTCATCCTGGTCGACGCCAGGCGCCCCGGCTATCCGATCGAGTACGTCAACCCGGCCTTCGAGCGTATGCGCGGCTACGCCGCCCACGAGCTGGCCGGACGGGCGCTGGAGGACTTCGTCGTCGGCCTGCCCGAACAGGCCGCCGTGCATGAACTGCTCAATACGATGCGCGCGCAGCGCGAAGGGCATGCGATGCTGCGCCTGGTGCGCAAGGACGGCAGCGAACTGTTCGCCGAGGTGTACGTGGCACCGGTGCACGGCGCCGACGGCAGCACCGAACACTTCGTGATCACCGAATACGACGTGACGACCGCCAAGCGCTACGAGGAGGAGCTCGGCCACCGGGCGCGCTACGATACCCTGACCGGCCTGCCCAACCGCCTGCTGCTGACCGACCGCATCGAGCGCGCCATGGTATTCGCCGGTTCGCGCGGCGGTGCGGCCTGGGTGGTGGCGCTCGACCTCGACCACTTCAAGTACGTCAACGACAGTCTCGGCCATCCGGTCGGCGACCGCCTGCTGTGCCAGGCCGCGGCGCGCATCGCGGCGGCGGTGCGGCCCGCGGACACGGTCGCCCGCACCGGCGGCGACGAGTTCGTGCTGTTGCTGGTCGACCGCAACGACGACGACCAGGCGCTGGCCACCGTCAACGACGTCCTGCACGCGCTCAGCCTCGCCTTCGAGGACGAGGGCCAGCGCCTGCACCTGACCTGCAGCGCCGGCATCGCCGCCTTTCCGTCCGACGGCCAGGACGCCGAAGCCCTGGTGCGCAACGCCGAAATCGCGATGTACCGGGCCAAGGAAGCGGGCCGCAACACCGTGCGCTCCTACCTGCCGGGCATGAACGAGCACGTGCGCGAACGCCTGGCGCTGGCCGACGCGCTGCGCGGGGCGCTCGACGGTGCGCAATTCGAGCTGCACTACCAGCCGCAGGTCGCGCTCGAGACCGGCGCGGTAGTCGGCATGGAGGCGCTGATCCGCTGGCGCCATCCGGAGCTGGGCATGGTGCGCCCCGACCGCTTCATCTCGCTGGCCGAGGACACCGGGCTGATCGTGCCGATCGGCGCCTGGGTGCTGCGCACTGCCTGCCTGCAGGCAGCGGCCTGGCAGCGCGCCGGCCACGGACCTTTGCGGGTGGCGGTCAACCTGTCGTCGCTGCAGTTCCGCGAAACCGGCCTGGCCGGCATGATCCGCGACATCGTCGCCGAGGCGCAGCTGGCGCCATCCTGCCTGGAGATCGAACTGACCGAAAGCCTGGTGATGGACGAGGTGGAGTGCGCGATCGCGACCATGCGCGAACTGAAGGCGATGGGCGTGCAGCTTGCGATCGACGATTTCGGCACCGGCTATTCGAGCCTGGCTTACCTGAAGCGCTTCCCGGTGGACGTGCTCAAGGTCGACCAGACCTTCGTGCGCGACATCGAAACCGATGCCGGCAGCGCCGCCATGGTGGGGGCGATCATCTCGCTCGCGCACGACCTGGGCATGCGCGTCATCGCCGAAGGCGTGGAAACGGCGCCGCAGCGCGACTTCCTGCGCACGCGCCGCTGCGACGAAGTGCAGGGCTACCTGTTCAGCCGCCCGCTGCCGGCGGCCGAGTTCGGGCGGATGCTGGATGGGTTGCGCGACCCGGTGCCGGCGCAGGGGGCCTAGGCGCCGCGCTCAGGCCACGCTTTCGCGCGTCGGGACGCTGCGGAGCGCCCACGGCAACGCATTGTGAATCGTGGTCGCCGCGATCGCCGCCTGCCCGGCCGCCACCGCGATCTGGTTCAGGCCGCGCACCACGTCGCCGATCGCATACAGCCCCGGTACGCAGGTGCGCTGGTGGTCGTCGACCACGACCTTGTCGCATTCCGCAGTCTCCACGCCCAGCTTCGCCCCCAGCCCGGAGCGGGCCGATTCGCCCAGCATCGGATAGAACACGTCGAACTCGCGGCTCTCGCCATCGGCCGTGTTGAGCACCGGTTTCATGTCCGGGCTCAAGGTCACGCCCAATAACGGCGACTCGATGTAGCGCACCCCGGCCGCGGCGATCTGGCGCCGCTCGTCTTCGCTCAGCATGGGCTCGGTGCTGCGGTCGAACAGCGTCACGTGCTCGCTGAATGAACGCATGAAGAGGGCGTGGCCGACCGGGTTGGTGTCGTTGGTGACGACGGCGATGCGCCGGTCCATGACGTCGAAGCCGTCGCACACGGGGCACAGGCGCACCGCGCCGCTGGCGACGGCTTCGCGCCAGTTCTCGATCGGCAGGCCGGCGTCGGCCACGCCGGTGGCCAGCAGCACGGTCAGGGCGCGGATCGGGTGGGTGACGCCGGCGTCGTCCTGGTAGTCGCCGACGAAGTGGCCGTCTTCCAGGCGCAGGTCGGTGATCTCGCCATGCAGCACGTCGCCGCCGTAGTTGCGCAGCTGGTGGGTCAGGTTGGTCAGCAGCTGGCCGCCCGGCACGCCTTCGGGAAAGCCGGGGTAGTTGTGCGAGACCGGGATCAGGCACAGGCGGCTGTTGCCCTTGTCGACGACGACGACGTTGCGCGTGAAGCGGCGCAGGTAGATGGCGGCGGTCAGCCCGCCGGGGCCGCCGCCGATGATCAGGCAATCGAAAACGCGTTCGGTAATGGGGTTGGCAATTTCGCTCATGCCCCGATTATCGTGACAGGCGCAATTGTGTCCTATCGGCGCGCGTGCCCAGGCCGGGTAAGCGCAGGCTTACAGATGCTGGCGTCGAGCGGGTGGCCGTCGGGGCCTTCCGGCTGCAGGGTGACGTGGTCGATGCCGTGCCTGGCGAACAGCATATCGCGCACGCGCTGCAGCACCGCCGGCCACTCGGCCAGGCTGCGGATCTCCAGGTGGCCGATCAGGGCAGGGTGGCCGGGCGACATGTCCCACACGTGCAGGTCGTGCACCGAGAGCACGCCCTCGACTTCGGCCAGGTCGGCGCCGACCTGCAGGTAATCGATCCCGTGCGGCACGGCTTCCATCAGGAAGTGGGAAGACTCGCGCAGGATGCCCCAGGTCGAGCGCAGGATCAGCAGCGAAACGAAGATCGACAGGATCGGGTCGATGCGCACCCAGCCGGTGAAATAGATGATGGCGCCGGCGGCGATCGCGGCCACCGACCCCAGCAGGTCGCCCATCACGTTCACCAGCGCCGCGCGGGTATTGATGCTCTGGGTGTCGCGCGACAGCACCCAGGCCACGAGGATGTTGATGCAGGCGCCGATCGCGGCGACCACCAGCACCACGCCGCCTTGCACGGCTTGCGGGTGCAGCAGCCGCTGCGAGGCTTCGTAGACGATCCAGCCGACCAGCACCAGCATCGCCAGGCTGTTCACGAAAGCCGCCAGCGCCTCGGCGCGCACGAAGCCGAACGAGTGGCGCGAGGAGGGCGGGCGCTTGGCGACCACCTGGGCCAGCAGCGCCAGGCCGAGCGCGGCGGCGTCGGTGACCATGTGGCCGGCGTCCGAGATCAGCGCCAGCGAATTGCTCATGACGCCGGTCACGGCTTCGATCACGGCGAACAGCAGCGTCAGCGCCAGTGCGATGGCCAGCGCCTTCTGGCTGCGCGCCTCGATGAAGTGGCCATGGCTGGCGTCGCCGTCGAGGTGGGCGTGCAGGTGTTCGGAAGTGGGTGCGGCTGGCATGGTCGTTCAGGAAGTGAAAACTAGCCGGCAGTGTAATGGATATCGCCGCCGGCCGTGTCCCTCAGGCGGCGTGCGCCGCGCTGCCCGGCGCCGCGATCACCCGGCACGCCTCCTCGTAGAATGCCCCGACCAGCTGCGCATGCGGCGAATACGGCGAGGAGAACAGCCCCATGCGGCGCACCGGCGCGCCCTGCGGCAAGGCCAGCCGCACCAGGCCGAGGCGGTCCATCCATTCCGCCGCCCAGTCCGGCACCAGGGAGACGCCCAGGCCCTGCGAGACCAGGGTCGCGATCGCCATGAGGCCGTCGATTTCCAGCCGTTCGTTCGGGTGCAGGTTGTGCTGGCGCAGGTAGCGGTCGGCCAGGCGCCCGCCCCAGACGGTGCGGTCGTAGCGGATGAAGGGTTCGCTGGCGATCAGGTCGAGCGGGTCGCGCGATGCCAGCTGCGGCGGCACCAGCACGATCAGCGGTTCTTCGACCAGCTGGCGCCACTCGTGGCCCTTGGGGATGATGAACTGGGGCTCGACGATGATGGCGGCGTCGAGTTCGCCCTTGAGCACGCGCGGGTAGAGCAGGCTCGAGGTGCCCGGTTCGATGAAGACCTTCAGCTTCGGATGGCTGCTGTAGAAGCTGCGCAGCACCGGCGGCAGGAAGCCGGTCAGGGCCGAGGCCGACACGCCCAGGCGCAGTTCGCCGATGCTGGTTTCGTCGTTGGCGATGGCGCGCAGGTCGCGCACGTCGCGCAGCACGTGGCGGGCGCGGTCGAGGATCTTCAGCCCGGCCTGGGTCGGCTTGACGCGGCGCCCGGCGCGCTGCACCAGCGGCTGGCCCAGCTCTTCTTCCAGCGCGCGCACGCGCGCCGCAATGGCTGCCGCGGTCAGGTTCAGGCGCCGCGCCGCCTCGGCGATCGAGCCGCATTCGACCACGGTGACAAAACTCTGTACGTACTGTGTATCCATGCCGTCCGGTATCTATTGATGTCCGGACGAATGATAGCGTGGAATGGTCCTAATCCGGACGAATCCCCGCTGTGCGCACGATGCCGCTCCATTTCGGCAGCTCGGTCTTCATGAAGGCGGAGAACTGGTCGGTATTGGTGCCCATCACCGTCAAGCCCTGCTGGTCGAGTTTCGAGCGCAGTTCCGGGTTCTTCAGCGCCACGGCGATTTCGTTGTTGATGCGGCCGATGACGGGTTTCGGCGTATTTTTCGGTGCAAACAGCCCGTACCACGTCAGCACCTCGAAGTTGGCGAAGCCCGATTCGGCCACCGTCGGCACGTTCGGCAGGCTGGGCGCGCGCGCCAGGCTGGAAATGGCGATGGTCTTGACCTTGCCCGACTTGATGAAGCCGGCCACCACCGGCAGGTTGGCGAACATCACCGGCACCATGCCGGAGACGACGTCGGTCAGCGCCTGCGATTCGCCTTTATAGGGTACGTGGGTCAGCTTGACGTTGCCCTTCAGGTTGAACAGTTCGCCGGCGATGTGCTGCGGCCCGCCGCTGCCCGACGAGGCGAAGGTGGTGACCTTGCCGCTTCTGGCCAGCGCCACCAGTTCCTGGACGGTATTGGCCGGCACCGACGGGTGCACCACCAGCACCAGCGGCATCGACACCAACTGTGTCACCGGGGTGAAGTCCTTGATCGGGTCGAAGGCGAGCTTCGGATACATGCTCGGGGCGATCACCATGGTCGACTGCGAGGCCAGCATCATCGAATAGCCGTCGGCGCCGGAGGTGGCGACGTTGGCGGCGGCGATGGTGCCGGTGGCGCCGGGCTTGTTCTCGACCACCACCGGCTGTCCCATCTGCGCCTGCAACTGGTTGCCGATCTGGCGCGCGACGATGTCGGCGCCGCCGCCGGGCGCGAAGCCGACCACGATGCGGATCGGCCGCTCCGGATAGTCGCCCGCCTGAGCCGGCAGCGCCATGGCGGCAGCTGTAACGGTGATCACGGAAAGGGGCAGGACGGCGCGCTTCAGCGCGGTTGACAGCGTGAACAGCATGGTGGTCTCCTTGAGTATGATCGTCATGTACTGCGTTGGCGCTGCCGCCTCTGTGGGCGGCATGCGGCCGGATGCTGTGTGGCTTCAGCTGACCACGCCGATATTCCAGGGCACGAATTCGTGGTCGCCCAGGCCCAGTTCTTCGCTGCGGGTGCGGTTGCCGGAGGCCGTCCTGAGCATCAGCTCGAAGATCTTCTGGCCCATCTGGCCGACGGTGGCGGTGCCGTCGAGGATTTCGCCGCAGTTGATGTCCATGTCATCGACCAGCTTTTCGTACATCGGCGTGTTGGTGGCGAGCTTGATCGACGGCGTCGGCTTGGCGCCGAACATCGAGCCGCGGCCGGTGGTGAAGCAGATCAGGTTGGCGCCGCCGGCGATCTGGCCGGTCGCCGAGACCGGGTCGAAGCCGGGCGTGTCCATGAACACGAAGCCGGGTTGCGTCACCGGTTCGGCATAGCGGTACACCTCCATCAGGCCGGTGGTGCCGCCCTTCATCGAGGAGCCGAGCGATTTTTCGAAGATGTTGGCAAGTCCCCCCATCTGGTTGCCGGGACTGACGTTGCCGTTGATTTGCACGTCGCGTCCGGGCGAGTATTCGTCCTTCCACCAGCGGATGCGTTCGACCAGCTTGGCGCCGATCTCGGGACTGCGCGCGCGGCGGGTGAGGGTGTGTTCGACGCCGTAGATCTCGGGCGTCTCCGACAGGATGGCGGTGCCGCCGTGGCGCACCAGGATGTCGACCGCCGCGCCCAGTGCGGGATTGGCCGTGATCGACGAGAAGCCGTCGGAGCCGCCGCACTGCAGGCCGATCTTCAGGTGGCTGGCCGATACCGGCTGGCGCCGCACCAGGTTCGCCTCGGGCAGCAGGCCGCGCACCGCCTCGATGCCGGCTTCGATGGTCTTGCGGGTGCCGCCGTTTTCCTGCATGACGAAGGTATGCAGGCGGCTGTTGGTCTGCAGGCCCTGGTCCTTCAGCAGCAGCGCCAGCTGGTTGCGCTCGCAGCCAAGGCCGACGATCAGCACCGCGGCGAAATTGGCGTGCAAGGCATAGCCGCCGAGCGTGCGGCGCAGCAGGTCCATCGGCTCGCCCGACATCTCCATGCCGCAACCGAGTCCATGGCTGAGGGCGACCACGCCGTCGACCTGCGGGAAATCGGCCATGCGCTCGGGCGTAAACCATGCGGCGATGCGATGCACGACGGTGGCCGAGCAATTCACCGTCGACAGGATGCCGATGTAGTTGCGCGTGCCGACCTGGCCATTGCTGCGCACGATGCCGTCGAAGGTGGCCTGCTGTTCGGGCGGCAGCAGCGGGACCGGCGCGTAATGCTGGGCGTGCGCATAGTCGCGGTCGAATTCGCGGAATTCGGTGTTGTGGGAATGGACGTAGGTGCCGGCGGGGATGTCGGTCGCGGCGAAGCCGATGCAGACGTTGTACTTGAGGATGGGCTCGCCGGCGGCGAGGTCGCGGGCGGCAATCTTGTGCCCGGCCGGCACCTGGCTGCGCGACACGAACCCTTCGGACGGCACCGCGGTGCCGATCCCGACGTTGACGCGGGCGACGACGACGTTATCGGCTGGGTGCAGGCGGATGATGGGGCCTGTGATCTGCTTTTCGCTGGTGGCAATCATGGAGCGCTCTGTGGTTGAAGTTGAAACGATAACGAGGCTCCATCTTTTCATTATCGAAAGATGAAAACAATCTTCTTTTTCCATCTTCAATCGCAAATTATTTTTGGGTCTGGCGCCTGTCCGCCAGCCAGAGAACAAAAAATTATTATGGTGTGAAGACGCCAGCACCCTGTTTTTCGGTGGAAATAATAAATCGATAATGTTCCAGCCGGCCCGCGCCCGCAGTGGGCCTGTATGGGCTATACCAAAACGGAGCTACGATGAACACTTCTACCGGCCTGCGCGGCGTCTTCGCGCCCGTGATCACCCCTTTCGCGGCGGACCTGTCGCCCGACCCCGCGCGCATGGTGCGCCATTGCCGCTGGCTGCTCGGGCAGGGCCTGGGCCTGGCGGTCTTCGGCACCAATTCGGAAGCCAATTCGCTGTCGACGGGCGAAAAGATCGCGCTGCTCGAGGCGCTGGCCGCCGGCGGCATCCCGGGCGAGCGCATGATGCCGGGCACCGGCTGCTGCGCCTTGACCGATACGGTCGACCTGACGCGCGCCGCGCTCGCGCATGGCGCCGGCGGGGTGCTGATGCTGCCGCCGTTCTATTACAAGGGCGTTTCCGAGGATGGCCTGTTCGCCAGCTACAGCGAAGTCATCCAGCGCGTGGGCGACGCGCGCCTGCGCATTTACCTGTATCACATCCCGCAGGTGTCGAACGTGCCGATCGGGTACGGCCTGATCGAGCGCCTGCTGACCGCCTACCCGGAAACGATCGCCGGCATCAAGGACAGTTCGGGCGATTGGGAGAACACGCGCGGCATGATCGAACGCTTCGGGCCGCGCAGCTTCAACGTCTTTGCCGGCAGCGAAAACTTCCTGCTGGCGACCCTGCGCGCCGGTGGCGCCGGCTGCATTACCGCCACCGGCAACGTCAATCCGGGCGCCATCGTGCGCCTGTTCCAGAGCTGGCAGGAAGCCGATGCGGACGCGCAGCAAAAAGCGCTGGACGCGGTGCGCGCGGTCTTTGCGTGCTTTCCGATGATCCCGGCGCTCAAGAGCGCCGTCGCCCACTGGGCCGACGATGCCGGCTACGCCGCGGTGCGCCCGCCGCTGGTGAAACTCGACGCCCATCAGCGCCACGAGCTGCTGGCGGCGTTGGGAGCGCTCGACTTCGCGATGGCCGGACTCTGACATGCACGACTTATTACAGATCGGGACCTTCCCGGCGCCGGCCCAGGCCCTCATCGGCGGCGCCTTCCATTGCCATAGCCTCGAACAAGTCGAGGCGGACGAGGCCTTGCGCGAACGCGTGCGCGGCATCGTCACGCGCGGTAACTACGCGGTGCCGCGCAGCGTGATCGAACGCCTGCCGCGCCTGGGCGTGATCGCCTCGATGGGCGTCGGCCACGACCTGATCGACCTGGGCGCCGCGCGCGAGCATGGGGTGCTGGTCGCCAACACGCCGGACGTGCTCAATGACGCCGTGGCCGAACTGTGCGTCGGCCTGCTGTTCGCGCTGCTGCGGCGCCTGCCGCAGGCCGACCGCCACGTGCGCAGCGGCGCCTGGAAAGAAGGCGTGTTCCCGCTGGCGACGCAATTGTCGGGCAAGCGGGTCGGCATCGTCGGCCTGGGCCGGATCGGCAAGGCGATCGCGCGCCGGCTGGAACCGTTCGGGGTGGCGATCGCCTACCACGGGCGCAGCGACCAGCAACTAGACTGGGATTACCAGCCGGACCTGCCGGCGCTGGCGCGCACGTCCGACGTGCTGATCCTGATCGCGCCGGGCGGGGAAGGGACGCGCCGGCTGGTCGGCGATGCCGTGCTGGACGCGCTCGGCCCCGAAGGTTACCTGATCAACGTCGCGCGCGGCTCGCTGGTCGACGAGGCGGCGCTGCTGGCCGCCCTGGAAGCGGGCCGCATCGCCGGCGCCGCGCTCGACGTGTTCGAGAACGAGCCGGAGATCGACGCGCGCTTCCTGGCGCTCGACAACGTGCTGCTCACCCCGCACATCGGCAGCGCCACCCACGAGACGCGGGCGGCGATGGCGCGCCTGACGCTGGACAACCTGCTGCGCTTCTTCGACGACGGCACGGTGCTCACGCCCGTCTACGGCGCCTGAAGCGACATGCGCGGGAACATAAAACTTCTATCTTTTGAAGATGGGTATGCCTACTTTGTTTTGTTTTTCAGGCAATGAATACTGTACCCATCGACGGACGATCAACCAGCAATCGAGGAACCATGGCAGATTCAGACAACAACGACAAGCAGACGGCGGCCGGGCTGCGCAAGGGCCTGACCAGCTACGGCGACAGCGGCTTCTCGCTCTTCCTGCGCAAGGCTTTTATCAAGGGCGCGGGCTATACCGACAATGCGCTCGACCGCCCGGTGATCGGCATCGCCAATACCGGCAGCGCCTACAACCCCTGCCACGGCAACATGCCGCAGCTGATCGAAGCGGTCAAGCGCGGCATCATGCTGGCCGGCGGCTTGCCGATGGACTTCCCGACGATTTCGATCCACGAAAGCTTCGCTTCGCCGACCTCGATGTACCTGCGTAACCTGATGTCGATCGACACCGAGGAAATGATCCGCGCCCAGCCGATGGATGCGGTGGTGCTGATCGGCGGCTGCGACAAGACCGTGCCGGCGCAGCTGATGGGCGCCGCTTCGGCCGGCATTCCCGCGATCCAGCTGGTCACCGGCGCGATGCTGACCGGTTCGCACCGTGGCGAGCGCGTCGGCGCCTGCACCGACTGCCGCCGCTACTGGGGCAAATACCGCGCCGACGAAATCGACGATGCGGAAATCGGCGCCGTCAACAACCAGCTGGTGGCCAGCGTCGGCACCTGTTCGGTGATGGGCACGGCCAGCACCATGGCTTGCGTAACCGAAGCGCTGGGCATGATGGTGGCGGGTGGCGCCACGCCGCCGGCCGTGACCGCCGACCGCATCCGCGTGGCCGAGCAGACCGGCGCGACGGCGGTGGCGCTGGCCCGCTCGGGCTTGAGGCCGGACCAGGTCATGACCGGCAAGGCCTTCGAGAATGCGCTGCGCGTGCTGCTGGCGATCGGCGGTTCGACCAACGCGTTGATCCACCTGACCGCGATGGCGGGGCGCCTGGGCATCGAGATCGACCTCGACAAGCTCGACGCCATGGGCCGCGAGACGCCGGTGCTGATCGACCTGAAGCCGTCCGGCCAGTACTACATGGAAGACCTGCACAAGGCCGGCGGCGTGCATGCGCTGCTGCGCGAACTGAAACCCCTGCTGCATCTCGATGCGCTCACGGTATCCGGCCGCACGCTGGGAGAGGAACTCGACGCGGCCGGTCCCGGCTTCCCACAGAACGTGGTGCGCCCGTTCGCCGATCCGATCTATCCGCAGGGCGGCATCGCTGTCTTGCGCGGCAACCTGGCGCCGGGCGGCGCGATCATCAAGCAGTCGGCCGCCAGCGCGGCGCTGATGGAGCACGAAGGGCGCGCGGTCGTGTTCGAGAACATCGAAGACCTGACCGGGCGCATCGACGACGACGCCCTCGACGTGCATGCCGACGACATCCTGGTGCTCAAGCATATCGGCCCGACGGGCGCGAGCATGCCCGAGGCGGGCTACCTGCCGATTCCGAAAAAACTGGCGCGCGCCGGCGTCAAGGACATGGTGCGCATTTCCGATGGCCGCATGAGCGGCACCGCGGCCGGCACCATCGTCCTGCACGTGACGCCGGAGTCGGCGGTCGGCGGCCCGCTGGCCTACGTACAGAACGGCGACCGCATTCGCCTCAGCGTCGAGAGGCGCGAAATCAGCCTGCTGGTGAGCGACGACGAACTGGCGGCGCGCCGCGCGGCCATTCCGGTCGTGCCGCCGACGGCCGAGCGCGGCTACCGGAAGCTGTTCCTCGAGCATGTCACCCAGGCCGACCAGGGCGTCGATTTCGACTTCCTGCGCGCGGTCGGGACGCGCGAGCGGATCCCACGCGGGTGACCTTGGCGCCGCATGTATCCCCAATAAAACGAACGAGAAGATTCGTGAGCGACCGCCCGCCAGCGGGCATTCATCATAACCAGGAGACTTCATGACAATTTCTTCCATCGGCCGCCGCAGAAGCATCGCCATGGCGGCCGGCCTGATGTTCGCCATGACGGCATTCGCCGGCCAGGCGCAGGCGGCCTGGCCCGACAAGCCGGTCCGCCTCATCGTGCCGTATCCGCCCGGCGGCGCCACCGACATCGTCGGCCGCGTGCTGGCGCAAAAGCTGACCGACGCGCTCGGGCAGCAGGTGTATGTCGAGAACCGCGGCGGCGCCGGCGGCAATATCGGCGCGGCGGCCGTCGCCAAGGCGGCGCCCGACGGCTACACGCTGCTGATGGCGGCCGTCACTTCGCATTCGATCATCCAGACGCTCGAACGCAAGACCATCAACTACAACCTGGAAAAGGACTTCGCGCCGGTGACCATGGCCGGGTCGGTGCCGCTGGTCTTCGTCGTCCATCCATCGGTGCCCGCCAAGAACATCAAGGAGCTGATCGCCTATGCCAAGTCGAAGCCGGGCGAACTGACCTATGCCTCGTCGGGGCCGGGCGCGCCGCAGCGCATGGCGGCCGAACTGTTCCAGCGCATCGCCGGGGTCAAGATCCAGCACGTGCCCTATAAAGGCAGCGGTCCGGCCATGAACGACCTGGTCGGCGGCCACGTGCTGACCATGGTGGAGACGGTGCCGGCCGCCCAGGGGTTCGTCAAGGCCGGCAAGCTGCGCGCGCTGGCGGTAACCACGCCGCAGCGCATCCCGATGCTGCCGGAGGTGCCGACCGCGGACGAGCAGGGCTTGAACGGTTTCTCGGTCAGCTCGATGTTCGGCGTGCTGGCGCCGGCGAATACACCGAAACCGATCGTCGCGCGCCTGAACGCGGAGCTGGTCAAGATCCTGCAGCAGCCGGACGTCAAGGAGCAGATGCTGCAGCAGGGCGCGTTCGCCATCTCGAGCACGCCCGAGCAGACGGCCGCGCGCATCAGGCAGGAAATTTCGATGTGGGCCAAGGTGATCGAGGAGCAGAAGATCACGCTGGACTGAGGGGTGTATTTCCGGCCGCGTTGGCATAAATCCGAACAAGCCTTGCGCGACGCGGCCACACCCCCTATAATGCACGTCATTGGGCGGTTAGTTCAGCTGGTTAGAATACTTGGTCGACATCCAAGGGGTCGCAGATTCGAATTCTGCACCGCCCACCAGAATACACATGTAAGAGCGAGAAAGGCACCGACGGTTATGACACCGCGAACTACGACTATGTTGTGGGGGAATCGCTAGACGCGGTCGGGTGTGCTTTTGCTCAACACAACGAAATGAACGCGCCTGGTGCGCGTTTTTTTTCGTCCAATGAATTCAGCTTTATAAATTTTCAACTTTTGCGGCGCTAGCGCCAATTGGAGATCACTATGCTTAACGTGCGACTTCCCGATGGCTCCAGCCGTCAGTTCGACGGCCCCGTGACGGTCGCCCAGGTGGCGACCTCGATTGCGCCGAGCCTTGGCAAGGCGGCGCTCGCCGGCAAGGTCGACGGCAAGGTGGTCGATACCTCGTTCCTGATCGAGCAGGATGCCGATTTCGCCGTCATCACCGACAAGGATCCGGAAGGCCTGGACGTCATCCGCCACTCGACCGCCCACCTGCTGGCGCATGCGGTGAAAGAACTGTTCCCGGATGCCCAGGTCACGATCGGCCCGGTCATCGAGAACGGTTTCTATTACGATTTTTCGTACAAGCGCCCGTTCACGCCGGACGACCTGGCCAAGATCGAAAAGAAAATGGCGGAACTGGCCAAGAAGGACGAGCCGGTCACGCGCAAGGTGCTGCCGCGCGACGAGGCCGTGGCCTATTTCAAATCGATCGGCGAAGAATACAAGGCCGAGATCATCGCCTCGATTCCGGCGGGCGAGGACGTCTCGCTGTATTCGGAAGGCAGCTTCACCGACCTGTGCCGCGGCCCGCACGTGCCGTCTTCGGGCAAGCTGAAAGTCTTCAAGCTGATGAAGCTGGCCGGCGCCTACTGGCGCGGCGACTCGAACAACGAAATGCTGCAGCGCGTTTACGGCACCGCCTGGGCCAAGAAGGAAGACCAGGAGCAATACCTGCACATGCTGGAAGAGGCGGAAAAGCGCGACCACCGCAAACTCGGCAAGGCCCTGGACCTGTTCCACTTCCAGGAAGAAGCGCCGGGCCTGATCTTCTGGCACCCGAAAGGCTGGACCATCTGGCAGCAGGTCGAGCAATACATGCGCCACAAATACCAGGTCAACGGCTACGACGAAGTCAAGGCGCCGCAGATCCTCGACGTCACCCTGTGGCAAAAGACCGGCCACTGGGACAACTACCGTGAAAACATGTTCACGACCGAGTCGGAGAACCGTTCGTATGCGCTCAAGCCGATGAATTGCCCGGGCCACGTGCAGATCTATAACTCGGGCATGAAGAGCTACCGCGACCTGCCGCTGCGCTACGGCGAGTTCGGCCAATGCCACCGCAACGAATCGTCGGGCGCGCTGCACGGCATCATGCGCGTGCGCGGCTTTACCCAGGACGACGGCCACGTATTCTGTACCGAAGAGCAGATCGAAGCGGAAGTGACCGCCTTCCACGCCCAGGCGATGGAAGTCTACGACGACTTCGGCTTCAACAACATCGACGTCAAGCTGGCCTTGCGTCCGGACAGCCGCATCGGCAGCGACGCCATCTGGGACGAAGCGGAAGAAGCGCTGCGTTCGGCCCTGCGCGCCTGCGGCGTGGAGTGGACGGAATTGCCGGGCGAGGGCGCGTTCTACGGTCCGAAGATCGAGTACCACCTGAAGGATAGCCTGGGCCGTCCATGGCAGGTCGGCACGATGCAGGTCGACTTCTCGATGCCGGGCCGTCTCGGCGCCGAATACGTTGCCGAAGACAATACCCGCAAGGTGCCGGTGATGCTGCACCGCGCGATCGTCGGCTCGATGGAACGCTTCATCGGCATCCTGATCGAGAACTATGCCGGCGCACTGCCGCTGTGGCTGGCTCCGGTGCAGGTGGAGGTTCTCAACATTTCTGACGCACAGGCAAGCTATGTGAAAGAAGTGCAAGACCGTCTGAAAAAGGCCGGCTTGCGTGTTCACGCTGATTTGCGGAACGAGAAGATTACCTATAAAATACGTGAACATTCCGTCCAAAAACTGCCATATATCTTAGTTGTTGGCGACAAGGAACGTGAAGCAAACACCGTGGCCGTGCGTGCACGGGGCAATGTCGACCTGGGCACCATGTCCGTCGATGCCCTGATCGAGCGCCTCGTTGGCGAAGTTGCAAACAAAGCCAAGTAAGCCGGCCGGTTATTCAGACATTAAAAGGAAACAACATAGCTACTGACAAGTCGCATCGCATCAATGGCGAAATCACTTACCCGGAAATGCGTCTGTCCGGGGTGGACAACGAGCCGCTGGGTATTGTGAGCCTGGCCGAGGCGTTTCGTCTGGCCGAGGAAAAGAACGTCGACCTCGTGGAAATCGCGCCGAACGCGGTTCCACCGGTCTGCCGCCTCATGGATTACGGCAAGTTCAAGTACTCCGAGCAGAAGAAGGCCCACGAAGCCAAGCTGAAACAGAAGATCATCCAGGTCAAGGAAGTCAAGTTCCGTCCAGGTACCGATGAAGGCGACTACAGCATCAAGCTGCGTAACCTCATCAAGTTCCTCGACGAAGGCGACAAGACCAAGATCACGCTGCGCTTCCGCGGTCGTGAGATGGCCCACCAGGACATCGGCTTCCGCATGCTCGAACGTCTGAAGGGGGATCTCGAGCCGTACGGCCAGGTCGAGCAGTTCCCGAAGATGGAAGGTCGCCAGATGATCATGGTGATTGCTCCGAAAAAGAAGAAATAATTCTCCGATTCGTAGGGTGGGCACTTGTGCCCACGCGTAAACTTCGCACATCGTTGGCTCCGGGTTGAGAAACGGCCCTGCCAACACCGTGCGGGCGTCACGCGTGGGCATGAATGCCCACCCTATGTCATTTTTGCGGCCCTGTGGCAACACGTTTGCCCGCAACCTGTGTTAGAATCTGCGGTTCCTGTTTTTCGAAGCAGGTTGTAGCGGACTGGCACGACGTGTAACGGTTCGCTGCAAAACAAGTGAAAGCAGGCATCTAAGCGCAGCACCACGTTGCCACCTGCAATCCTGTTATATGAGGCTGTCCGTCAAAGGACAGAAGACTATGCCAAAAATGAAAACCAAAAGCAGCGCGAAGAAGCGTTTTCGCGTGCGTCCGGGTGGTACTGTGAAATCGGGTATGGCGTTCAAGCGTCACATCCTGACCAAGAAGACCACCAAGAACAAGCGTCAACTGCGCGGCACCCGTAACATCAATGCGTCGGACGTGACCAGCGTTCTCCGCATGATGCCATCTGCTTAATCTCACACTAAGGAGCTAATATGCCTCGAGTAAAACGTGGGGTTACTGCACGTGCCCGTCATAAGAAAGTTCTTGAGCTTGCCAAAGGCTACCGTGGCCGTCGCTCAAAAGTATTCCGTATTGCCAAGCAAGCAGTCATGCGCGCTGGCCAGTACGCATACCGCGACCGCCGCAACAAGAAGCGCGTCTTCCGCGCACTGTGGATCACCCGTATCAACGCGGCATCGCGTTCGCACGGCATGACCTACAGCGCATTCATGAACGGCCTGAAAAAAGCCGCGATTGAACTGGACCGTAAGGTTCTGGCCGACATGGCCGTGCACGACAAGCCGGCGTTCGCCGCGATCGTCGCTGCCGTCCAGGCCAAGCTGGCTGCCTGAGGCATCCGGTTTTGCAAGTTAGCGCTGCGGTAACGCAGCGCAAAAAGAGCGGGGCATCGGTGCAGACCTATGCCCCGTTTTTGATTCTGGATTGCTGTGAATTTGCTAATACGCTGCCGGCGCGTTGCCTAATTGCGACAAATTGCGGACAATTCACGGTGACCGTGGCTCCTGCCATCCCCTACAGGAAAAGAACACAGATGAACTCGCTCGAAGAACTCGTCGTCTCGGCCCAGGCTGACTTTGGCGCCGCGCCGGATGCGGCCGCGCTGGAAAATGCAAAAGCAAAATACCTCGGCAAGACCGGCCAGGTAACCGAACTGATGAAGGGCCTCGGCAAGCTCGACCCCGAGCAGCGCAAGGCGCAGGGCGCCCTGATCAATGCTGCCAAAGGTCAGATCGAAAACGCATTGACCGCGCGCCGCGACGACCTGGCGAACGCCCAGCTGCAGGAGCGCCTGAACGCCGAAGCGATCGACGTCACCCTGCCGGGCCGCGGCCGCGCCATCGGCGGCATCCATCCGGTGATGCGCACCTGGGAGCGGGTCGAGCAAATCTTCCGCTCGATCGGTTTCGACGTGGCGGACGGCCCCGAAATCGAAACGGACTGGACCAATTTCACCGCCCTGAACAGCCCGGAAAACCATCCGGCGCGTTCGATGCAGGATACCTTCTATATCGAAGGCAACGACAGCACCGGCAAGCCGCTGCTGCTGCGTACCCACACCAGCCCGATGCAGGTACGTTATGCGCGCACCCACACGCCGCCGATCAAGGTGATCGCGCCGGGCCGCACCTACCGCGTCGACAGCGACGCCACCCACTCGCCGATGTTCCACCAGGTCGAAGGCCTGTGGATCGGCGAAGACATTTCCTTCGCAGACTTGAAGGGCGTCTACTTGAACTTCGTGAAAGCCTTCTTCGAGACCGACGACCTGCAGGTGCGTTTCCGCCCCTCCTATTTCCCGTTCACGGAACCGTCGGCCGAGATCGATATCGCCTTCGGTTCGGGCCCGCTCAAGGGGCGCTGGCTGGAAGTGTCGGGCGCCGGCCAGGTACACCCGACCGTCGTGCGCAATTTCGGACTCGATCCGGAAAAGTTCATCGGCTTCGCGTTCGGCTCCGGCCTCGAGCGCCTGACGATGCTGCGCTATGGCATCAATGACCTGCGTCTGTTCTACGAGGGCGACCTTCGCTTCCTCAAGCAGTTCGCTTAAACAGACGGTCATTCATCAACCTGAAAAGTCACGCGGTGACGAGGTAAAAGATTATGCAATTCTCCGAAAACTGGCTCCGTTCCATGGTCAACCCGAACATGAGTTCGGATGAGCTGTCCCACCTGCTGACGATGTCCGGCCTCGAAGTCGAAGAAGTCGAGCCGGTCGCGCCGCCGTTCTCGAACGTGGTCGTGGCCGAAGTGGTCGAAGTGGCCAAGCATCCGAACGCGGATCGCCTGAACGTCTGCCAGGTGAACGTCGGCACCGGTACGCTGCTCAACATCGTGTGCGGCGCGCCGAACGTGCGCGCGGGCATGAAGGCGATCTGCGCCCAGGCCGGCGCAGTGCTGCCGCCGGGCGCGGACGGCAAGCCGTTCGAGATCAAGGTCGGCAAACTGCGCGGCGTCGAGTCGCAGGGCATGATGTGCTCGGCCAAGGAATTGAAAATCTCGGAAGAGAGCAGCGGCCTGATGGAATTGCCCGCGGACGCGCCGGTCGGCGCCAGCATCCGCGACTACCTCGGCCTGGACGACCTGAAGTTCACCATCAAACTGACGCCAAACAAGGCCGATTGCCTGTCGGTGCTGGGCGTGGCGCGTGAAGTGTCTGCGCTCACCGGTACCCCGCTGCACCTGCCGACCACCGTCCCCGTGCCGGTCACGATGGACGAGATCCTGCCTGCGAAGATTTCCGCGCCGGACCTGTGCGGCCGCTTCACCGGCCGCGTGATTCGCGGCCTGGATGCGCGCGCCGCCACGCCGGACTGGATGAAGCAGCGCCTCGAACGCTCGGGCCAGCGCTCGGTGTCGGCCCTGGTCGACATCTCCAACTACGTGATGCTGGAAGTCGGCCGTCCGTCGCACGTGTTCGACATGAACAAGATCCACGGCAGCCTGGACGTGCGCTGGGGCAAGTCGGGCGAAAGCCTCAAGCTCTTGAACGGCAACACGGTCGAGGTCGACGAGTGGGTCGGCGTCATCGCCGACGAGAAGGAAATCGAATCGCTGGCCGGCATCATGGGCGGCGATTCCACCGCCGTCACGCTCGACACTATCGACATCTACCTGGAAGCGGCGTTCTGGTGGCCGAACGCGATCCAGGGCCGTGCGCGCAAGTACAATTTCTCGACCGATGCGGCGCACCGCTTCGAGCGCGGCGTCGATTATGCGACCACGGTCGAGCACATCGAGCGCATCACCGCGCTGATCCTGGAAATCTGTGGCACGCCTGAAACGAAAGTCGGCCCGATCGACGATCAGGTCGCGAACCTGCCCGAGCGCCAGCCGGTCGTGCTGCGCACGGCGCGCGCGCAAAAGGTCATCGGCGTGCCGATCACCGACGAGATGGTGGCCGACATCTTCACGCGGTTGCACCTGCCGTTCACCCATGAGGCGGGTCAGTTCGCGGTGACCGCGCCTTCCTACCGTTTCGACATCGAGATCGAGGAAGACCTGATCGAGGAGGTTGCGCGCGTGTATGGCTTCGAGAACATTCCCGCTAATCCACCGGTGGCGCCGAGCGCGATGCTCATCGAGCCGGAAAACACCCGTTCGCTGTTCGCGATCCGTCACCGCGTGGCTGACCTCGGCTACCAGGAAACCGTCAACATGAGCTTCGTGGAAAGCATCTGGGAGCAGGATTTCGCCGCCAACGACGCGCCGATCAAGCTGCAGAACCCGATCGCCAGCCAGATGAGCGTGATGCGCTCGACCCTGATCGGCGGCCTGCTGGCCAACGTGCGCTATAACCTGAACCGCAAGGCGGGCCGGGTGCGCGTGTTCGAGATCGGCGCCATCTTCAAGCGCAACGCGGCAATTGCCGATGGTCCGCTGAGCGTGGCCGGCTTCGAGCAGCCGAAACGCGTGGCGGCGATGGCCTACGGCCCCGCAACGGACGAGCAGTGGGGCATGCCGAGCCGCGCCGTCGACTACTTCGACGTGAAGGCCGACCTCGAGGCGCTGTTCGCGCCGCGTGTGGTACGCTTCGTCAAGGCTGAGCACCCGGCACTGCACCCGGGCCGCTGCGCCAACGTCGAACTCGATGGCCGTGTGGTCGGCTTTATCGGCGAACTGCATCCGCGCTGGCTGCAAAAGTACGACCTGCCGCAGGCGCCGGTCCTGTTCGAGGTCGATGCCGATGCGCTGCGTGAACGCGTCGTCCCGGTCTACACCGAGATTTCGAAGTTCCCGGGTGCCACGCGCGACCTGGCGCTGGTGGTCAAGCAGGACGTTCCGGCCCAGTCCGTGATCGACACCCTGGCCGCGGCGGGGGCTGCTCATCCGAATGGCAAGATCGTGCAAGCCATTGTTTTATTTGATGAATACCGCGGCAAGGGATTGGAGGCGGACGAAAAATCGCTTGCTTTCCGCCTTAGCTTGCAAGATACTCAATCGACCTTGCAGGACGATGTCGTGGAGGCCGTCATGGCTTGCGTGGCTGAGGCCGCAAGAGAAAAACACAGCGCCAAAATGCGCGGTTAGGAACTGTCCCGGCAGGTTCTAAACAATCCAAAACATGTCCAGATCGAAGGCAGGGCTTCAAAATTAATAACAACGACGTTGATTCGGCCGTATTCCAGGAGGCCCTGGCGGCCGACCTGCATCGTGCAATGCAGGTAGCGCGCGTACGGAAGGAAGCGGAGAAGGACCTGCCGACCCTGACCAAGGCCGAGCTGGCCGAACTGCTCTTCGAGCAGGTCGGTTTGAACAAGCGCGAAGCCAAGGACATGGTCGAGACCTTCTTCGACGAAATCCGTAACGCGCTCGAGCGTGGCGAGGCAGTCAAGCTGTCCGGCTTCGGCAACTTCCAGTTGCGCGACAAGCCGCAGCGGCCGGGCCGCAATCCGAAAACCGGGGAAGAAATCCCGATCACGGCGCGCCGCGTCGTGACTTTCCACGCCAGCCAGAAACTGAAGGGCATGGTCGAAGAAACCAGCCCGGCGTCGTCGCTGGCACGCGCCGCCTGAGTGCACCGTGCCGACCGCGTCCGCGAAGTGCGTCTCGAAGTGCGTCTCGAAGTGCGTCTGAAAGTGAGCCATGAACGATCGTCCGAACAAGATTGAACTGACCGCGTTGCCGCCGATCCCGGCCAAGCGCTATTTCACGATCGGCGAAGTCAGCGAATTGTGCGGCGTCAAGCCGCACGTATTGCGCTACTGGGAACAGGAATTTACACAGCTGAAGCCGGTCAAACGCCGAGGTAACCGCCGCTACTACCAGCACCACGAAGTGCTGCTGATCCGGCGCATTCGCGAACTGCTCTACGAACAGGGCTTCACGATCAGCGGCGCCCGCAACAAGCTCGACAGCCGCGCCAGCCACCTGGCCGCCGGCATCGAAGAAGTGCAGGTCGAGGAAATGCCTGTCGTCGATACGGCCAGATTGCGTGCCGATCTGCTTGACATCATTGCTTTATGCAAGCAAAGCATCCGGGCAGTCCAAGAGACGCGATAAAACCGTAGCGAGCGGCGGCAATGTCGTTCGAGCCGCCAAGGCGGTGATGCTCGCTGTACGTGAGTACAGGGAGCTATCGCCTTGGCGGCGCAGAGCGACAGTGCAACGCGCAGTAGGTTTGATCGGGTCTCTTGGCTTAACGTAGCGTTAACGCTGCAGTCGTGCGCTGTTGTAGTAGGGCGCATGAGTGCTAAAATGTTACATGCGGCTTGGATACCAACGCACGACAGCCGGGGTGGGCTAACCCGGCACTTTCCTGTGCCAGGAAAATTTAAGGGAAGATAATGATACGCGTTGCCATTTGTGACGATCACCAGATAGTTCGAGCAGGTTTCAAACAGATTTTCTCCTCGTCCGGCGATTTCGAAGTCGTCGCTGAAGGCGCCACCGGCCGCGAGGCACTGGACATTGCTCGTCGTGAAATCTGCGACGTGCTGCTGCTCGACATCGCCATGCCCGACCAGAGCGGGATCGACATTTTGCGCACGATTCGCCAGGGTCAGCCGAACCTGCCGGTCTTGATTCTCTCCGGCTACCCTGCGCAACAGTACGCACTGAACCTGTTCAAGATGGGCGCCAACGGCTACCTGAACAAGGAATGCGATGCGGACGAGTTGAAGACGGCCGTGCGTACCGTGTTCCAGGGGCGCCGCTACGTGAGCTCGACCGTCGGCGAACTGCTGGCGCAGAGTTTCGACCGCGATCCGAACACGGCGCTACATACCGAACTGTCGGACCGCGAGTTCCAGGTGTTCCTGCGCCTCGCCAAGGGCGCCACCGTGTCCGATATCGGGAATGCGTTGTCGCTGTCGATCAAGACCGTGTCGACCTACCGCACCCGCATCATGGAAAAGATGGGACTGCAGTCGAACAGCGACCTGACCTACTATGCCATGAAGAACAACCTGCTCGACTAAACCTCGATCCACGCAGGTTTGCGAGCGCCGCCCGGCGCTCGCCCTCGGCCGGCAGCTAACAGCCGGCCAGCGGCATCGGCCGCAGGAGCGTCATCGCGCACTGTCCGCGCCGTGTCATGCTGTCATCGAATGGCAGCACGCGGCGCCGGTCACTGCCGCACCTCTGTCTGATCCCACCTACACCGCAAGATTGCCAGGCTGCATTTATGGCCTGTAAGCACTATAATCAGCTCGGTGCGGCAAGTTCCGCGAAAGGAACCAGCAGATGCATTTCTCCTCCGACCCACTCCCGAAACGCCCGCGCTCGCTTCCCCTGTACAAGACGTTGCTGTGCTTTGCCTGCGTGGCGATCCTGCTGGTGAACGGCATCAGCCTGCTGCGCAACCTCGATGCGATGAAGGCGGCCAATTCCCTGCAAGACCAGACCACGGAGGTGACCGAGGAACTGCAGCACCTGAACCTGCTCGTCACCGATGCCGAAAGCAGTTTGCGCGGCTATTTCCTGTCCGGTTCGCCGCTCTACCTGGGCGCCGTCAACGGGGCGCCGGCCCAGATCGACAGTCAGTTGCGCAAGCTGAGCGCGCTGCTGGCCGACAATCCATCGCAGCAAAAGAACCTGGCCCAGTTACGCGCGCTGGTCGAGCACCAGTTGCGCATGATGAACGAGGCACTGACGATCTACCGCGACGGCGGCCTGCAGGAAATCCTCACCATCAGCGGCGCGCCGTCCGAGGGCGACAGCGACGAGATCCGCCTGCAGGTGGTGATCATGCTGAGCGAACAGAACGAACTGCTGAACGCGCGCAGCGCCGCCTTTTATGACCAGTACCGCCATGCCGTGATCCTGGGGCTGGGCATCAATGCCGCCGCGATCGTCGTGCTGTTGCTGTTCTACCAGTTGGTGCAGCGCAGTTTTGCCGCGCGTGCGCGCGCCGAGGCAGCCTTGCAGGCGGCCAACGAGCAACTCGAATCGACGGTGGCGCGCCGCACCGAGCAGTTGTCCGTCTTGTCGCGTCATCTGATCCATGTTTCGGAAGAAGAAAAATCGCGCCTCGCGCGCGAGCTGCACGACGAAATGGGCGCCAACCTGACGGCGATCGGCATGGATCTGGCCACCGTCGGCGAGCAGTTGCGCAGCAGCCGCCCCGACCTGGCGGCGATGCTGGCGCGCGCCCGCGCGACCCTGGTCGATACGGTGCAGCTCAAGCGCCGCATCGTCGAAGACCTGCGCCCGAGCCTGCTCGACAACCTGGGCCTGGCCGCGGCCCTGCAGAGTTACTGCGAGGATTACGCGCGCATCACCGGACTCGATTGCGACGTGCTGATCGACGGCGAGGTCGATTCCGCCGGGCCGATGCATGCGATCGCACTGTTCCGTATTGTGCAGGAATCGCTCAACAACATTGCCAAGTATGCGCGGGCGCGCAGCGTCATCGTGCACCTGGCGCGCGAAGACGACAGCCTGGCGCTGGAAGTGACCGACGACGGCGTCGGCATCGCACCGGATGCGCTGACGCGCACCAAATCGCACGGCTTGCTGGGCATGCGCGAACGCGCTCTGCTGCTAGGCGGCAAACTCGATGTCGAGCGTGGTGTGAATGGGGTGGGAACCTGCGTTCGGGCCTGGATTCCGGCAATGGCAACCCAGGCGGGTGCCGTGGCATGGATGCCGCCGGACCCATCGCCGGTCATGCCGGCGGTGGGTAGTGGCGATCTGGGGAAGTGCGCAGCCTGATTTGACGGCGCATGTGAATGTAGGGTGGACGGCTATACCTTAGCGCCGGAACATGGTCGGCGTTAATGCCGTCCACGCGTCACCGGCGCAAACAACCGCTTAGCGTGCCGCCACGTCCATCAGCAGACGGTCGTATTCGGTCTTGGCGACCTTGTAGCATTCGCCTGCATATTCTTCCAGGCCGGCGCGGTCGAGTACGGTAATGTTGCCGCGGCGGTACTGGATCAGGCCTTCGTCCTGCAGCTTGCCGGCCGCTGCGGTGATGCTTTCGCGGCGCACGCCCAGCATGATCGAAATCAGTTCCTGGGTCACTTTCAGCTCGTTGCCTGGCGAACGGTCCAGGCGGTCCAGCAGCCAGCGGCACAGTTTCTGTTCGATCGAGCTGTGGCGGCCGCCAACGGCGTTCTGGGCCATCTGGGCGAACAGGGCGTTGGTGTAGCGCATCAGCAGCTGGGGCAGGGCGCCGCCTTTCATGAAGGCATCGCGCAGATATTGGGTTTTCAGGCGGTAGCCGTAGCCGGCACTCTGGACCACGGCGCTGCACATGGCACGTTCACCCATGAAGAGCGACACGCCCACCACGCCTTCGTGGCCGACAACGGCGATCTCGGTGGTGGCGCCGTCTTCCATCACATATAGCAGCGACACGATTGAAGTCGTAGGGAAATACACGTATTCCAATTTGCTGCCATACTCAAAGAGTTCCTTGCCGAAAGGCATAGGAACCAGCTCGAGGTGTTCGAACAGGGTTTCCAGGTCCTGGCGGGGAAGGGCGCCGAGCAATTCGTTTTGCTGGGTACCGGAGAAACTGACAACTGGACGGGACGCCGCTTTGATATCGTCTTTGGTCGAAAGGAGCTGGTTGACCGATTGTGCTTTTTGCGTGACACCACCGAGTTGAGCGTTGTTCATTTTCTGTCCTCTTATCTGACTTGCTGCATGGAGTGCGAATTTACTGAGACTTTTCTTGCCACCTGGTAGAAGTTGACAATGTCTTAATCGCGATGTGTGTACGATACGGCTTCCGTCTGTTGGCGAACATAAGACTTGGGGTTGCCCCTGTGTAGGCAGTATGCATGGTGTCGTGTCAGTCCAGTCCTACTGGGAAAAATGCTGTAAATCAGGCTTTTTACGGGCTTTTTGTTCAGGTGGCGTAAGGAATTGCCGCATAATGATTGCTCCCGCAACCATATTTCTTCCGGCACGCGCATGCATGTCCTACTCGTCGAAGACGACGCCGTCCTGGCCGACGGCCTGACCCGTACCCTGCAGGGCCACGGTATACAGGTCGAACTGGCGACCGACGGCCTGCAAGCCGACGCCCAACTGCAACGCAACCCTCCGCAAGTGGCCGTGCTCGACATCGGCTTGCCCGGCATCGACGGCTACGAAGTCGTGCGCCGCCTGCGCGCCCGCGGCGACACGACGCCGGTACTGCTGCTGACCGCGCGCGACGCTATCGAAGACCGCGTGCGCGGCCTCGAACTCGGCGCCGACGACTATCTGATCAAACCTTTCGCCACGCCAGAGCTGGTGGCGCGCATCCGCGCGCTGGGCCGGCGTAACGCCCCCAAGTCCGGCATCCTCGTCCTTGGCAACCTGGTCCTCGATTCCGGCGCCCGGCGCGCACGCATTGGCGAGCGGCCACTGGAACTGTCGGCGCGCGAATGGGCGGTGCTCGAATACCTGCTGCAGCAGGCCGGCCGGGTGGTGTCCAAACAGCAGATCATCGACACCATCGCGCCCTGGGGCGAAGACCTGACCCTGAACGCGGTCGAAGTCTACGTCTCGCGCCTGCGCATCAAGCTCGAAGGCGCCGGCATCGCCCTGCGCACGATCCGCGGTTTCGGCTACCTGCTGGAAGCAGCGCCCTCCACCTGAGATGACCGGTATTCCCAGCATACGCATCCGCCTGCTCAAGTGGCTGGTCGGCCCGATCCTGGTCGTCAACCTGGGCGCCGCGGCGCTGACTTACCTGCTGGCCTGGACCCCGGCCCAGCTTGCCTTCGATGAAGCCTTGCAGGGCGATGCTGCTGCGCTTGCTGCCCGTGTCCAAGTCGGCGGCGCACCCGTGCTCGCGAACGTCGTCGCCGACAGCGGCGCGGGCGAAGCGACCTGGGCCGCCTTGCACGATGCCGGCGGCAAGCTGCTGGCCGGCACGCCCCAGCTGCAAGGAGCGCAGCGCCCGGGCATGCGCGATGCACAGCTGGCCGGCGAGCCGGTACGCGTGGCGGTGGCCGCGGTGCCCGGTTCGAACGGCCAGCACCTTAGCCTGGCGCGCACCACGCGCGCGCGGCAAGGGGTGCAGGCCGCGATCGTGCGCTCGCTGGTGCTGCTCGAAGTGCTGTTCAGCCTGGCGCTGGTGGGGTTGGTCTGGTTCTCGGTCGGCAATGGCCTGGCGCCGCTGGCGCGCCTGCGCGCCCGCCTCGACGCGCGCGGCAGCAGCGACCTGGCGCCGATCGACGACGACGGCATGCCGCGCGAACTGGTGCCGGTGGTCGACGCCTTCAATGCCTTGCTGGGCCGGATCGATGCCGGCGCGCGCGCCCAGGACGAGTTCCGCGCGAATGTCGCGCACCAGCTGCGCACCCCGCTGGCCGGGCTGCGCCTGCAACTGGAATGGCTGGCGGCGCGCCACGCGCACGATCCCGACACCCGCCGTTCGGTCGAGCTGATGCTGGGCGCGAACGAGCGCATGATCCGGCAAACCAACCAGCTGCTCTCGCTCGAGCGCGCCGAACCGAACCGCTTTGCGCGCGCCCGCCTGGCGCCGCTCGACCTGGCCGAACTGGTGGCCGGCAGCGTCCAGAACTTCGTCGAACAGGCCGCCAAGCGCGACATCGACCTCGGCTTCGAGCTCGTGGAGGCAGCCGTGCAGGGAGACCGCTTCCTGCTGCGCGACCTGGTCGACAACCTGGTCGACAATGCATTGCGCTATACGCCGCCGGGCGGGCGCGTCACCGTCAGCTGCGCCGCCCTGGCCGGGGGCGGCAGCCTGCTGCGCGTCGAAGACAACGGCCCCGGCATCCCGGAACACCTGCGCGAGCAAGTGTTCGAGCGCTTCGTGCGCCTTGACGAAGGCACCCACGGCAGCGGCCTGGGACTGGCGATCGTGCGCGACATCGCCAACCTGCATGCGGCCGAACTGAGCCTCGCGGACGCTCCCGGCGGCGGCGCCGTATTCACAATCACATTTCCCTAGGATATAAATCGTCCTGCCGACTGCATTTGTCAGCTTCCCGTCAGCATTTCCTCAGGGTAATGCAAGTTTCGGTCAGTATTATTCCCCAAGGCAACTTTTCTTTCCGGCGTCATGTTTATTGCGCGCCGTTTCCACCTTCGGGAACCACATGAAACCTCAGGCTGGCTTCACGCTCATCGAACTCATGATCACGGTCGCGATCATCGGCATCCTGTCCGCGATCGCCGTGCCGCAATACGGCAACTACGTCCTGCGCGCGCGTTTGACTGATGCCTATGCGGGCCTGGCGGGCGTGCAGCCGCAGGCGGAGCAGCACTGGTCGAACACGAATTCCTACGTCGACTTCAACCGGCTGCCGGCCAACACCGACAATTTCACCTTCGCCGTGGCCAGCGCCAGCGAGACCGCCTACCTGATCACCGCTACCGGCAAGAACGCCACCAGCGGCTTCGTCTTCACGATCGACCAGAACGGCCAGCGCGCTACGACCGGGGTGCCGAGCGGCTGGACCGCGAGCGCCAGTTGCTGGGTGCGCGACAAGGGCGGGAAGTGTAGTCAATGAGGCACGTGATGAGGCACCGCGCGGGCCTGCCTCGCCTGCGCGGCTTCACCCTGATCGAAGCCATGATCGCGCTGGCCATCCTCGCCATCGCGCTATCGATCGGCATGCCGCGCATGAACGACTGGATCTACGCCAGTAAGGTCGCCGCCGCCGGCCAGTTCTATGCCGAGGGCTTGACGCTGGCGCGCAACCAGGCGCTCACCCACAACGGCGCCAGCCGGCTGGTGCTCTCCACGAACGCCGGCAACGGCCAGTTCGACTGGCGCGTCGACGTCTGCTTCCCGAGTCCGGACACGCCGTGCAACGACGGCAGCAGCAACTGGTCGACGCCGCTGGCGCCGGCCGGCGACGACCCCGAAGGCGCCGCCGGCTTCAAGTCGGTGCTGCGCGTGGCGGACGCGCTGCCGCCCAGCAGCGAGCTGGCGATCTCCAGCGGCGAGGACAATCCCCGCGCGGTGTATTTCACGCCGCTCGGCTGGGTCAATCCGGCCATCGGCCCGCGCCTGGAACGCCTCGACCTCACCCCGACCGCCAGGATGGCCGGCAAGGCGCCGGCCTCCGCGCTGGTGCTGACGCTGGCCGGCATCGCCACCCGCTGCAAGCCCGATGTTGCCGCTACCGACTCCCGGAGGTGCCCGCCATGAACCGATTACGCTTCACTCCACGCCGCCAGCAGGGCGTCGCCCTGCTCGAAGCCCTGATCGCCGCCGTGTTGCTGGCAATCGGCCTGCTCGGCACCATCGGCTTGCAGGCGCGCGCCTACTCGGCCCTGTCGGATGCCGGCATGCGCTCGGAAGCGACCATCGCCGCCGAGCGCCTGATCGGCGTGATGACGACCGACAGCGGCCACCTGAACGACTACGTGCTGGCCGCCGGCGGCACACCTGGCCAGCGCCTGCGGCCCTGGTACAGCGCCACCCGCAAGAGCATTCCCGGCGCCACCGTCAGCGTGACCGTCACCGCCGGCAGCGGCGCCGGCGCGCCCAGCCTGGTGGCGATCACGATCGGCTGGCAGCGCAAGGCCGACGCGCCCGCCAACCGCCACGCCGTGCGCGCCTACATCTAGGGGAGGGCGCATGCGAACCACTCCGCGCTCCGGCGGTTTTTCCGTCGTCGAACTGCTGGTCAGCCTGGTCATCGGCCTGCTGGCGCTGGGCTTTGCCACGCGTCTCGTCACCGGTTCCGAGCAGGCCAAATCGGCGGCCCTGGGCAGCTCGGACTCGATGCAGAACGGGATGCTGGCGATGTTCTCGATCAGCGGCGACGCCCAGCAGGCGGGTTTCGGCCTGAACGACCCGCTCCTGCTCGGTTGCGACACCCATTTTGTCGACGACGACGGCTTCGTGCTGGCCGACGCGCCGCGCGGCGCCGCCACCGTCAAGCCGCTCGCCCCCGCCATCATCGAGTCAGGCGGCGCCGGTCCCGACCGCATCAGCCTGTATTCCGGCAGTTCGCTCAGCGGCACCGGCACGGTGCGCTTGATCACCAATTACATCGGCGGCACCAACCTCGACCTGGACCGGGAACCGTTCGGCTTCGCCAGCGGCGACGTGGTCGTGGTGGCGCCCGAAGACCGGGTCGGCAAGTGCGCGCTGACGCAAGTGTCGGAAGCGCCCGGCACCGCGGCGGCGCTGTCTGTGGCCGGCGGCGAGGGCTTCCGCTACAACACCGGTTCGCTCGGCCGCAACTTCAAGGGCGGCACCACGCGCGTCTTCAACCTGGGTCCGGCGGCCGGGCTGTCGCTGCATACCTGGTCGGTCGCCAACGGCTTCCTGCGCCTGCGCGCGACCGACATGGCCGGCGCCGCCTCGGCGCCGGCGACGGTGGCCGACAACATCGTCTCGATCAAGGCGCAGTACGGTTTCGACACGCGCACCGGCGGCGCCTTTGCGCCCAAGGATGGCCTGCGCGTCGGCAAATGGTCGGCGACGATGATCGACGCCGACGGCGACAGCCAGGTCGGCGGCGCCGGCGACTACGAACACATGGCGGCGCTGCGCATTGCCGTGGTCGCGCGCAGCAAGACGCGCGAGCGGCCGGATGCGGCCGGCGCCTGCAGCGCCACCACGGTCCTGCCGACCGTGTTCGCCAGTGCCGAGCCTTTCGACGTCACGCCCGCGCCGATCCAGGTCGACGTGACCGTGGCCGGCGACGGCGCCGACTGGCGCTGCTACCGCTACCGCGTGTTCGAAACCATCGTCCCGCTGAAGAATGCACTCTGGAGGCCTTGAGATGACCCGATTCACGTACTTGCCCGTGCACCGCGCCCAGCGCGGCATCGCGCTGCCCGTCGTGCTGATCATCCTGCTGGTGATGCTGGTGTCGAGCATCTACCTGCTCAAGTCGAGCAATTCGACCACGCTCACGGCCGCCAACCTGGCCTACGATTCGGCCCAGGGCAGGGCAGTCGACGCCGGCCTGCACCAGGGCTTCCAGTGGCTGAGCGACACCGCGCGCACCAGCCGCGCCCTGCTCAACAGCGACTCGCCCGGCAACGGCTACGTCTCGTACCTGATCGCCGGGCAAAGCACGCGCTCGGACGCGTTCTGGGAAGGCGGGCGCGTAATCCAGGTCAACAACCAGCGCATCGAGTACGTGATCCACCGCCTGTGCTCGCGTAACCTGCCGTACGACCACAAGGACAACGCCTGCGTCCAGACCTCGGACAATCCGTCGGCCATGGGTTCGTCGGTCAAGGCCGGCGACAGCATGGCCATGGATGCGCCGCAGTTCGCGGCGATCCCGAAAGTGCATTACGTCGTCACCGCGCGCGTCGCCGGCGCCAGGGGCGGCAATGTCGTCAACCAGCTGGTCGTGCAGATCGGCGCCTGACGGGCGCCCCGCACAATGAAAATGAAAACACGCATGATGAACCGAGTGTTCGCCGCCTTTGCGGCGCTGCTTTTCTCCTCCGTCCTGGTCCCTGGCGCGCAGGCCGCCCCGACCGCGATCGCCACGCTGCCGCTGCTGAACATCACCGGCACCGGCACGGTCAAGCCGAACCTGATGCTCCTGTACGATAACTCGGGCTCGATGAAGAGCGCGTTCACGCCCGATTACGTCGACGACAACACCAGCTGCCGCGCGAAGGACACGATGGCAAGCTCGCGCGGCTGCCGCATCGGCGACCCGCCCTTCGCCAGCGCCGACTTCAACAAGCAGTACTACAACCCGAAGGTGCGCTACCTGCCGCCGGTTGACGCCCTCGGTGTCCCGTTCGCGTCGATGACGCGCAGCGAAACGAACGACTGGAAGTCGGTGCCGACCGATGCCTTCAATGTCGACCGGGTCGACCTGCTGGGCAACGGCGTCAACGCGACCAACCTCGCGGCCGGCTTTCCCGACCTGCGCTGGTGCGACAACAACGGCAACTGCGGCTACAACACGGCCGGCTACGCCTATCCGGACGCCACCCACACGACGGCCCAGTACTTCCTCGGCAATCCGTACTACTACACGATCAACGTCGCCGAATACTGCACCAACGCCACGCTCACCAACTGCAAGGTGACCGCCGTCGGCGCACCGGCGCCAGCCGGCTATCCGGTGGCGGCGCCGGTGCGCTGGTGCGACACGCGCGCGCTGACCAACTGCCAGGCCAAGTACGTCGGCAACTACAAGTACCCGCGTTTTTCCGACCCGGCCCGCAACCCCGATTTCTACGGCACCATCACGATCCGCGCCTCGACCTCCGACAGCCGCGCGCGCATCAGCCAGGTGCAGATCGTCACGCCGGGCGGGACCCAGGTCCTGACCAACAA
The DNA here is from genome assembly GCF_059685715.1 of Telluria sp. ZB2R32. Classification (NCBI taxonomy): domain Bacteria; kingdom Pseudomonadati; phylum Pseudomonadota; class Betaproteobacteria; order Burkholderiales; family Oxalobacteraceae; genus Telluria; species Telluria sp. ZB2R32. The sequence continues at coordinate 159,789 of NZ_JCASIG010000006.1, read as the reverse complement.
CGAAGTCATCGCCAACGACGGCACCAATACCGCTGCGCGCCAGGCGGCCGCCGCCAACGCGCTGGCGCTGTCGATCGTCGCCAAACGGAACACGGGCGAGCAGTACACCGCTTGCGTGCGCAGCCCGACCTTGGCCGGCGTGCCGGCCTGTTCCAGCTATGGCATCACCCTCGACATCAACAACGTGGTGGCCGTGGTGCCGATCGAGTGCGCCGCCGGCGTGACCAACAAAAACCAGTGCACGTTGCTGGCCGACGGCAGCCGCGCCGGCCGCAGCCTGATCGTCTCGGGCGCCACCAACGTGACGGCGCTCCTGAGCGTGTCGGGCACGGCCAACAACACCAACGGCAGGAACCAGGAACTGAGCGGCGTCGCGCTCGGCGGCACCCAGCTGTTCGGCAGCAAACTGCAGTTCGGCCGCGGCATCAACGCGAACTCCGTGGCATCCGCGATCGCCGGCTGGATCGGCACCCGAGGCGCCGTGCGCGCCTATGTCGGCGGCGACGACGAATCGTATGCCTGCGCCGGCGCCGGCAAGAACACGGTCTGCCTGGTGGCCGACGGCCTTGCGCGCGAAGGGCAGAACGTCGCGCTCGGCAATCTGTCGAACAACACCTACGGCTGGAACAGCGTCTACCTGAGCTTCTCTGCCGACGCCGCCGTCAGCAACGGCATCCCGACCGCGGTGACGCCGCTCGGCGCCTCGGTATTCGTGCGCACCGATATCGTCGCCAGCCGCGAAAGCTATCCGCGCGACCCCGCCCGCAAGGACTGCGCCGGCGCCAACGCCTGCACCTACGACGAAGAGATGACCAACTTCGCCAACTGGTACGCCTATTACAAGACGCGCAACCAGATGATGAAGACGGCCGTCGGCCAGGCCTTCCAGCCGATCGGCGACAACTACAACGTCGGCATCGTCGCGCTGTCGATCGCCGCCGCCGAAGGCACCATCCGCAGCCCGAAGCCGTTCACCGGTTCCGCGCGCAGCAGCTGGTACAGTTCGCTGTACGCAATGACCGGTACCGGCTCGACCCCGATCCGCCAGGCGCTGCACTCGGTCGGCAAGATGTACGCGAACCGCGCGCCCTATAACTACACGGCGGGCAACGAGGTGATCCAGTTCCCGTGCCAGCAGAACTTCACCTTCGTCACCACCGACGGCTACTGGAACGGCGCCGCCGCCGCGGACGTGGTCAACAACGACAACCGGGAAAGCGTGGCGCGCTTCTGCTCGCGCGCCACCGGCTGCGTCGACACCAGCGCGCAAACCGCCAATTCGCTGGCCGACGTCGCCCTCTACTGGTACAACGGCGGCTCCAACGACCGGGTCAGCTCGCTGCGGCCCGCGCTCGAGAACTGGGATGCGCCGAACGGCAACGTCGCCGCCGGCGCCGGCGGCAATACGCGCCTGCACATGAACACCTATGCGCTCGGCCTTGGCGTGGACGGTCTCATGACCTACGAAAAGAACTACGAGACACCGGAATCGGGCAGCGACTTCCACAAGCTGATCACCGGCGTCACCAGCGGCTGCCCGTGGAACAACAACGGCCCCTGGGTCTGGCCGAACCCGGTCACCAACGACGATTCCGGCGGCGCGGCTTACCAGTCGCGCGTGGACGACCTGTGGCACGCCGCCATCAACGGTCACGGCAAGTACTTCAGCGCCTCCGATCCGCTGCAGGTGATCGACGGCCTGGGCAAGGCGCTCTCGGACATCGAAGTCACGACCGGCGCCGCCGCGGCGGCCGCGACCTCGACCCCGAACATCTCGGCCGAAGACAACGACATCTTCGCGGCTACCTTCACCACCGTGCGCTGGTTCGGCGAACTGCAGGGCAAGAAGGTCAGTCCGATCGACGGCGTGGTCGAGAAGGAACCCAGGTGGACCTCGTCGAGAACGCTCGGCAAGAAGGTCGGCGCCGCCACCGACACCCGCACCATCCTGATGTTTGATACGGCCACGCGCGCCCTGAAGAACTTCAAGTTCGACGAGATGAGCGCGGCCGAGCAGGCCTGGTTCGCCAACAAATGCGCCCAGTTGGCGCAGTGCGCGAGCCTCGACACCCTCGACCGCGCCAGGGTCAATGACGGCGCCAACCTCGTCAACTGGCTGCGCGGCCAGCAGCAGCATGCCAACGACAGGCTGATGCGCGCCTATACCATGACCGACGCCGCCAATGGCGGGCCGGCGGTGGCCTTGCCACTGGTGCTGGGCGACGTCGCCACCTCCAAGCCGGCCTACCTGCGCGACCCGCGCAAGGCCTACCCTGAGCGCGACTATCTCGACTTCAAGAACGCCAACGCCGACCGCATGGCGACCGTGTTCATCGGCGCCAACGACGGCATGCTGCATGCGTTCAATGCCGCCAACGGCGACGAGATCTGGGCCTATGCGCCGCGCATCACCATGAAAAAACTGTACCGCCAGGCCGGCACCACCTATGCCAGCAGCCACCAGTTCACCGTCGACGGCTCGCCCGAAGTGGCCGACGTGAAGATCGGCGGCGCGTGGCGCTCGGTGCTGGTGGGCGGACTCAATGCCGGCGGGCGCGGCTACTATGCGCTCGACGTCACCGACCCGGCCGCACCGAAAGCGCTGTGGGAACTGTGCGCCGACGCGGCGGTGTGCAGCGGCGCCAACTTCGACGCCGACCTCGGCCTGTCCTTCGGCAATCCGCAGTTCGGCACCTGGAAGGATGGCTCCGGCGTCGAGCGCTGGGTGGTGTTCCTGACCTCGGGCTACAACAACATCAAGGGCAGCGACGACGTCGACAACGGCAGCGGCGAAGGCTACCTGTACGTGGTCGACGTCGCCAGCGGCGCGGTGCTGTCGAAGACCAGCACCGGCCGCGTCTACGAAGGCAGCGGCGCCAGCACCAGGGACGTCACCGCGACCACGCCCTCGGGCCTGGCGCGCATCACGGCGATCAGCGCCAACCCGAACACCGATCCGCTGGTCACCTACATCTACGGCGGCGACAACCTGGGCCGCATGTGGCGCTTCGACTTCACCGCCGGCGGCGCGCCCCGGCTCCTGAAGATGGGCGATGCCGGCAGCAGCCGCCCGGTCACGACGCGTCCCGACGTGACCCTGTGCCGCCCGAGCGGCAACGGCGCCACCGGGACCGAGACCGGGGAACTCAAACGCGTGGTCGCCTTCGGCACCGGGCGCCTGCTGGCGCTCGAAGACATCGGCAACCTGACGACCCAGAGCGCCTACGTCCTGGTCGACAAGGGACAGACGATCGCGGACCTGCGTTCGGCCTCGAGCATGGCGCAGCAGCGGCTGGCCACGATTCCGGGGACGTCCATCTATACGATCAACGGCGTCAGGATCGATCTTTCGACCCAGAGCGGCTGGTTCATGGACTTCGACCAGAATGCCGGCGAGCGCGTCAACCTCGACCCGAAGATCGTCGCCGGTTCGCTCAACATCGTGACCAACATGCCGAGCAGCTCGTCGGCCTGCGAGGTCGGCGGCACCAGCAACGTCTACCAGGTCAACGCCTGCACCGGCGAGCCGCTGGTGGCGGTCGATACCGACGATACCGACGGTGTCAAGATGATGGTGGTGGCGGGACAGGCGCTCTCGAACAACGCGGCGGCGGTCGGTTCGATCGTGATCAGCCTGCCGTCGGGTGAACTCAAGCAGATCACCACGAATGCCGACGGCACCATGATCACGACCCCGGTGGCGGCCGCCAATTCGGAAGGCGCCTCGCGCGCCGGCTGGCGCCGCGTGCGCGAGTAAGGTCTTCCGCGGGGCGCGGCGGCATGCATGCCGCCGCGCCCATCGCATTCTCTTCACACGATCCGCCCCGGAATCGGTAAAATCGAGGGTTTTCTTCATCTGGGCCAATGGGGCTCGACTATGTCCAACGATCCTGACATCCTCGCCGCAAGCGTCCCTGGCGACGACACGACCGACGCGACCGCAGTTACGCGTCCCGCCGCCGCTCCCGCTGCCATCTCGCGCGAAGTGGGCCGCCGCCGCACCTTCGGCATCATTTCCCACCCCGACGCCGGCAAGACCACGCTGACCGAGAAGCTGCTGCTGTTCTCGGGCGCGATCCAGCTCGCCGGTACCGTCAAGGGCCGCAAGAGCGGCCGCCATGCCACCTCCGACTGGATGGACATCGAGAAGCAGCGCGGCATCTCGGTTGCCTCCTCGGTGATGCAGTTCGAGTTCCGCGACCACGTGATCAACCTGCTCGACACGCCGGGCCACCAGGACTTCTCGGAAGACACCTACCGCGTGCTGACCGCGGTCGACTCGGCGCTGATGGTGATCGACGCCGCCAAGGGCGTCGAGGCGCAAACGATCAAGCTGCTCGACGTTTGCCGCATGCGCAGCACGCCGATCGTCACCTTCATGAACAAGCTCGACCGCGAAACGCGCGACCCGCTCGAACTGCTCGACGAGCTCGAATCGGTGCTGAAGATCGAATGCGCGCCGGTGACCTGGCCGATCGGCATGGGCAAGAACTTCCGCGGCGTCTACCACCTGCTCAACGACACGATCATGCTGTTCAAGGCGGGCGAGGAAAAGGCCGACGGCGCCTTCGAGATCATCAAGGGCATCGACAATCCGAAGCTGGCCGAGATGTTCCCGCTCGAGATCGAGCAGCTGAAAATGGAAGTCGAGCTGGTGCACGGCGCCAGCCACCCGTTCGACCTCGAGCGCTTCCTGGCCGGCATCCAGACGCCGGTGTTCTTCGGTTCGGCGATCAACAACTTCGGCGTGCGCGAGATCCTCTCCGCCCTGGTCGACTGGGCCCCGGGCCCGCGCGAGCGCGACGCCACGGTGCGCGCCGTCGAACCCGCCGAGCCGAAGTTCTCGGGCTTCGTCTTCAAGATCCAGGCCAACATGGACCCGGCCCACCGCGACCGCATCGCTTTCCTGCGCGTGTGTTCGGGACGTTTCGAGAAGGGCATGAAGGTCAAGCACCTGCGCCTGGGCAGAGAGGTGAAGTTGTCGTCGGTGGTGACCTTCATGGCGTCCTCGCGCGAGCAGGTCGAGGAAGCCTACGCGGGCGACATCATCGGCCTGCCGAACCACGGCAACATGCAGATCGGCGACAGCTTCAGCGAAGGCGAGATGCTCACCTTCACCGGCATCCCGTACTTCGCGCCGGACCTGTTCCGCACGGTGCGCATCCGCAATCCGCTGAAGATGAAGCAGCTCCATAAAGGCTTGCAGCAATTGGGCGAGGAGGGCGCGGTGCAGGTGTTCAAGCCGGTGCTCGGCTCCGACCTGATCCTGGGCGCGGTCGGGGTGCTGCAGTTCGAAGTGGTGGCGAGCCGCCTGCTCAACGAATACGGCGTCGATGCCGTCTTCGAGGGCTCCAGCATCAGCAGCGCGCGCTGGGTGTCGAGCGACGACAAGAAGTCGCTGGCCGACTTCGAAACCCAGCTCGGCCACAACGTGGCCTACGATGCGGCCGGCAACCTGGCCTACCTGGCCACCTCGGGCGTGAACCTGCGCCTGACGCAGGAGCGCTGGCCGAAGCTGACCTTCCATGCGACGCGCGAGCACGCGGCCAAGCTGGGCTGACCTGGACTGAACGCGGATGACGCTGCGGCGCTGCCGCCGCTGACTGAACGGACGCACGTGAAAACGCGGGTCCGTTTTTTTTTGACGCGCCACGCCGCAACCCCTTCCTAGGTGGCGGGCGGCGCGGCTTCCGCTTGCATCTCGATGCCGGTCACGACCTGGTTGGCCACGCTGCCGTCGGGCCCGGTGACGCGCAGCTGCACCGGCAGCCAGTTGCGCTGCGGCGCCAGCCAGACGTCCACGCGCGCTTCGCCGGGTTCGGCCAGCTGCATCAGGTGTACGGTGGCCAGCTGCCCGGCCGGCGTGTCCAGCGCTTCCTGGCCGAGTACCTGCCAGCGCACGATGCGCGCGCCGCCGGGGCCGGCCACCACGATCTCGACCACGTCCTGCAACTGGTCGGGATCGGCCAGGCCCATGCCGGCCAGTTGCAGCAGCGCCGAGGCGCGGTCCTGGCTGCCCAGCTGCAGCGGCGAGCTGGCCGCGCCATGGTCGATGCGCTGCGCGTCGCGGTCGAAGCGGGTGGTCTGCGCACCGGTGCCCAGCTCCTGGCTCGCCTGGCTGGGAGCGATGCCGGCATCGTCCTCGCCGCCTTCGCTGCGCAGGCTGCCCAGCACCCCGTCGAGGCGCAGGCGATAGGCGCCGCCGCTCTTTTCCCAGACCAGGTCGGCGCTGTCCCGGTCGATGCCGGGCCGGCCCGGCGCGCTGCGCGTGACCGCGTAGGACAGGCGTGCCGAAGGCGGTGGGCGAACCTGGTAGCGGCCGGGCATCGGGGTGGCTGCGATGCCCGGTGTACCGGCCGGCGCCGGCGCCGGCGTTTCGGTGGCCGGGGCCAGGGCGCTGTCTTCGGCGGGTGGGCGCGAACGTACGGCGACCGGCGTCGGCGCAAGCGCTGCGGCCACCCCGGCGGGTGCGGTCGGAGGTTCGACCGCAGGCGCGGCTGCGGGTGGCGCCGCGGGTGCCGGCCGGGCATCCTCGCGTGCTGTGGCCAGGCGCAGCGCCAGCGGCATGCCGATCTCGGGCAGCGGAGGAGGGCGGACCAGGGTGTCGATCAGGGCCAGTGCGAGCAGGTGCAGCAGTAGGGAAAGCCCGACCCACGCCACCAGGCGCCGGTGCCGGGCCAGGTGGACGGCAATTTTCATGGCGCTAGTGTGTCCGACCTGTCTGCAATTGTCCACCAGCGGGACGGTGTTGATCTGGCACAAGGGCGGCGCCGGGCCGATGCCGTAGATTCGTCGGATGCGTTAAGGAAATATTGCGCATTCTCGACTGCGAGGCTCATCATGGTTCAGCACATGTTCCAGCACCTGCGTTTCCCTGGCGCGCCCGGCCGCGCCGTACGTCCCGTCCTGTCCGAGGAGCGCTGACATGCTCTCGCGCCTGAAGATCGGCCCCAAACTCCTGCTGGCCCCAGGTGTCGTGCTGGTACTGCTGGTGCTGCTCTCCTGCGGCGCCTGGTATGCGATGGTGCGCCAGAACGCCTCGCTGGAAGACATCGTCGGGCGCCGCGCCGCCCACATGCGCGCCGCCAACGAGCTGGCGTTCAGCGCCCAGCGCGGCCACGCCGAGATCTACCAGCTGCAGACCTGGATCGGCGGCAGCTTCCCCAAAAGCCGGATCGAGCCGCTGATCCGCGACATCCACCGCCAGCATGCGCTGACCACCACCGGCCTGCAGCAACTGGCGCGCCTGACACCCGCGAACGGCGACGAGCGCCGCTTCGTCGACGGCGCCGCCGCGGCCTACGCCCGCTACGTGCAGGCCGTGGTCGACGTGATCGACCTGGCGCGCGACGATCAGTCGATCAGCGCGAATGCGATGAGCAAGGCGGAATCGGCGTTTGCCGACGTTGCCCAGCGCCTGGGCGCCCTGGCGCAGCTCGAACAGCAGCTGTCGCAGGAAGCCTCGAACGCCGCCGCCGCCGAGTTTCGCGCCATGACCTGGCTGATGCCGCTCGTGATCGTACTGGCCAGTGCCGTCTCGCTGCGCATCACGGTGGCGGTGCGGCGCGCGCTGCTGGACGAAATCCGCAGCATCGGCGCCGCCGCGGTGGATCTTGCAAGCGGCGACCTGACGGTCAAGGACCGGGTCTACGGCAACGACGAGATCGCGGAAACCTCGCGCGCCCTGAACGCCAGCATCCGCAACCTGAACGGCACGCTGCGCACCATCCTCGAATCGGCGCGCTCGATCGGCTCGGCCTCGCGCGACCTCGCCCTGGGCAACCTGAACCTCACCACGCGCGCCGTGTTCCGCGCCAGTTCGCTCGAACACACCGCCTCCTCGATGCAGGAACTGGCGGCCACCGTCCACCTCACCGCCGACAGCGCGCAGGCGGCCAACCGGCTGGCCGAATCGGCCTCGAACGTCGCCCAGCAGGGCGAGAACGTGGCCGACCGGCTGGTGACGACGATGGCCTCGGTCAAGGGCAGCGCCTGCCGGGTCGGCGAGATCACCCAGCAGATCGACGCCATCGCGGTGGAGACCGGCACGCTGGCGCTGAACGCCGCGCTCGACGCCGCCCGCGCCGGCGAACACGGCCGCGACTTCGCGCTGGTGGCGAGCGAAGTGCGCTCGCTGGCGCTGCGCACCGGCAGCGCCGCGCGCGAAATCCGCGAGCTGATCAACCAGTCGGTGGCCGAGATCGAGGGCGGCACTGCTTATGCCGCGCAGGCCGGCAGCAGCATGGCCACGATCGCCATGTCGGTGCAGCAGGTGGGCGACATCATCAGCCAGATCAGTTCCGCGAACGCCGAGCAGGCCAGCGGGCTGTCGGAAGTGAACGAGGCGATCGTGCAGATGGACCAGGTCACCCAGCGCAATTCCTCGCTGGTGGAAGAGGCGGCCGACGCCGCCCGCACGCTGCAGATGCAGGCCCTGACGCTGTCGCGCGCGGTGGCGACCTTCCGCCTCGACGAAGCGGTGTTGCCGCCGGAGCCGCCGCCGCGCTCATCGAGCGTGGCCGAGCCCGACATGCGCGAAGTATTGAAGGATGGCCGGCGCGACGCCAGCGCGCCCAAGGTGGAGCGGCGCAAGGTGCCAAGGCCGCATTTGCGGCTGGCGTCGCGGCGCGATTCGGGGAATTGAGGTTTCGATTGATCAAACGGTGTAACGCGTGGACTCGGGACTCCACCCTACGGTCATCGGTATTCGTAGGGTGGACTCCCGAGTCCACGCGTGAAGCCGGCACAGACGCCAACGCCAAAAAAACGGCGGCGCAGAGAACAAATCCCTGCGCCGCCGTTTCATTTACCTGCAGGGCGATTACTCGTAATCGCTGATCGGCGCACACCCGCAGAACAGGTTGCGGTCACCATACACATTGTCCGCACGCCCCACCGGCGGCCAGTACTTCTTCTTGCGCAGCGAGGCCACCGGGAAGGCCGCCACTTCGCGCGAGTAGGTGTGCTGCCAGTCGTCGGCCGTCACCACTTCCGCCGTGTGCGGCGCGCCCTTCAGCGGGTTGTCCATCCTGTCGTACTCGCCGCGCTCGACCTTGACGATCTCGGCGTGGATCGTGATCATCGCCTCGATGAAGCGGTCGATCTCGATCTTCGACTCCGACTCGGTCGGCTCGATCATCAGCGTGCCCGGCACCGGGAAGCTCATGGTCGGGGCGTGGAAGCCGAAGTCCATCAGGCGCTTGGCGACGTCTTCGTTCGAGATGCCGGTCTTGTCCTGCAGCGGACGCAGGTCGATGATGCACTCGTGCGCGACCAGGCCGTCGTGGCCGGTGTACAGCACCGGGTAGTGCGGGGCCAGGCGGCGCGCGATGTAGTTGGCGTTCAGGATCGCCGTTTCGGTGGCATTCGTCAGGCCTTCCGCGCCCATCATCGCGATGTACATCCACGAGATCGGCAGGATCGAGGCCGAGCCGAATGCTGCCGCGCTGACCGCGCCGATGCCTTCTTCGCTGCGCACGTAGCCGGTCGAACGCTGGTTCGGCAGGAATGGGGCCAGGTGGGCGCCGACGCCGATCGGGCCGACGCCGGGGCCGCCGCCGCCGTGCGGGATGCAGAAGGTCTTGTGCAGGTTCAGGTGGCTGACGTCGCCGCCGAATGCGCCCGGCGCCGCCACGCCGACCAGCGCGTTCATGTTGGCGCCGTCGATGTAGACCTGGCCGCCGTGGCTGTGGATGATCTCGCACAGTTCCTGGATGCCTTCCTCGAACACGCCGTGGGTGGACGGGTAGGTGACCATCACGCAGGCGAGATTCGCGCTGTGCAGTTCGGCCTTTTTCTTCAGGTCGGCCAGGTCGACGTTGCCGTTCTCGTCGCAGGCGGTGACGACCACCTGCATCCCGACCATGTTGGCCGATGCCGGGTTGGTGCCGTGCGCCGAGGATGGGATCAGGCAGATGTTGCGGTGGCCTTCCCCGCGCGCCTGGTGGTATTTCTGGATCACGAGCAGGCCGGCGTATTCGCCCTGCGAGCCGGCGTTCGGCTGCAGCGAAATGGCGGCGTAGCCGGTGACGGCGCACAGCATCGCCTCGAGCTGGCCGATCATCTCGCGGTAGCCGACGGTCTGGTCGCTTGGCGCGAACGGGTGGATGTTGGAGAACTCGGGCCAGGTGACCGGGATCATTTCCGAGGTCGAGTTCAGCTTCATCGTGCACGAACCGAGCGGGATCATGGTGCGGTCGAGCGCCAGGTCCTTGTCGGCCAGGCCGCGCAGGTAGCGCAGCATTTCGTGCTCGGCGTGGTAGCGGTTGAAGGTCGGGTGGGTCAGGAAGGCGCTGGTGCGGGCCAAAGTCGAAGGAAAAGCGTCAGCCGCATCCTTGTCCAGCGACTCGACGTCCGGGACCGGTTGGCCGTTGGCGAAGATCGAGAACAGCAGGGCGATGTCTTCGCGGGTGGTGGTTTCGTCGAGCGACATGCCGACGTGGTTGTCGTCGACGCGGCGCAGGTTGACGCCGGCATCGGTAGCGGCAGTGTGCAACTCTGCGGCGCGGTCGGTGGCAACCGTCAGCGTGTCGAAGTACGTCGCGTTGGCCAGCTTGTAACCCAGCTGCTGCAGGCCATTTGCGACGATGCCGGTCATGCGGTGCACGCGCCGGGCGATGCGCATCAATCCTTGCGGGCCGTGGTAGACCGCGTACATGCCGGCCATCACGGCCAGCAGCACCTGGGCGGTACAGATGTTCGAAGTCGCCTTTTCGCGGCGGATGTGCTGTTCGCGCGTCTGCAGCGCCAGGCGCAGGGCCGACTGGCCTTGCGCGTCGACGGTGACGCCGACCAGGCGGCCGGCCATCGAGCGCTTGAATTCGTCGCGCGTGGACAGGTAGCCGGCGTGCGGGCCGCCGAAACCGAGCGGCACGCCGAAGCGCTGGCTGTTACCGACGACCACGTCCGCGCCCCATTCGCCCGGTGGCGTGAGCACCGTGAGGGCCAGCAGGTCGGCGGCGACGATGACCATGGCGCCGGCCGCATGCAGCTTTTCGCAGGCGACGCGGTAATCGCGCACTTCGCCGTTCACGCCCGGGTATTGCAGCAGCACGCCGAAGCAGGTTTCATCGAGGGATTCGATCTCGCCGGCGGCGATCGTGCGCACTTCGACGCCGATCGGCTCGGCGCGCGTGCGGATCACTTCCAGCGTTTGCGGCAGCACGTCGTCGGCGACGTAGAACACCTTCGAGGCCGACTTGCCGACGCGCTGGATCAGCGTCATCGCTTCGGCGGCGGCGGTGCCTTCATCCAGCATCGACGAGTTGGCGATGCCCATGCCGGTCAGGTCGGTGATCATCTGCTGGAAGTTCAGGATCGCTTCCAGGCGGCCCTGCGAGATCTCCGGCTGGTACGGCGTGTAGGCGGTGTACCAGGCCGGGTTTTCGAAGATGTTGCGCAGGATGACCGGCGGCGTGTGGGTGCCGTAGTAACCCTGGCCGATGACCGACTTCATCACCTTGTTCTGCGATGCGATGGCTTTCAGCTTGGCGAGGGCTGCCTGCTCCGGCAGCGGCTCGAAGAATTCGCCCAGGTCGAGCTTGTCCTTGCGGCGGATGTTGGCGGGAACGACGGCATCGATCAGCGCGGCGCGCGACGGGTAGCCGAGGGTCGACAGCATCGCCGCTTCTTCGGAGGTCGACGGACCGATGTGGCGCGGGATGAAGGAATCGCGGGCTTCGAGTTGGGTGAGGCTGGAGCGGGTCATGGTGGTGGCCAAATGAGTGACGGTGGCTGGCAGGGCCGGCCGGTCGATGGTAGGGGATTCAGGCGCTGATGCAGCTGGTTGCATAAAGCGGCCTTGCGGTGCAGATGGGGACACCGCAAGGCATTACAACATTAATTGTCGGTCGTCTTGCCGTAGGCGTCGGCGTCGAGCAGGCCGTTGATCGCATTCGGGTCGGCCGGCTGCAGCTTGAACAGCCAGGCGCGGTAGGCGTCTTCGTTGATCGAGTCCGGCGCGTCGGCGGTCGGCTGGTTGACGGCGACGACGGTGCCGGCGACCGGTGCGTAGATGTCGCTGGCGGCTTTCACCGACTCGACCACGGCGGCGTCCTGGCCGGCCGTGAGGGCCTTGCCGACCTGCGGCAGTTCGACGAACACGATGTCGCCGAGTGCGTCCTGCGCGTACTCGGTGATGCCGACGGTCAGGGTGCCGTCTTCTTCGAGGCGGACCCACTCGTGGGACTCGGTGTATTTCAGGTCGGTTGGAATGTTCATGTACAAGGCTCCAGGTTGGTATGGGACGATATTATATTAGACGGCCAGTACTTTGCCGTTGCGGACGAACGGCAGCTTGACGACGGTGGCCGCCAGCTTCTTGTCGCGGATTTCGACGTGAACGGTGTCGCCGACGGCGACGTCCAGCGGCACGCGCGCCAGCGCGATCGCCTGCTGCATCGACGGGCTGAAGGTGCCGCTGGTGATTTCACCAAGCGCGCCCGAGGCGGCGATGACTTTCTGGTGCGAGCGCAGGATGCCGCCTTTTTCGCGCAGGATCAGGCCGAGGAACTGGGCGTTCTGGCCTTTGCTCTGCAATGCCGCCTTGCCGACGAAGTCGCGCTCCGACACCAGGTCGATGGTCCAGGCCAGGCCGGCGTCGAGCGGGTTGACGCTGTCGTCCATGTCCATGCCGTACAGGTTCATGCCCGCTTCCAGGCGCAGCGTGTCGCGCGCGCCGAGGCCGGCCGGCTTGACGCCGGCGGCGATGAGGGCATTCCACAGCGCCTCGACTTGCGTGGCCGGCACGCCGATTTCGAAGCCGTCTTCGCCGGTATAACCGGTGCGCGCCACCATCGCTTCGCCAAAGGCGGTGTCGGGGACGATCACGACATTGAACGGCTTCATGTCCTGCGAAGCGGCTTGCGCGGTCGGCAGTACTTCCCAGACTTTGGCGCGCGCGTTCGGGCCCTGCACGGCGACCAGGGCGATGGCGCGATTTTCTTCCACCATGCCGGCGCGGCGTGGGGTGATCGTCAAGCCGCTGCTGGTGGCGTCGTTCTGCTGGCGCATCCAGGCCACGTCCTTCTCGGCGGTGCCGGCGTTGACGACCAGGCGGAACCAGTCTTCGCGGAAGAAGTAGACGATCAGGTCGTCGATGACGCCGCCTTCGGGATTGAGCATGCACGAGTAGAGCGCCTTGCCCGGCACCTGCAGCTTGTCGACGTTGTTGGCCAGCAGGCCGCGCAAGAAGGGGCGGACTTGTTCGCCGTGCAGGTCGACCACGCACATGTGCGAGACGTCGAACATGCCGGCGTCGGTACGCACGGCGTGGTGCTCTTCGATCTGCGAGCCGTAATTGACGGGCATGTCCCAGCCGCCGAAATCGACCATCTTGGCGCCGAGTGCGCGGTGTGCGGAATTGAGCGGGGTCGCTTTGAGCGTCATGAAATCCTCAGGGCAGAAAGGGCAGTAAATAAGGGAGCCGCCACGGTGGCTGTCGCCAAACGTGGGCTGCGCGCCCCTCTGTCCTTGGTACCTGAGAGATAGCGAGGATATTCATCCACCGCCTGCCCCTTCGGTGGGCCCGGGTGGTTGCCGGGGCCGCTCTCCAGAGTTGACCGGACACGCCATGCGCGCCGACCCCTGACCGGTCCTTTTGCCTGAGAGTTTTTGGGTGATGCCCCTTCGGCGGCAACTTGCGCTGCGCTCTCCCGATCAAGACTGTGGAGAATATGTCAGCCCAAGGTCCCTGTCAATCTCGGAGGCACGGGCTGCCGCGCAACGAAATGCCGTGTTCACCTTGACCTCGCGCAACGTTGGCGCACTGTTCGAGGATGTGCGCGCAAGCTTTTTCCCCGATTTGATAAACTGCGGTTCACACTTTGCGGAAATAGACAGACCATGAGCGAAGATCAAGCTAAACGCAACAAGGAAGCCTGGTTCACCCTGTCGGGCGACGTCAACAGCGACATGGTGCACCGGGTATTCGAGGCGGTCGGCCACATGACCGAAGACGGCATCGAAACCGCGCACGTGCTGGTGCAGTCGAACGGCGGCTATGTCAGCGATGGCCTGTGCCTGTACAACTTCATGTCGAAGTCGCCGATCGAATTCGTGATGTACAACGGCGGGGCGGTGGCCTCGATCGCGGTCGTCATGTACCTGGCCGGCACGCGCCGCTATGCCAGCGAGACGGCGCGCTTCATGGTGCACAAGTCGCATGCAACCGCCTCGCCGGGTTCGCGTCCGGATGCGCTCAACATCATCGTCGAAGGCTTGCGCGCCGACGACGCGCGCACCGAATCGATCCTGCGCAAGCACGTGGAACTGTCGCCCGAGCAGTGGGCGATCCACCAGTATTCCGACCTGCACCTCAATTCGCGCGACGCCAAGACCACCGGGATGATCAACGACGTCGCCGATTTCATGCCGCCGAAGGGCGCGATCCTGCGCAATATCTGAGCCGGTTTTATATCGAAAAACGCGTACAAACAGTATTTGCACATATGGCCGCGCCTGCAAAGAATATTTGCAGGCGCGGCGGTTCGGCAATCAATAAAAATATGTCGGGCAGACTCGATATTATTTGCGCCGCATAATAAAAAAGCCTGGGCCGCATTGGCGCCAGGCTTCTCCATGTCGCCGCCGCCGAAGGCGGCGTACTCAAGGTTATTTCTTTGCGTCGTTCTTGTGGCTTTGACGGCCGGCAGCGGCATGCTGCTCGGGCGTACCGCCGCGGGTGCCGCCACCCGAGCCGGAGCGCGAACCCGCGCCCGAACCCGACTGCTTGTTGCCGCCCTGGCGGCCCAGTTCGAGGTTTTCTTCCTGGGCGCCGCTACGGGAGCCCGACGAGCCAGAACGTGAACCCGAGCCCGAACCGGACTGTTTGTTCGCATCGTTCTTGTGGCTCTGGCGACCCGCTTGCGCGTGTTGCTCGGGAGTGCCGCCTTGCGTACCTTTTTTCTGATTCGAGGCCATGATCGTTTCCTTTCAATAGGGAAAAAGTTGCCTGCTCGCCGAATGCCTGATTATTTCAGCAGTATTTATCGGTGCTGCAATCATGCGAGCCGGACTGTTGAACCGGAATCGGATAATCGCCTGAGCCCGTGTAGGAGAGGTTCCTACTTATTGAAAATAAACCATGCCTCGAATTCGTCAATGTTTTTCGATGACGATTTCTATTTCTCTACTTGGTGGGCCTCGAAGAACCGTAGCGAGCGGAAGGAGGTTTGGCCGGGAAGCGCAGCGGTACGGTGATACGGCGGGTATCGCAGGCCAAACCCACGACGCGCAGTAGGTTGATCGAGGTTCCTTTAAAACTCTTCCCAGTCCATGTCGGGCTTGGTGACGGCGCGGCGGATCGGCGTCACGGTTTTCGCCGCAGTTGCTCCTGCCCCGGCCGGTTTCGTTGCCGCCTTGCGCGGCGCTGGCGCGGCTTTTTTCACTGCCGACAACTGGCGCACGCCGCCCTGGGCCGCTGACGCCGGCTCGGGCGCCGTGTCGCCGGCCAGCACGAAGCCGGTCGTGGCGCGGCCCAGGGCCGCCGCCTGCTCGCGCACCGTGGCGGCGGCCGCGGCCGACTCCTCGACCAGCGCGGCATTCTGCTGGGTCGCCTGGTCCATCGCCGCGATCGCCCCGTTCACCTGTTCGATGCCGGCGGTCTGCTCGGCGCTGGCGGCGGCGATTTCGCCGATGATGTCGGTCACGCGCTTGACGCTGGTGACTACCTCGTCCATCGTGCGCCCGGCCTTGTCGACCAGCTGGGTGCCGGCGTCGACCTTGGCCACCGAGTCGTCGATCAGCGCCTTGATTTCCTTGGCCGCCGCCGCCGAGCGCTGGGCCAGGCTGCGCACTTCCGAGGCGACGACGGCGAAGCCGCGTCCCTGTTCGCCGGCGCGCGCCGCTTCCACGGCCGCGTTCAGGGCCAGGATGTTGGTCTGGAAGGCGATGCCGTCGATGACGCCGATGATCTCGGCGATGCGTTTCGAGGAATCGTTGATCGAGGCCATGGTGCCGACCACGTCGGTCACCACCGCGCCGCCCTTGACCGCCACTTCCGAGGCCGACAGCGCCAGTTTGCTGGCCGTGTGGGCCGAATCGGCGTTCTGGCGCACGGTGGCGGTCAGCTCTTCCATCGAGGACGCGGTTTCTTCCAGCGAAGCGGCCTGCTGCTCGGTGCGTTTCGACAGATCCATGTTGCCGCTGGCGATTTCGGTGGTGCCGGTGGCGATGCCGACGGCGCTGCCGCGCACCTCGCCGATCATGCCGGCCAGTTTGGCGGCCAGCGCACCCAGCGCCGTCATCAGCGCGGCGGCGTCGCCGGCAGCCGCATCCCCGGACGTCGTACGCAGGCGCAGGTCGCCCTCGGCCACCCGTTGCGCCACCGCCAGCGCTTCGCGCAGGGGCCGGCCTGCTTCGCGTACGACCCAGCCCGTCAGCAGCACCGTGACGGCGAAACCGGCGCCCACGCAGAGCAGGACGCCGCCGCGCAACGCCGCGGCAGCCTCGCCGGTCTGCGCCAGCAGCCACAGCATGGAGGCGGCGCCGAGTACGAACGGCAGCGCGAATGCGCCGGCGATCTTGAACCTGATGCCAAGTTGACGAATCTGTTTCATAAGAGTTTCCTCGGAAAGATGCGCGTGTGAAAAAACCGCCATGGCGGCGTTGTATCGTGTCGCCGTACCACCGTACTGTCTTCGACGATGCGCCGGAGGGCCGTATCCCTTGCCCTGACGATTTTTTCACACGCTCGGTGGGGAAAAGGGAACCTAGTTATGTTAGGGAAACAAAACAGGTGGCATTTGCGTCGCCGCAAAGTTAAAGATGCCGCCAGGACATGCCGTGAATGGAGGAGGGATGGTTTGCAACGGTCCGGTGCGGTGAAAAAGCCGCAGTTTTCGGCTGCAGACTATTGCCTTTTGGAAATAATGTGCAACAATGACGTGTCGGCGCCGCGCGCCACAGGATGAATCCACCATGGCCACCACCGCCAAGCATGACGAAACTTCGAAGCCGCCCGCGCTGCCGCGCGAGGTGCTGGCCGAACTCGTCCGCGATGCCTGCGGCGCCGTCAACGAGCAATTGACGGCCATGGCCGGCCGGCTGGTGGCGGCCCTGGCCGACATGACCGCGGCCGGCTTCGATGCGCAAGCAGCCTACCGCCGTGCCCGCGCCGGCAATCTCCTGAAAAACAATACCTACGCCTTTGTCCACCTGGCCGGCGAGGCGGTCGAGCGCGCCCTGCGCGAAGCGGTCGACGACCTGGTGCCGGGTGCGAAAACCCGGGCCGACGCCATTTCGCTGTCGCTGGTGCCGCTGGAAGTAATCGATACCCGCGTCGCCTTCGGCGCGCTGTGCCGCCCCTTCGAGATCGCCCACTCCGAAGTGCTGGCCAGCCTGTGCGTGCGCATCGGCCAATTGCTCGGGCGCCCGTTGCTGCGCCCCGACCAGAATCCGTTCCGGCCCGACGTCTTCCTGGGCGCCATCCACGATGCCTGGCGCGCCTTTGCGCCGGAAGAAGAAGACCACCCGCTGCTGGCGCCGCTGCTGCGTCCCGAACTCTTCCTCGACCTGGGACCGCTCCTCGATGCCCTCGACGCCTCGCTGCGCAATCGCAGCAAGCGGGCGCGCGAGCGCTTCCATATCAGCAAGACCGTCGATGCCGGAGGTACCCATAAAACCGGCATGGACGCCGCCCTGGCCCAGCAATTGCGCAGCCTGCTCGGCGCTGCCGATGGCGCGGGGCCGACCCTGGTGCCGGACCTGCCGAATATGCCGCAGGGGAATGGCTGGCGGCCGAGCGCGGCGGCCGGATTCGCCGTGGCGGCGCAGGACGCCGGTGCTGTCGTTGCAACGCTCGGCCCGCACTCCGTTGCCGGCGCGGCAACCGCGCACGCTTATCCGGGTTTCGCTGCCGCGCAAGGGACGGCAAGCGTCCCGGCCGCCGGCTTCCTGGTCGCGCCTGGCGCTGCGGGTGCGGCCACTCCGGCAGGTGTCCAGCCCGCCTCGCTGCTGGCGCTGCTGGCCGGCCTGCAAGCGCCTGGGACGGATGCCGCCGTCGGCAATCCGGCAGCGCTGCCGCACAACGCGCATCACAACGCGCATCACAACGCGTATCACAACGTTTTCTACCTGCCGCGCTTCAAGCAGAGCCTGCCCCAGGGTTCCCTGTCGCGCGGCGAAGAAAACACGCTCGACCTGCTGTCGCGGATTTTCGAAACCGTGCTGCTCGACGACAGTATCCCGCTTGAAACGCGCGAACTGATCCGCTTCCTGCAGGTGCCGGTGCTGAAGGCGGCGTTGCTCGACCAGGATTTCTTCTTCGAGGAAGCGCACCCGGCGCGGCGCATGATCGACCTGCTTTCGCACATGGGCTGGGAGGGTCGCAAAGGCGCGGACGATCCGGTGGTGCAGGCCATGCAGCGCGGCGTCGAGCGCATCGGGCGCGAGGGCGAGGGCGATGGCAATGCTTGTCCAGCCGCCTTTGCCGAAGCGGTGGCCGACCTGGAGGCGCAACTCGCGCTCGAAGCCCGCGCGGCCGAGGAAGCGATCGCCGCCCCGATCGCCCGCGCGACGCAGCAGGAAAAACTGCAGGAGCGCCAGGCCGTCGCCACCCGTTCCGCGCGCCAGGCGGTGCGCGTGCGCGTGGCCGACGGCGAATTGACCGCGACTGTCTCGGGCTTCCTCGAACAGCGCTGGGTCGACGTGCTCACCTTCGCCTGGCTGATCGACGACGAGCGTCCCGGCGCCCTGGCCAATGCGACCCGCACCATGGACGAACTGGTCTGGACCGTGAAGCCCAAGGCCACCCAGGAGCAGCGCAAGACCCTGATCGCCAAGCTGCCGGGCCTGCTGGCCGCCCTGAACAAATGGCTGGACGCGATCAAGTGGCAGGATGCCGAACGCCTGCAATTCTTTGCCGACCTGGCCAGGTGCCACCTCTCGATCGTGCGCGCGCCGCTGGACCTGTCGCCCGAGCGCCAGCTCGAACTCGCTGTCGAGGCAGCCCGGCAGGATGCGCTGCGCCGCATCGCCCTAGAGGAAGCTGCCCAGCAGGAGGTTGCGCAAGAAACGGCGCCGCAAGACGCCGCCGCCCGCACCGCCGGCGCCCTGGAGCGCGGCATGCGCCTCGAGTTTACTCAGCCCGACCGCAGCGTACGCAAGGTCAAGCTGGCCTGGGTCAGCCCGCTGCGCACGCTGTTCATCTTCTCGCACAGCGGGCGCCAGGAATCGTTCTCGCTGCCGTTCGAGAAGCTGGTCGCCTCGCTGCGCAGCGGCAGTGTGCGGGTGGTCGCGCCGGAAGGCGTGGTCGGGCGCGTACTGACCGAGGCGCTGCAGGCGGTGAACGATCCGGCGCCCTTGCAAGCCATGCGCTGATCAGGTTTGCCGTGGCCCGAGCCGCAGAAGCCGGGCAGCGGTGGCCCCGATGAATTCGCCGTCGTGGGTCGAGAAGAAGAACAGGCGGCGCGCACTTTCCGCACCGATGTAATCCGCCAGCCAGCGCTTGGCGTCGGCATCGATGCCATTGGTCGGCTCGTCCAGCACCACCAGCGGCGCCGGGCTCATCAAGCCGCTGACCAGCATGAACTTTTTGCGCGTGCCGAGCGACATCACCTCGAAGCGGGTATCCATGTGCGGCGCCAATCCCAGGCCCTCGATCAGCCGCGCCGCATGGCGCAGGTCGCGCCGGCCGCGCAGGGCATCGGCCATCGCCAGGAACTCGCTCCCGCACATGAAGTCGTAAGCGGCCGGTTCGTCCGGCACGTAGGCCAGCTGCGCCCGGGCGCGCGCCGGTTGCCGGCGCAGGTCGTGGCCGGCGATCGTGATCGTGCCGGCGGTGGGAAGCTCGACCCCGCACAGCAGCGCAATCAGCGTCGACTTGCCGCTGCCGTTGGGGCCGACCAGGGCCACGGCGCCCGCGCCGAACGAAAACGACAGGTCCGCGAACACGGGCTGGGCGCCGAAGCGCATGGCGAGGGCTTCGGCGGTGAGGAGGGGGGTAAAGGTGCCGTCGGTCATAGATTGAAGATGAGGATGAGCGCTGCAGCGACGAGCGCATATTTGAACAGGTTGCCGTCCTTGTGGCGCTGCAGGATTGGCAGTCCCAGCAGCGACAGCCAGGGCAGCCACCAGGCCGCCGCCCATGCCATCGCGCGCGCCACCGCGTGGCCTGGCCCGAAGGCCAGCGCCAGGGCGGCATACGCGCCGCCGAACAAGACCGCGGTTGCGCCCAGCACCAGCAGTTGCGACGCCAGCGCCAGGCGCAGGCCGCCAAAAGGGATACTGCGCAGCCAGGCCGCCAGGCCTTGCCCGCCCACGTGCAGCGCATAGAAAAAGCCCGAGGCGATGCAGACGCTCAGGGCGCAGGCCACGTGCAGGAAGCCGCGCGCTTCCTCGACCTTGCCGGCATACGTGATCATCCACCACGCCGCCAGCAGCGGCAGGCCGGCCAGCAGCAGGCGCATGCCCGACTCGTGGCGATGGCGGTGGAACAGCAATCCGGCCTGGGCGCGCAGCAGCACGGGAACGCGCTTGAGCATGCGGCCGAATGCGGGCGCCGCGCCGTGTGCAGCTGCATCGCTCTCCGCACAGCAGGCGAAACCGATCGCCGCCAACGCCGCCAGGCACGCCGGCGCCAGCAGGAGTGGCGGCAGCCAGGGCGCGGCGGCGAGCAGGCCAAGGCTGGCGCCAGACAGGCGCCGTGCCCGTGGCGCAGCGCCGAACGCGACGGCCAGCGCGGTCGTGATCGTCAGCGCCGCGAACAACAGCATGTACAGGGGGAAGCGCCCGTCGGCCCCGAGCGGTTGCGCCGCATGCCAGGCAGTCCAGAGCGCAACCGCGAACGGCAGCGCCAGCACCGGCAAGGCCAGGCCAAGGACGGCGAGGTCGACCAGGCGCAGCGTATGGCGCGGCAGCGGCAGGCTGCGGCTGTAGCGCGCCAGCGCGCCGCCGCGGATGAAGGGCGCGTGGATGCCGGTCCAGGTGGCGACCAGCGCCATCCACACGGCGCCCCAGGCGAGACCGGTCGGCAACTCGCCCGGCGCGCGCCAGAAATGCAGCAGGGGTGCGGCCAGCAAGTCCGGACGCTCGCGCAGCAGGATGCCGAACAGGGCCAGGAACAGCATGATGGCTTGCCCGTAGCGGCGGTACAGGGCCATCGACTGTTGGCGGAACGCGCTGCGGCGGATGCGGTACAGGATCAGGAAAGCCGAGGGGCCGTGGGGCGCTGTCGCATGCGTGAGCGAAGAATCATTGACCAGCGATTTGTCCTGCATGCGCGTGCTTTCCAGATGCGTGCCGATGCTGGCCTGCAGCTTGCCGAATTGCCCAAGAGAAGTGCCGGATTATCGCATATGGCCGAGCGGGCGATCGACGACCGGCACCGCCGTCCCGTTCGTCGTCAAACTTGGCCGAAATGCAAGCAACAGATGGTATGATGCGTCCTTTATTGCTTTACAAGTCACCGAAGCAACGTGCGACTATCTTCCATCAAATTGTCGGGATTTAAGTCTTTCGTCGATCCCACCAATTTCCAGGTGCCTGGGCAACTGGTTGGCGTGGTCGGTCCGAACGGCTGCGGCAAGTCGAACATCATCGACGCCGTGCGCTGGGTGCTGGGCGAATCGAAAGCGTCGGAGCTGCGCGGCGAGTCGATGCAGGACGTGATCTTCAACGGCTCGACCCACCGCAAGCCCTCGGGCCGGGCTTCGGTCGAACTGGTGTTCGACAACAGCCTGGGCAAGGCCGCCGGGCAGTGGGGCCAGTACGGCGAAATCGCCGTGAAGCGCACGCTCACGCGCGACGGCACGTCCACCTATTACATCAACGGTCAGCCGGTGCGCCGGCGCGACATCCAGGACATTTTTCTGGGCACCGGCCTGGGGCCGCGCGCCTACGCCATCATCGGCCAGGGCATGATCGCGCGCATCATCGAATCGCGTCCGGAAGAGTTGCGCGTCTTCCTGGAAGAAGCGGCGGGCGTCTCGAAGTACAAGGAACGCCGCCGCGAAACCGAAAACCGTTTATCCGATACCCGCGAAAACCTGCTGCGCGTCGAAGACATCCTGCGCGAACTGAACGCCAACCTGGAAAAGCTCGAAGCACAGGCGGCGGTCGCCAACCGTTTCCACCAGCTGCAAAGCGACCAGGAAGAAAAGCAGAAGCTGCTCTGGCTCTTGCGCAGGAACGAAGCGAAAGCCGAGCAGACGCGCTGGTTCCGCGAGATGGAAGAAGCGCAGAACAGCCTGGAAGCGCAGACCGCGCAACTGCGCAACGTCGAACTCGAACTCGAGCACCTGCGCCAGCACCACTTCGCGGTGGGCGACCGCCTGCACACGGCACAGGGCGTGCTCTATCAAACCAACTCCGAGATCGGCAGCCTGGAAGCGCAGATCAAGTTCGTGATCGAGTCGCGCACCCGCCTGCAGAACCAGCTCGGCACGCTCACCGCCCAGCGCGACGGCTGGCTGGCACAGGCGCAGGAATACGAAGAACAGATCGAGGAAGCGACGTATAAAGTCGAGGAACTGGCTGCGCGCGCCGAAGGCGCCCAGATCGCCGTCGAAGCGCAGGGCGACCGCCTGCCCGAACTCGACGCCGCCTGGCGCGAGGCCCAGCGCCGCGGCGACGAAGCGCGCGCGCGCATCGGCGAAGTACGCCAGCGCATCGAATTGGCCGCCGCCCACGGCCGCAACGCCGGCAACATCCTGAGCGGCCTGACTACCCGGCGCGAACGGCTGCAGGCGGAAAAGAAGATGCTGGCCCCGCCCGACAGCGCGCACCTGGCCAACCTGCGCATGCAGCTCGAGGAAAAGCAGCAGTCGCTGGAAGAGCAGACCCTGCTGCAGGAAGAAGCCGCCGCCTTGCAGGACGCGGCCGAGACCGAACGCCGCGAAGCCCATGCCCAATCGCAGCGCGAATCGACCACCAATGCGCAACTCGAAGCGCGCCTGTCTGCATTAAAACAGTTGCAGGAGCGCGTGCAAACCCAGGGCAAGGTCGCGCCCTGGCTGAAAAAACACGAACTCGATACGCTGCCGCGCCTGTGGCAAAAGGTGCAGGTCGAAGAGGGCTGGGAAACGGCGCTGGAAGCGGTGCTGCGCGAACGCGCCGGCGCGCTCGAACTCTCCAGCATCGACTGGGCCAAGGCCTTTGTCGGCGACGCCCCGCCGGCGCGCCTGGCCCTGTACGCGCCGTCGCCGAGTGCGCCCGCCGCGATCGAAGTCATGGGCCTGAAATCCTTCGCCAGCCTGCTGAAACTGAACGACCCGGGCCTGCGCGGTGTGCTGAACGACTGGCTGCACCTGGTGTTCACCGCCGAGACGGCGACCGAAGCCTTTGCCGAGCGTGGGCGCCTGCCGCAGGGCGGCGCTTTCGTCACGCGCCAGGGGCATGTCATCACGGCGTCGAGCGTGCGCTTCTACGCCGCCGACGCCGAGCAGGATGGCATGCTGGCGCGCCAGCACGACATCGACAACATCGGCAAACAACTACGCGCCCAGGCCCTGCTGACGGACGAGGCGCGCACCCGCGCCACCCGCGCCGACGCGGCCGTCACCGAACTCACGCGCCGCCTGCAGGATGCGCGTGCGCGCATCGCCACGCTGCAGCGCGAAACCCATGCGCTTCAGATCGAGGTGGTGCGCCAGAACGAAGTCGAATCGCGCTTCAACCAGCGTAGCAGCCAGATCGACGTCGACCTGGCGGAAATCGCGGCCCAGGAAGAAGAGCAGCGCATGGTCCAGCAGGAGGCCGAGCAGCAGTTCGAACAGCTCGACATGGAACTGGCCGAGCTGCAGGGCGGTTTCGAGGATGGGCAGACCTTGTTTCTGCAACGCGAAGCGGCGCTGGCCGAGGCACGCGACAAGCTGCGCGAACTCGAGCGCAGTGCCCAGGAAGCGCTGTTCGCGGAAAAGACCGGTCGCGCGCGCATCGAGGAGCTGCGGCGCAGCATCGCCACCGCGCGGCAACAGGCGGCGCAGGTGGCCGAGGCGCTGGCCGGCGGCCAGTCGGAACTGGCGCTGCTGGAGTCCGGCAGCGCCCACGAAGGCTTGCAGGAATTGCTGGAACGGCGCACGGCGCAGGAAAAGGCGCTGTCGGATGCGCGCCATGAGCTCGACCAGGTGGCGCAGCAGTTGCGCCATGCCGAAGAGTCGCGCATGGGTTCCGAGCGCAGCCTGCAGCCGCAGCGCGACCGCATCACCGAAATGCAGCTGAAGGAACAGGCCGCGCGCCTGAACCAGGAACAGTTCGCCGAAGCCCTGGCGGCCACCGGCGCTGACGAAGCGGCGTTGGCTGTCAAGCTCGATCCCGACCTGAAGCCGCAATACCTGCAGGGCGAGGTCACGCGCCTGACGAATGCGATCGCCGCGCTGGGCGCGGTCAACCTGGCCGCGGTCGAGGAACTGGCGACCGCGTCGGAACGCAAGCGCTTCCTCGACGCCCAGAACGCCGACCTGAACGAAGCCATCGCCACGCTGGAAGACGCGATCCGCCGCATCGACAAGGAGACGCGCGAACTGCTGCAGGACACCTTCGAGCGCGTGAATACGCACTTCTCGGAGCTGTTCCCGATCCTGTTCGGCGGCGGCCAGGCGCGCCTGGTGATGACCGGCGACGAGATCCTCGACGCCGGCGTGCAGGTGATGGCGCAACCGCCGGGCAAGAAGAACGCCACCATCCACCTGCTGTCGGGCGGAGAAAAGGCGCTGACGGCCACCGCCCTGGTCTTCTCGATGTTCCGCCTGAACCCGGCGCCGTTCTGCCTGCTCGACGAGGTCGACGCGCCGCTGGACGACGCCAATACCGAGCGCTTTTGCCGCATGGTCAAGCGCATGTCCGAACATACCCAATTCCTTTTCATCAGCCACAATAAGATAGCGATGGAAATGGCCAATCAACTGATCGGTGTGACGATGCAGGAGCAGGGCGTATCGCGCATCGTTGCGGTGGACATGGAGTCCGCCGCCAACTTCGCACAAGAGGCACAAGCAGCATGACAGACCTTCAAATGAGCCTGATCGCGGCTGGCGGCGTCTTCGTCGTCGGCGTCATCTCCTATAACAAGTGGCAGGAGCACAAGGCGCGTAAAAGCGTCGAGCGCGCCTTCGCTTCCGACCATGACGACGTGTTGATGCGTCCCGACGGCACGCCCGCCGAGCGCAGCGAACCGGTGCTCGACATCGGCGCCACGCCGCCGCTCGGGCCGGTCGAACCGGGCTTCGGCACGGGTGCGCCCGTTGCCGGTGCGACCGTTGCCGGTGCTGCCGGTGCTGCCGCTGACGGCGACACGGATGCGCCGGCCGCGCTGGCGCCGGCCGGTCCCCAGGCCCCGGCGGACGCCGAACCGAGCGAACTGGCCGAGAACCTGGTCGACCCGCTGATCGACTGCATGGTCCCGCTGGCCCTCGAGGGTCCGACGCGTGGCGACAGGATCCTGCCGGCGCTGCAGAAACTGCGCCGCGTCGGCAACAAGCCGATCCACTACATCGGCCAGGCCGAGAACGGCGAATGGGCGCCGATCACCCATGGCGGCGTCTACACCAAGCTGCAGGCCGGCGTGCAGATGGCCACGCGCACCACGGCCCTCAACGAACTGGAATACTCGGAACTGGTCACGCGCCTGCGCGCGGTGGCCGACGAGATCGGCGCCGAGCCGGAAGTGCCGGACATGATCGAGGTGATGAGCGAAGCGCGCACCCTGCACAAGTTCGTCGCCGGCCACGACGCCCAGCTGGGTGTGAATTTGAAATCGAACGGTGCGCCATGGGCGATGTCGACCCTGATCGGCGCGCTCGAAAATGCCGGCTTCGACGTCGGCCCGAGCGGCCGCTTCGCCATGCCCGACGGCGCCGGCGGCGAGTTGTTCACGCTCTCGACCAACGTCACCCTGGGCGCCGACACCACCGACCGCCTGACCCTGCTGCTCGACGTGCCCTGCGTGGCGCCGAGCCGCGACGGCTTCGGCGCCATGGTGAAATGCGCCAAGGACCTGGTGTTGCGCCTGGACGCCTTGATGGTCGACGACTTCGAACAGCCGCTGCTCGACTCGACGCTGGCCGAGATCGCCGAGCAGGTCAAGGAGTTCTATACCGAGATGGAAGCGGCCGACATCCCGGCCGGTTCGACCCGCGCGCTGCGCCTGTTCAGCTGAGGTGTCGATGAGTGAACAACTGACTGAGCAAGCCGATGATCTGGCGCGCATGCAGGCGCTGGTCGAGGAACTGAACCGTCACATCTACAACTACCACGTGCTCGACGCGCCGACGATTCCCGACGCCGAGTACGACCGCATGTTCCGCGAACTGCAGGCGCTGGAAGCGGCGCATCCGGAGGCGGTGACGCCCGACACGCCGACCTCGCGCGTGGGCGCCGCGCCCATCCCCGAGTTCAGGCAGGTGACCCATGCGGTGCCGATGCTCTCGCTGAACAACGGCTTCCAGGACGAGGACGTCGACAATTTCGACCGCCGCGTGCGCGATGGCCTCGACCTGAGCGCCAACGGCGAAGTCGCCTATGCGGCAGAACTGAAATTCGACGGCCTGGCGATAAGCCTGCGCTACGAGAACGGCGTCTTCGTGCAGGCCGCTACCCGCGGCGATGGCTATACCGGCGAAGACGTGACGGCGAATATCCGCACCGTGCGCGTGATTCCGCTGCGGCTGCACGGCGACGAGATTCCCGCGGTGCTGGAAGTGCGCGGCGAAGTGCTGATGTTCAAGGACGACTTCGCGAAACTCAATCAGCGCCAGCGCGACGCCGGCCAGAAGGAATTCGCCAATCCGAGGAATGCCGCCGCCGGCAGCCTGCGCCAGCTCGACGCGCGCATCACGGCCCAGCGCAAGCTGCGCTTCTTCGCCTACGGCATCGGCCTGCTGGAAGGCGCCGAGATGCCGGAATCGCATTCGAAGGTGCTCGACTGGTTCGACCGCCTCGGCTTGCCGGTGTCGAAGGAACGCGCGGTCGTCCATGGCCGCGACGGGCTGCTCGGCTATTACCGCAGCATCGGCGAAAAACGTCCGGCGCTGCCCTACGAGATCGACGGCGTGGTCTATAAAGTCGACCGCCTGGCCGACCAGCGCGCGCTCGGCTTCGTGTCGCGCGCGCCGCGCTTCGCGCTGGCCCATAAATTCCCGGCCGAAGAGGCGCTGACGGTGGTGTCGGCCATCGACGTCCAGGTCGGACGCACCGGCGCCATCACGCCGGTGGCGCGCCTGGTGCCGGTGTCGGTGGGCGGCGTGACCGTCACCAACGCCACCCTGCACAACGAGGACGAAGTGCGGCGCAAGGACGTGCGCGTGGGCGACACCGTGGTCGTGCGCCGCGCCGGCGACGTGATCCCGGAAGTGCTGTCGGTGGTGCTGGAACGACGCCCAACGCCGGAGCCGCTGGTCTACACGCTGCCGGCGACCTGCCCGGTCTGCGGCTCGCACGTGGTGCGCGAAGAAGGCGAATCGGTGGCGCGCTGCTCGGGCGGCCTGTCGTGCGCGGCCCAGCGCAAGGAAGCGATCCGCCACTTCGCCGGCCGCCGCATGATGGACATCGAGGGCCTGGGTGACCGCTACATCGACAGCCTGGTCGAGTGCAGCCTGATCCACGGCGTGGCCGACCTGTATAAACTGACGCTGGACGACCTGCTCAGGATGAAGCGCCTCGCCGACGAACGTGACGGCACCACCCCGGAGACGGTCAAGGGCGGCAAGGTGCCGACCAAATGGGCCGACAACCTGTTGAACGCGATCGCCGCCAGCCGCCAGCCGCCGCTGGAACGCCTGCTGTTCGCGCTCGGCATCCGCCACGTCGGCGAATCGACCGCCAAGACCCTGGCCGACTGGCTCGGCAGCCTGGCGTTGGTGCGCCGTGCCCCGGCGGCCTTGCTGCGCGTGCTGCCCGACATCGGCGGCACCGTGGCCGAGTCGATCGCCGACTTCTTCGCCGAACCGAAGAACCAGGCCGCGCTCGACGCGCTGCTGGCGACCGGCGTCGCGCCCCAGGGCGAACATGCGCCCAAGGCGGCACTGCGCGAACGCCTCGATGAAGTGGCGCTGCTGGCCGCGCTCGGCATCCCGAAACTGACCGAACCGCGCGCACGCCAGCTGCTGGCCGGGCGCACGCTCGACGACCTGGCGCACCTGAAGGTGTTCAGCGTGTTCGGCTTGCCCGACACGGTCGTCGCCGCGCTCGAAGCCTGGATGGCCGTGCCGGGCAACCGCGAAGACTTGACGATGCTGGCAAGCTTGCGCGCCGAACTGCTGGCGCAACTGCCGCAGGAAGCCGAAGCCGAGGAGGGCGCCCTGAGCGGGCAGACGTTCGTCCTGACCGGCACGCTGCCGACCATGTCGCGCGATGCGGCGGGCGAGTTGATCGAGGCGGCCGGTGGCAAGGTCTCCGGTTCGGTATCGAAGAAAACCTCCTACGTGGTGGCGGGTGCCGATGCCGGCAGCAAGCTGGCCAAGGCCGAGTCGTTCGGCGTGACTGTACTCGACGAGGCCGGGCTGCTGGCCCTGCTGGCGACGGCAGGTGCGAAACAAGCACAGAAAGAGTGAAAATACGATGAACACGATTCGCAAGGCCGTCTTTCCCGTCGCCGGTCTCGGCAGCCGCTTCCTGCCCGCTACCAAAGCGCAGCCGAAAGAGATGCTGCCGATCGTCGACAAGCCGTTGATCCAGTACGCGGTCGAGGAAGCGGTGGCCGCCGGCATCACCGAAATGATCTTCATCACCGGCCGCAACAAGCGCGCCATCGAAGACCATTTCGACAAGGCCTACGAGCTCGAGGCCGAGCTGGAAGCGGCCAACAAGCAGGCGCTGCTCGAACTGGTGCGCGGCGTGATCCCGAAGAACGTCACCTGCATCTACATCCGCCAGTCGGCGCCGCTCGGCCTGGGCCACGCGGTGCTGTGCGCGCGCCCGGTGGTCGGCAACGAGCCGTTCGCCGTGCTGCTGGCCGACGACTTCATGGACACCGCTCCCGGCACCGCGCCGGTGCTGGCGCAAATGACCGAGGTCTACGCCTACGAAAAATGCAGCCTGCTGGCGGTGCAGGACGTACCGCGCGAGAACACGCGCCAGTACGGCATCGTCAAGGCCGAGGCCTATCGCAGCAACCTGGAACTGGTGTCGAACATCGTCGAGAAGCCGACGCCCGCGGAAGCGCCGTCGACGCTGGCCGTGGTCGGGCGCTACGTGCTGTCGGGCGCGATTTTCGATCACCTGGAAAACCTTGGCCAGGGCGCCGGCGGCGAGATCCAGCTGACCGACGGCATCGCTTCCCTGATGCAGGCCGAGCGCGTGCTCGCCTACCGCTACGCCGGACAGCGCTATGATTGCGGTTCGAAACTGGGCTACCTGCAGGCGACCGCCGCGATGGGGCTGAAGCACCCGGAAACGGCGGCCGGCTTCCAGGCCTTCCTGGCGCAGCTCGCAAAGGAGAATGGCGATGGCAATACGTGAAATTCTCAAAATGGGCGACCCGCGCCTGTTGCGCGTGGCCGAACCGGTGCGCGAATTCGACACGCCCGAATTAAAGGCGCTGATCGCCGACATGTTCGACACCATGCACGCCGCCAACGGCGCCGGCCTGGCCGCGCCGCAGATCGGCGTCAACCTGCAGCTGGTGATCTTCGGCTTCGCGCACAACGCGCGCTATCCGGACGCGCCCCAGGTGCCGGAAACGGTGCTGCTCAATCCCGTGCTGACGCCCCTGTCGGACGAGATGGAAGAGGGCTTCGAAGGCTGTCTGTCGGTGCCCGGCCTGCGCGGCAGCGTGCCGCGCTTCACGCGCCTGCGCTACGAAGGCGTCGACCCGTACGGCAAGCCGATCCGGGTCGAGGCCGAGGGCTTCCACGCCCGCGTCGTCCAGCACGAAGTCGACCACCTGCTCGGGATCCTGTACCCGATGCGCATCACCGACTTTTCGCGCTTCGGGTTCACGGAAGTGATGTTTCCCGACCTCGATCCGAACGCGGACGATTGATCGTTCTGCCTTGTTTGCGACTGACGGGCACGTGTTGTTGGAATGCCGGCCGTGAACGCGTGGGCCCGGGGCGCCCACCCTACGGTACCTCGACGTTCCGGGCTGCGTCCACAATCCTTGGCCGCAACCAACCGTAGGGTGGGCGCCCCGGGCCCACGCGAACGTGTGCACCGTGTTGACCGTCGATTGCGGCCAATACGACGCTTGCATCCTACGGATACGGACTCTTCCCACCCTCGGCAATGAACGCATCGATGCGCGCCGCGAGCACCGGCAGCGGCACCGACCCCAGTTGCAGCACGGTGTCGTGGAAGGCGCGGATGTCGAAACGCGACCCCAGTGCCTTTTCGGCCCTGGCGCGCGCTTCCATGATCGCCATCTGCCCCAGGTAGTACGACAGCGCCTGCCCGGGCCACGAGATGTAGCGGTCGACTTCCGTCGTCACTTCGTGATCCGATAAAGCCGTGTTCTCGCGCAGGTAGGCTTGCGCCTGCTCGCGCGTCCAGCCCATGGCGTGGATGCCGGTGTCGACCACCAGGCGCGAGGCGCGCCAGGCCTGGTAGCTGAGCATGCCGAATTCCTCGTACGGCGTCTCGTAGATGCCCATCTCGGTGCCGAGGCGCTCGGTGTACAGGGCCCAGCCTTCGCCAAAGGCCGAGATGTAGGCGCGGCGGAACGGCGGCACGCCCTTCTGTTCGAGCGCGATCGGCATCTGGAAGGCGTGGCCCGGGGCCGACTCGTGCAGGGTCAGCGCCGGCAGGCTGTAGAGCGCGCGCGCCGGCAGGTTGTAGGTGTTGACCAGGTAGACGCCGGGGCCGCCGCGTCCGGCAGTGTAGTAGGGCGCCTGGTCCGGCGGGACCGGGCGGATCGCGAAGCGCTGGCGCGGCAGGTAGCCGAAATACTGGCCGGCCCTGGCGTCGAATTTCTTGGCGATCCAGGCCGCGCGCATCAGCAGTTCGTCGGGTGTCTTCGCATAGAACTGCGGATCGGTGCGCAGAAAAGCCAGAAAGGCGGGCAGGTCGCCCTGGAAACCGGCTTTTGCGATGGTCGCCGTCATCTCGGCGCGGATCTTGGCCATCTCGGCCAGGCCGATGCGGTGGATCTCTTCCGCGCGCAGGTTCGTGGTCGTGAACTCGACGATCTTCGACTGGTAATAAGCCGCGCCGTCGGGCAGGCTGTGAGCGGCCAGCGCCGTGCGCGCGCCGGGAACGTATTCTGCGCGGACGAACGCCAGCACGCGCGCATACGCCGGCTGCACGTGGGTGTGGATCGCCGCGACGGCTTGCGCGCGCAGGGCGGCCTGCTCGGCGGCGGGAATGGCGGCCGGCATCGTCTTGAACGGCGTGTAGAACACCGTCTGTTCCGGTGGAGCGTCGACGACCGAAGCCAGCGCCGCATCGCGCCCCTGCAGGGTCACGCGCGGCGGCGTGAAGCCGCGCGCCAGGCCGGCGCGCATGTTGTCGACCTGTTCGGCAAAGTAACGCGGCATGTTGCCCAGGCGCGCCAGGTAGTTGCGGTAATCCTGCGCCCTGGCGAAGGGCTGGCGCGCGCCGTAGGTGACGTCGGTCCAGAAGGCGCTGTCGGCGTTGACCGGCTGCTCGTATTCGCGAAAGCGCAGCGCCTCGACAAAGGCCGCGATCTGGGCGCGGTAGACCTGGTAATCGATGCGCTGCGGCGCCGACAGGGCAGCCGGGTCGAGCGTGCGGAGCTGGCGCAGCACGCTTTGCCAGTACACCAGGCGCGCGGCTTGCGCGGCGGCGTCGACGCGGGCGAAGTCGCGGTCGACCTGGCCGCGTTCGGATTCGTCGTCGGCCAGGCCCTGCTGCACGCGCCATTGCCATTCGGCGCGGTGGATCACGGCAAAGCGCGCATCGGCCGCGGATGTTGCCGCCGGCGATGCCACCGCGGGTTGCGGCACAGCCTGCGCCGGTCCGGCCATCGCGATTCCGGCCGCGCACAGCGCGCCCGCCAGGATCTGTCTCATCATCTTGCTGTCCTCGCCTCGAATTATTTGTCTGTCATTATGTCCCAGAGAATAAATGACCAGCAGAAAATTTTTCTAAGAATCAAGAGGATACGTGTAGGAGTTAATCCCGTCTTCATGTGAGATAGATAAAATTGTGCGTTTAGCCTTTATAATTGCGCTTCAGCCGGCCACACGGCGCCTAAAACATATAACGAACGACAGCCCGACAGCGAGCATGGAACACACCCAGGGGCAGCGGCCCCGTTCGCCTTCAGAGGCAGATACGACGAGCACGGACGTCGCCGCGGTACTGGTATTGCCCTGGCTGCGCCTGAGCGAACAGCTCATGCCCCTGATCGGCGAAAGTGGCTTCTGTGCGCTGTTCGGACGCGCACTGCGCCTGTCGAGCCCGCGTTTCGAGGGCTTGTCGTCCTGCGACAGCACCCGGCCCGCGGCCGACCTGTTCATGTCCCTGACCAGAACCCTGAACGAGATAGGACCCGGGCAAGCGGGCGCCGCCAACGGCGTCCTGCTCGAGACATTCACCACGCTGCTGGGCACCTTGATCGGCGAAGCGCTAACGAAACAGCTGTTACACGTCGCACAGGTAGGCGGAGACGGGCAGACGCATGGACAGGAGCAGAAGTAAATGAGCGATAAAGTGGCCCTCGGGCTCTTGCAAACCGGTGTGCCGGGACTGGACATCCTTCTAGGAGGAGGATTGCCCGAGTTCTCGTTCAACCTCGTCGCCGGTCCGCCCGGCAGCGGCAAGACCACGCTCGCGCACCAGATCATGTTCACCCTTGCCACTCCCGAACGGCGCGCGCTGTTTTTCACGGTGCTGGGCGAGCCGCCCTTGAAGATGCTGCGCTACCAGCAGCAGTTTTCCTTCTTCGACGTCAGCAAAGTGGGTCCGGCGATCCGTTACGTGAACCTGGGCGAGAGCCTGCGCACCGGCGACTTCAGCGGCGTGCTGGAACGCATCATGCTGGAAGTCGAGGCGTTTTCGCCGGCGCTGGTGTTCGTCGACTCATTCCGCTCGGTCGTGCAGACGGCCAAGTCGGGCAACGAGGGCGTGGCCGACCTCCAGTATTTCATCCAGGAACTCGGCACGCGCATGACCAGCTGGCAGGCCACGACCTTCCTGATCGGCGAGTACGTCACTTCCGATCCGGAAGCCAACCCGATCATGACCGTGGCCGACGGCATGCTGTCCTTGACCCAGGTGCACGAGCACAACACCGTGGTGCGCAAGATGCGCGTCATGAAAATGCGCGGCCGCGCCCACCTGACCGGTTCGCACAATTTCCGCATCACCGACGACGGCCTGCGTGCCTACCCGCGCATCCTGCCGCCGCTGGCGGCCGACCGCCAGTCCGGCGTCGACATCGACCGCGATCCGAAGCGCATCTCGACCGGCGTGCCGGGCCTCGACGCGCTGCTGCATGGCGGCTTGCCGCAGGGGCATACCATGCTGCTGGCCGGGCCGACCGGCTCGGGCAAGACCATCATCGCCACCCGCTTCCTGCAAGAGGGCCAACGCCTTGGCGAAAAAGGCGTTGCCCTCTATTTTGAGAAGGGCACGCCGCGCCTGCGCAATGCCGACCTCGCCGAGATGGTGCAAAGCGGCGACGTCACCATTGTCGAAAGCCGCCTGCTCGACCTGACTGTCGACGAACTGATCGACGAGCTGATGACGGCCTTGCAGCGCACCGGCGCCACGCGCCTGGTCATCGATTCGCTGTCCGAACTCGCGCTCTACATGGCGCCCGAGTTCCATTCCGACCTGCGCCTGGCCGTGTTCCGCCTGCTGTCGACGGTGGCCAAGCAGGGCGTGAGCGCGATGGTCACGATCGGCATGAACGACGTCTTCACCGAGCTGAGCTTCGGACAGGCGAATATTTCCTACCTGACCGACGCCATCGTTGCCCTGCGCTATGCCGAGGTGGACGGCCGGATCAACAAATTCATGTCGGTGGTGAAGGTGCGCGGCAGCGACCACAGCAGCGACCTGCGCGGCTACCGCATCACCGACGCCGGCCTCGAGGTGGACGAACTCCCTACCGAAGTGGCCGGGGTGCTGGGCGGCGGTTCGGCGCGCAACCTGGCGTCAAGCTGAAGGGGAACGGGAATGTTCGAGAGCGACGACACGAGTTCGATGCAGCGTTCCCTCGACACCCAGGATGCGCGTGCCCAGGCCGACGCTTATACCGGGGCGCTGCTGCGCCACATCGGCGGACTCGAAGACGAAGTGGCGCGCCTGCACGCGGCCCTGCAGGAGAAAGAAGCGCTGGAGCAGAGCGTGGCCCGGCTGCGCGAGGCGAACGAACACCTGGTCGTCGCCGCCGTCAGCGCCCAGAGCCTGCGCGACGATGCCGAGGCGACCAACCGGCGCCAGAATGAGTTCCTGGCCATGCTGGCGCACGAACTGCGCAACCCGCTAGTCCCGATCAGCATGTCGTCGATGATGCTGGAGCGCTCGGCCAACGCCAGCCCGCAGCTGCTCAATTTCACCAGGGTGATCCGGCGCCAGGTCGACCACATGGCGCACCTGCTCGACGACCTGCTCGACGCCGCCCGCATCAGCAGCGGCAAGATCACCCTGAACCCGGAACCGCTGCCGCTGTCCGCCATCATCGACCAGGCCCTGGAAATGGTGCTGCCGCGCATCGGCGAGCGCCGCCAGCATTTCGAGCTCGATGTTGCGCCCGACCTGAAGGGGCGCGCCCTGGGCGTGCGCGCCGACCGCGTGCGCCTGACCCAGGTATTTACGAACCTGATCGGCAACGCCTCGAAGTACACCGGCGACGGCGGGCGCATCGCCTTGACGGTGACGCTCGAGGGGGACGAGATCGTCGCTGTGGTGAGCGACAACGGCACCGGCATCGCGCCCGAGGTGCTGCCGCATATCTTCGACCTGTTCACCCAGGGGCCGCGCTCGCTGGCGCGTTCCGAGGGCGGCCTCGGCGTCGGCCTGAACGTGGTGCGCAACCTGGTCGGCATGCATGGCGGCACGATCACGGCCGACAGCGCCGGCGTCGGGCAGGGCAGCCGCTTCACCCTGCGCCTGCCGGCCTGCGCGCTGCCCGCCGCCACGCCGCAGTCGCCAGCCGAACAAGCCCCGGCCGGCGACTGCTGCCGCGTGCTGATCATCGAAGACAATGCCGACGCCTGCGAGACGCTGAAGGCTTTCTTCGACATGGAAGGCCACACGGTCAGCATCGCGCACGACGGCCAGGCCGGCCTCGACCTGCTGTTGAGCGAACGGTTCGACGTCGTCGTCTGCGACATCGGCCTGCCCGGCATGGACGGCCTCGAAGTCATGCGCCGCCTGCGCGCTTCGGAGCGCGGCGCCGATCCGGTGACGATCGGCCTGTCCGGCTACGGCCAGGCCGAGGACCGCGCACGCGCGGCCAGTGCGGGGTTCGATCATTACCTGGTGAAGCCGGTCAATCCCGACGCGCTGCTGGCGCTGGTGGCTGCGCGGGTTTAACTGCGCGAAGGCAGGGGGGTAACGTAGGGTGGACTCCGTCCACGCGTGCGGCACATGCACGCAGCCTGCCCTGATCCGGAACGCGGCTGCCGCGTACTGCGATCACGCCGCACGGTTGCCGCTTTCGCACCGCGTGGACGGAGTCCACCCTACATTACGCGACGGCCAATAAAAAGGGCCGGCGAACCGGCCCTCCATCTAAAACACGCGCTTACTGGTGCGCGTGGTGCGTCGCCGTCAGCCTGCGCATCAGCGGCAGCACCGACAGCGCGATCAGCGTGCAGATCACCGCCGCGATGCCCAGCTTGTTGAACAGGCCCGTGTAGATCGGCAGCGTCTGCAGCGGATCGGTCATGCCTTGCGGGACGCTGGCGTAGTTGGCCACCACGCCGCCCAGGTACTGCGAGATGCCGACCGCGACGAAATAGGCGCCCATCATGAAGCCGCCCATGCGCGCCGGCACGTAGCGCGCCACCATCGCCAGGCCCAAACCCGACACCAGCAGTTCGCCCAGCGAATACAGGCCATAGCCGGCGATCATGATCCACGACGAGGTCAGGCCGTTGACGGCGAAGGCGCCGGCGAAGCCGTAGGTGAAGAAGCCGGCGGCCACCACCGAGAAGCCGAGCGCGAACTTGCCGGCGATCGAAAGGTCGGTGCCGGCGCGGCCGGCGCGGGTGTAGATCCAGGCCAGCACGGGCGAGAGCACCATGATCCAGATCGCGTTCAGGGCCTGGAACTGCGCCGGCGACCAGGTCCACAGGTGCGCGCCGAACACGTTGAATTCGAGGTCGACGTTACGCAGCGCGAACAGCGACAGCGAGGTGCTCATCTGCTGGTAGAAGATGAAGAAGAACACGGTCTGCAGCGTCAGCACCAGCGCCGCGATCAGGCCGGCGCGTTCGCTCGGCTCGCTCTTGCGGATCAGGTGCACGAAGATGCCCAGCACCACGAAGCCGGCCAGGTAGACGAACATGCGCGCCAGGCTCTGGTATTGCAGGATGACGGCGGACAGGCCCACCGCGACCACGCCACCCGCCAGCACCATGGCCAGCTTGCCCTTGTCGAGCGGCAGTTCGTCCGGCAGCGAGCCGACGTGGCGGATGGTGGCGCGCATCATCATCACGGTCAGCAGGCCGACGATCAGGCCGACGCTGCAGACGCCGAACGCCACGTGCCAGCCCAGTTCGTTGCCGTAGGCGGCATTGATGTGGTCCTTGATGGCGGGCGTGGCCAGCATCGAGAAGGTCGAGCCGACGTTGACGGCCATGTAGTAGATGGTAAAGGCGCTGTCGATCTTCGAATCGTCGCCTTCGTAGATCTTGCGCACCAGGTTGGCGGTGTTCGGCTTGAACAGGCCGTTGCCGACCACGATCACACCCAGCGCCGAGAACAGGAACCACGAGTTCGCGGTCGGCACTGCCATCAGGGCATAGCCGAGGGTCAGGATCATGGCGCCGAGCACCATGCTGCGGCGCGTGCCGAGGACCTTGTCGCCGATCCAGCCGCCGATGGCCGGCGCGACGTAGATCAGCGCGGCGGCGGCGCCCCAGACCAGGTTGGCGCGGCTGTCGTCGAAGCCCATGCGCTGGACCATGAAGTAGACGATCAGCGCCTGCATGCCGTAATAGCCGAAGCGCTCCCAGAGTTCGATCAGCGCCACCGTCATGAACGAGCGGGTCTGGCTGGTCGGCAGGATTTCCGTTTTCAATTTCTCTCCTTGTTGGAATATGCTTCACCGCCGGCTCATGACCAGCGGCAAGCCGTTGCATGCTACGCCACGACAACGCAATGCGCAATCCTGACAGGCCCAGCGCCGCGATGTTCCGTATTTCCGCACATGTGCGTGACGATGGCGCCGGCTGGACCACTCGGCCGTCTTTGACGAATTGCCCGCGAATGGGCCTGCGCCGGGACGCGTGGACGGGGAACCCGTCCACGCTACGCGGCAGCGGGGATGGCTTCGTTTTGCAGCAAGGCCGCGCAATCCGCGGCCGGCAGCGGCTTGCTGATGTAGTAGCCCTGGATCTCGTCGCAGCCGTAGGCCCGCAGCGCGTCCAGGTGGGAGATCGTCTCGACACCCTCGGCCACCACCTTCAGGTTCAGGCTGTGCGCGAGGCTGATCACGGCCTTGGTGATGGCGGCGTCGTCGGCGTCGTCGGGCAGGTCGCGCACGAAGGTGCGGTCGATCTTCAGCGCGTCGAGCGGGAAGCGCTTCAGGTAGGCCAGGCTCGAGTAGCCGGTGCCGAAATCGTCGACCGACAGGCGCATGCCCTGCGCCTTCAGGCAGGTCAGGATGCCCACCGCGCTTTCCGGGTCCGCCATCAGCATCGATTCGGTCAGCTCGAATTCGAGCAGGCGTGGGTCGATGCCGGCTGCGGCGACGATGCCGTGCACGGTGCCGGCAAAGCCGGCCTGCGCCAGCTGGCGCGCCGACAGGTTGCTCGCCACCGGCGGCACCGATGCATGCAGGGCGGACCAGGCGTGCACCTGGCGGCAGACTTCGGTGATGATCCATTCGCCTACGGGCAGGATCAGGCCGGTCTCCTCGAGGATCGAGATGAACTCGCCTGGTGCCACCAGGCCGCGCTCGGGATGGCGCCAGCGCAGCAGGGCTTCGAAGCCGCTCAGTGAGTTGTCGGCCAACTTTACTTTCGGCTGGTAATGCAATTCGAATTCGCCGCGCTCGAGCGCCAGGTGCAGCTGGGATTCGGTCTGCAGGCGCAATGCGGCATTCGCGTTCATCTCGGCGCGATAGAAGCGGTAGTTGTTGCGGCCGTCCTGCTTGGCGCTGTACATCGCCGTGTCGGCGTTTTTCAGCAGGGTGGCGGCGTCGATCCCATCCTCGGGCCAGGCGGCGATGCCGACGCTGGCCGAGACGAACAGCTGCTGGCCCTGCAGCAGGAAAGGCTGGGCCAGCGCCTCGACGATGCATTGCGCGATGGCCTCGGCCTGGCCGGGTGCCGCGAGCTGCGGCAGCACGACGGCAAACTCGTCGCCGCCCAGGCGCGCCACCACGTCGACAGCGCCGACGCAGGCCTGCAGACGCGCGCCGGCCTGCGCCAGCAGGGCGTCGCCGGCGCTGTGACCGAGCATGTCGTTGACGCTCTTGAAGCGGTCGAGGTCGATGAACATGACGCCGGCGCGCTCCCCGGACAGCGCCGCGCCGGCGATCGCTTCCTCCAGGCAGGTGCCGAGGCGATGGCGGTTCGGCAGGCCGGTGAGAGTGTCGAATTGCGCCAGCCAGGTCAGGCGCTTGCGTGCCTCCTCGCGCTCGACGGCGCTGGCCAGGATGTTGGCCAGGCTGCCCAGGAAGGCATCCTCGTCTTCCTGGAAGGTGCGTGCGGCGTCGGCGTAGACGACCAGCGCGCCAAAGGCGCGGCCGCCACCGGCGACGGCCGCCTCGATGCTTGCGCCGTCGAAGCCGAGCACGGCGGCGCTCCAGTGGGCCAGCGCCTCGCCCCCAGCGGGCGTGCAGGGAAAGGCAGTGCCGAGCGTGTTGGCCGGGAAGCCGTGCGCTGCCCGCAGGGTGGCGCTGCCGGCCGCCGGGTCGAAGTCGAACAGCGCGGCGTGGCGTACGTTGAGACCTTCGCAGGCGACCGCCGCGGCCATGTCGAACAAGCCGGCCAGCGGACCGCCTTCCAGCGCCTTGCGCCCGAGGCGTGCGAGCAGGCCCTGGCGCATCGCGTTCCAGACGATCGCATCCTCGAACTGCTTGCGCTCGCTGATGTCGACATCGATGCAAATGTATTTTTCGACCTGCGCGGCAGTATCGAAGATCGGCACGATGGTGCGGTACCACTGGCGCTCGCCGGCGCGCGTTGCGACCGCGACTTCGCCGCGCCAGACCGTGTCGGCCGGCGTCCAGCCGTTGCCGGCCTGGGGCAGCGGGCGCCCGACCAGTTCCTCGCGCGCATAGCCGGACTCCTGTATGAACAGGTCGTTGACGGCGATGACCAGCCCGGCGCGGTCGACTTCGCAGACGATCGCCGCCTGGTCGAGCGCGCTCTTGTGCTGGACCAGCGAATCCATCAGCGTGGAGATGCGCTGGCCGTAGGCGTCGCGCATGCTGGCGGCGCTGCGGTTCACGGCCAGGATCGCTTCGCGGATCTCGAGCGGCGTATCGGAGGAAATCGCGGCGCCGCCGTCGCCGTCTCCGGCGTCGAAGCGCAGGCGGCCGAGGTTTTTCAGCCAGCGTGCCAGCAGCGCACGCGCCAGCGCCAGGCTGAGCGCGAGGATCACGCCGGCCAGCAGGGCCGACTGCACCAGCAGCAGCCACAATTGCGAGGCCAGCCGGTGTTCGTCGAAATGCAGGCGCAGTACCCCGTAATCCGTGCCGCCGATATTGACTACCCGGTTGACGTCGTAGAGTTCGTGCGCGACGTGTTCGCTGAGCCAGGCGGGAGCCGGGGCCAGTGCCTGATCGGGCGCGGCCTCCACTCGGATGGTGCCGCCGTCCAGGTCGATGAAGACCGCGCTCTGGAACGGCGAGCGCAGCATCATCGTCGCCAGGGTGCGCCGCACCGTGTCGTAGTCGCCGATCACCGCGCTGTCCTCGACCGCGCGCGCCGCCACTTCGATCAGGGTATTGGCCGCATCCTGGGTTTCTTCGATATGCGCGAGGTACTGGTGGCGATAGAACATGCCCAGTCCGACCCCGGCGAACACCAGCATGCTCAGCGCAAACAGGGCGAAGACGCGCCCGACCAGGGTGCGCGGAAGCAGCAGGGTGACCAGTTTCAGCATGGGGTGCCGTGCCGCCTAGCGCAGCTCGGCCGGGGCGGCCTGGTAGAAGAGGCGGTAGGCCGCGTAGTCGGCGTCCGTGGCGGCGACGAAACCCACCGGCTGCGGCGCATGGATCAGCGCCGTCGCCGCGTCGAGAATGCGGCGGCCCTCGGGATCGCTGCGCATGCCCAGGAATGCCGCGGCCACGGCGCGCACTTGCGCCGCGGGTACCCGCCCCGACGCCATCAGCCCCAGGTCGTTGAACGGCGCCGAACTCCACAGCACGCGAAAGGACTGGTTCTCGCGTCCGCCATAATTCTGCACCAGTTGCGAATTGGCGCCGGCCGCCCTGGCCCGTCCGCTCGCGAGCTGGGTAAAGGCGGCATCCATGTTGCCTGCGAATGCCACCGTTACCGGGATTTTACGGCGCAGCAGTTCGGCGTAAGCGACCTTGTAGGCGACCAATGCTTCGGGTCCGGGAAAGGCAACGGTGCTGCCGGCCAGTTCCTCCAGGCGATGCACGGGCGAGTCGGCCGGCACGACGATCTGGGAACGCACCGGGTCGGCGTCGCGCCGCCCGAACACGGTCCAGCCCATCTTTGCCCGCTCCGGGCTGAACAGGTGATTGGTAAAGGCGAAATCGACTTCGCGCGCCAGAATGAAGCTGGTGGTGTCGGCTGAGGTACGGCCGAGTTTCAGGTTCAGCCGTACCCCGCTTTTGTGCGAGACATAGCGGATGATCGGGTTCCAGAAGCTGGCCGACACCTGCAAGTTGTACTGGTTAACGGGCGAGAAGTTATAGACGGGATGATTGGCGGCCACGGCGGTCGCGGCAAGGCCGGCAGGCGATACAGCGAGGAGCGCGGCGAAGCCGGCCCATAAGGTCATGCGCATGATAATGGGAACGGAAGGGGCGCTCGGCGAACGCGTGGAGCGGAACTATAGCAGAGTTCAACTAAAAGTTCTCAATTGCAACTGTTCCTGTTGCAAAGTCGCCGCGCCCTCCGTGTGCGTGCTTAAAACTGCTCCTCCGCCCGCAGATAACGCCACTGTCCGACCGGCAAGTCGCCCAGCTTGACCTTGCCGATGCGTACGCGCTTGAGGCCGACCACCTTCAGGCCGACCATGTCGCACATGCGGCGGATCTGGCGCTTCTTGCCTTCTTTCAGGGTGAAACTGAGCTGGTCGTCGTTTTGCCAGCGCACCTTGGCCGGCAGCAGCGGCTTGCCGTCCATCCACAGGCCGTGGTTGAGTTTCTTGAGGTCGGACTCGGGCAGCTTGCCCGGTTTGGTGTACTCGACCCGTACCAGGTATTCCTTGTCGACCGAGGTGGTCTCGCCGATCAGCTGCTTGGCGATGCGCCCGTCCTGGGTCAGCACCAGCAGGCCCACCGAGTCGATGTCGAGGCGCCCGGCCGGCACCAGCGAGCGCAGCTGGGTCGGGTGGAACTGTTCCGGCGCCGGATCGTCGGGCCAGCGGTTTTCCGGCTTGATCAGCGCCACGGCCGGCGTGTAGCCGTCTTCGGCCTGGCCCGACACGTAGCCCATCGGTTTGTTGATCAGGATCGTGACGCGCTTGGACTGCTCGGCCGCGGCCTGGCGCTCGACCGTGATGCGCTGGCTCGGGAGGACCTTGCTGCCCAGCTCCGCGACGACCTTGCCGTCGACCCGCACCCAGCCGCGCGCGATCCATTCATCGGCTTCGCGGCGCGAGCACAGGCCCAGTTCGGACATTCGTTTGGAGAGGCGGAGCGGTTCGGTCATTGGTAACTACTTATCAAGTGAGATGGGTTGTATCGGATCGTCTGAGTCAGATCGCCAGCGCGGCCAGCAGCTCTTTTTCCAGCTGCACCAGCACGCGCGGGTTGTTCAGGTTGGGGCCGTCGACGAGGAACACGTCCTCGACGCGCTCGCCCAGGGTCATGACCTTGGCCGTGTGCAGGTTGATGCGGTAGCGCGTGAGCACGTTCGCGATCGCATACAGCAGGCCGGTGCGGTCGTTGGCCGTGATCGAGAGCAGGTAATGCTGGCCGCGCTCGTCCGGGCGCAGTTCCACGTTTGGGGCCACCGGGAAGTGGCGCGACAGGCGCGACAGGCGCCCGCGCGTGGGGGCCGGCAGCGGCGCCTGCGAGATCAGCAGTTCGCACAGTTCGTGTTCGATCAGGCTGATGATGTCGCGGTAGTTGCGCGCGAAGTTTTCCTGGGTGACGAGGAAGCTGTCGAGCGCGTAGCCGCCCTGGGTGGTGTGGATCTTGGCGTCCAGGATCGAAAAATTCTGGCGGTCGAAATAGCTGCAGATGCGCGCGAACAGGTCGGGCTGGTCCTTCACGTACACGGCCACC
Organism: Telluria sp. ZB2R32; assembly: GCF_059685715.1. Classification (NCBI taxonomy): domain Bacteria; kingdom Pseudomonadati; phylum Pseudomonadota; class Betaproteobacteria; order Burkholderiales; family Oxalobacteraceae; genus Telluria; species Telluria sp. ZB2R32. Next base: position 117,350 of record NZ_JCASIG010000006.1, on the reverse strand, counting down.
TGCAAGCCTTCGCCGACCGGCGCCAGGCGTGCCTTGACCACCGGCCTGGTGCTGTCGACCTTGTCGTGCAGGCAGCGCGTCTGCCAGGCGATGTCGGAAGCGTCGTGGCGCAGGAAATACACCACATCGAGCTGGTTCCAGAGCGCCTCGTGCGCGTTGGCTGCGAGGCCGAACAGGCGCAACGTGGCCAGCGCTTCCTGCTGGCGCGTACGCAGTTCGCGGTCGGCCGAATGCTCTTCGCCGCCGAGCACGCGCAGCGTGATGCGGTACAGGTCTTCGAGCAGCTTCGCCTTCCAGGCATTCCACACCTTGGGGCTGGTGCCGCGGATGTCGGCCACCGTCAGCAGGTAGAGCGCGGTCAGGTGGCGCTCGTCCTTCATCACGGCGGCAAAGGCTTGGACCACGTCCGGGTCGGACAGGTCCTGCTTTTGCGCGACGTGCGACATGGTCAGATGGCGTTCGACCAGGAACACCACCAGTTCGGTGTCGCGCTCGGACATGCCGTGGTCGCGGCAGAACTCCTCGGCGTCGATCTTGCCCAGTTCCGAATGGTCGCCGCCGCGCCCCTTGGCAATGTCGTGGAACAGCGCCGCCACGTACAGCAGCCAGCGGTCGCGGAAGTTGGCGATGAGCTGGCTGCAGAACGGGTATTCGTGCGCGTGTTCGGCCATCGTGAAGCGGCGCAGGTTACGCACCACCATCATGATGTGCTGGTCGACGGTGTAGACGTGGAACAGGTCGTGCTGCATCTGGCCGACGATGTTGCGGAAGTTCGGCAGGTAGCGGCCCAGCACGCCGAAATCGTTCATGCGGCGCAGCGCGTGCACCAGGCCGATCGGCGCCTTCAGGATGCGCAGGAAGTTGGCGCGGTTGCCCTGGTCGGCGCGGAAGGCCTCGTCGATCAGGTTGCGCGCATGCCAGAGCGCGCGCGTGGTGCGCGCCGTCATGCCCCTGAGTTCGGGGCGCTCGGTCATGACGACGAAAATGGCGAGCACCGCCGACGGCGTGGTCTCGAAGGTATCGTCGCGCACGATGTCGATGAAACCGTTGACGTTGTTAAAGGAGGCGTCGATCGGCACCGGCACAGTGGGCTGCGGGAACAGGCGCGCCTCGATGTTCTGCAGCAGGATCGTGTTCAGCTGGGTCACGGTTTTCGCCGCCCAGTAGTAGCGCTGCATCAGGTATTCGCTGGCGCGGCGGGCGCCGGGGCCGGGCGGGTCGGATTCGAGGCCGAAGGATTCGGCGATCGCGGTCTGCACGTCGAACAGCAGGCGGTCTTCGCGCCGGTTGGTGTGCAGGTGCAGGCGCACGCGGATGTCCTTGAAGGCGCGCTCCTTTTCCATCAGCTGGCGCGCCTCGTCCTGGGTGATCAGTTCGCGCACGGCGAGCTGGCCCCAGGAGCTGGCCAGACCGGCCGCCTTGGCCACCCACAGGATCACCTGCAGGTCGCGCAGGGCGCCCGGGCTCTCCTTGCAGTTCGGCTCGAGTGCGAAGGCGGTGTACTCGTACTTGGCATGGCGCAGGCGCATCTCCGCGGTCTTGGCCTGGAAAAAGGCTTGCGGGTCGAGCGCTTCCTGGTAGCGTGTTTGCAGCTGTTCGAACAGTGCGGCGTCGCCGGTGACCAGGCGCGCTTCCAGCAAACTCGTCTGCACGGTGATGTCGGCCGCCGACTCGATCATGCATTCGTCGACCGTGCGGATGCTGTGGCCGATCTCCAGGCCGAGGTCCCACAGCAGCTGCACCAGGCCCTCGAGCCTGGCTTCGGTGATGGCGTCGGGCCGGGCGCCCAGCAGGATCAGCAGGTCGACGTCGGAATAGGGGAAGAGTTCGCCGCGGCCGTAGCCGCCCACGCCCACCAGCGCCGTGTTGACCGGCAGGCGCGCCGCCACCCAGGCTTCGGCGAGGATGTCGTCGACCAGCTGGCGCAGCCCGCGCAGCAGCTTTTCCGGCTTGCCGTCCTCGTGGAAGGCCGCGAACAGGACCTGGCGTTCGGCCTTCAGCCGGCTTTTCAATTCGGGGCGGGCATCATCGAGGGCGGCGGACATCGGTACCTCTATGCCTGGACGGCTTCTTTGTGGACGGGCCGCGCAGGCAGCACAATGGCCGGCGGCGGCGGGGTGCCGGCCGACTGGGTCAGGATCTCGTAGCCGGTCTCGGTGACCAGGATCATGTGTTCCCACTGGGCCGACATGCTGCGGTCGCGCGTCTTGATGGTCCAGCCATCCGGCATTTCCTTGATCTCGCGGCGGCCGGCATTGATCATCGGCTCGATCGTGAAGATCATGCCCGCTTCCAGCTTGTCCAGCGTACCCGGCTTGCCGTAGTGGAGCACCTGCGGCTCTTCGTGGAACACGCGGCCGATGCCGTGGCCGCAGAACTCGCGCACCACGCTGTAGCCGTTCTTTTCGGCGTGCTGCTGGATCACGTGGCCAATGTCGCCCAGGTGCGCACCCGGCTTGACTTTCGAGATGCCGAGCCACATGCATTCATAGGTCACTTCCGACAGGCGGCGCGCCAGGATCGACGGTTCGCCGATCAGGAACATGCGGCTGTTGTCGCCATGAAAACCATCCTTGGTGATGATGGTGACGTCGATATTCAAGGCATCGCCGTTCTTCAGCACCTTGTCGCCCGGGATGCCGTGGCAGATGACGTCGTTGACCGAGGTGCAGACCGCCTTCGGGAAGGGCGGATAGCCGGGCGGCGCGTAGTTCAGTGGCGCCGGCACCGTGCCTTGCACGTTGGTCATGTATTCGTGGCACAGGCGGTCGAGTTCGCCGGTGGTGACGCCGGCCTTGACGAAGGGGGTGATGTAATCGAGCACTTCGGCGCCGAGGCGGCCGGCCAGGCGCATGCCTTCGATTTCTTCCGGGGTTTTGATGGAGATGGACATGGATGAGCAGTTCAAGCGAACGGTAGGTTTTCTTCGCATTATAAGGGATGTGCCTGGGCCTTGCGGGGCAGGGAATACGGCTGCGATGTTCATGCGCCGCAACGGTGGGCATGCCCACCCTGCGGTATCCGGCATCGCGCGGCGTAGGGCGGGCATGCCCGCCGCTACAGAGCCAAAAGGCACGCAACGCTTGAATTCACACCCGAATTCCGCTAGAATCTCGGGTTGCTTGAACTGAGGTTCAGCAATGTTGTCAGAGAAATCCATTTTATTTATTCAAAATCGCGAAGTCGGCCGCCAAGGGTGCCCCAAAGGGTGACTGGCCGATATTCAAGAATTTAACCCTGGAGAATTACATGTCCGTTACTATGCGCGAAATGCTGGAAGCCGGTATTCACTTCGGCCACCAGACCCGTTTCTGGAACCCAAAGATGGCACCGTTCATCTTCGGTCATCGCAACAAGATCCACATCATCAACCTGGAAAAAACCATGGCGATGTACCAGGATGCGATGAAGACCATCAAGCAGATCTCGGCCAACCGCGGCACCATCCTGATGGTCGGCACCAAGCGCCAGGCCCGCGACATCATCGCCGCTGAAGCAGCGCGCGCTGGCGTTCCTTACGTCGACCAGCGCTGGCTGGGCGGCATGCTGACCAACTTCAAGACCATCAAGACCTCGATCAAGCGCCTGAAGGACATGGAAGCGCAAGTCGAAGACGGTTCGGTCGAGAAGCTGTCGAAGAAAGAAGCGCTGATGTTCTCGCGCGAAATGGTCAAGCTGCAGAAGTCGATCGGCGGCATCAAGGACCTGGGCGGCGTTCCTGACGCAATCTTCGTCGTCGACGTCGGCTACCACAAGGGCGCCATCACCGAAGCCGGCAAGCTGGGCATCCCGGTCATCGGCATCGTCGATACCAACCACTCGCCAGAAGGCGTTACCCACGTGATCCCTGGCAACGATGACTCGTCGAAGGCCATCACCCTGTACGCACGCGGCGTCGCCGATGCGATCCTGGAAGGCCGTGCCAGCGCCACCAACGACGTCGTCGAAATGGTCAAGGCCGGCGGCGACGACTTCGTCGAAGTCTCCGAGCAGGCGTAATCAGGCAAGACACGTCATTCCGGCATGCCGCAAGCGGCAGTCCGGAATGACTATGAAAAGGGGTGCCGCGCCGTAGCTGAGCACCCCTTTTTTTAAGCACAGAATTAGCAAGAAACAATCGAGTGGACGCCGTTGCGGCGTCCGCGACTCTGAACATCTTTAGGAGAGAAACATGGCAGCGATTACTGCAGCGATGGTAGGCGAACTGCGCGCGAAGACCGATGCGCCGATGATGGAATGCAAGAAAGCACTGACCGAAGCCGAAGGCGACATGGGCCGTGCCGAAGAGATCCTGCGCGTCAAGCTGGGCGGCAAGGCATCGAAGGCGTCGGCACGCGTGACCGCTGAAGGCGTGGTCGCGACCTACATCGCCGGCAACGTCGGCGCGCTGGTCGAAATCAACAGCGAAACCGACTTCGTCGCCAAGAACGACGACTTCCTGGCCATGGCCAACCTGGCGGCCAAGCTGGTCGCCGAGCAGAACCCTGCCGACGTGGCAGCCCTGTCGGCGCTCGACGCCGGCGGCCAGACCTTCGACGAACTGCGTTCGGCCCTGATCGGCAAGATCGGCGAGAACATGACCGTGCGCCGCTTCCAGCGCTTCGAGACCACCGGCAAGCTGGCGTCGTACCTGCACGGCACCCGTATCGGCGTCGTGGTCGACTACGAAGGCGCGGACGAGCAAGTCGGTAAAGATGTCGCGATGCACATCGCCGCCATGAAGCCGGTCGCCCTGTCGGCCGAAGGCGTGCCAGCCGAAATGATCGAGAAAGAGCGTTCGGTCGCCCAGCTGAAGGCCCAGGAAGATGCGGACGCGGCCGCTGCCGCCGGCAAGCCTGCGCAGTCGCCGGAAATCCTGGCCAAGCGCCTCGAAGGTTCGGTCCAGAAGTACCTGAAGGAAGTCTCGCTGCTGAACCAGACCTTCGTCAAGAACGACAAGCAGTCGATCGAGCAGATGCTGAAAGCCGCCAACACCACGGTGAAGGGCTTCACGATGTACGTCGTGGGCGAGGGCATCGAGAAGAAGGTCGACGACTTCGCCGCAGAAGTTGCAGCACAGATGGCTGCCAACAAGCAGTAATGTGAAAGCGGGCCGCAAGGCCCGTTTTTTTGACCCGTCGCTTTGCGGTGCCGGGTTACGTTGGGTGGGCTCCGCCCACTCAACGCGAAACCCCGAGCGTGCGCGCCAGTTTCGCCGCCATCTGTACATTTGCAGATGAGGCTCCAGGCACAGCCTGCGGCCAGAACCGAATTCGAACCAAACACTTAGGAGAGCGCTTCATCATGACCAAACCAGCCTACCAACGAGTCCTCCTTAAACTGTCTGGCGAAGCGCTGATGGGCGACGATCAGTTCGGCATCAATCGCGTGACCATCGACCGCATGGTCGCCGACGTCGCGGAAGTGGCGAAGCTGGGTGTCGAGCTGGCAGTCGTGATTGGCGGCGGCAACATCTTCCGCGGCGTCGCGCCGGGTGCGCAGGGCATGGACCGCGCCACCGCCGACTACATGGGCATGCTGGCCACCGTCATGAACGCGCTGGCCCTGGCCGATGCGATGCGCCACGTCGGCATCACCGCGCGCGTGATGTCGGCCATCGGCATCGACCAGGTGGTCGAGCCCTACGTACGCCCGAAAGCGCTGCAATACCTGGAAGAGGGCAAGGTCGTCGTCTTCGCCGCCGGCACCGGCAACCCCTTCTTTACCACCGACACCGCGGCCGCCCTGCGCGGCGCCGAAGTGGGTGCCCAGATCGTGCTGAAAGCCACCAAGGTCGATGGCGTTTATACTGCGGACCCGCAGAAGGACCCGAGCGCTACCCGCTACGAATCGATCTCGTTCGACGAGGCGATCTCGAAGCAGCTGCAGGTGATGGACGCCACCGCGTTCGCCCTCTGCCGTGACCAGAAACTCCCGATCAAGGTGTTTTCGATCGTCAAGCCCGGCGCCCTCAAGCGCGTGATCATGGGCGAAGACGAAGGTACCCTGGTACACGTTTAACAATAAATAGCAACACTGACTGACAGGAGAGCAGCATGTCCTTAGCTGACGTAAAAAAGAATGCGCAAGAGCGCATGAACAAGTCGATCGAAACCCTGCGTGCCGACCTGGCCAAGGTCCGCACCGGCCGCGCCCACACAGGTATCCTCGACCACATCACGGTCGATTACTACGGTGCGCCGACGCCGCTGTCGGGCGTTGCCAACGTCACCCTGATCGATGCGCGCACGATCGGCGTCCAGCCCTACGAAAAGAAGATGCTGAGCACGATCGAAAAGGCGATCCGCGATTCCGACCTGGGCCTGAACCCATCGACCTTCGGCGAACTGGTGCGCGTGCCGACGCCGGCCCTCACCGAAGAGCGCCGCAAGGAAATGGTCAAGCTGGTCAAGTCGGAAGCGGAAGACGCGAAAATTGCCGTCCGCAACATCCGTCGCGACGCCAACGAGCAGCTCAAGAAGATGGTCAAGGACAAGACGGCATCGGAAGACGACGAGCGCCGCGAGTCGGACCAGATCCAGAAGCTGACCGACAAGTTCGTCGCCGACATCGACAAGATGGTGGTCGAGAAGGAAAAAGAAGTCCTGACCGTGTAAGATGTCGGGCGCCGGGCGCTATCGCCCGGCAGGGGTGCTTGCCGCGCCCGGCAACACAGCAATACGTAAGCAGAAGTAACTGACAGTCGCATGCGGACCATTGGCGGGCACAATCGCGCGAGCGTTGTTCCGCTATCGTCCGCGCTTTGCGCTTTGCGCTTTGTCCGCACATTGTTCGCGTTTTTACCGCACACGCCATGATGGCAATCGATTTATGATCTTTAAGAGTTCCACGACCGTAGTTCCCGATGTGCCGGCCGTCCCGCGCCATATCGCCGTCATCATGGACGGCAATGGCCGCTGGGCGACGAAGCGCCTGCTGCCCCGCGTCGCGGGTCACGTCAAGGGCGTGGAAGCGGTGCGCGGCGTGGTCGAAGCCTGCGTGCTGCGCGGGGTCGAGTACCTGACCCTGTTCGCCTTTTCCTCGGAAAACTGGCGCCGTCCGCAAGAAGAAGTCTCGCTCCTGATGCGCCTGTTCGTCACCGCGCTCGAGCGCGAAGTGTCAAAGATGCACGCCAATAACATCCGCCTGAAAGTCGTCGGCGACCTGTCGCGCTTCGACGCCAAGCTGCGCGAGATGATCGCCAATGCCGAGCGCCGCACGGCCGGCAACACGCGCCTGACGGTGACGGTCTGCGCCAACTACGGCGGCCGTTGGGACATCATGCAAGCCACCGGCAAGATGGTGGCCAGCAATCCGGGTGTCACGGAATTCACCGAAGAGATGCTGGCGCCGCACCTGGCGATGGCCTACGCGCCCGAGCCCGACCTGTTCATCCGCACCGGCGGGGAAGAGCGCATCTCGAACTTCCTGCTGTGGCAGCTGGCCTATTCCGAACTGTATTTCACCGACACCTACTGGCCGGATTTCTCGGTCGAGTCGCTCGACGCGGCGATCGCGTCTTACCAGAGCCGCGAGCGCCGTTTCGGCCGGACCGGCGAACAAGTGGCCAAGAAAAAAAGCTGATGCTCAAAACCCGGATCCTCACCGCGCTCGTGCTGCTGGCAGTGCTCTTGCCAGTCCTGTATTCCAACAACTTCACGGCGTTCGCGGTGGTGGCGACCGCCTTCTTCGGCGCCGCCGTCTGGGAAACCTTCCGCCTGTTCAACCCCAAGTCGAACAAGGCGATCGTGGTGGCGGCCGCCTGGACCGCGGCCTTTGCCTGGACCTTCTTCTTCAACAATAACGGCGCGGCCCAGACCTTCTGGTTCGTGATCAGCGTGCTGGTCTGGGTACTGCGGTTCGTGCCTTCGCTGAAAACCGGCCTGCCGCCGCTCGACAGCCTCGCCAACACCCTGCTCAGCCTGACCTATGCGGTGTCGCTGGTCGGCTGCTTCGCGGCGATCGTCGCGCTATATGCGTATTCGCCGCTGTACCTGCTGTCGGTGCTGGCCATCGTCTGGTCGGCCGACATCTTCGCCTACGTCTGCGGCAAGACCTTCGGCAAGCGCAAGATCGCGCCGACGATCTCGCCCGGCAAATCCTGGGAAGGCGCCATCGGCGGCGGCATCGTCACCCTGGTGGTCGCCACGCTGGTCATCGCCTTCGGCGGCGAAGCGTTGGCCAACACGTTCCCGGTCCGCGTCCAGGCCAGCCTCGGCTGGGTTGCGACCTGGTTCATCCTGGCCCTGATGGTCGCCGCCAGCATCGTCGGCGACCTGTTCGAATCCCAGCTCAAGCGCCGCGCCGGCATGAAAGACAGCAGCAACCTGTTGCCCGGCCATGGCGGCGTGCTCGACCGGGTCGACGGCCTGGTTCCGGTATTGCCGCTGGCGGCACTGATCGGCACCTGGCTGTAAGCTGTAAGGAATTAAATCATGCAACGCATCACCATCCTCGGCGCCACCGGCTCGATCGGCGTCTCCACCCTCGACGTGCTCGCGCGTCATCCCGGGCAATACCAGGTCTACGCGCTGTCGGCGCATAGCCGCGTGGCCGAACTCGCCGCGCAATGCCGGCAATTTCGTCCGCAACGCGCCGTCGTCGGTACGCCCGAAGCGGCCGCCGAACTGACGCGCCTGCTGGCCGGCCTGCCGGTCGACGTCGCGCATGGCGAAGCGGCGCTGTGCGAGATCGCCGCCAGTCCCGATACCGATACCGTGATGGCCGCCATCGTCGGCGCCGCCGGCCTGGCGCCGACCCTGGCCGCCGCGCGCGCCGGCAAGAAGATCCTGCTGGCGAACAAGGAAGCGCTGGTCATGTCGGGCCAGCTGTTCATGGACGCCGTGCGCGAGCACAAGGCGACCCTGCTGCCGATCGACAGCGAACACAATGCGATTTTCCAGTCGCTGCCCGCGCACTATGCGCGCGCACCGGACGCAGCCGGCGTGGCGAAGATCCTGCTCACCGCTTCCGGCGGCCCGTTCCTGAACCGCGCCGTCGACACGCTCGAACAGGTCACGCCGGCAGAAGCCTGCAAGCATCCGAACTGGTCGATGGGCCGCAAGATCTCGGTCGACTCGGCGACGATGATGAACAAGGGCCTGGAAGTGATCGAGGCGCACTGGCTGTTCGGCGCATCGGCCGACCTGATCGAGGTGGTCATTCACCCGCAAAGCGTGATCCACTCGATGGTGTCCTACGTCGACGGTTCGGTACTGGCCCAGCTCGGCAACCCCGACATGAGGACGCCGATCGCGCATGCGCTGGCCTATCCCGAGCGCATCGCTTCCGGCGTGGCCCAGCTCGACCTCACCAGCATGGGCGCGCTGCACTTCCACCAGCCCGACTATGCGCGTTTCCCTTGCCTGGCGCTCGCTTTCGACGCCCTGCGCGCGGGCGGCACCGCCCCGGCGCTGCTGAACGCGGCCAACGAAATCGCGGTCGAAGCGTTTCTGGAAGAGCGCATCGGTTTCCGCGACATCGACCGCGTCGTGCGCCGCGTGATGGACGAGAACGAACATGGCGCCGCCGACGACATCGCCGCCGTAGTGGCCCAGGATGCGCGCGCCCGCGCCGCCGCCGCCGCCATCGTTGCCACAATCGCACGGAACTGACCATGAGCTTCCTCTACACCGCGGTCGCCTTCCTGCTGGCGCTGGGGCCGCTCATCATCTTCCACGAGCTCGGCCACTACTGGGTCGCGCGCGCCTGCGGCGTCAAGGTGCTGCGCTTCTCGGTCGGCATGGGTAAAGTGGTGTGGTCGCGCCGTGTCGGCAAGGACCAGACCGAATGGGCCGTCTCGGCGCTGCCGCTGGGCGGCTACGTCCAGTTCCTCGACAGCCGCGATCCCGAGACCGCGCCGAAGGACGAGTCCGAGCGGGCGCGCGACTTCATGCGCCAGAACGTCTGGAAGCGCATTGCCATCGTCGCCGCCGGGCCGGTCGCCAATTTCCTGCTGGCGATCGTGCTGTTCGGCGCGCTCTTCATGCATGGCCTGGAAGAGCCGGGAACCAAACTGCGCCCGATGGCGTCGAACACTCCGGCCTATACCGCTGGCCTGCGTGGCGGCGACAGCATCGTCGCCGTCAACGGCGAGCCGGTCGCCGGCTGGTCCGACCTGCGCTGGCAGGTCACGCACCTGGCGGTGGAGCGGCAGGATGCCCACCTCGACGTACGCGCCGCCAACGGCAGCCAGTATGCGGCCACGATTCCGGCCTCGGCCATGCTCGAACCAGGTCCGGACGCCGACCCGATGTCGACGCTCGGCCTGGACGTCTGGATCGGCATGCCGGTCGTGGAAAAGGCGGTCGAGGGCGGCGCCGGTGCGCGCGCCGGCCTGCTGCCCGGCGACGTCGTGCTCGGCGCCGACGGCAAGCCGTTTGCGCATGCCGCCGAATTCGTGCAGGCGGTGCGCGCGGCGCCGGGGCGCACGCTGCAATTGCAGGTACGGCGCGGCAGCCAGGAACTGGTGCTGCCGCTGACGCCGGCGGCGGACGCCAAAGGGCAAGGCCTGGCCGCCGTGGCGCTGGCGCCGGCGCTCGAGCGGGTGACGGTGCAATCCGGCCCGATCGACGCGGTCGTGAAGGGTGCGCGCCGCACCTGGGAGATGACGGCACTGACCTTCAAGATGATCGGCAAGATCGTCACGGGGCAGGCTTCGTTGAAGAACATCACCGGTCCGATCGCGATCGCCGACTACGCCGGACAGACCGCGCGCATGGGCCTGGCGACCTTTTTGGGCTTCATCGCAGTCGTCAGCGTCAGCCTCGGTGTCATGAATCTGTTACCAATCCCCGTGCTGGATGGGGGGCATTTGTTGTATTATTCGCTGGAAGTTTTGACCGGGCGTCCCCTGTCCGAGCGAATCCAGGGATTCGCGCAGCGCGCAGGGGTGGCCCTGCTGTTCATGCTGATGGCGCTCGCCATCTTCAATGACCTGTCGCAGCGGCTCTGAGGCGTCCACCCGCCGAGCAGCGACAGCGCGCCGCGGCACACAAGAATATTAGTATGTATGTTGTCCAATGACTGATTAGCCAATGAAATCACAACCAGATCGTTTTGCCCTGCCGTTCATTCGCCGCAGCCTGATCGGCGCGGCCGTGCTGGCGCTGTGCGCCGCTCCCGCGCTCGCCGTCAATCCGTTCGTCGTCAAGGACATCCGCATCGAAGGCATCCAGCGCACCGAAGCCGGCACCGTGTTCAGCTACCTGCCGGTACGCGTGGGCGAAACCTTCGACGACGACAAGAGCGTCGCCGCGATCAAGGCCCTGTACGCGACCGGCTTCTTCAAGGACATCCGCCTGGAAGAAGAGAAGGGCGTGCTGGTGGTGCTGGTCGAGGAACGTCCTGCCATCAACACCGTCGATTTCACCGGCACCAAGGAATTCGAGAAGGACATGCTGGTCAAGGCCCTGCGCGACATCGGCGTCGGCGAAGCCAAGATCTACGACAAGGCCGCGGTCGACCGCGCCGAGCAGGAACTCAAGCGCCAGTACCTGTCGCACGGCCTGTACGGCGTGAAGATCACGACTACCATCACCCCGATCGAGCGTAACCGCGTCAACGTCATGTTCAACGTCGACGAAGGCGACATGGCGCGCATCCGCCAGATCAACATCGTCGGCAACAAGGCCTTCTCGGACAAGGAACTGCGCGAAGTCTTCCAGCTGTCGACCTCGGGCTGGCTGACCTGGTATTCGAAAGCCGACCAGTACTCCAAGACCAAGCTGACCGGCGACCTCGAAGCGATCAAGTCGTTCTACCTCGACCGCGGCTACCTGGAAGCGACCGTCGAATCGACGCAGGTGGCGATCACGCCGGACAAGAAGGACATCTACCTCACCATCAACATCACCGAAGGCGAGAAGTACACCGTCTCGGGCGTCAAGCTCGAAGGCGAGACCTTCGGCCGCGAGGAAGAGTTGCGCCAGCTGATCCTGCTGCAGCCGGGCAAGACCTATTCGGGCGCGCTGCAGGAAGCCTCGAACAAGCGCATCGCCGCGCGCCTCGGCCAGTTCGGCTATGCCTTTGCCAACGTCAACGCCGACCCGCAGATCGACCGCGAGAAGCGCGAAGTCGCCTTTACCTTCGTCGTCGATCCGGGCAAGCGCGCCTACGTGCGCCACGTGAACATCTCGGGCAACACAGTCACCCGCGACGAAGTGATCCGCCGCGAATTCCGCCAGTTCGAAAGCAGCTGGTACGACGCCGACAAGGTCAAGCTCTCGCGCGACCGCGTCGACCGCCTCGGCTACTTCAAGGAAGTCAAGGTCGACACCCCGGAGTCGCCGGGCACCAGCGACCAGGTCGACATCAACCTGACGGTCGAGGAAAAGCCGACCGGTAACTTCATGATCGGCGGCTCGTTCTCGCAGGCCGAGAAGTTCACCTTCACCGCCTCGGTCCAGCAGGCCAACTTCGCCGGCAGCGGCCAGACGGTCGGCATCGACCTGAACACCTCGAAGTACAGCCGCACGATCGCGTTCTCGAACACGAACCCGTACTTCACCGACGACGGCATTTCGCGCGCCTTCCAGCTCTACCTGCGCACGACCCGTCCGCCGCTGTCGAACATCGGTTCCTACACGGTGCGCCAGACCGGCGGCAACCTGACCTTCGGTGTGCCGTTCTCCGAGACCGACACCGTCTACTTCGGCGCCGGCCTCGAGCGCACCTCGCTCGAAACCGATACCACCAGCCCGAAGCTGTACCGCGACTACGTGGCACAGAACGGCGGCCCGAACGATCCCAACGATCCGAACTACGGTGTCGGCACCGGCAAGAGCGTGTCGATCCCGCTGACCGTGGCCTGGGGCCGCGACAGCCGCGACAGCGCGCTGACGCCAAGCATCGGCCGCTACCAGCGCGCCAACTTCGAAATCGACGCGGTCGGCGACGCCAAGTACTTCCGCGTGGTCTACGAGCACCAGTGGTACCGTCCGCTGACTTCGTGGATGACGCTGGCCCTGCGCGGCGAACTCGATTACGGCAAGGGCATCGGCGGCAACTCGTACCCGGTCTTCAAGAACTTCTACGCAGGCGGCATCGGTTCGGTGCGCGGCTACGAAAGTTCGACCCTGGGCGTGGTCGACCCGGTCTACGGCGACGCCATCGGCGGTTCCAAGCGCGTCATCGGCAACGTCGAACTGCAGTTCCCGTTCCCGGGCAATACCAAGGACCGCAGCCTGCGCTGGTTCACCTTCGCCGACGGCGGCCAGGTGTTCCAGGAAAAGTCGAAGATCTTCCTGGGCGAACTGCGCTACTCGGCCGGTATCGGCCTGTCCTGGATTTCGCCGGTCGGTCCGCTGCGCTTGAGTTATGCTAAGCCCCTGAATGCGAAACCGGGCGACCAGCTCGAACGCTTCCAGTTCCAGATGGGCACGGGCTTCTGATCCGGCGCCCGGCTGCTTTACCTTATTCACCGCGGAGAACTATGTTGAAAAATCCGATAGCCTCCCTGCCACGCATGGTCCCCCACGTGCTGGTACTGGCAGCCCTGTGCATCGCCGCGCCGCTGGTGGCGGCGCAGACGGCGCCAAGCCGCATCGGCTTCGTAACCACCGAGCGCCTGATGACGGAATCGAAAATGGCCAAGGCGGCCGACGCCAAGATCCAGGCCGAGTTTTCGAAGCGCCAGAAGACGAACGAGGAGATGGTCGCCAAGTTCAAGCAGATGAGCGAAAAGTTCGACGCCGACGCGCCGCGCCTGACCGACGTCGAGCGCACCCGCCGTGCGCGCGAACTGTTCGACATGGAAAAAGACGTGCAGCGCATGAACCGCGAGTTCACCGAAGACCTCATGCAGAGGAAGAGCGAAGAGCGCGCGGCGATCGCCACCAAGGCGTATAAGCTGATCGAACAGATCGCCGAGCAGGAAAAGCTCGACGCCGTCCTGCAGGAAGCCGCATGGTCGAGCCCGCGCATCGACATCACCGACAGGATCTTGAAACTGCTGGACAAGTAACTTGGAACATCGCGAACAAACACGGCCGGGCGTACGCCTCGGCGACCTGGTCGAGCGCTTCGGCGGCCAGTTGACGGGCGACCCCGACCTGGTGGTGGCATCGATTGCACCGCTCGACAGCGCCGGCCCGGCCCAGATCAGCTTCCTCAGCAACAGCAAGCTGCGCGCGCTGGCCGCGCAAAGCGAAGCCGCGGCGCTGATCCTGTCGCCGCTGGACGACCCGTCGGTCGCCGCCACCTATGCTGGCGCGCGCATCGTCACGACCAATCCCTACGCCTATTTCGCCCGCGCCGCGCAGTATTTCGTGTCGCTCGAAGAAGCGCCGCCGGCGCCGGGCATCCACCCGAGCGCCGTGGTCGACCCGTCGGCCGAGATCGACGCCTCGGCCCACGTCGGCCCGCACGTCACGATCGAGGCGGGTGTGACCGTGAAAGCGGGCGCCGTCATCGACCATGGCTGCTTCGTCGGCCGCGGCGCGGTGGTGGGCGAGGGCACGCACTTTTTCGCCAACGTCACCTTCCACCGCGGCTGCATCATCGGCGCGCGCGGCATCGTGCATTCGGGCGCCGTGATCGGCGGCGACGGCTTCGGCTTCGCCAACGAGGCCGGCGTCTACATCAAGATCCCGCAAACCGGGCGCGTGGTGATCGGCGACGACGTCGACATCGGCTCGAACACCTCGATCGACCGCGGCGCGCTGGCCGACACCGTCATCGAAGACGGCGTCAAGCTCGACAACCAGATCCAGATCGGCCACAACTGCCACATCGGCAAGCACACGGCCATGGCCGGCTGCGTCGGCGTGGCCGGCAGCGCGAAGATCGGCAGCCGCTGCACTTTTGGGGGCGCAGCGATGGTGCTGGGCCACCTCGAGATCGCCGACAACGTGCACATCTCGTCGGGCAGCATGGTCTCGCGCTCGGTGCTCGAACCGGGCCAGTACACGGGCTTCTATCCACTCGCGAAAAACGCCGAATGGGAGAAGTCGGCCGCGATCGTGCGCAACCTGAACACCATGCGCGACAAGATCCGCGCACTGGAAAAAACAATTAAAACGATTACAGAACCAAAATGACCGATACCAACACCACCGCCCCGAAGCGCACCCTGAACATCACCGAGATCAAGGAATACCTGCCGCACCGCTATCCGCTGCTGCTGGTCGACCGCGTACTGGACGTCGAAGTGGGCAAGCGCATCACCGCCATCAAGAACGTGACCGTCAACGAGGAATTCTTCAACGGCCACTTCCCGCACCAGCCGGTGATGCCGGGCGTGCTGATGATCGAAGCGATGGCGCAAACGGCCGCCATCCTGTCGTTCATGACGATGGACGTGAAGCCGGACGAGAACTCGGTCGTGTATTTCGTCGGCATCGACAACGCGCGCTTCAAGCGTCCGGTCGGTCCTGGCGACCAGCTGGTAATGGACGTCGAGATCCTGCGCGTCTCGCGCGGCATCTGGAAGTACAAGGCGACGGCCAGCGTCGACGGCAAGGTGGCGGTGGAAGGTGAACTGATGTGCACCATCCGCGCAAACGAAAATGCAGCTCCAACGGCGGCAGCGGGGCAGTAATGACCACGATTCACGCCACTGCGATCGTCGATCCGAAGGCCGAGCTCGATAGCTCGGTCGAAGTCGGCCCGTATTCGATCATCGGCCCGAACGTGCGCATCGACGCCGGCACCGTGGTCGGTCCGCACGTGGTAATCGAAGGCCACACGACGATCGGCAAGGACAACAAATTCTTCCAGTTCGGGTCGATCGGCGCCGCGCCGCAGGACAAGAAATGGAAGGGCGAACCGACGCGCCTGGAAATCGGCGACGGCAACACGATCCGCGAATTCGTCACCTTCAACCTGGGTACCGCCCAGGACGAAGGCGTGACCCGTCTGGGCGACGACAACTGGATCTCGGCCTACGTCCACCTGGCGCACGACTGCCAGGTCGGCAGCCACACGATCTTTTCGAACAACGCGCAGCTGGCCGGCCACGTCGTCGTCGGCGACCATGCGATCCTGTCGGGTTACGCCGGCGTGCACCAGTTCTGCAAGATCGGCGCCCATGCCTTCATCGGCATGTACACGAGTCTCACCCAGGACGTGCCGCCCTTCGTGCTGGTATCGGGGAATCCGGCCGGCGCGCGCGGCGTCAACATCGAAGGCCTCAAGCGCCGCGGTTTCACGCGCCCGCAGATCGACGGCATCCGCGCCGCCTACAAGCACATCTACCGCTCCAACCTGACGCTGGAGGAGGCCAAGGCCGCGCTGGCACGCGAAGAAGAAGCGATGCCGGAAGCGGCCGCTGACATTCGCGCCATGCGCGACTTCCTCGGCAGCGCCACCCGTGGCATCGTCCGCTGAGGAGATTTCGCTGGCCCTGGTCGCCGGCGAGGTCTCGGGCGACATGCTCGCCGCGCGCCTGCTGGCCGGCCTGCGTCCGCACCTGCCGCATGCGCGTTTCCACGGCATCGGCGGCCCGCGCATGATCGAGCAGGGCCTGGTGTCGGACGTGCCGATCGACACGCTCACGGTGCGCGGCCTGTTCGAAATCATTCCGCGCTACCGCGAAATCAAGGGCATCCAAAACCGCCTGCGCGACCGCCTGATCGCCGAGCGGCCGGCCGCCTTCATCGGCGCCGACTACCCCGGCTTCAACCTCGGCCTCGAAGAACAGCTGCGCGCCGCCGGCATCCCCACCGTGCACTTCGTCGGCCCGCAGATCTGGGCCTGGCGCGGCGGGCGCATCAAGAAGATCCAACGCGCGGTCTCGCACATGCTGGTGATCTTCCCGTTCGAGGAAAAGATCTACCAGGACGCCGGCGTGCCCGTGACCTATATCGGCCATCCTTTAGCGGAAACCATCCCGCTGGTGCCCGACGTGGCGGCGGCGCGCGCGAAGCTCGGCCTGGCGCCGGATGCGCGCGTGGTGACCGTCATGCCCGGCAGCCGCATGGGCGAACTGAAATACCTGGCCGAGCCCTTCGTGCGCGCCGCCGGCCTGCTGGCAAGACGCGATCCGGGCCTGCATTTCGTCGTGCCGATGGCGGGCGAGAAGCAGCGCGCCTATTTCAGCCAGATCGTGGCGCAGGCCGGGTTGCAGGACATCGCCCTGCACCTGGTCGACAATTCGCACACCGCGATCGCCGCCGCCGACGCCGTGCTGGTGGCTTCGGGCACGGCGACGCTGGAAGTGGCGCTGTTCAAGAAGCCGATGGTGATCGCCTATAAAGTCATGCGCGCGTCATGGGAAATCATGCGCCACATGGGCTACCAGCCCTGGATCGGCCTGCCCAACATCCTGGCGCGCGAATTCCTGGTGCCGGAATTGCTGCAGCATGCGGTGACCCCGGACACGCTGGCCGACGCGGTGTGGAAACAACTGAATGATGCCGCGGGACGCGACCGGCTTGCGGCGCGCTTCACGGAGATGCATCATGGCCTCCTGCGCGACAGCGCCGCGGTGAGTGCCGAAGCCGTGTTGCGGATCATCCGTTAAAATCGGCGGGCATGCCCGCCCTAAGGTGTGCACCGGCCGCCGCCGGGGTCGATATCGGCGGGCATGCCCGCCTTGCACACGCGTCCCGGGGCGAACCGCGTTTGTCGAATGCGGCCCAAACGAACCGATACCCGAATTTCGAATCAAAAACACAAGCACCATGAGCAAAAAACGCGTCAACTTCTACCCCGGCCTGCCGCCGCGCCTGCGCCCCTTCACCGACCTCGACATCGTCTGCGGCGTCGACGAGGCCGGCCGCGGCCCGCTGGCGGGGCCGGTGTTCGCCGCTGCCGTCATCCTCGACCCCAAGCGGCCGATCGAGGGACTGCGCGACTCCAAGAAGCTGACCGAAGCGCGCCGCGACGAACTGGCGCCGCAGATCCGCGAATACGCGCTGGCCTGGGCGATTGCCGAAGCCTCGTGCGAAGAGATCGACACCCTCAACATCCTGCACGCCACCATGCTGGCCATGCGCCGCGCCGTCGAAGCGCTGCAAACGCTGCCGACCATCGCCCTGATCGACGGCAACCGCTGCCCGCCGATGGACATCCGCGCCCATGCCGTGATCGAGGGCGACGACAAGTGCCACGCGATTTCGGCCGCCTCGATCCTGGCCAAGACCGCGCGCGACGCCGAGCTGGTACGCCTGCACGCGCAATATCCGGAATACTGCTTCGACCAGCACAAGGGCTATTCGACCGCGCTGCACCTGGAGCGCCTGCGCCTGCACGGCCCGTCGCCGGTGCACCGCCGCTCGTTCGCCCCGGTGCGCAACCTGCTGCAGGTCGACCTGTTCGCGGCACCCGTGGCACCCGTGGATGAAAGCGTGGCCCTCGCATGAAGTCGGTCACCTCGCGCGACAATCCGTTTTATAAGGACCTCAAGGCGCTGGCCGCCAGTTCGCAGGCGCGGCGCAAGGCCGGGCGCACGCTGCTCGACGGCGTGCACCTGTGCCAGTCCTGGCTCGACCTGCGCGGCGCCCCGGCGCATTGCGTGGTGTCGGATAGCGCCCTGCACAACCCGGAAGTGGCGGACATCGTCGCCCGCTGCGAAAGCGTGCGCGCCCACGTGACGGCCTTGCCCGATGCGCTGTTCGGCGCCGTCAGCCAGGTCGAGCATGGCGTCAACCTGCTGTTCCTGGTCGAGACGCCGGCACCCGTCCAGCCGCAAGCCTTGACTGTCTCGGCGGTACTGCTCGATGGCGTGCAGGACCCCGGCAACGTCGGCTCCATTTTGCGCAGCGCCGGCGCGGCCGGCATCACGCAAGTGTTCTGCAGCACCGGCAGCGCCTTTTGCTGGTCGCCCAAGGTACTGCGCGCGGCGATGGGCGCGCACTTCGTGCTCGAGATCTTCGAGAACGTCGACCTCGGCGCCCTGATCGACAACTCCAGCATTGCGGTATTGGCGATGAGCGGCTATGCCCAACAGAAGCTGTATGACGTCGACCTGCGCGCACCGGTGGCCTGGCTGCTCGGCCACGAAGGGCAGGGCGTGGCCGACGATCTGATGGCGCGCGCCACGCACCAGGTGGTGATCCCGCATGCGGGCCAGGTCGAGTCGCTGAACGTGGCCGCCGCCGCCGCCATCTGCTTCTTCGAACAGCTGCGCCAGCGCGGGTGATGGACTGGAAGGGCGCCGGTAGGGTAAGCTCGGTGTAATAATCCCGTGGAGTACAGATGGACATCGCGCATTTGCCGCACTTGCACTTTCTGGTAGCCGAAGGCGACGGCGCGCAGCGCGCGGCGCTGGTCGAGATGCTGGGGCGCCTCGGCGCCAGCCGCGTCACCGACGTGCCCGACGGGCACATGGCGCTGCGCACCTTCCAGGCCGGCTTCACGCCGCGCGTGCACGTCGCCATCATCGACCTGGCGCTGCCCGGCATGGACGGGCTGGAACTGATCCGCAACCTGGCCACCATGGACGCCGGCGCCAGCCTGATCGTCACCGGCGCCCAGCCGGCGAACCTGCTGTTCTCGGTCGAGACCCTGGCCCAGGTCTACGGCATCGACCTGCTCGGGTCGATCTCCAAGCCGGTCACGGCCGCCAAGCTGAAACCCCTGATCGACAACTACGCGCCGCCGCCGGTGCCCCCGACGGTCGACGGCACGCCGCGCTTCACCTTCGCCGAAATCGGCAGCGGCCTGCAAAAACGCCAGTTCGAACCCTTTTTCCAGCCCAAGATCGAGCTGGCGACCGGCCAGGTCAAGGGCCTGGAATCCTTTGCGCGCTGGCGCCATCCGGAACACGGCCTCCTCGGCCCGTCCGCCTTTATCGACGCGCTCGAGCAGAACAACCGCATCGATTTCCTCGACTGGAGCATGATCGAGCTGTCGGTCGAGCGCTGCCGCTGGCTGCACGACCAGGGCACGCCGATCTCGATCTCGATCAACCTGGCGCCCGAGACGCTGGCGCATCCCGCCTTCCTGCGCCAGATCGGCGCCTGCCTCGGACGCCACGCGGTGCTGCCCGACTACATCACCTTCGAGATGCCGGAATCCTCGGTGCTGAACACCGACCCGAATTTCATCGAGCGCCTGGTGCGCCTGCGCATGCTGGGCTTCGGCCTCGCCATCGACGACTACGGCACCGGCCGCTCGAACCTGCAGCTGCTGGCGCGCATCCCGTTCACCGAGCTGAAAATCGACCGCAGCTTCGTCGACGGCGCCTCCAAGCGGCGCCCGCTCGGCACCGTGCTGCGCTCCTGCCTCAGCCTGGCGCACAGCCTGGACCGCATGTCGGTCGCCGTCGGCGTCGAAACGCGCCAGGACTGGGACTTCCTGCAGGGACTGGGCTGCACCTATGCGCAGGGCTATCACATCGCCAATCCGATGGAGGCATCGGCCTTCCCGGGCTGGCTGGAAGACTGGCGCCATTTCTTTTAAGCGGCTGCCGCTTCTGCTTTCTTGTTTCTAACCTGGAGGGGGACGATGGGAATTCAGTTGCGCTGCCGTTGCGGCAAGCTGCAGGGGGAAGTCGATGCAACACGCATAAAAGCGCGCGCGATCTGCTATTGCAAGGATTGCCAGGCGTTCGCGCGCTTCCTGAAGGCCGAAGGCCGGGTGCTCGATGCATCCGGCGGCACCGAGGTCGAAGCGGCGCTGCCGGCGGCCGTGCGGTTTACGGGCGGCCTTGAACACCTGGCCTGCATGTCGCTCAGCCCGAAGGGCATCTACCGCTGGTATGCGTCCTGCTGCGATACGCCGGTGGGCAACACGCCGCGCAACCCGAAAGCGTCCTACGTCGGGCTGGTGCGCACCTGCCTCGCGGCTACGCCGGAAGAGCTGGACCGCCAGTTGGGGCGCTCGCACATCACGGCGAATACGGAATCGGCGCATGGGCCGGCCAAGACCACTCCGCTTGCAACGCTGGTCGCCGTCGCGAAGCTCGGCACCATGCTGGTCAAGGCGCGGCTCGGTGGCGGCTACCGCGACAATCCCTTTTTCGATGCCAATGGCGCGCCGGTGCGCACGCCGCGTGTGCTGACGCGCGAGGAGCGCGCCGCCGTCACGCCCTGAGTGGCTGCGGCGCCTGGATTGCGCTTGCCGCTTCGGCCAGGTCGACGATGCGGTAGCTGGCCTGGCCGTCGGCGCCATCGACGGTAACGAAGGCGCGTGCGGCGCCGGCCGCCGCGCCCATCCTGTACAGCTTGCCGGCGCCGCTCGGGACCAGCAAGGCGACGCGACTGACCACATAGCCTGCCGCCTGGCCGGCGCCCGACGCCACCAGCACGTGGCCGGGCGCTCCGGCGCCGCGCTGCGCCCCGGGACGCAGGTCGACCAGGCGGATGGCGCTCCCGTGCCACGGCATCGTGGCGTCGGGGCCATCCGCATAACCTGGCGCCAGCGGCAGGATGTGCTCGACGGCGGCGATCGGGGTGGCCGCCATGTGCCCGGCCTCGAATACGATGTAGGCACTGTCGTTGGGTGTACCGCCGTCCTGTGCGGGACGATCGGCGCCGGCGGCGTGTTTCGTCCCGCTCAGCAGCGCTTCGGGGAAGCGGACGAACAGCGCGGCCGTGTCGAGCAGGCGCAGCGCCTTGCCATCGTCCTCGTACACCGTCGTCGTGAGACTGCCGGCGGCGGCGTCGGCCGCGCCGAACGAGCGCAGCGCCAGGGCTGCGCGCACCGGCAGGCCCAGCGCCAGCCCGCCCTGTTCGACGATGGCCAGCAGCGGCGCCGCGCCGGCGTCGGGCAAGCCGGGCAGGGCGCCGCCGGCGAGTACCGGCACGTGGCGGCCGCGCCAGAGGCACCAGGCGCTGTCGATGGCGCCCCCGAACTGTTCCAGCGCCGGCATCGGCATCACTTCGGCCAGGTCGCCGGCCGCGACGCCCAGGCGCGTCATGTCGGACTGCAGCGTGTCCAGCCCGAGCAACGCGTAGTCGACGGTGCGCAGCGCTTCATGGCCGAACGACGGTGCGTGCGGCGCCAGCGCCGGCTGGCCGTCATGCTGGTGCCAACTGGCCGCGAGCGTCGCCAGGCGGCCGACGTCGAGCAGGCTCAGGATGCGGCCATCGGCGGCCTGCGCCGCGCTGTGGAACACTTCTTCCGGACAGTCGTCATGGTGCAGGCGCGCGATCGCCGCGCAAGCGACGTCGACCAGGCCGTCGACCGTGTCCACCTGCAGGCCGAGGGTGCGTCCGGCCTCGTGCAGGACCAGGATCCGTGCGCTGCCCAGGGCGGCAACAGGCGCCGTGCCGACGTCGACCCAGCGTGCCAGGTCGATCACCGGAACCAGCGTACCCTCGTGCACGACGACGCCGCACAAGGCGCCCGTCCGGCGTGGCAGCAGCGCCTTGGATGCGGGTAGGGGAATGGCCTGCACCACGGCATCGACCGGAATGCCGAGGCGTACCGCGCCGACGGCGGCCGTAGCCAGGCTGACGACAGCGCCCGGAAGGGGGGCACCCATCGCTCAGCGCTCCGTCGCGATGCGTTCCAGATCCGCCAGCAGCGAAGACACGTCGTGCGTGGCGCCGGCCTGGGCGCTGGTCGATGCGTGGATCGCGGCCACCGACTTGCCGGTGGTGGCGATCGAGTCGACGATGCGTGCGAATGCATCTTCGACTTCGCTCGAGAGGCGCGTGCCTTCGCCCACGCGGGCGACGGTTTCGTTGATCAGCTTGGAGATCTCGCGCGCCGCCAGCGCCGACTTCTCGGCGAGTTTGCGCACCTCGTTGGCGACGACCGAGAAGCCTTTGCCGTGTTCGCCGGCGCGCGCCGCTTCGATGGCCGCATTGAACGCCAGCAGGTGGGTCTGCCCTGCGATGTCGCCGATGGTCTCGATGATCTCGTGAACGTCGCCCGACGCCTTCTGGATCGCTCCGATCGCCTCGCGCGAACGTCCGAGCAGCTTGCTGCCGGCGGCGGCATCGCGCTGGGCGCGGCCGGCCATGTCGGCCGACTGCTGCGAGCCGCGCGCGATTTCGCCAATCGATTGCGACAGCGATGCAAGCACGCCGGAAATATCCTTCACCTTGGCGCTCACCAGCTCTTCGCGGTGCACCTGGTCAGTGACGTCCATGGCGAACTTGACGACTTTATAAGGCTTGCCGTTGACGTCGAAGATCGGGTTGTAGGTCGCCAGGATCCAGATGTCGGCGTCGTGCTTGCCGCGCCGCTTGAAGCGGCCGGACTGGAACTGGCCCTGCGCCAGGTTGGCCCAGAAGTGGCGGTAGGCTGCGCTCTTGACGTAGTCGCTTTCGCAAAACATGCTGTGGTGCGCGCCCAGCACTTCTTCCTCGGCATAGCCCATCGTGCGCAGGAAGTTGTCGTTCGCGGTGAGCACGTTGCCGCGCATGTCGAATTCGATCACGGCCTGCGAGCGGCCGATCGCGTCGAGCTTGCCTTTCACTTCCGCGCTGGTGCGCTTTTGCGCCGTGATGTCGGTCGCGAATTTCACGACCTTGACCGGTTTGCCTTCGGCATCGAAGATCGGGTTATAGGAGGCCAGGATCCAGATCTGCTTGCCGTCCTTGCGGATACGGCAGTATTCGCCGGCGTTGAATTCGCCGCGCCCGAGGCGCTCCCAGAATGACTGGTACTCCGGCGAGTGCGCGAATTGCGGGTCGCAGAACATGCGATGGTGCTGGCCGCGCACTTCGCCCAGTTCGTAGCCCATCACCTTCAGGAAGTTCTCGTTCGCATGCAGCACCTTGCCCTGCAGGTCGAATTCGATCACGGCCTGGACCCGGTCCACGGCCAGGTTCTTGCCCTCGAAGCCGGCATTGCGGGCCTTGGCCGCGGTGATGTCGGTGGCGAACTTGACGACCTTGAACGGCTTGCCGTCGGCATCGATGATCGGGTTGTACGTGGCCTGGATCCAGACCGGGTGGCCATCCTTGGCCAGGCGCTTGAATTCGCCGCTGTGGAACTCGCCGGCGGCCAGGTGCTTCCAGAACGTGCGGTATTCGAGCGAGCGGCTATAGGCGTCTTCGCAGAACAGCGCATGCTGCTGGCCGACGACTTCGTCGAGGGTATATCCGAGGGTGTCGAGGAAGTTGTCGTTGGCGTGCAGGATGCGCCCTTCGAGGTCGAATTCGATCACGGCCTGGGCGCGGTCGAGCGCCTTCATGCGTCCCGCGAACTCGGCATTGCGCTGGACATGGGCGGTAACGTCGGTCGCGTACTTGATGACCTTCATCGGCTTGCCGTCGGGCCCGAAAACGGGATTGTAGGATGCATTGATCCAGACGTCGCGGCCATCCTTGTGGCGGCGCTTGTAGACACCGGCGTGCAGTTCGCCGGCGCCCAGGTGCGTCCAGAATGCGGCATAGGCCGGTGCGGCCACCTGCGTCGGTTCGCAGAAGATGCGGTGGTGCTGGCCGCGCAACTCGTCGAGCGTATAGCCCATCGTCTGCAGGAAGTTGTCGTTCGCGTCCAGGATGCGGCCGTCGAGGCTGAATTCGATGACGGCCTGGGCGCGGCCGATGGCCTCGATCTTGGCCGCGTTCTCGGCGCTTTGCAGCTTCGCGGTGGTGATGTCGGTCGCGAACTTGATGACCTTGACCGGCCGCCCGTCGCCGTCGAACACGGGATTGTAGGAAGCCTGCAGCCACACCGGGCGGCCGTCCTTGCCGAGGCGCATATACTCACCGCTGCAGGGATGTCCCTGGCCGAGTTCGCGCCACAAGTTGCGGTATTCGTTCGAGGCGGCGAAGTC
This sequence comes from Telluria sp. ZB2R32, assembly GCF_059685715.1. Taxonomy (NCBI): domain Bacteria; kingdom Pseudomonadati; phylum Pseudomonadota; class Betaproteobacteria; order Burkholderiales; family Oxalobacteraceae; genus Telluria; species Telluria sp. ZB2R32. Next base: position 92,752 of record NZ_JCASIG010000006.1, on the reverse strand, counting down.
TTCGTCGCAGAACATGCGGTGGTGCTTGCCGACTACTTCGCCCAGCGTATAGCCCATCGCTTCGAGGAAGTTATGGTTCGCGTGCACCACATTCCCGCTTAAATCGAATTCGACCACCGCCTGTACGCGGTGGATGGCATCGAGGGCGGCGAGCGCCAGGTCGAGCCGGCTGTCGGAGACTTGCGAACGGATTGATTCGGCAGGGTTGTGCATGAACGTTCAATGAAAGTAGTCGATCCAGGCGGCGGCAAGGCGGCATGGCGAAACATGCACGGCTTGCGCCATGCGTGGGCAGGAATGGGATACCGGGAACGGCCACGGGATGGCGCGGACGGCAAGGCCAAGGCGGCTGACACCCGATTTAATCAATTTCCCAAAAGAAACATAATTGTAGCTTTTGATTAGACCGGGCGCAATCGTCAAAAACGGCGAATCCGGGCGGTGTTGCTAGTCGCCAACAATCAAGGAAAAGGCCCTAGATCGAGATCACCAGCTCCGGCCGGAACCCTTCCTGCTCGCCCTTGCTCAGGTAGCCGAGCGGATTGGCGACCACGCGGCAGGACCAGGCGCGCCCGTCCGCGATGCCCGATGCGACGTAATCGTTCAGGCAGTGCAGGTGCCCGTGCAGCCACAGGTCGGCTAGCGGCAACAAGCCGTCGAGCGCATTGCAGAAGCCCGCGGTGCCGGGCGTGACGCCGTAGCGCGGGTCGGCGCTTTGCAGGCTCGGCGCGAAGTGGGTCACCGCCACCGTCACGCCGTCGAAGGGCACGGCCAATGCCGCGCGCAGCCAGGCCTGGCAGTCGAGCGCCATCGCGCGCCAGCCGTCGGCGAGTACCGGTTCGCCCTCCCGCAGGGTCGTGTTCTTGCTCAGGTAGTAGTTGGCGGCGCGCATCGCCTTGTCGCGCAGCTGCAACTGCCGGGTCAGCTCGTGGCCCGCGGCCAGGGCGTCGAAATCGGCCCACAGCGTGGTGCCGACGAAGCGCACGTGGCCGATGGTGATCGTCTCGCGGTCGAGCCAGGTGATCCCGAGGCGCGCGCAGGTGGCGCGCAGGCGTGCGTAGGTCTCGTCGAAGTCGAGGCCGTCGAATTCGTGGTTCCCGGGGATGAACAGCACCTGCGCCCCGGTCGCGCCGAGGGCGGGGGCGAAGCGTTCGAGGCCGAAGTCGGTGCCCGTCAGGCGCGAGCCGGCCTGGTAGGAGCCGATGTCGCCGGCAAGGACGATCACGTCGAGGTCGGGTGCGAACGCGGGCTGGAAGGCCGGATAGCGTTCGAGGTGGAGGTCGGAAAACAGCTGTATGCGCATGGCGGCAGTATAGCCAGATTCGACAGTCGGTGCCGTGTGACCCGGCACTGACCCGGCAGCCCGAACGGATGGCTGGTAACTGTTCGCAGGCGCACAGAAGGGCGCCGGCGCGCGCGCTACGGTGGCGCATTGGCCAGAAGGGGAACGAGATGAAAGACACTGACAAGTTGCGCATCGAACCGGCGACGATGCCGGCCGGCGGCTGGGGCTCGGTGGGCGAGGTCGCCCACATCCTGTTCGACCAGCGCGCGGCGCTCAAGGACGGCGGGCTGCTGCTCAAGCAGAACAAGCCGGACGGCTATGCCTGCGTCAGCTGCGCCTGGGCCAAGCCGGCCAATCCGCACCCCTTCGAATTCTGCGAAAGCGGGGCCAAGGCCACCGCCTGGGAAACCACCAGCAAGCGCATCGGCGCCGACTTTTTCGAACGCCACACGCTCACCGAACTGGAAGCCTGGAGCGACCACGAACTCGAGGATCAGGGCCGCCTGACGACGCCGCTGCGCTGGGACGCCGCCAGCGACAGGTACCGGCCGATCGCCTGGGACCAGGCCTTCGCCGAAATCGGCGCGCAGCTGAGGCACCTGCAGGCCGCCGAGCGCGAACAGGTGGTGTTCTACAGTTCCGGACGCGCCTCGCTCGAGACTTCCTACATGTACGCGCTGCTGGCACGCATGTACGGCAACAACAACCTGCCCGACAGTTCCAACATGTGCCACGAAAGCACCTCGGTGGCGCTGCAAAAGACGATCGGCGACGGCGTCGGCACGGTGGTACTGGACGACTTCGCGCAGACCGACTGCATCTTCTTCTTCGGGCAGAACGTCGGCGTGAACAGCCCGCGCATGCTGCACCAGCTGCAGGAAGCGCGCAAGCGTGGCGTGCAGATCATCACCTTCAATCCGTTGCGCGAGCGCGGGCTGGTGAGTTTCACCAATCCGCAGTCGCCCGGCGAAATGCTGAGCGGGTACGAAACGGCCATCAGCACCCAGTACCACCAGGTCAAACCCGGCGGCGATACGGCCGCGATCATGGGCCTGTGCAAGGCAATCTTTGCGCTCGACGACGCGGCCCTGGCAGCCGGCGAACAGCGCGTGCTCGACATGGCCTTCCTGGGCGAGCACACCCACGGCTTCGACGATTTCGCGCAATCGGTGCGCGCCTGCGGCTGGGCCGACATCGAACGCGAATCGGGCTTGATGCGCGCGGCGCTCGAAAGCGCGGCCGCCGTGTATGCCAGCGCCGGCGCCGTGCTCGGCGTGTACGGCATGGGCCTGACCCAGCACCGCAACGGCGTGCAGAACGTGGCGATGATGGTCAACCTGCTGCTCCTGCGCGGGAACATCGGCAAGCCCGGTGCCGGCATCTGCCCGGTGCGCGGCCACTCGAACGTGCAGGGACAGCGCACGGTCGGCATCACCGAAAAGCCCGAACTGGCGCCGCTCGACAAATTGAAGCAGCAGTACCGCTTCGAGCCGCCGCAAAAGACCGGCATGAACACGGTCGAGGCTTGCGAAGCGATCCTGGCGCGCAAGATTCCGGCCTTCGTCGCCCTCGGCGGCAATTTTTTGCGCGCCGTGCCCGAGACGCGCCTGATGGAAGCGGCCTGGCGCGACATCCCGCTCACGGTGCAGGTCGCGACGAAACTGAACCGCAACCACGTCATCCACGGCAAGGCGGCTTATCTCCTGCCTTGCCTGGGGCGCATCGAAATCGACCGCCAGGCCGGCGGCGAACAATCGGTCACGATCGAAGACAGCACCGCCTGCATCCACGGCTCGCGCGGCATGGCCGAGCCGGCCTCGCACGACCTGCTCTCGGAACCGGCAATCGTGGCCGCCATCGCCAAGGCGACGCTGGACCCGAACCCGCGCGTGAACTGGGACGCCTGGGTGGCCGACTACGGCGCCATCCGCGACGCCATCGCCGAAACCTATCCCGACATCTTCCACGACTTCAATGCGCGCATGTGGACGCCGGGCGGCTTTCGCAAACCTGTCGGCGCGGCGCACCGGGTCTGGAAGACCGAGAGCGGCAAGGCGACCTTCACGGTGCCGGAAGACTTGCCGGGCGACCCGGACCTGGACGGCGGCGCCGCCACGCTGCGCCTGTTCACGGTGCGCAGCGACGGCCAGTTCAACACGACGATCTACAGCCACGACGACCGCTTCCGCGGCGTCTACGGCAGCCGCAAGGTGATCTTCATGGGCCGTGGCGACATGGCGGAACGCGGCCTGACACAGGGCGACCTGGTCACGCTGCGCAGCGCCACCGACGATGGCGTGGAACGCCAGGTGGGCGGCCTCGCGGTGGTGGCCTACGATATTCCGCCCGGGACCATCGCCGGCTACTTCCCCGAATGTAATCCGCTGATCCCGCTCTGGCACCACGCCAAGGAGAGCAAGGTGCCGGCGGCGAAAGCGATCGACGTGCTGCTGGAACGCAGCGGGAGTGCGCCATGAACGCCGCCGAACCCTTCCTGTCTTCCGGCGAGCACCATGCGCTGGCCGCCACGCGGCGCGTGCCGGCCAGCCGCTGCCGCGGCGACCTGGTCGAAGAAGGCAGCGAGCTGCTGGCCGAGGAGGTGCCCGTGGCCCTGGTCTACAACGGCATCGCCCATGCCGTGATGCTGGCCTCGCCGCTCGACCTGGAAGATTTCGCGCTCGGCTTCACGCTGAGCGAACGCATCGTGCGCCACCGGCGCGACGTCTACGACATCGAGATCGAACACACGCCGCGCGGGATTGCCGTCGACCTGCGCATCGCCGCCGGCGCCATGGCGCGCCTGAAGGGAGCGCGCAGCGCGCGCCTCGGCAAGACGGGCTGCGGCCTGTGCGGCGTCGACAGCCTGGATTATTTCGAGCAGGAGGCCTGCCTGCCGGAGCCGGACGCGCAGGCCCTCCCCACGCAGCGCATCGCGGCCGCCGCGCTGCACCGCGCGATGAGCGAACTGGCCGCGCGCCAGCACCTGCACCAGGCCACCGGCGCCGTCCACGCCGCCGGCTGGGCCGGACCCGACGGCGCGCTGCTGTGCGTGCGCGAGGACGTGGGGCGCCACAATGCGCTCGACAAGCTGGTCGGCGCGCTGGCGCATGCCGGCGTGGCGCCGGACGCGGGCTTCGCCGTGGTCACCAGCCGCGCCAGCTTCGAGATGGTGCAAAAGGCGGCGCGCGCCGGCTTCGGCCTCCTGGCCGCGATCTCTGCGCCGACGGCGCTGGCGGTCAGGATGGCCGAGGGGGCCGGCCTGACGCTGGCCGGCTTCGTGCGCGGCGGCCGGCACGTGGTCTACAGCCATCCGCAGCGGCTCGCTTAAGTCTCGTCGTCTTCGTCGTCGCGCAGCTTGTCGAGCAGCGCCAGCGCTTTCTCGTCCAGCCCGCCGACCACGAAAAAATCGTCATCGGCATACCTGGCGCCGTCGACCAGCATGCGCAGCCTGGCCAGGCGGTCGCCCAGGGCCAGCGCCTGCGCCAGCGGCGGTGCGTCCGGCTGGCCCGCGTGGGCGATGGCCTCGACCACGGTCTCGGGGAAGTCCCACAAGGCGGCGATGCGCGCCGACAGGATGCGCGCCTGTGCGAACAGGCCGGCGATGAACGGATCGGACCAGGGCAGCGCATCGTCGCTGCACGCCTGGTCGACCAGGCGCATCGCCACCACCAGACCGACGTTTTCCATCAGTCCGGCGAGATAGGCTTCGAAGGCATTCGCGCGCAGGCCGGGCGCCAGCAGGCTGGCCGCCAGCGCGCTCTTTTCCGACTGGCGCCAGATGATGGGGGCGACCCGCTTCGCCAGGCGCCCGTTCTGCATGCTGACGATCGGACGAAACGCCACGCGCGCCAGCAGCATGCGCATGCCGTTCTGCCCGAGCAGCATGATGGCACTTTGGATGCTGTTGACCGGCGGGCCGGCATGGTAGCGCGGCAGGTAGGCCGGCCGGTTTGCTTCGCGGTAGACCTCGGCCACCAGCACTGTGTCGAGGCTCAGCTGGCGCGACAGTTCGGCGGCGTTCATGTCGTCGCCGCGCAGGGTGCGCATCAGTTGCGGGATGATCTCGGGCACGCGCGGCACCAGGGCGGCGCCGGCCACCGGGGATAGCGCCAGGCGCGCCAGTTCGTCGAGGATGCGCGCTTCGAGCTGGGGCGTGGCGCGCGGCGGACGGGCGGCGGCCAGCCAGCGGTACCAGGCCGCGTCGAGTTCGGCGGGGTCGAACGCGCCGGTGTCGGCCTGCGCGGCAGCCGGCGCGGGTGCAGGCGCCGGTACCTGCGCGGATGCAGGTGTCTGCGCGCCGCCGCCCAACAGTTTGTCCAGCCAACCCATGTGCCGCCATCCATAAAATTACCGAGTGGCGCCGATTTTACATGAGGGCGCACCCGCGCGGCCTGTCAGGAAGTTATTGCCTATTTGTAATTTGTTGATTTAGTATTTGGCAACATACCTGGACAGGGAGTGACCATGCGCGCCATCCGATTCCTGCAATGCCCGCTCAAACAGGCCGCCGCACTCGGGCTGGCTGTGCTGTTTGCCGCTCCGGTGACAGCCGCGCCGGCACCGCCGGATTCGCCGCAAGCCTGGCGCGCCGCCGCCGAGGCCGACATCGACGCCGCGGTCCAGGTCACGCGCGACAACCACCCCGGCGCACGCGATCCGTCCAACCCCGGCTTCCTGGCCAACCTGGAAGCAGCGCGCGTGCACGGACGGGCGCTGGCGGCGCGGGTGCGCGACGCCGCCGGCTACAACGCTGCGCTCGAGGGTTTCAACGTGCGCATCGGCGACGGCCACGCGGCGATCCGCTCGCTGGTCGACGCCGCGGCGCGCCCGCCGGCACGCTGGCCGGGCTTCGTCACCGCCTGGCGCGGCGACGCCTTGTACGTGGCTGCCGCGCCAAGCGGCCAGCCCGCGGTCGGCAGCAAACTGCTCGGCTGCGACGGCAAGGACGCGCGCCGGCTGATCCTCGACAACGTGTTTTCGTTCGAAGGGCGCGTCAAGGAAGCGGGGCAGTGGTGGTCGGTGGCGCCGGCCCTGTTCGTCGATGCGCACAACCCCTTCGTCACGCTGCCGCAGCGCTGCAGCTTCGACGCGGGCGGCAAGACCAGCGAGCACGCGCTCGCCTGGCGCGAGGTCGATGCGCAGGCCAGGCGCCTGCTGGCGGAAAGCGAGGAGGGCGTGCCGCGGCCGGTCGGCATGTTCGCACCGCGCCCGAACCTGGTGTGGGTATCGATGCCCAGCTTCAAACCGAACGAAGAACAGCGCGCCGCCTACCGCGCCATCTACCGCGACATCGAAGCGCAGCGCGCACGCTGGCTGGCACTCGATGCGGTGGTGGTCGACCTGCGCGGCAATGGCGGCGGCTCGTCCGCCTGGAGCGTCGATTTTGCCCGGGCCCTGTGGGGCAGCGAACGCGTGGCCGCCGCGCGCGCGGCGTATTCGCCGCGCCTGGAGACCTGGTGGCGCGCCTCGCCCGCCAACACCGACTTCATGCTGACGACCGCGCGCCAGCTGGCCGAGCAGGGCAGCGCCGAGATGGCGGCCTGGGCGCGCAGTGCCGGCGAAGGCATGCGCGCGGCGCTCGCCCGCGGCGAGGACTTCCATGTCGAGCAGAAGACAACGGCCGCCCCGAGCCCGGCCCCGGCCGCCGCCACGGCGCCGTTCACGCGGCCGGTCTACGTCGTCGTGCCCGGCCACTGCGCCAGCGCCTGCCTCGATGCCATCGACATCCTGACCCGCTTCCCGAACACGACCCTGGTCGGCGCGCCGAGTTCGGCCGACTCGACCTACATGGACGTGCGCCGCCACCCGCTGGCGTCCGGCCTGGCGGCCATGGTCGTGCCCAACAAGATGGTCGTCAACCGCCAACGCGGCAACGGCCAGTACTACGAACCGCGCCTGCCGGTGCACGACCTGGTCTGGTCGGTCGAGACGCTGCTCAAGACGATCGAAGCCGATCTCGCGCGCGGCCGGCCGGCGCCGCAGGCCTGCACGCCGCGCAGCGGAGGCGGCTGATCCGGACCGCTCCCGCGGCGCCTGCGCCCGCGTGTGCGAAGACCGGGCCATCCATGCGACAATCGCGCGCATGATGACCTTATCGGACTACCAGGCGCTGTTTCGCGCCTCGCCCTATCCCTATCTCGTGATGGCCCCGGACCTGACCATCGTCGGCGCCAGCGGCGCCTACCTGCGTTCGGTCCAGCGCAGCGAGGAGGACATCGTCGGCCGCTACGTGTTCGAGGCCTTCCCGGCCGAGGAAGACAATCCCGAGGCGACCAACATCGGCGAGGTCAAGGCGTCGCTGTTGCGCGCATTGGCCAAGGGCCAGCCCGACACCACCGCCTTTGTCCGCTACGCGGTCGAGGTGAACACGTCCGAAGGCAAGAAATACGAGGAGCGCTACTGGAGCACCGTGCACACGCCGGTGCTGGGCGAGGACGGCAAGCCGATCCTGGTGTTCCAGAACCCGGTCGACGTCACCGAACTGTACCGCTTCGACGAGCAGTCGCAGGTGGCGACGCTGCGCCTGACGCCGCCCGCCGACAGCAATGCCGAGAACTTCAACCGCGCCCAGATGCACGAGGCGCTCTCGCGCATCCTCAACAACGAGCGCGAACACCTGCGCAGCCTGTTCAACCAGGCGCCCGGTTTCGTCGCCGTGCTGATGGGGCCGAAGCACGTGTTCGAACTGGTCAACGAAGCGTATTACCAGCTGGTCGGCCACCGCGAGCTGGTCGGCAAGACTGTCTGGGAAGCGCTGCCCGAGGTGGCCGGGCAGGGCTTCGAGGAATTCCTCGACCGCGTCTACCGCACCGGCGAGGCGTGGACCACGCGCGCGATGCCGCTCGCGGTCCAGTACGAGCGCGACGGGCCGCTGGTCCAGCGCTACGTCGACCTGATGTACCAGCCCTACAAGGACCAGTACGGCACCACGATCGGCATCTTCGCCCAGGGCTACGACGTGACCGAATCGGTCGAGGCGCAACTGGCCAAGCGCGAGAGCGAGGAGCGCCTGCGCGACGGCATGGATGCGGCCAAGATGGTGGTGTGGGACTGGAACCTGGCCAGCGGCGAACTGGCCTATTCGGACAACGTCGCCGACGTGCTGGGCTTTACGCCCGACCGCATGGCCGGCGTGAGCCAGTACATCCATCCCGACGACCGCCACAAGGTCGCCGACGCCCACCGCGAGGCGATCGCCGGCAGCGGCGCCTACCAGGAAATCGTGCGCGTCATCCGCCCCGACAACGGCCGCCAGGTGTGGCTCGACAGCCGCGGCAAGGTGCAGTTCGACGCCGAGGGCAAGCCGCTGCGCATGCGCGGCGTGACGGTCGACGTGACCGACCGCATCCAGGCCGAATTCGAATTGCGCGAATCGAACCGCAAGAAGGATGAATTCCTCGCCATGCTGGCGCACGAACTGCGCAATCCGCTGGCGCCGATTTCGACCGCCGCCGAGATGCTGCGCCTGACCAACGTCACCGACCCGCGCACCAAAAAGGCCAGCGAAGTCATCAGCCGCCAGGTGCGGCACATGACGGCGCTGGTGGACGATCTGCTGGACGTGTCGCGCGTCACGCGCGGGCTGGTCGAGCTGGAGCAGGAACTGGTCGACATCAAGGCGGCGGTCGCCAGCGCCGTCGAGCAGGCGCGCCCGCTGATCGAAGCGCGCCACCACGCGCTGACCGTGCGCACCGACAGCCAGCAGGCCACCGTGCTGGGCGACCGCACGCGCCTGGTGCAGGTGATCGCCAACCTGCTCAACAACGCGGCCAAATACACGCCGCAAAACGGCGAGATCACGCTGGCCGTGCATGCCGACGGCGGCTTCGTCGACATCGCCGTGATCGACAACGGCATCGGCATCGACAAGCTGCTGCTGCCGCACATTTTCGAGCTGTTCACCCAGGCCGAACGCACGCCGGACCGCGCCCAGGGCGGCCTGGGCATCGGGCTGGCGCTGGTCAAGACGATGGTCGGCCTGCATGGCGGCAGCGTCACCGCCGACAGCGCGGGGCCGGGCGCCGGCAGCACCTTCACCATCCGCCTGCCGGCGATCACGCAGGGCCTGAAAGAGCGCATCGAAGGCGCGGCGCGCGAAGGACGCCTGGCCAGTCCGTCGTCGCTCGACATCATGATCGTCGACGACAACGTCGATGCCGCCGAGTCGCTGGCCGTGCTGCTCGAAGCGCAGGGCCACCGGGTACGGGTGCAGGCGCATCCGCTGCAGGCGCTGGAAAACGCGCGGGCGCAGCCGCCCCAGGTCTTCATCCTCGACATCGGCCTGCCCGAAATGGATGGCTACGAACTGGCGCGCCGCCTGCGCGCCGACCCGGCCACCGGCGCCGCGCTGTTCATCGCGCTCACCGGCTACGGCCAGGCGCACGACCGCATCCTGTCGAAATCGAGCGGCTTCGAGCACCATTTCGTCAAGCCGATGGATATCGAGCGGCTGGGGCAGGTGCTGGGTCAGGTGGGGGCGGGAGCCGCGCAATGACCGATTCGATGCGCGCCTTGCCCGTGCGCCTGCGCCCGCAACAGGATCTGCGTGGCGCGCTCACGGCGCTGCTGCCGGAGCAGGGCATTGGGGCCGGATTCGTGTTGCAGGGCATCGGCAGCCTGAGCGTGGCGCGCATCCGCTGCGCAGGCGTGGACGCGATCACCGAACTGCGCGGCGACCTGGAAATCCTGACCCTGGCCGGGTCGTTGTCGACCAACGGCGCGCACCTGCACATCAGCGTGTCGGATGCTGCCGGGCGCGTCGTGGGCGGGCACGTGGCGCCCGGGTGCGTCGTGCGGACGACGGCGGAGATCCTGGTCGCCCTGTTGCCGGACCACGCGTTCAGCCGCGAGGCGGATGCAGAATCGGGGTGGGATGAGTTGCTGATCCGTTCGGCGGCTCGTCCTTGAGCCACAGGAGTGTGATACCCGTAGGGTGGGCATGCCCACCGTTCCGTGCGCATGCAATACAGGAAACGCACGTAACGCGTGGACGGAGCCACCCTGCACTCAGTATTCGCGGCGGTCCGGCTTGATCTCCTGCAGGATCGTCGTCGAGATCTCCTCGATCGACTTGGTCGTCGACGACAGCCAGCGAATTCCCTCGCGCTTCATCATCATTTCCGCCTCGTTGACCTCATAGCGGCAATTCTCGATCGACGCATACTTGCTGCCGGCGCGGCGCTCCTCGCGGATTTGCGCCAGGCGCTCGGGCGTGATCGTCAGGCCGAACAGTTTATGCTTGAACGGCGGCAGCGAGGACGGCAGCCGGCCGCGCTCGAAGTCATCGGGAATCAGCGGATAGTTGGCCGCCTTGATCCCGTATTGCATCGCCAGGTAGAGGCTGGTCGGGGTCTTGCCCGAACGGGACACGCCGACCAGGATCACGTCCGCCTCGGCCAGGTTCTTGTGCGACTGGCCGTCGTCGTGCGCCAGCGAAAAATTGATCGCCTCGATGCGGTTCTTGTATTCCTCGGAATCGACCACGTTGTGGATGCGGCCGATGGTGTGGGTTGATTTGACGCCCAGTTCCATTTCGAGCGGCGCCACGAAGGTCTGGAACAAGTCCATGTGCATGCCGTTCGAGGCGCGGATCACGCCCGACAGGTCGTGCTTGACCAGCGTCGAGAAGACGATCGGGCGCTGGTTGTCGGCCGCGTAGTGCTCGTTGATGCGGCGCGCGGCATCCTTCGCCTTCTCGATCGTGTCGATAAAGGGAATGCGGATCTGGCGGAAGCGCATTTCGAACTGGCTCAGCACCGCGTGGCCGAAGGTTTCGGCGGTGATGCCGGTGCCGTCGGAGACGAAGAACACGGTGCGGGTCGAGGGGGGGAGCGGGGGGCGGCCTTCAACTGTCATGGTATTTTTTCAACAAGTGCTGTCTGGTTTGCAGTGTTGTGCGATGTGAATTCAGGGCGCACGGGGTAGAATGCTCGGCAACGGTTTTTGCATTGTGCTGCACGGCGAACAGAATAACAAGAATACAAGCCGGCAGCCGCGCCATAAGGTTTCCATCATCAAGTAAGGTGCTTTACCATGACTAACCTGTCTAATGCAGTATTGAAAGATCCCGAACAAGGCGCAAGCGTTTACGTTGCCCCGTTCGAAAACCTGCGCATGACCGATGTCGAATCGGTCGGCGGCAAGAATGCCTCGCTCGGCGAAATGATCAGCCAGCTTGCCGAAGCCGGCGTGCGCGTGCCGACCGGTTTCGCCACCACGGCCCAGGCCTTCCGCGACTTCCTCGAACACTCCGTCGACGGCGGTCCGTCGCTGGCCGCACGCATCGCCACCCGCCTCGAAGGCCTCGACATCGACGACGTCCGCTCGCTGGCCGCCGCCGGCGCCGAGATCCGCCAGTGGATCGTCGAGACCCCGTTCCAGCCGCGCCTGGAAGAAGAAATCCGCAGCTATTACGAGCGCCTGGTCGCCGATTCCACCGCCGAGATGTCGTTCGCCGTGCGCTCCTCGGCCACCGCCGAAGACTTGCCGGACGCCTCGTTCGCCGGCCAGCAGGAAACCTTCCTGAACGTGGTCGGCATCGACAACGTGCTCGAAGCGATGAAGCACGTCTTCGCCTCGCTCTACAACGACCGCGCGATCTCGTACCGCGTGCACAAGGGCTTCACCCACGCCGAAGTCGCGCTGTCGGCCGGCGTGCAGCGCATGGTGCGCTCGGACGTCGGCGCTGCCGGCGTCATGTTCACGATCGACACCGAATCCGGTTTCAAGGACGTCGTCTTCATCACTTCCAGCTACGGCCTGGGCGAAACGGTGGTACAGGGCGCGGTCAATCCGGACGAGTTCTACGTCCACAAGCCGATGCTCCAGCAGGGTAAATCGCCGGTCATCCGCCGCAACATCGGCTCCAAACTCATCAAGATGGAATTCACCAGCGAAGCGAAAGCCGGCCGTTCGGTGAAGACCGTGGACGTGCCGATCGAGCTGCGTAACCGTTATTCGCTGACCGACGCCGAAGTGGTCGAGCTGGCAAAATATGCCGTCATCATCGAGAACCACTATGGCCGTCCGATGGACATCGAATGGGGCAAGGATGGCCGCGACGGCAAGCTGTTCATCCTGCAGGCGCGCCCGGAAACGGTGAAGTCGCAGCAGAAGGCGACCGATGCCCAGCAGCGCTTCTCTTTGAAAGGCAGCGGGACGGTGTTGACCTCCGGCCGCGCCATCGGCCAGAAGATCGGCGCCGGTCCGGTGCGCGTGATTACCGACCCGTCGGAAATGGAACGCGTGCAGCCGGGCGACGTGCTGGTAGCGGACATGACCGACCCGAACTGGGAACCGGTCATGAAGCGCGCTTCGGCGATCGTCACCAACCGGGGCGGGCGCACCTGCCACGCGGCGATCATCGCGCGTGAACTGGGCGTGCCGGCAGTCGTCGGCTGCGGCGATGCGACCGACGTGCTCAAGGACGGCACCTTCGTTACCGTCTCCTGCGCCGAAGGCGACGAGGGCAAGATCTACGATGGCTTGCTCGAAACCGAAATCACCGAAGTCTCGCGCGGCGAACTGCCACCGATCCCGACCAAGATCATGCTCAACGTCGGCAACCCGCAGTTGGCATTCGACTTCCAGTCGGTGCCGAACGGCGGCGTCGGCCTGGCCCGTCTCGAATTCATCATCAACAACAACATCGGCGTGCACCCGAAGGCGATCCTCGAGTACCCGAACATCGACGCCGACCTGAAGAAAGCGGTGGAATCGGTCGCCCGCGGCCACGCTTCGCCGAAAGCCTTCTACGTGGATAAACTGGCCGAAGGCGTGGCGACGATCGCCGCCGCGTTCTGGCCAAAGCCGGTCATCGTGCGCCTCTCCGATTTCAAGTCGAACGAGTACAAGAAGCTGATCGGCGGTTCGCGCTACGAGCCGGACGAAGAAAACCCGATGCTCGGCTTCCGCGGCGCCGCGCGCTACCTGGCCGAAGACTTCGCCGAGTCCTTCGAGATGGAGTGTGTCGCCATGAAACGGGTCCGTGAAGAGATGGGCCTGACCAACGTCGAGATCATGATCCCGTTCGTGCGCACCCTGGGCCAGGCCGAAAAGGTCATCGACCTTCTGGCCAAGTATGGCCTGAAGCGTGGCGAAAACGGCCTGCGCGTTATCATGATGTGCGAAGTGCCCTCGAACGCCATCCTGGCCGAGCGCTTCCTCGAATTCTTCGACGGCTTCTCGATCGGTTCCAACGACCTGACCCAGCTGACCCTGGGCCTGGACCGCGACTCCGGCATGCCGCTCCTGGCCGCCGACTTCGACGAACGCGACCCGGCCGTCAAGGCCATGCTGTCGCTCGCCATCAAGGCATGCCGCGCGCAGGGCAAGTACATCGGCATCTGCGGCCAGGGTCCTTCGGACAATCCTGACTTCGCCCAGTGGCTGGTGGAAGAGGGTATCGAGTCGATGTCGCTCAATCCGGACTCGGTGATCGAGACCTGGCAGAAACTGGCAGCCATGAAAGCCGAGTAATAGCGCGGTGTAATAGCTTACAGGCAACAAAAGACTTGACTCGTTGTCAAAACGAGTTAGACTTTTGGAAACCCTCGTTACCTTGACGGTGGCGGGGGTTTTTCTTTTTGACTGGAGAATGCCATGCGCCGTGGAGCCTTGCTGCTTGCCCTGATGGGAATGCTGTTCTCAACCGCCGCACTGGCTGCGGAGCCGTCGTTCTGTACGTCGGTGTGCGACAGCGAACGGCGTGCCTGCAGGACCGACGTGCAGCAATTGGCGGCAGAAGACGGCGATGGCTTGCTGGTGATGGAAGAGCGCAATCAGTTGGCACGCACGGCCGCGCGAACGCAGACGCCGTCGGCGGCCGCGCTGGCGGGCGCGCGTTCGGACGTGCAGACGCGCCGCATCCAGCGCACCGCCGCCTGCGAAGAGACTTACCGCCGCTGCATCAAGTCGTGCCAGACACCGGCGGCGGTCTCTCCGGTGTTCTTGCCGCGCAAGAATGGATGAGTGCAAGTTGTTGAGGAGGAAAGCGACATGTCCGACTGGATGAACTGGATGGTGGGCGCGGGGATCCTGGTGATTGCCGAGATGTTCACCGGGACGTTTTATTTGTTGATGATCGCCATCGGCCTCGCCTTTGGCGGCATTGCGGCGCTGCTGGGCTTGAGCGGCGCGCTCCAGACACTGGTGGCCGCCGCCGTCGGCCTGGTGGCGACCGCCATCCTGCACCGCAGCCGTTTCGGGCGGCCGGCGAAGACCAACGCCACGCGCGACCCGAACGTCAACCTCGATATCGGTGGCCGCGTCGCCGTGCCGGGCTGGCACGAGGGCCGCGCGCGCGTGATGTACCGCGGCGCGCTGTGGGATGTCGAACTCGGACCGGGGGCGCTGGCGGAAGCGGGCGAGTACCGTATCGTCGAGGTGCAGGGCAGCCGGCTGATCGTTGTTAATGTATGAGAGTAGCGAATATCTGTTACTCATCTATAAGGGATACCCATGGAATTTTCGTTCGAAATCGTCGCGCTGGTCATCTTCGTCATTGCGATCGTGTTCGTCTTCAAGACGATCAACGTCGTGCCGCAGCAGCACGCCTGGGTGGTCGAGCGGCTCGGCAAATACCATGCGACGCTGGCGCCCGGCCTGAACATCGTGATTCCCTTCGTCGACCGTATCGCCTACAAGCATGTGCTCAAGGAGATCCCGCTCGACGTGCCGCCCCAGGTCTGCATCACCAGGGACAATACCCAGCTGCAGGTCGACGGCATCCTGTATTTCCAGGTGACGGACGCGATGCGCGCCTCGTACGGCGCCTCGAACTACATCCAGGCCATCACCCAGCTGGCGCAGACCACGCTGCGCTCGGTGATCGGCAAGATGGAACTCGATAAAACGTTTGAAGAGCGCGACCACATCAACACCACGATCGTCAACGCCATCGACGAATCGGCCGCGAACTGGGGCGTGAAAGTGCTGCGTTACGAAATCAAGGACCTGACGCCGCCGGCCGAGATCCTGCATTCGATGCAGCGCCAGATCACCGCCGAGCGCGAAAAGCGCGCGCTGATCGCCGCCTCCGAAGGCCGGCGCCAGGAACAGATCAACATCGCCAGCGGCGAACGCGAAGCGGCGATTGCCCGCTCCGAAGGCGAACGCCAGGCCGCGATCAACCGCGCCCAGGGCGAGGCGAATGCCATCGTCGCCCTGGCCGAAGCGAGCGCCACCGCGCTGCGCCAGGTGGGCGCGGCGATCCGCGAGCCGGGCGGCGAGGACGCGATGAACCTGCGCGTGGCCGAACACTATGTCGATGCCTTCGGCAAGCTCGCCAAGACGAATAATTCGATCATCGTGCCGGCCAACCTGGGCGAGATGAGCGGGCTGATCGCCAGCGCGCTGCATATCGTCAAGACGCAGAAATAGCGGAGTCGTGAATGACCGAGGCTCGCTTGACACGCGTCGTTTTGATTGCTTGAGTACTGGCACCGAGATGGCGCACTAACTGGCAGCAAATAAAGTTGCCCAACCAAGAGCTGGTGCTGGTCGCCCGCACTGGTGCAAAAGCCGTAGACGGTCTCAAGAAAATGCGTTGTCTTTGGTCGCAACTGTTGTTACCGCACTGCAAAACATTGAGACAGCAGCAGATTTTTAACGATAGACTGATAGGAGAAGTCAAGCTCACAAGGCGATAACAGTCAAAGCTGTCGTCGAGCGCTTCCTCGCTTGGAACGACTAGCAGCTCGACGAACAAGAACTTCTGTCCGGCA
Source organism: Telluria sp. ZB2R32 (assembly GCF_059685715.1). Taxonomy (NCBI): domain Bacteria; kingdom Pseudomonadati; phylum Pseudomonadota; class Betaproteobacteria; order Burkholderiales; family Oxalobacteraceae; genus Telluria; species Telluria sp. ZB2R32. Next base: position 76,744 of record NZ_JCASIG010000006.1, on the reverse strand, counting down.
ACCCACTTCCTGGCGCGCTGGCATATACCCAAGAGCGCTGGATTGATCTATCGGTAGCGGGCGATGGTTTACATCGCCGGGTGATCGTTGGTGTACGGCTGAAAAAATTCGGCGACGGGCTGAAGTTGTACATCTATGCTATTACGTGTGTTTGCGCAGGCCGATACCTCCTCAACGATCTAACGCATGGCATGGTGAATGTGGGAGTGCGAGTCGCGGAGCGCCGTGTATGTCTAGTGACAGGTGACAGATACTATAGCAGTCGTTTGCTCCGAACAGCGAGAGCGCACCTTGTTGCGTCCCTGAATTTATAGGAACGATTCAGAATGTGAAGGGAGCGTAGCAGCAGGGTCTATGTATCTACCAGAGTCAGGAGTAGACTAGCTAATGCCGCGAGACGTTATTGTCGGGCTATATCGGGGGGCGCCCATCGATCTTGTATATGATGGTCTGGAGTGCGTTTCGAAATCGAATCATCCGCGCATTGTTGGGTATGTAAAATCCGATGTTCTGGTCGGATCCGCTATCGCAGCGCTTTCGGTTTGGGCAAGTGGATTTTTGAGTGCGATATTCTATGCAACGATTGTTCTGGTGCTCCGCGCTGTACCAGCAGTCCAGATCGAAGCCGTCGTTGTAGGTTTTTAAACGGTCGACTTTATTCAGATTAATTGTAAGTCTCCCTACGAATGCTGGACAGATGGGATTGCATGCGCCAGGATCCCTAAACTCGTAGTTTTCGTCGATCAGCATGACATTAAGCAAGGGGTCATAGCTAACGAATGAAAATTTGTAGTGTTTATCTGATTCTGTATGCTCGACTGAGCCAAAATCGAGATCGGTGGACAGTCTTGCACGGGCGGTAGTCTTCAGCATTTCCTTTTGCGTCGCAGACGAACTGTTCCGAATGCGTCGAAGTAATTCATCCAGCGGCATGCCTGCAACTTCGGAGGGTGTTTTGTCGCGTGATTCCCTCGTCGATTGCGACGTTGCTACGCTTGGCCGGACTAGTTCAGGTAGCTGTCGTGTCGATGGTGTTGCGGAAGTGCGTGCTGGCAGGCTTGCTTGAGGTGCGCTTTGCAGTCCTAGTATTCGATCCTGAAAGCGCTCCCATCTGTCAATGCGATCAGTTTCTGATAACGAACTGTTTTTCAACATTGTGCAGTACGTCGCAGCCATTGTCTGTAATGTCACAAGGCGGTCTACGTTTGGAAATTTCGAAAAGAGATTCTGCGCCTCAATTTCGGTCTTGATGCCCAACTCTCCTGCATTAACACGCCCCAGCGATCCTACTTTCGCGGCAATTTCGGACTTCAAATTGCGATTGACATCTGTCATCGGCGCTGGCATCTGCGGGCACGCTATTGAGTCATTGGCCAGCGCGACCAGCGGACCTAGAAGAGCGATTGAACAAACAGCTGCATAAAGCATTGAGTGACTCCTTGTGCGAACTCATGAGGGTTAAGCTCAGCCAGCGGTCAGAAAATGACAGATTAGCTGCTGGTTGCGTCCGAAAACCTATTCACGCGCCAATGTCCAGTGCAACTTTGCTAAGCAAGTTTATAGCTGCCTAAGCGATGGGTCTACACGAAGTTAACGAGATTTCGCGATTTCGCCACAGCTAAAGGGGAGCAAGTCAAAAGTTGAATCGTTCTGCAGAACGCGTGCCTGTCGAAAGGTTCATTAATATGGCTGGACATTGCATGCCGAGCGCATTCGGCCGGAGGTGCGCTGCCGTTATTGCAAGTCTTCATGTATTTGGTTGAGCTGGAATCCTGTACCCGAATTGGGCGACGCGACTAAGGGGCAGGGAACACGCGGACCGAGCCACGTGACCTTGCGCTAAACAAGACCGGTGTGTCGATGCGTCCCATCTGAACTTGGTGCCGATTTTTACGATGTTTTTTAGAGTAGGAAACGTGTATGGAAAGCTTTCGATCTGTAATTTTCGACGCGTCGTTCTCGATGCTTAATGTGCGAATAGGTCTAGGCTCTTGTTCGGCGAACTCCGCGCCACCCGCTGAAATCCGGCAATGACCCGGGTCGTCATCATTACCGGTGCCTCGGACGGCATCGGCGCCGAGATGGCGCGTCAGCTGGCGGCAACCGAAGGGGCACATGTGGCACTGGTGCTGGCGGCGCGCAATGGCGCGCAGCTGGATCTGGTCGCCGCCGAATGCGCCGCCCTCGGCGCGCAAACCATGACGGTGCCGACCGACGTCGGCGTGCAGATCCAGTGCCGGCGGCTGGTGATCGGCGCCGTGGAACGCTTCGGGCGCATCGACGTGCTGGTGAATAATGCGGGACGCTCGGCGCACGCGCTGTTCGAGGAAGTCGAAGACCTCGGCTGGTACGAGGAATTGATGCGGGTGAACCTCTAGGGCGCCGTCTGGTGCACGCAGGCGGCGCTGCCGCACCTGAAGCGCTCGCGCGGCGGCATCGTCGCCGTGTCCTCGCTGGCGGGGCTGGTCGGCGTGCCAGGGCGTACGGCTTACAGCGCCACCAAGTTCGCGATGACGGGATTTTTCGAGGCGCTGCGGGCGGAACTGAAAGGCGCGGGCGTGAGCGTGACCACGGCGTATCCGGGCGTGGTGGCGACGAAAATCCGCTACCGCGGCTTCAACGCGCACGGCGAAACGGCGGGTGCCAGCGGCCTGAAGGAAGAGGGCGCGATGAGCGTCGAAGAATGCGCGCGCCTGATCGTCGCGGGCATGAACGGGCGCAGGCGCGAAGTCGTGATGACGGCCAAGGGCAAGCTGGGGCGTTTCCTCAAGTTGCTGGCGCCCGGGCTGGTCGAGAAGATTGCGCTGGCGGCGTTGAAGGACGAGGTGAGGCCGCATTGACGGTGGCGGCACGGGCGGCGGTTCGAACCGCATCCGTTCCGTGACGCGGCGGGCATGCCTTGCGCGGCCCGGCCCGCCCTACGAACTTCGCTCCATTTCCGCATTGACCGCGTCAGCGCACCGTAGGGTGGGCATGCCCACCGCGTACGTGTTGGTGTGTTGGTATGACGTTTCCCGTATCCCCGTGCCCGTGCGCACCATGGTGTTCGGGTGTGCGCGCGCCGTCACGCGGGCATGCCCGCCCTACTAGAAATCGATCGACCCGGACACCGTCACCGTGCGCGGTCCACCCGCGACCAGGTAGCCGTAGCCCGGATACCCGCCCGCCGACGCCCAGTAATTCTTGTCGGTGACGTTGTCGATGCGTGCGCGCAGTGTCACGTCGCGTTCCATCAGGCGGGTCGACCAGGTCGCGCCGAGGTCGAGGCGGCTCCAGGACGGCAGCTTTTGCAGGTTGGCGGCGTCGGCGAACTGGGTGCTGGTGTGCAGGGCGCGCGCGTTCAACGCCAGGCCCGGCACGCCAGGGACGTCCCAGTCGGCGCCGAGGTTGACCTGGATTTCCGGCACGCCGATCGCCTCGCGGCCGTCGGTGGCGCCGTTGAAGGTGCGGCGCTGCTGGCTGTCGAGCAGGGTGGCGCCGCCCAGCAGGCGCAGGCCCTTCGTCGGCAAGCCGAACACCGACAATTCGAGGCCGCGGTTGCGCTGCTCGCCGAACAGGCCGAAGGTGTTGTTCGCCACGTACGCTTGCGGCTGCGCCGTCTGGAACAGGGCGACCCCGGCGCCGAACTTGCCGCCGTCGACCTTGACGCCGATTTCCTTCTGGCGCGAGACGTACGGTGCGAACACCGCGCCTTCGTTGGTCAGGGGCGCGCCAAAGCCGCCGCTGCTGGCGCGGGTGCCGCGCTGCAGCGCCTCGATGTAGTTCGCGTACAGCGAGACGCCCTGCACCGGTTTGTAGACCAGGCCGGCGACCGGCGTGTTCGCGGTCTCGTCATAGTCCGGGGTAGGGGCGCCGTTGCCGTACAGGTAGCCGGCGTCACGGATGCGCTGGTGGCGCAGGCCGACGGTCAGCAGCACCTTGTCGTCAAGCAGCGAGAGGGTGTCTGCGATTGCGGCGCTGGTGAGGATGCTGCGCTGGACGCGCAGCGGATTGTTCAAATCGCCGCCGGTGAAGAACTGGTTCGACGGCGCCGCCGACGCCACCGGACGGTAGATATTGGTGGCAAAGCCGGCAAAATCGCTCATCGCATAGGCGTTGAGTTCTTCGCGGTAGAAGCCCGAGACCGTGGCCGAGATGCCGTGCTTGACGCTGCCGGTTTGCAGCTCGGTGCGCGCACCGAGTTCGCCGGTGCGGACGCGGTCGACACGCACGTTGTCGAAGCGCGTCATGGTGGCGCTGCCGTCGACGCCGGTGACGGTGGCCGACGACAGGATGTTCGCTTCGTTGCCCTTGCGCGCGCCCAGCGCCGCCCAGGCCACCGCGCCGTTCGGCAGGTCGACTTCGGCGCGCAGGGTGCCGAAGACGTCGCGTTCTTTCGACAGGGTCCAGGGCTGGGCCCAGTTGCTGTCGGCGTCCGGCGCTTCGATGATCGGCAGGCCGGCGGCGATCGTCACGCTCGGGCGCGCGTTAGTGAGCGCGTGGTTCTGGTAGCCGGCGTCGGCCGAGACACGGAAGCCGTTGCCGCGGTAATCGGCGCCGATCGAGAACACCGACAGTTCGCGCTCTTCGCCTTCGATCGCGGTTTCGCCGTCGCGGCGCACGCCGTTGATGCGCAAGCCCGCGCGGTTGTCCGGACCGAAGCGGCGCGCGACGTCGAAGGCGCCATAGGCCTGGCCGCCGCTTTCGACGCCCAGCGTGATCTGGTTCAGGTCCTTGTTCGGGGCGCGTTTGGGCAGCAGGTTGATCATGCCGCCGATGCCGCCGCCGCCCGGCGCGGCGCCATTCACGAAGCTGTTGGCGCCGCGGAAGACCTCGACGCGCTCGAGCAGTTCGGAAGCGACGAACTGGCGCGGCAGCAAGCCGTACAGGCCGTTATAGGCCAGGTCGTCCGAGTTCACCGCGAAGCCGCGGATCACGTACAGCTCCTGGTAGTTGCCGAAGCCGCGCGCGACGCGCACCGACGGGTCGTTCTGGACCACGTCGGCCACGCTGCGGGCTTGCTGGTCCTGGATCAGCGCCTGCGTGTAGTTGGTGGTGTTGAAGGGCGCGTCCATGATGTCGACGTTGCCCAGCAAGCCGAGGCGGCCGCCGCGTGCGACCTGGCCGCCGGCGTAAGCGCTCGGCAAACCCTGGGCCGAGGCGTCGGCCGATGCGGTGACGACGACGGTTTGCATCGGCGTTTGCGGCGCCTCTGCGGCAGTGCTCTGGGAGGCGGTCTGTGCACCGGCGTGGCCGGCCGCGAACACGAAGGCGCCAAAGGCGAGGGGAGTGAGGATGAAGCGAGGCTGGTTCATGGTTTCTTGTTAGATGAGAATCGTTATCATTATTATGCGCGCAAAGCTTGCGACTGTAAATGAGAACCATTATTATCTGTGCTCATCGTCGAACCTGAACCCCATGTCATCGCAATCCCTACGCCGCTGGTCCTGGATCCACAAGTGGAGCAGCCTGGTCTGTACCGTCTTCATGCTGCTGCTGTGCCTGACCGGCCTGCCGCTGATCTATCACCATGAAATCGGCCACCTGCTGGGCAACGACGTCGAGGCGCCCGCACTCACGCCCGAGCTGGCCGCCAATCCGCCGCGCGCGAATCTCGACGACGTGATCGCCGCCGGCCGCGCGCTGTATCCGAACAAGATCATGATGTACATGTCGCAGGAAAGCGACGAGCCCAAGATCTGGAACGTGACCCTGGGCGATCATCCGAACGACGAGCACTACAAGCCGATCGCGGTCGATGCGCGCACGGCTAAAGTCATCACCGAGCCCGCCTTCGAAGGCGGCGCCTTCATGTCGACCATGCTGCGCCTGCACGTGGACCTGTTCGCCGGCCTGCCGGGGATGCTCTTCCTCGGCTTCATGGGGCTGCTGCTGATCGTCGCGATCGTCAGCGGGGTGGTGCTGTATGCGCCTTTCATGCGCAAGCAGGAATTCGGCACCGTGCGCCACGGCCGCACCAGCCGCCTGAAATGGCTCGACCTGCACAACCTGCTCGGCATCGTCACGCTGGTATGGACGCTGGTGGTCGGCGCGACCGGCGTGATCAATACCCTGGCCGACGTGATGCTGAAGTACTGGCAGGCGACCGAGATCGCCGCCATGCTCGAACCGTACAAGGGCGCGGCGGCGCCGACCCGGCTGGCGTCGATGGAAGCGGCCGTCAGGGCTGCCGAAGCGGCGGCGCCCGGCATGGCGGTCGGCTTCGTGGCCTTCCCCGGCACGCCCTTCGCCAGCCCGCATCATTACGGCGTCTACATGCGCGGCAACGAAGCCTTTTCGTCGCGCCTGTACAAGCCGGTGCTGATCGACGCCCAGACCGGCGCCATCACCGACCACCGCGAGCTGCCGTGGTACCTGACGGCCCTGCTGATCTCGCAGCCGCTGCACTTCGGCGACTACGGCGGCGCCTGGATGAAGCTGCTGTGGGCGCTGCTCGACGTCGCCACCATCATCGTGCTGGGCAGCGGCCTGTACCTGTGGGTGCAGCGCGGGCGCGCCGTCAAGCGCCATGCGCAGGCTGTCGCGCAGGCGACGGGCATGGCTACGCCGGTGTTGGCGCGCTCCGGGGAGGGACGATGAAAGGCAGCTTCATGCACCTGTGGTTGATGCCCATCCTGCTCGGCATATCGACCACGATCGGCCTGGTCAGCGCGCTGCTCGGTGACGGGATCTGGGACATCGTGTCCGCTTTCACGCTCGGCGCGCCGGTGCTGACCGGTCTCTGGTACAGCCTGCGCGGCGCAAGACTTAAGGCGCGCTGAAGCCTTCTTGCGTTGTCAAAGCCTTAAGCATTGCCAAAGGAATGCTCCGTATAAAGTGGGACACCAACCACCACACCGGGAGACTGCAATGAAGGGCTTCATCCGCGCCAACAAGGGTTTTATCGTATTCATGATGCTGTTCGGCGTGTTCCGCACGGCGGTGGCGGACTGGAACCCGATTCCCACGTCCTCGATGCGGCCCAACCTGCTCGAAGGGGACGTCGTCTTCGTCAACCGCCTGGCGTTCGATCTGAAGGTGCCGCTGACCGACACCATCGTCACCCATATGGGCGAACCGCAGCGCGGCGACGTCGTCACCTTCAGTTCGCCCGCCGACGGCACGCGCCTGATCAAGCGCATGGTCGCGCTGCCGGGCGACGTGGTCGAGATGCGCAACGAGATCCTCAGCATCAACGGCAAACCGGCGCGCTATGACGACGTGCAGCAGGTGATGGAGCCGGCCGGGGAGGGCCAGGTGCCTGCGTTGCGCCTCTCCGAACACGCCGACGGCCATGCGCGCCGCGTCCAGATCATCCCGCAAGTGGACACGCCTGCCCGCAACTTCGGCCCGGTGACGGTGCCGCCCGGCCACTACATGATGCTGGGAGATAACCGCGACAACAGCGCCGACTCTCGCTATATCGGCTTCGTGCCGCGCAAGCTGCTGATCGGCCGCGCCGAGCGCGTGCTGGTGTCGGCCGACATGCTGACGAATTACGCGCCGCGCTTCGAGCGCTTCGGCATGTCGCTGCGCGACTGAACACGGAAACGCCAGCCGTGGGCCTGATGCCAGTCGGTCAAGCCGGCGGCCTGCCCCCCATGCCCTGTGCTGAATCGGGACCGTGAAGTCCCGCGGTCCGTAGGGTGGACTCTTGAGTCCACGCGGTGCTGCATACGCATGTCGAAATGACGCGCGGGCTGGGTAACATACGCATGTCGAAATGACTCGCTGGGCTGGTACATCTGCAACAGGCCGTTCCAAACGCTGCGGTTTGCAGAGGTTCGCAGGGTGGACTCAAGAGTCCACCCTGCGAACCTCTGCAAATCGGGCTGGTGCCAACGTGAGTCGTGGAAACTCGGTACAATCGCTGCCCCGCGCGCAGCTTGTCGCAGAGCGCCTCGTCCTGAAAGCACCCGATGTACAGAACCCTCACCGTCGTCCTGGCCTGCCTCGGCATGGCCGGCGCACTCGCCATCGACACCTATCTGCCGTCGATGCCCGCCATCGGGCGCGACTTCGGCGTCGGCCCCGTGGCCGTGCAGCAGACCCTGTCGGTCTTCCTGTTCTGCTTTGCCTTCATGATGCTGTTCTATGGCACCCTGTCCGATTCCTTCGGACGCCGCCGCGTGATCCTGGTGTCGCTGGTGCTGTACACGATTGGCTCGGTCGGCGCGGCCTTCGCGCCCTCGTTCGGCTGGCTGCTCGCCTTCCGCGCGCTGCAGGGCCTGTCGGCCGGCGCCGGCTCGGTCGTCGGCCAGGCCGTCGTGCAGGACCGCCTGAAGGGCGCCGAAGCGCAGAAGATGATGTCGCACATCATGATGGTGTTCGGCCTGGCGCCGGCCATCGCCCCGATCGTCGGCGGCTGGCTGCACGTGCACTTCGGCTGGCGCTCGACCTTCATCTTCCTGGCCGTGTTCGGCGCCCTCTTGATCGCGATGACGCTGCGCCTGCTGCCGGAAAGCCTGCCGCCTGAAAAACGCCAGCCCTTCCATCCGGGCACGATCGCGCGCAACTACGGCAAGGTGCTGCGCCATCCGCAATTCCTGCTGCTGTCGCTGTCGGTCGGCCTCGCGTTTGGCGGGCTGTCGCTGTACATCGGCTCGGCGGCGAACTTCGTGATGGTCATCCTCGGGCTGCCGGAAACCGCGTTTGCCTGGATGTTCATCCCGCTGATCGGGGGCATGGTCGCGGGTTCGGCCTGGGGCGGCAAGCATGCCGCGCACGTGCCGGCGCTGCGCATGAAGTGGATCGGCTTCGGCACCATGCTGCTGGCGGCCGTACTCAACATCGGCTACAACGCCTTCTTCCCGGCCGCGATTCCATGGGCGGTGCTGCCGCTGGCGATCTATACCTTCGGCCTGGCCGTGGCCATGCCGGCCATCCAGATGAGCGCGCTCGGGCTGTTCCCGGACAACCGCGGGCTGGCCTCGTCGATGCTGGGCTTTATCCAGATGATGTCGTTCGCGCTGGTGTCGGGGCTGGTGGCGCCGCTGCTGTTCGACAGCGCGTTCAAGCTGGCGTGCGGGGTGGGAGTGGGGCTGCTGCTGAGTTTTGGGGCGTGGCGGGTGAGCAAGCTGGCTTGAGAGCGGCCGCGGGCTGCGCGGGGATTACTGGCGGGCATGCCCGCCCTACGGTGCGCAGCCATGTTGGCGGCCGTGTAACGTAGGGCGGGCATGCCCGCCTTACGCACGTGTGCACACCGCGCCGATGTCGACACCGGCACGGAATCGCATCATCGCTTGTTGGTCTTCATCGCCGCCTGCACCTCGCGCTTGGCGTCGCGGTCTTTCTCGGTGGCGCGCTTGTCGTGCTGCTTCTTGCCCTTGGCAAGGCCGACCTCGCATTTCACGCGGCCGCCCTTGTAGTGCAGGTTGAGCGGCACCAGCGTGTAGCCGGAACGCTCAACCTTGCCGCGCAGCTTGTCGATCTCGGCGCGGTGCAGCAGCAGCTTGCGCGTGCGCAGGGCTTCGGGGTGGCTGAAGGCGGAGGCGGTACTGAGCGCACTCACGTGGCAGCCGAACAGGAACAGCTCGTCGCCGCGCACGACGACGTAGGCTTCCTTGATGTTCACGCGTCCGTCGCGAATGGCCTTGACTTCCCAGCCCTCGAGCACCAGTCCCGCTTCGTAACGGTCCTCGATGAAGTAGTCGAAAAATGCTTTTTTATTGTCAGCGATGCTCATGAAATAGCGAAAATCCGCGGGTCGGTTAAACTACAGCTTGTCGCGCCAGGGCGCGGCGCAAAAATACAACTTGTCCAACATCATAACAAACGGTTGACCAATGGCAGTAGTGCACAAATCAGTTTTCTTGGGCTATAGCGCCGAACAGATGTTCGACCTGGTGGCAAAAGTGGAAGATTATCCAAAGTTCCTCCCGTGGTGCAACGGCGTCAAGGTTGTCGAACGCAGCGAGGACAAGCTGGTGGCCAGCCTCGGCATCAACTTCCACGGCGTCAAGCAAAGCTTCACCACCTCGAACCACAACATGCGTCCGACGCAGATGAAAATGCATCTGGTCGATGGCCCCTTCAAGATGTTGGAAGGCACCTGGAATTTCAAGGCGCTGCGCGCCGATGCCTGCAAGATCGATTTCGACATGCACTATGAGTTCTCCAGCATCATCCTCGAGCAGCTGGTCGGCCCGGTGTTCGGCATGATTGCCAACAGCATGGTCGATTCCTTCTGCAAGCGCGCCGAGGCGGTCTATGGCTGAGCGGATCGGCGTGTCGGTCTGCTATGCCACGCCTGCGCAGGAATTCCTGCGCATGCTCGACGTGGAGCCCGGCACCACCATCGGGCAGGCCATCGAGGCCAGCGGCGTGCTTGCCGCCTTCCCCGAAATCAACCTGGTGACCCAGCCGGTCGGCATCTTCGCCAGGAAGAAGACGCTGGAGACGGTCCTGCGCGCGCGCGACCGCATCGAAATCTACCGTGCGCTGGTGGCCGATCCCAAGGATTCGCGCCGCAAGCGGGCCGCGAAAAAAGATGCCGGCGCGGCCAGGCCTGCTGCCTGACGCACAGTTTGTAGTTGGTGTGGCTTAACCGAATCTATGCCTCAAGGCATTCTTTGCTAAGATTGGCGGGCTTTCATCCGCATCGCAATCGGCATCCCGGCGTCCAAAGGTCGCCTCAACGGCTTGGAAGCTACGCGCGGCGTTGCCGCCCTTCCAGCCTTTTCGCCAGGTTCCAATGCTGAGTGCGCTGAGTCTCTTGCTGGTCACGACCGCCTTGTCGGTGGTCATGCTGTTCGTATTGTCGTCGCTGCGCAGCAGCAAGGTCGAGGGCATCCGCGAGTGGGGCCAGGCCAATGCCTGCGCCGTGCTGGCGCTGCTGCTGTTCGCGTCGCGCGGCATCCTGCCCGACCTGCTGTCGATCGAGCTGGCCAACGCGCTGTTTCTCGGTTCGGCGGCGCTGATGCTGGCCGGTTTCCGGCGCCACCTGCTGGCGCCGGTGCCGGTGCGCCCGCTGGTGCTAGGCATGCTGGCGACCATGGCCGGGCTGACCTGGTTCCACCTGGCCGTCGACGTGCTGCCGCTGCGCACGGTGCTGGTGTCGATCTTCCATGCCAGCGTCTACGTCGCGATCGGGCGTTCGATTCCGGCGGCGCGCGAGCCGGACCTGGCCTACGCCTACCGCTTCACCCGCCGCGCGGCCTACGCGCTCGGGGCGGTGCACGCCTGCCGCGGCATCTTTTACGCCCTGCAAGTCGGCACGCCGCTCGATTTTCTCGATCCGGCCGCCTATAACCTCGTCTTTTTCGCAGCCGGCACGCTGGCGCTGCCGGCGCTGACCCTGGGTGCGGTGATGATGGCCAACGCCCGCGTCCTGCACGACACGGCGTATGCCGCCGATCACGACCACCTGACCGGCGCCTGGTCGCGCCGCGCGTTTTTCACCTTTGCCGAGCACGAACATGCGCGCGCCCTGCGCCTCGACTGCTGCCTGTCGCTGCTGGTGTTCGACGCCGACCATTTCAAGCGCATCAACGATACCCACGGCCACGCCACGGGCGACCGTGTGCTGCGCGACATCGTGCTGCACGCGCAGGAAGTGGTCCGAAAGATCGATTATTGCGCCCGACTGGGCGGCGAGGAGTTTGCTGTGCTGCTGCCCGACGCCAATCACCAGACGGCGATGGACGTGGCGGCGCGCCTGCGCAAGGCGCTCGACCGCTCGCTGCAGCTGGCGCCGTCGACCATTCCGATCAGCTACACGGTCAGCATCGGCGTCGCTACGCTGGCGCCCGATGAGACGCTTGCCGGGCTGATGGAACGGGCCGACGCCGCGCTGTATGCGGCAAAGGCGGACGGTCGCAACCGCATGGTCAGCGCGCCGCTGCCGCCGCCCGCCGCGCAGGTGTCCGAAGGCGGCCGGCGCGGCTGAGGTCGGGCTTTTAAAAGCAGGGTCTTAGTTCTTGCCAGCGCGTTTGGCGCGGCGGCTGGCGCCGAAACCGGCGGCGCCGGCCAGCAGCAGGGCGATCGATGCCGGCTCCGGCACGTCGCTCGGCTCAGGTGCATTGGCGACGTTCACGAACACGAAGTTCTCGTCGTTGTAGTCGAAGTCGCCGCCATTCGGCTGGTCTTCGAAACCGACGGCGATCCCTGCCGGAATGAACTCGTCGCCTTCATAAGCGGCTGCATAGATGTGGTTGCGGCCATCGGCGTTCAGGGTCAGGTCGGAATAGAACGGACCGATTTCAGGCGAATTCACGTTGATCAGTTTGAACACCAGGCGGTCGTTGGCATTCACCTGGCCGAAGTTCAGCATTTGTCCATAAGCGGAGCTGTGATTGTCTAGGCCGTAAATGCCGGTGTCGACGCCATTCACCAGCAGGGCGATCCGGGTCGTGTAGGCGGCATTCGAGCCGACAAAATAAGCGCGCACGTCGCCGCTCGCCGCAGCGACGAAGTCATATTGCACGTTGCTCTCGATGCCTGGCGTGGCGTAGGCGGTCGGGATAGCCTGGGCTGGGGCGGCGAAAGCAAAGGCGATGGCTGCGGTAATGGTTGCGTAAAAAGTTTTCACAACTTTTCCTTTAGTTAAGTAAAATTTACTTATTAGCAATTTACATTCCAAAAGGAATTATGCTTTACAAAACAACAAGTTATGCGTCGGACGGGAAATTGTCGGATTGATAATGTAAGAATTTCCGACGCCTTTTGCCTCAGCGGCACTCGTTCAACTGTTGTTCCGTCCGTGCGCTGCCCGCCGCGCGTTCGGCGTCGTTCAGGAAGCGGCGCTGTCCATCGGCGCCGATTTCCGAGATGCGCATGCCGGACGCATACATGCGCTGGTTCTTGCGTACGTTCTCGCAATGCTCGGTATGGGCGGCATTGGACCGCGCCTCGGACTGCATCCTGGCATCGGCTTCTTCGCGCGCCTTGGCGCGCTTGCGGTAGTCGGCTTCGCGCTCGGCCAGCGTCGGCGCCGCTTTCGGTTTCGCCCCTTCGCTTGCGGGCGCGGCAGCGGGAGCTTCCTGCGCCAGGGCAGGGCGGCCGGGCATTTTCAGGATCTTCGACGGCGGCGTGCCGGGCGGTGGCGGCTGGTCGGAATACTGGCGGGTGCCGTTGGGACCGATCCAGACGAACTGGGCCTGCGCGAGGCCGGCGCAGCAGAACAGGAGCAGGGCGGCAAAAGAGGAGCGATAGGTCATCAAATATTTCCTGTGGTAACTATCTGCGATTCTCCATGATTCCCTGTACGTGTCAACGAAAGCCCCGTGAACCGTGTTTTTTCGGCGACGTGCGACGCCTTTCGCTGCATTCTGTATAATTCGCTTTTGCGCCTATAGGAAAATGCTATGCGTCTACTTCAAAAAGCACTCACGTTCGATGATGTGCTGCTCGTCCCGGCCTACTCGAATGTTCTTCCGGCCGACACCTCCCTTCGCACCAAGCTGACCCGCAACATCACGCTCAATATCCCGCTGCTCTCGGCCGCGATGGATACCGTGACCGAAGCCCGTCTGGCAATCGCGATGGCGCAGGAAGGCGGCATCGGCATCATCCACAAGAACCTGCGTCCGGCCGACCAGGCCCGTGAGGTAGCGCGCGTCAAGCGTTTCGAAGCCGGCGTGCTGCGCGACCCGATCACCGTCCCGCCGACGATGAAGATCCGCGACGTCATCGCGCTGCAGCACCAGCATGGCTTCAGCGGCTTCCCGGTCGTCGAAGGCAAGCAGGTGGTCGGCATCATCACCAACCGCGACCTGCGTTTCGAAGAAGATCTCGACGCCGAGACCCGCACCAAGATGACCCCGCGCGAAAAACTCGTCTACGTGAACGAGGAAGCGGACACCGAAGAAGCCAAGCGCCTGATGAACAAGCACCGCCTCGAGCGCGTGCTGGTCGTCAACGACGAGTTCGAGCTGCGCGGCCTGATCACCGTCAAGGACATCATGAAGTCGCACGAGCACCCGTTCGCATCGAAAGATGCGCAGGGCAAGCTGCTGGTCGGCGCGGCGGTCGGCGTGGGCGAGAAGGACCGTGAACGCGTCGAGCTGCTGGTCGCGGCCGGCGTCGACGTGCTGGTGGTCGACACCGCCCACGGCCACTCGCAAGGCATCCTCGACACCGTGAAGTCGATCAAGACGCGCTACCCGCACGTCGACGTCATCGGCGGCAACATCGCCACCGCGGCGGCCGCCAGGGCGCTGGTCGAGGCCGGCGCGGACGCAGTCAAGGTCGGCATCGGCCCGGGCTCGATCTGCACCACCCGCATCGTCGCCGGCGTCGGCGTGCCGCAGATCACGGCGATCTCGAACGTGGCTGAAGCGCTGGCCGGCACCGGCGTGCCCTGCATCGCCGACGGCGGCATCCGCTACTCGGGCGACGTCTCGAAGGCACTGGCAGCGGGCGCCTCGACCGTCATGATGGGCTCGATGTTCGCCGGTACCGAGGAAGCGCCGGGCGAAGTCATCCTGTACCAGGGCCGCAGTTATAAATCCTACCGCGGCATGGGTTCGCTGGGCGCGATGGCCGAAGGCTCGGCCGACCGCTACTTCCAGGACGCTTCGGCCAAGGCCGACAAGTTCGTCCCGGAAGGCATCGAAGGCCGCGTCGCCTACAAGGGCAGCGTGCTGGCGATCATCTATCAACTGGTGGGCGGTGTGCGCCAGTCGATGGGCTACTGCGGCTGCGCCACCATCGACGAACTGCGCGAAAAAGCGGAATTCGTCGAAATCACCTCGGCCGGCATGCGCGAATCGCACGTCCACGACGTCCAGATCACCAAGGAAGCGCCGAACTACCGTTCGGAATGATGTATTGAAAGCGGCCGGCGACGGCCGCTTTTTGCATGTGCTTCTTGTGGTTGACGACGATCGGCCATGAACCGTAGGGTGGACTCCGTCCACGCGGTATCACCATGTGATCATCCGCGCCGTTCCTGAGACCACCCGACCCAGATTACTTCTTTATATTGCGTTCAATGCACTCCAAAATCCTCATCCTCGACTTCGGCTCCCAGGTCACCCAACTGATCGCCCGCCGCGTGCGCGACGCCGGCGTCTTCTCCGAAGTCTTCCCCTACGACGTCGACGCCGACTTCGTGCGCAACTACGGCGCCGCCGGCATCATCCTCTCTGGCAGCCACAACTCCACGCTCGAAGGCGACTCCCCGCGCGCCCCCCAAGCCGTATTCGAACTCGGCATCCCGGTCCTCGGCATCTGCTACGGCATGCAAACCATGGCCGCCCAGCTCGGCGGCAAGGTCGAAACCGGCAAGCTGCGCGAATTCGGCTATGCCGAAGTGCGCGCCCGCAACCACACCAAGCTGCTGAACGGCATCAACGACTTCATCACCGATGAAGGCCACGGCATGCTGAAGGTCTGGATGAGCCACGGCGACAAGGTGCTGGAAATGCCGGAAGGCTTCAAGCTGATGGGCTCGACCGACAGCTGCGACATCGCCGCCATGGCCGACGAAGAGCGCGGCTTCTACGCCCTGCAATTCCACCCGGAAGTCACCCACACCAGCCAGGGCGAAGCCATCATCGGCCGCTTCGTGCACGACATCTGCGGCTGCAAATCCGACTGGAACATGCCGGACTATATCGGCGAAGCCGTCGAAAAGATCCGCGCGCAAGTCGGCACCGATGAAGTCATCCTCGGCCTGTCGGGCGGCGTCGACTCGAGCGTCGCCGCAGCGCTGATCCACCGCGCCATCGGCGACCAGCTGACCTGCGTCTTCGTCGACCACGGCCTCTTGCGCAAGGACGAGGGCAAGATGGTCATGAACATGTTCTCGAAGAACCTGGGCGTGAAAGTCATCCGCATCGACGCCGAAGACCAGTTCCTCGGCCACCTGGCCGGCGTCAACGACCCGGAACAGAAGCGCAAGATCATCGGCCGCGAATTCGTCGAAGTGTTCCAGGTCGAAGCCGGCAAGCTGACCAACGCCAAGTGGCTGGCCCAGGGCACGATCTACCCGGACGTGATCGAATCGGCCGGCAAGGGCAAGAAAGGCCAGACCATCAAGAGCCACCACAACGTGGGCGGCCTGCCGGAAACGCTGAACCTGCAATTGCTGGAACCGCTGCGCGAACTGTTCAAGGACGAAGTGCGCAAGCTCGGCGTGGCCCTCGGCCTGCCGCACGACATGGTCTACCGCCACCCGTTCCCGGGCCCGGGCCTGGGCGTGCGCATCCTCGGCGAAGTCAAGAAGGAATTCGCCGACCTGCTGCGCGAAGCCGACGCCATCTTCATCGAAGAACTGCGCAACACCCCGTTCGAGCTGCCGCCGGTGCCCGGCATCGATGCCGGCAAGGCGCCGATCAACTGGTACGAAGCGACCAGCCAGGCCTTCGCCGTGTTCCTGCCGGTGAAATCGGTCGGCGTGATGGGCGACGGCCGTACCTACGAATACGTAGTGGCCCTGCGCGCGGTGCAGACGCTGGACTTCATGACGGCGCAGTGGGCGCACTTGCCGCATTCGCTGCTGGGGAAGGTTTCCAATCGCATCATTAACGAGGTGCGTGGGATTAACCGTGTTGTTTATGATATTTCGGGGAAGCCGCCGGCGACGATTGAGTGGGAGTAGAGTTTCTTTTGGAAATTCTACTTTGTGGATTTGAAAAGGCTCGCTTCGGCGAGCTTTTTTTTCACATGAAGCGTTCCGACGAGGGTAGCTTTAAAGCCGCGCAAGATTAGTAGTTGATCCGATCAAAGCCGGCCAGTCGCTATCGAAGCTCGCGTTCCAGGTCAGCTTGCCTACGTAAAACTTTGCTATGACCCCACCGTACTATGAAACCCCTACGAGTAGGGGGAAGTCCAGTGACAATGCCTGAACGGGACACCGTTCCGACTTAAAATCTTGGGAATGGGAGAACAGGACTCCCTTCAGGCGCTACGACACGCGGTACAGGATGTCTTCACATGCTCAACCAGCGTTCGTCTGCGCCGACGTTTCCAGAATCTCGAACAGCCTGCCGATGTCGGCCGGCTTCGTCAGGTAGTGATCGAACCCGGCGTCGAACGCGGTCCGGCGCGCTGTCTCGCTGCCGTAGCCGGAGATGGCGATCATGAGCGAGCGTGCGTGGCGCGGCTGGTGGCGCAGCTGGCGCGCGAGCTCGTTGCCGTCCATGTGCGGCATGCCGATGTCGAGCAGGAAGACGTCGAATGCCTGCATGGCGGCGCGCTGGAGCGACGCAACCGGGTCGATATCGACGGTGACATCGAAGCCGAAACTGTCGAGCGCCATCGCCAGCATGCTGCCGGCATCGGCGTTGTCGTCGACCACCAGGATACGCTGGCGCCGGGTGGCGAGGTCCGGCGAAGATGCATCGCCCAGCGCGGTGTCGCTGTCGGCTTGCCCGGATTGCAGGCGCGGCAGCCGGATGCGGACCGTCGTGCCGAGCCCGGCCCCGGTACTGTCGACGCTGACGCGCCCGCCGTGCAATTCGACCAGGCTCTTGACGAGCGCGAGGCCAATGCCCAAGCCGCCTTGCGACCGGTCCGACGTCCGCACACCCTGGACGAACAGGTCGAAGACATAAGGCTGCACGTCCGCCGGAATGCCGATGCCGTTGTCCGCGATGTCGATCGCCACCTCGTCCCGCGTCGCGCTGGCGCGAATGGTAATCGCGCCTCCCGCTGCCGTGTACTTGACCGCGTTGTTGAGCACATTGGCGAACACCTGTACCAGGCGCTTGGCATCGCCATGGACGAAGACCATGCCGTCCGGCAGCGTCACCTGGCACGTCTGGCGCCGCGCTTCGAGCAGCGGCCGGGTCTGCTCGACGGCGTCATGGATGACCGAATCGATCGCCACTGGATGCCGGTCGAGCTCGATGCGGCCTGTGGTCACGCGCGAAACGTCAAGCAGGTCGTCGACCATGCCGACCATGTGCTTCACCTGGCGCCCGATGATGTCGCTCGTCTTCGTGATGCGCTCCTGCGATACGCCCGGCATCCTCAGGATCGCGGTCGCTGCACTGATCGGCGCAAGCGGATTGCGCAGCTCATGCGCCAGCATCGCAAGGAACTGATCCTTGTGGCGGTCGGTGTCGCGCAGTGTTGCCAGTGCGCGCTCGACCGCATTCCAGGTGTACTCGCCGATCTCCCTGAGGAGGGCGATCTCCTCGACCTTCCAGGCGCGTGGCGTGGCGTGATTGACGATGATCACGGCCATCGCCTTGCCGCCACGGATCAAGGGCAGCGCAAGCACGCTGCGGGCATCCAGGTCGAAGTAGTTCCTGCGTTCGCTGTCGCTGGCGATATCCGGGTCGGTGGCGACATCGTCGATCACGATGTCCTCGCCGCGTGCCATGCTATCGGCGTGCTGCTTGCCAAAACCGCTGAGCCGGAAGTCGCCATCGATGTCGGCGCTGGCGGGACCCGCGAAGCCGGGCAGGAAGGTCACGAGATCGCGTTCGAAGTCCGGCTCCGCATACATGACGCGGTTCGCGCCGAGCTGGGTGCTCGCCATGCGCGCCGCGGTGCGCATGATCAGCTCCGGATCGGCCAGCTTGCTCAAGGCGGTGGCAAGCGAAAGCAGGAAGGCTTGGCGCTGCTCGGCCAGCACGCGCGACGTCGTTTCCAGTACCGAGCTGCACATGCCATTCAGGGCGCCGTCATCGTCCCGGACCGGCGAATACGAGAAGGTGAACCAGGCCGCTTCATCGACGCCGTTTCGCGCAATCGTCAGAGGCACGTCTTCCAGGTAAAAGGCGTCTCCGGCCGCGGCGCGCTCGATCAGGGGGCCGATATCGGCCCAAATCTCCGGCCAGACGTCGCGAATCGGCAGGCCGAACGCCTGCGCCGGATGTTTCGCGCCCAGGAACTGCACGTAGCTCTGGTTGTAGAGCAGCACCCGCTCCGGACCCCAGACCACTGACATCGGAATGGTGGACTCCAGCATCATCGCCAAGATGTACCGCAGCGACAGTGGCCACGCTTCAGGGGCACCGAGCACCGACGTGGACCAGTCGTGCCGACGTATCAGGTCGTGAATAGGGGTTTTGCCGGGCAACACGTCTTGAAGAGGACGGACAGATTTCATGTAGTCATGGTAACACTATCGTTGCGGCGCAATGGCAAGCGCCGCACTCGTGCATGCGTCCATGCGGACGCGGCAAGCCGTGCGCCACATTGATTTCTGATCGTTAGAATAAGAACTTATCATTTGGATAATCATGCTTTCAGATTCGCTTTTCAACGCGGCCTTCCATGGTTCGCCAATCGGCCAGTATCTGCTGGCGCCGACCGACAAGCTCGAAATCCTGGCGGTCAACGACGCCTTCCTGCGTGCGGTCTCGCGCCGTCGCGAAGACCTGCTCGGCATGCCTTTGTTCGAGGTGCTCGGCGACGACCCCAACGATCCGGACGCCACCGGCGTGCGCAACCTGAGCACCTCCATCCGGACCGCCATCGACACCGGGCAGTCGCAGTTGATGCCGGTGCAGCGCTATCCGATCGAGATGCACAAGGATGGCCGAAGCTGGTTCGAAGACATGTACTGGAGCGCCACCAACACGCCGCTCTACGACGCCGACGGCAAGCTGGCCTGCGTATCGCACACGACCATCAACATTACCGCCCAGGTCCTTGCCGAGCAATCCTTGCTGCTCAGCCGCGAGGAAGCGCTGCGCAACGCCCGGATGGCCGAGGCGGAACGCAGTTATCTCGCGGGCGTACTGCGCGCCGCGCCGGTGGGCGTGCTGGTTGTCGACCGCACGCTGCGCGTGCTGCATCGTAATCCGGCGCACGAGGCGATGTTCGGGAGCTCGCTGCCCGAGCCCGCGGGGCAGATCGACTTCAGCCGCTGGCATGGCTGGTTCTTCGACGGGCCGGCAGCGGGCCGCAAGCTCGTGTCGGGCGAGTGGCCCTTGCAGCGCGCCTGCGCGGGCGAGATGGTCGAGCAAAGCCTGTTGCGCGCCATGACTTTTACGGCCATGCCATCCGAGCGGATGCTGCTGGTGTCGGCCGCGCCGATCGTCGATGGCGACGGCGTCGTGGTCGGCGCGGTCTCAGTGGCGATGGACATCGAATCGCGGGTACGCGCGGAGGAGGCGCTGAAGGAGGCCGACCGGCGCAAGGATGAATTCCTCGCCATGCTGGCCCACGAGCTTCGCAACCCGCTGGCACCGATCGGCGCCGCCGCCGCGCTGCTCGCGCACGACGGCACCAACGTCGACCGCGTTCACCAGTCCAGCGCCGTCATCACCCGCCAGGTGCAGCACATGACGGGCCTGATCAACGAGCTGCTCGACGTGGCGCGCGTCACACGCGGCTTGATCACGCTGGACACGAGCGTCCTCGATGCGAAGCGGATCGTCGGCGAGGCGCTGGAGCAGATACGCCCTGTCCTCGAGGGGCGCGGGCATACCCTGCAGGTCAGCCAGCCGCCGTCACCGGCATTCGTCGAGGGCGACCATAAGCGCCTGGTGCAGGTCCTGGCCAACCTGCTCAACAATGCGGCGAAATTCACGCCGCACGGCGGCACGATCAAGGTCGAGCTCGCGACCGATCCGCATCATGTGCGTTTGTCGGTTGAGGACAACGGCATCGGCATGACGCAGGCGCTGATCCATCAGGCGTTCGACCTGTTCACCCAGGCCGAGCGCACGTCGGACCGTTCTCAGGGCGGCCTGGGCATCGGCCTGGCGCTGGTGCGCAGCCTGGTGCAGCTGCACGGCGGGCATGTGAGTGCGGAGAGCGCCGGCCCCGGCCACGGCACGCGCTTCACCGTGTGCCTGCCAAGGCTCGACATCGGGCAGGTGCCGGCCGAGATCGCGCATCGCGCCGATCTGCGGAGCGGGCAAACCGCATTGAAGATCTTGCTGGTCGACGATAACGAGGACGGCTTGATGATGCTGGAAATGCTGCTCACGTCGATGGGGCACGCAGTCGCGAGCACGTCCCGTCCCCGCGAGGTCATGGCGCGGGCGCAAGCCCTGCGGCCCGACGTCTGCATACTCGACATCGGACTGCCAGACATCGATGGCTTGATGCTGGCCGGCATGCTGCAGGCCGATCCGGTCACGCGCCATGCCACCTTGATGGCCATGTCCGGCTATGGACAGGAGGCGGACCGGCGCGCGGCGCTCGCAGCAGGTTTCGATCGGTATTTCGTCAAACCGGTCGATGCGGACGAGCTGGCCGAGGCCCTGGCTGGCATCACGCACGCGGACCCGGAATAATGTCTACTGGATCGGCTGCGCATCGTATATTCTGAAACGCGCTTGCTCATGGAACATTCAATTGGTTCCCGGTTGCGCCGTAGGCAGCTTCGAACTCGGCGATGGGGCGCGGCATACCGAGCAGGAAGCCTTGCAGCAGGCGGCAGCCACGCGCAATCAGGAAGTCGCGTTGTTCGCCGGTTTCGATGCCCTCGGCCACCACGTCCAGTTCGAGCGTGCGGGCCAGGGCCAGGATGGCGTCGACGATTGCGCCGGCATGGGCTTCGCCCGGCAAGTCCTTGACGAAGCTGCGGTCGATTTTCAACTCTGTCAGTGGAAAGTGCTTCAGGTAAGCGAGCGAGGAATAGCCGGTGCCGAAGTCGTCGAGCGAAAAGCAGACGCCGTGCGCACGCAAGGCGTTCATCTTGGCGCAGGCATCGTCTAGGTTATGGGCAAACACGCTTTCGGTCAGCTCGAGGAAGAGCTGCTGCGGTGGTGCACCGGTTGCCGCCAGGATGGCAAGGACCTGCTCGACAAATCCAGGGTCGCGCAGCTGATGCGCGCTGACATTCACTGCCAGGGAAACTTCGCGCAATTGCGGATCGCTCGCCCAGCGCGCGAGCGCGCGGCAGCTCTCGCTCAGCACCACCGCGCCCAGCTGCATGATCAGGCCGCTGGATTCGGCCAGGCCGATGAATTCTTCTGGCGCCACAAGGCCGCGCGTTGCATGGCGCCAGCGCAGCAGCGCCTCGGCGCCGGCCAGCTTGCCGTTGATCCCGAGCTGCGGCTGGCAGTACAGCTCGAAGCGGTGCCCGGCAATGGCGTCGCGCAGGTCGTTCTCGAGCTCGACCTGGCGTTCGGCGGCCGCCTGCATGCCGGGGTCGAAGAAGCGCAGCGTGTTGCGGCCCTCGGCCTTGGCACGGTACATGGCGAGATCGGCATGGCGCAGCAGCTGGTCGACGCTGCGCGCGCCGGCACCGAACATGACCACCCCGATGCTGGGCGTGCTGACGCTGGGCCGCGCGCCCAGCGCGTGCGGGCGGGCCAGCGCCTCGAGCAGCTTGGCACCGACCATGCGCGCTTCGAGGATGGCCTCGGCCTCGCTGGTGCCGAGGCCTTCGAGCACTACCACGAACTCGTCGCCGCCGAGGCGCGCAAGGTGGTCGCTCGCGCGCACGGTAGCACGCAGGCGCGCGGCCACTTCGCGCAGCAGGGCGTCGCCGGCATCGTGGCCGAGGGTGTCGTTGAGCAGCTTGAAGTTGTCGAGGTCGATGAACAGCAGGGCGCCGAACTGGCCAGTGCGCGCGCAGCGCGGCAGGATCCTGGAGAGTTCGTCGATCAGCAGGCGCCGGTTCGGCAGGCCGGTGAGATAGTCGAAATAGGCCAGTTCGTGGATGCGGCGCTCGGCTTCCTTGGCGGCGGTCAGGTCGGTATTCGTGCCGGCGATGCGCACGCCCTTGCCGCGGGCATCGCGCTGGACTAGGCCGCGCGAGAGCACCGGCACATAGTGGCCGTCATGGTGGCGCAGGCGGAATTCCAGGCTGTAGGTCTTGTCTTCCGAGGCCACCAGCGCGTCGACAAAGGCGTCCACGCGCGGCATGTCCTCGGGATGCATCTGGGTACGCCACGCAACCGGGTCGCGCTCGACGTGGCAAGGTGGAAATCCCAGCATGTTCCACCAGCGCTCGGAATAGTGCACCAGGCCGCTGTCGACGTCCCAGTCCCATGGCGCGTCGGTGCTGCCCTGCATGGCCAGGCGCAGGCGTTCTTCCGACTTGAGCAGCGATTCCTCGATGCGCTTGAGGTGGGTGCATTCGGTGAAACAGACGGCCACTTGCTGGATCTGGCCGTCCGCGCCGAGCAGCGGATAGGCGTTGCAGATCAACCAGCGCGGGTTGGGGCCGGGCAGGCCGACGATGGCGTCGCGCACCGTCAGGCCGGAAACGATTACGCAGGAAACGGGATTGGCGTCGGGCGGCAGGACGCTGCCGTCTGCGTGCAGCAACGGCAGGGCGCCGGAGTCGGCCGGGTACTTGCGCATCAGGTCGATGGCGCCGCCGAGCAAGTCATGTGCGCAGCGGTTGGCGTAGACCGCCCGCGAATCTGCGCCGTGGATCACTATGCCGGCAGGAATGTGGTCGAGCAGTACTTCGAAATCACGCGGGTTCCACCCGGTGGGCGGGAAGCCATGTCCATCGGATACTTCGGAACTCATCATGGCCACCTGGAATGCGTCAATACAGGATTGTAATCCTTTTGACGTTCAAGCACGTTGGTGATGGGCATGCATTGAGGTCCAGTTGAGTCTGGCCCTTAGCGGATTGTTCGAGATACCATGCGCGTAAGGCTCACGGCAGGAATGGTGGTCGAAGTACGGTAAAACCAAGGTGATGCCCGTTGTTGCCACGCTGAGGATCGATGGCGCTGGTATGGTATCGTGAATGGTACAGGCGCAGGAGGTACCGGAAACACAAAGCAATTCATAGGCTTAGCTCAGCCATTAATCATCGAGTGGGAGTGAGCGTCTCTTTAGCAGCATGCTGCACGTGCAGATAATATACGAACCAAGGCCCCTGATTTCAGGGGCCTTTTTTCCAGCTTTGCTCGCTTTCGAACTGAGAGCAGGATGACCTTGCTATATGTCCTTAGAACTGTAACAATTTGCCGGGCCAATCATATCTGGCGTACCTTATGACCAACCTCCTGCACGTTCCGGTTTCGTCACGGGTGATCAGTACCGCAAGCTGTCTAACGCAAATTCCCTGTCCAAACGGCTTGCAGCCTAAGGCGGGATCTAACTTCCCCTCGTTAGATACTACGAGTTTGCTGGAAGGACCATGGTCCCGCCGAAACAAAGCCAAGATTGCACCAACTTCGCAACGCCGTTAAAATTTTCAACGACATGTCTCGGAACGCTTTCATACAGGCGTTTCAGTTCTTCGCGAGGCTTTGACTCATACATTTCCACAAATTCTTCCAAAGTTTTAGATCTGTAAAGCGGAAGTCTGGAGCAGGAGTGTGAGCAATCCATTGGCCCTTTCTTACATTTTTTTGATGAAAAGTCACTAAAATTAGCCGCGTGTGGTCGCCAGTACGTTCCTAACGGCCCTTTGTCGCGGAGATCGGCACATGTTAAGCCGTCTTTCAGTCTAATAAATTTCCAATATGGCTCATTAGCATGTTTTCGGAGTATAGGTAGTTCCTTGTTGAGCATAAAACTCGCGTTTTGATCGGTCTGATAGTGTCGGAGATTTGCAAGCGAGTCTAACGGAAACATGTTTTCTATAGAGTATACGTCTATCGTTTTCAAGTGTACCAAGGGTGCTGGATCCACAACATCGCTGCTAGCCATAGTTGTACTCCAATTGTTGGGAGTGCAATCGGGGAATCGAACGTCGCTATCTAAAATGCAAAGGGAAAGTCGGTCGCCGTGTTTCTTTATCTGAACGTATTCTCCAGCAATCGCACTTCCGCCGCCACCACGAAGCTCACCGTGTAACTGAACTGGCATGGCGTTTTCGGCTCCAGCAGCCGCAGCAATTTCAGCAAAGATGACGTACGCCTTTGCATCCTGAAGATTCTCAGCAAGCAAAATCGGAGAATTGAATAGGTTGTGCGGAATCAGGTGTAGTGGAGCTGTTATTTCAAATCCGAATTTTTTCGGTTTCAACGCGATCTGGCTTCCGCTAGCAGTGATTCGCACCCAAACTTTAAGCTTTTCAAGCAGGCTGCGCTTGAACGGGCGGGTTTTGCTTAGGTGCGAGAAAACCGCTAAAGGAAGGGTCCCAAGCCCGTTGATATCCTTTAATATTGGATAGAAATAGGGAGACTCCAGGAAAACCATCAGCTTTTGCGCGCGTCGAGCACGTGCAAGCACAGTAAGTTCGTCGAGAAGACGTTGATGACTACTATGGTTGGTATCTGCCGCGATGGAATCGAGGCCTTCATCGAGGATAAACAGCATTACTGAACCCCGTCAAAGAAGTCATATGGCCAAGAAAGTAGTAACCCTTCTTCATCGAAGCCGGATTTGATTATCACGCTTCCATCGCTCTGGGATGGGTCGGCTGTGAAGAGGTGGACGCCAATATCTTGCTCTGAGAAATTTAGCTGGGCAATATTACTCCCTAGCGACGAGGGCGATCTGTACTGGAAGGATACAATTTCGCCGCCGGGTGAGGCATCTTTAAGTGTCGCTTCCACTTCAGGTGTTGGTTGGGTGCGTCGCTTGTGTGCGATTAGACTTCCCAATTTAGCTATCAATGTTTCGCTATGGGTCTCAACGATAATGCGCAAATCAATACCAGAGTCTCGCGCGGCAACAAAACTACGTAGCAAAAGTTCGGCGAGCCGGCCTTGCATTTTTGGGTGCAAGTGAAGTTCAGGCTGTTCGATCAAGAACATGATGGGCTGGCGCGGGGGGTCGCCATTCAACGATCGAGTAAGGTTGTGACGACTTGGGCGGCGTTGGATTTGCCACATCTGCGCCAGAATAGGGATTACCTGTGAATAGCCGAATCCGACGTCTGCTAGATTAACCGAAGTATTTTCCCGTAGGTCGTCGATTACAATCGAAACATGGCCGATATGAGCCTCTACTCGGACAGCAAATCCCATGTGACGCTTTGTCCATTCGGCAAACTCAGCTGCCTCAGCTTCCGAAAGGCTCTTTAGGTACATTGCCAAGTTCTCGCCGTTCGGAGCAATTTCGTCGACAGCCAAACCTTGCAAACGATAATAACGCTCTGCGGACGCGCGGAGCGGAGTTATATAGCGAACATTCGAGAACGTCGAACTCAGCACGACATTGATACTGTTGAAAATTCGAGGGAAATCGATAACAAAAAAGTAGCGATGCAAGTCTTCAACCAGAGGGGAAGCGTCGTTTAGCAGCGCTAGTCTCTGTGAAAACGTATCGCCTAGACTTTGAGACGATAGTTCTTTCGCGAAAAACTTCTTCGGCCCGTAAAAGATCAACGCGACTGCCGTTCGAATTCGCTCGGCGGGAACTTTTCCATGGACAACTGGTCGCAACCTGCGCATAGCCTTTTCTTCGTAGCGCTCCTTGATGGGGTCCCAGTTAGCAATGCTGGGAAGCAGATCTTTCTGGCGAGTTAAGCGCACTTCTTCTTGATTAAAAGGTATGCCTTCGCCGTTTAGGCTGATCTTCTGAACAACCAAATCTTGGTCAACGATCAAATGGATGACGTTGCCATCGATGCGAATTTCATATTCCGAATAGACGACAGAATCTAGATTGATTGAGTCGCTAAACTGTCGCAACGTAAATGTGCACATCTGCGATCGATCCTCAACGCGTCCGAATCGCTTCGCTGCGAATCCTCGGCCAACGGCTATTGAAGAAAATGTGTCCAGTGAAAATTTAAATTCAAAGTCGATTCCTTTCTTTCCATCTTTTGCCGCTTCGTGTCGATTTACCGACTCGGCAAAGCTCCCGAAGTCGACATAATCACCAAACCAAAGAATATCGTTGATCGTTTTTTGTTCCGAACTTTGCCGCAACAGCGGAAAAGAACGTAGAAAAGTGCTCTTTCCGGCGCTGTTCGTACCGACCAGTACCGTCAGTGGCTTAATCTCTACCGCACCGGTGTTAGCGAGAGATCGCAAATTTTTTATACTTATACTTTCCATTGACGAGATTCCTTGGGTCAGTTCCGGGGGGGATGAGCAGTGGACACAAAATTGAAGTTGAGGGCATTAAAATACGGCGGCGGTTGCTCTAAGTCAAGTTTTAATCGTCGAAGAAGATTGCGCCGTGATTTCCTGGGTAAGGGGTAACGTAACTACGGAAAGGTATGCCGTTGCCGGTACGTTCCGTGCGGCCTAAGGAATTAGAGTAATGGGGGGCAGTGGAAAGAGGTACAAGACTATCGGCTGCAGCTTTGTCGAAGTGTTCCGGTAATGCTGGCAAGCTGACCGACACCAAGTTGCCAACGCAGGAGCGTTATCTACCTGGGCGTGAGAGATTAGTAGAGAAGGGCAAGACGGGCCAGACCATCCTAAACCACTATAAGGTTTGCAGCTACTTTTAGAACCTGATTCTGCTGGCACCGCTCCGCAAATTGTTAGAGGGCGAGGTGCGTAGGCTTGGCACTGTTCTATCCTACTGCACAACGTAGTTTATCGCCACTGTTGTTCTTGGCTTGCGAGCAGATCCGCAAGATCCGCGCGCAGGTGGACACGCCGCTCGAATACTTCATTCATGGCGCCCTGTGCGTCGCGTTTTCCGGGCAGTGCTATATCCCGCATGCGGACACGGGCCGCAGCGCCAACCGTGGCGACTGTTCGCAGGCATGCCGGCTGCCGTATACCCTGACGGACGGGCAGGGCGGCGTGGTGGCCTACGACAAGCACCTGCTGTCGATGAAGGACAACGACCAGAGCCGCAACCTGGAAGCGCTGATCGACGTCGGCATCCGGTCGTTCAAGATCGAGGGTCGCTACAAGGACATGGGCTACGTGAAGAACATCACGGCTCCACTACGCCTGCTGCTCGACGAGATCTTGGAACGGCGCGCGGGCTTCGTACGTGCCGCCAGCGGGCACACGCAGATATTCTTCACGCCGGACGTCGACAAGAATTTCAATCGCGGCCACACCGACTATTTCGCGCAGGGCCGCCAGGACGACATCGGCGCTTTCGATTCGCCGAAGTACCTGGGCGTGGAGGTGAGTCGTCAGCAAGGTGGGCGCGGATCACTTTGAGATGATGACCGATGCGCCGCTGGCCAATGGCGATGGCCTGAACTACATGAACAAGCGCACCAGCGTTAGCATCGGGTCAACACGGTGCAGAAGCTGGGGCAGGGTAACGATGGCGAGGAGGGCCAGCGCTGGCGCGTCTTCCCGAACGAACCGGTCAGTACCCTGCCCGAGCTGAAGCCGGGTACGCAGGTCCACCGCAACCGCGACCACCAGTGGGCAGCGGCGCTCACAAAACGCTCGGCCGACCGCAAGGTGGCGCTGCACCTGACCCTGTCGGAGCTTGATGACGGCCTCGCGCTGAGCTTGCGCGACGAGGACAGCATCTCAACGGTGACGGCCGTGCAGCTGCCGCTGCAGCCAGCGCACAACGCGGAGCAGGCCGACGCGGCGCTGCGCACCAGCCTGACTAAGCTGGGCAACACGATGTTCGAAGCCGATGGCGTCGCGCTGGAGCTGTCGCAGCCGTGGTTCGTGCCCGCCGCCGTCAATGCCTTGCGGCGTGATGCCGTGGCGGCGCATGAGGCGGCCCGGTTGGCCGCGTGGGAGCGCCCGGAGCGCAAGGCGCCGGGAATACTTCGACGGCAAGCTATACCTGGTCGATATCAGTTCGGAGGCGCATTTGCGGTTGTTCGCGGATGCGTCCGGAACCATCGTCGCCTCGTGGTTCAGTGGGCTTGTGCGTGCCTGTCGCGGAAACACGCGGCTTACCGGTAAGCCGCCCGGCACCATCTCGGATGAGGAAGTTTTTTTAGAAGTTGCACAAGGCCAGATAGTACGGGATTGGATGCTGGACTTGCGGCACGCTCCTGACCAAACCAGCGCCGAGCTGCGGCAATTTCTTCCTGCTTTCCTGCTGACGCCAGGTTAGGAGCCCTGGTTGGTTCTTCCCATATGTGCGTGGCAGGGCACCGCTCAGCGGTGACCTTGAGGCGGGCGGCAATTTGCCTGGATGGGGATTCGGAGAGACGGAGGGGGCTACGGGGCTTAGCAGTGACGAGAGGGTTCCCGGTCAGGGACGAGCATATGCAGCGAAACTGGCGAACCCGGTCGGCGTGCCTCGGATCGTGGCCGAGGCGCTGTTACCGAAACAGGAAAGTGTGTTGTGCGGTTGGTTCAACTCTTCACGCAGCCTTGGCATGGTACTGTGCGTGGTACTGATCAGCAGGTGTTGGAGAGATCTTTTGTCTAATCAAAGCATTAGCGCAGCCATTGATCATCGAGTGGGAGTAAGTTTCCATTTTAGGAAACATTCTTGTGCTATCCCTCAAAAGCTCGTTTAGGCGAGCTTTTTTGAGAGAACATGGGCGCGAAATCATCGATACCGTTATCGATCGAGCAGGCGTGACCAGACGCGCCAGGAATCACAGCTCTGGGTTGATGTGCCACGTTGCCAACTGTGGCAAGACCTCGCTGTTTGTCGAATTCCCACCGTCGTAGCGCAAGCGGCCGACTGGACACTAGCGTTCGATGTCCTCGCTCAGCACGACGCAATTACGTCCCGTATTTTTGGCCCGGTACAGCGCGACGTCCGCGCGCTGCAGCAGCGCATCCGGATCGTGCGCTTCCTGTGCGGCCTGGATCGCGATGCCGACGCTGATCGTGACATGTCCCGTAGGCGAACTCGCATGGGCGATGTCGAGTGCTTCGATTGCACCACGCAGCGATTCGCCGACGTAGTACGCCTGGCCGGCGCCGGTATTGGGCAGCACGATCGAGAATTCCTCGCCGCCGTAGCGCGCCGCCAGGTCGCCGGTTCGATGCGTGCCGGCCGCGAGCGCCTGCGCTACCCGGACCAGGCATGCGTCGCCCGCCTGGTGGCCATAGCGGTCGTTGAACTTCTTGAAGTAGTCGACGTCGAGCATGATGACGGCAAGCGGCTGGCCAGCGCGGGCGGCGCGCGTGCTTTCGCTGCGCAAGACCTCGTCGAAGCGACGCCGATTCGCCAGGCCCGTCAAGCCGTCGGTGATGGATAGCGTTGCCAGCTTGCGGTTGACGTCCTCGAGTTGCGCGGTGCGCTCGGCCACGCGCTGTTCCAGGCTGTCATGCAGCTTGGCGCTGGCGATCGAGATCATTGCCTGTGCACCGAGCATGCGCAGGAACGCTGCACGTTCATCGGTGAACGACGCTTCGGCCAGCCGGTTTTCAAAGTACAGGACGCCGTCGATGCCGCCCCTGTGGCGCACCGGCAGGCACATGACGGAACGCGGCTGGTGTTGCCGTACATAGGGATCGGCGGCAAAGAGCGGGTCCTTCGCAATGTCGTCCGTGATGACCTCGGCGCCGGTACGGATGACGTAGCGCAGCAGCGACAGCGGGAATTGCGGATCGCCGGCGGCGTCGAGATGAATCTGGCGGGACTGCAAAACGGTGATGGCATCGCCGCCGATATCGGCTTCGAGCCGGTAGACGCTGTCGGACAGCAGCAGCAGGCGCGCCACCTGCGCACCTGCGTTTTCGCGCGCGATGGCGATCAGGCGCTGGAGCACGTTGCGCAGGCCCGTCTCATTCGCCAGGGCCTGCGCCGCCTTGAGCAGCGACGCCAGGTCGAGGGCGGCGCCGCCTTGCGTATGCGTGCCGGCATACGACTGCATGGCGCGTCCGTCCGCCTTTGACAGCAAGTGGCTGTGGCGCTCGCGCAGTTGCGTCACTTTGCCCTCCGCGCCCCACTGGGCGTAACACGCGACGGCGTCCTTGATGAACACCGTCGCCACCCGTGGCTGCTCCTGCTCGAGCCAGCACTCGCCGCACAGCTCATTTCCCAGTGCCTGGACATTGACGTAGCCGGCGAGGGCGGCTACGTCGATCGCCTGCTGGTAGCAACGCGTTGCCAGCGCCAGGTCCTGCCGGTAGCGCGCCATTTCGGCCCGCACCAGTGCATGCCTGGCGCCGACGTTGTCCGGGCCATGCTCGGCCCACGTGGCGAGGCTGGCCTGTAACACGCCGATCCGCGCCAGCACATCGGCCGCATCGGCGCGCGCGGGATCGCGCCGTAACGCGCGAATCCAGATCAGCGCCGCGTAAAAGCAGGTCTCGGGCACCTTGGCCTGGCTGCGCATCATCCGCGTCACGATGTCGAGCTGACCGGCCAGCGCCTCGGCATCGGCGGCGTCGAACAGATATGCGTTGCGGATCTTCCCCTGCAGGTAGTAGGCGCGATACAAGCTCGATGCGCCATATTGTTCGAGGAAGCCCGTCTCGTTGAATACCGCGTCGTCGTAGCTGTCGCTGCGCGGCGACAGGCCGATCAGGGCCTTGATGGGCTGGATCGCCGCCGCCATGCAGCAATCGGCCATCGCCTGCTGGCCATTGGCGCGCATCAGCACCAGGTCATGTTCGATGGCGTGCATCAGGTCCGGCAGATAGTCGCCCAGGATGATCCGGTCGGTCGCGCGCACGGCCGCCACCACCCCGACCTGGACGAAGTCGCCGATTTCCAGCGCCCAGCCGAGTGCTTCCTCATACAGCGCGTCGGAGCTGCGCAGCGGCTGCGTCCAGTGGTTGATCAGCGCCGCGAACATCAGGGCCGTCTGGGTGCGTGCCTGCAGGTTGGCGCGGCGTCTTGCCAGCGCCAGCGCCATCGCGCCGAAACGGTAGCTGCGCGCGAAGTTGCCATCCTGCAGCGCCAAAATGGACGCATAGGCGACGTAGGCGACCGCGCTGAAATCGCTGCTGCCCCGCTGTATCGACAAATGCGTCATCGACACCACCATCAGCTGGCACAGCTCCTGTTTGCCGGCATAGTAGCAGGCCATCCACAGGCCGTGCATCATCTGCAGCGCCGCCACTGACGCCGCATCGTGCATGTCGCCAGCCGCGAGCAAATCGTCGGGCATGCGCGCGCCGCCCGCGTGCTCGATGTCGGCCAGGACGTGCTCGAAGCGCGCCTTCTGTTGCGCCGGATCGTGAGGAACGTCGAAGCCGAGCAGCGCCAGTCCCTCGCACAGCACCGCGATGGCATCCTGCAGCCGGCCCTGCAGCTGGTACTGGTGCGCCTGGACCAGGATGCTTCGCACCTGCAGCAGCGGAGCAGGGCTACGTGCTCGTACCTCCGGATAGATCGCCTCGGCGGCGTCGAACTGGCCGCACAAATAGGCCGCTTCCGCCGTGCCGAGTTGCAGGTCGAGCCAGAGTCCGGCGTGGCTGCGCCATGCGTCCGCCGGCAGCAAGCCGAGGCCGGTGCGCATGTGTTCCAGTGTGGCCGTGAAGGCCGCCGAGCGCCGCGCCCTGGCGCCGGCGCGCAGGTTCATCTGCGCCAGCTGCACGCGTTCGCCGGCGTCGACGATCAGCGCGCGGCTCGCGTTGAGCTGATCGACGATCTCGAACAGCCTCTCGTCCTGCCGTTCCCGCGGCGTTTGCCGCAACAGGAGCCGGCCGATGCGCAGGTGGTTGCGCGCGCGCGTGTCCGTATCCACGATCAGATACGCGGCCTGCTGCACGCGGTCGTGCAGGAACCGGTAGCCGACCCCGCTTTCGCTCGCGTCGGCGTCGACGTACTTGTAGCCGCCATCGAGCGGCTGGATCAGTCCCGCGTCAAGCGCCGGCCACAAGACCTGCTGCGCCTCCCATGGACTGCATTCGAGGACCAGCGCGAGCATATCGAGCGTGAAACGGCTGCCGCTCGACGCCGCCAGTTGCAACAGACGCTGTGTCGCGGGCGGCAGGCGGCGGATTCTATCGACCAGCAGCTCGACGACGTTGTCGGTGTAGCCGGCCTCTTGGATCGCGGCCAGGTCCCACTCCCAGCTGTCATCATCGGCGCGGTAGCGCAGGTGGCCGGCATCGTGGATCGAGCCGAGGAACTGGTTGAGAAAAAATGGGTTGCCGCCGGTCTTGGCGAAGCACAGCCGGGTCAGTGCGGCGCAATCGGCCGGCGCCGCGCGCACGGCCGCCGACACGATGCGTCCCACCTCGGGCTCGGTCAGCGCGCCCAGCACCAGCGTGGGGAGGCGCAGGCCGCCCGCCAGCAGCCTGTCGCGCAGTGCGATCAGGGGGTGGAAGGCGCCGGCTTCGTTGTCGCGACAGGCGCCGATGAGCAGCAGGTGGCCCTTGTCGCGCGAGCTCATGAGCAGCTCGATCATCCGCAGGGTGGCCGCATCGGCCCATTGCAGGTCGTCGAGGAACAGCACCAGCGGGCGGCCGGCGGTCGCGAACACGTCGACGAAACGGGGGAACGCGCGGTTCAGCCGAAGCTGAGCCTGTTCCGGCGCCATCGGGGGAACAGGCTCGGTGGGGCCGACGATCAGCGTCAGTTGGGGAATCAGCTCGACCATCACGCCCAGGCCGTCGGCCAGGCCAGTGCGCAGCCGCAAGGCCCATCGTCGCAACGATTCCTCGGGCTCACAGAGCAGCTCGCGCACCAGTTCCTGGAAAGCCTGGATCAGCGATGCGTATGGAACGTCGCGCCTGAACTGGTCGGATTTGCCGGCTAAAAAGCAGCCGTGCCGGGCAACGATCGGTTTCTGCACCTCGTTCACCACCGCCGATTTGCCGATGCCCGGATAACCCGCCACCAGGACCATTTCACGGCTTCCGGCGGCGCTGCGCTCGAATGCGCCGAGCAGTGCGGCGATTGCATCCTCGCGCCCGTGCAGCGTTTGCGGCACGAGGAAGCGACCGTTGTGATCGGACAGCCCGAGCGCCTGCAACGGTAACGCCGCGCGGCAGGATTCGAGATCGCTGCGCAGACCTTGCAGGCTCTGGTAGCGCTGCTCGGCATTTTTCTCGAGCAGGCGCTGGACGATCGCCACCAGCCGCGCCGGCAAACCATCGAAGGCCGGATGCGACCAGCCGGGTGTGCGCGCGATGTGGCAATGCACCAGCGCCATCTCGTCGTCCGCCATGAAGGGCGGCTGGCCAGCGAGGAGTTCGTAAAAGGTCGCGCCGAGCGCATAGAAGTCGGCGCGGTAGTCGATCCGCCGGTTCATCCGCCCGGTCTGTTCCGGCGCCATATAGCGCAGCGTGCCTTCCAGGGAGGCGGGATTGACGATGGCCTGATGCTCGTGCGGCAGCTCGCTGGCGATGCCGAAGTCGATCAGCTGGAGCAGGCGCCGTTCACCATTCCAGATCAGGTTGGACGGATTGATGTCCTTGTGGATCACACCCTGGCGGTGCACTTCCTCCAGCGCCACGCACAGTTGCAGCGCGATGTCGAGGAAGTCATCCAGCGCCAGCGCGGACATGCCCCCGGCCGCCGTGCGTGCGCGCAACACCTTGTCGAGGGACAGGCCGCCGCTATCCTCCTGGATCATGGTCCAGCGCCCGCGGTGCAATTGCAGCGCAAGCGGACGTACCACGCCGGGATGACGGCAGCGCCGCGCGATCTCGTATTCGCGTTTGAATTGCGCCAGCTGTTGAAACGATGGGACGGCTTGATTGGGCAGCTTGACGATGAGCGCGGCGCCATCGGCGCCACGGGCACGGTAGACCAGCGAGCGAGCGCTGTCGTGCAATTGTTCGATGATCTCGTAGTCGAAGAGGACGCTCATGGGCTGGGCTTGCGATGTGCCGATGGCGGCTGGATGAAACGGGCAGGATTCGCCACAGTACCTGCAGGCAAGTATTATAGCAAGTGTGTCTGCCTGCGACGCGCAGCGGCGGGCCAGGGCGATCCTCGCGAACTGCGGATCGATGTCGCAACGAGGCCGGAGGGACTGCAGGCAGAGCTGGACGACCTGTTCCAGCGGATGAGCAGCCAGGGGAACCTGCTGTATGGTTTGCCGGCGCTCGGGATCCATTTGCCGGGCTTTGCCTTTCGCTATCGCCAAGCCGACGGCGAACACTATGTCTATGTCCAGGACTTGATCCATGGACGCCTGGCAGGCTACACAGTGTTCAACCGGCTGGTCGAACTCGATCGGCGGACGGAGTGTCATCTGCGCGCGCCACATTCGAAGTATGCCGGCGCGTACCAACGCCGCGGTATCGCGTCGGCTATTGATGGATGGTGGCTCGATGCAGGTAATTGCCTGATCAGTGGGGCACGCCAATCGAACGCAGCACATGCGTTATGGCGTTCCCTTGGCACCAGCTACCCGCTTGTTTGTGTGGAGATACGCGACAAAGTCCTCCGTTACCTGGGCAACGATATAGGCAGGTACCTCGAGGACGACCTGCACACGCGTCTGGTCCCGATTGGCGCCGGGTCCACTGCAGCCCAGGCGATATCAGGCCTCGGACCCTGCGTCGAGCATCTGTTTGATGGGGCAGGATGCCGCGCCTACTCCGCAAACAGCTTGCCCAGGGCCGTCTGCGTCAGCTCCGCCGCCGCCAGCACCAGCGGGTTGCTCGGCTGCTGCGCCGGCAACACCATGCTCAGCGTCGTCTCCAGTGTAGGCGAGGCGATCTTCTGCCACGACAGCGCGGGCAGGTGGGCGCTGCGTTCCACCAGCCGCGGCATGATCGAATAGCCCATCGCCTGCGCCACCAGTTCCATGGTCGAGTGCGAGGAATCGACCTGCAGCCTGACATTCACGCCCAGCCCCAGGCGCGCCGCGGCCGACTCGACGGCGACGCGCACCGAGTGGTTCCCGTGCGGCAGGATCAGCGGCAGCGCGGCGACCTCGGCCAGGGTGACGCTGGCCGGGTCGGCGCCGACGACATCGGCGCCGATCAGGTACAGGGGCGCCGAGACGATCGGCGTGATCCTGATGTTCGGGCAGGCCGCGGGGTTGTACAGCAGCGCGAAATCGAGCTGGCCGAGCAGGACGGCGTCGTACAGCGCCCCGGACAGGCCTTCGACGACGCTGATCGACGCGCGCGGGAACTGCTGCGTCAGCTGCGGCAGCAGGGAGGCGATGCAGGCGCGGCCGATGCTGGGCGCCATGCCGATGACCAGCTGGCCGGAAAATGCCGATTCCGAGTCGCGCACGGCGATCGCGGCCGCATCCATCAGGTGCAGCACGCCGCGCGCGTATTCGAGGAACTTCTTGCCCGCTTCGGTCAGCAGCACGCCGCGGCCATGGCGGTAGAACAGGCTGGCGCGCAGCTCGACTTCGAGGGCGCGCACCTGCCGGCTCAGAGTCGACTGCCCGATGTCGAGCAGGTCGGCCGCCTTGATGTAGCTGCCGGTTTCGGCGATGCGCACGAAATGGCGGATCTGGGTCATCTCCATACTGGGTCGGCTATCCTGGTTGGTGTTGCGTGGTCCTGCATTCTACCGTCCCCGGGGGCGGTCCCCGGGTTGCCGCCTCAGGCGCGCAGCAGTTGCGGTCGCGCGGCGAGGGTGGTTTCCAGGCGCGCCGCCGCTTGCTGCAGGCGCGCCAGCCAGAGGCGGATCTGCGCCAGGCGCACGCCCGCGGGCAGCGCGCCCAGGCGCAGCACCAGCACGACCTGGCCGGCCTCGCCGTGCACCGGCACCGACAGGTGGCGCACGTCGTAGGCCACGTCCTCGCGCAGCTCGGCCGGTTCGTGCAGGCCGGCGCGCTCCTTCGCCGCCGCCAGCAGGCGCCGCTCCTGGCCCGGGGTGCGGTGCGGATTGGAATACAGCTGCACCATCTCGTCGAGGTTCTCGCCATCGTTCGGCCCCATCAGCGCGATCGACCAGCCGCGCGCGCGCACCTGCGCCAGCTGCGCCAGCGAACGCGCGACGGTTTCCTCGTCGGGCCGCCCGAGGCGGCGCAGCCATTCGGCGTCGGCCGGAGCGCCGGGCTGGCCGACGAACAGCGGGCCGAGCGGCGGCGCGCACGGCACTCGGAAGCCGAGCCGGCTGCGCAGGCGCCACTGGGGCGACGAATTGTCCACCGCGACGTAGAC
Source organism: Telluria sp. ZB2R32 (assembly GCF_059685715.1). NCBI lineage: Bacteria > Pseudomonadati > Pseudomonadota > Betaproteobacteria > Burkholderiales > Oxalobacteraceae > Telluria > Telluria sp. ZB2R32. The sequence goes on along the minus strand of NZ_JCASIG010000006.1, from coordinate 40,166 downwards.
GATGTCGCCGCCCACGGCCGCGACGATGCTGCATTCGGCATGCAGTTCGGTGGCCACCGCTTCCATCTCGTCGCGGCCGATTTCCGCCAGGCGCACCGCCTCGATGGTTTCGCGTTCCGCCACCGCCACCAGCGGGCCCGGGGCGAAGCGCCCGTAGCCGCGCTGGAAGAACAGCAGCGGCGCGGTGTCGCGCTCGAGCGCCATGTCCAGCACGCCGCCCAGCACCATGAAATGGTCGCCCGCCTCGGTCACGCTGGCGTAGTCGCAGTCGATCCAGGCGACGACGCCGTCGAGCACCGGGTTGCCGGCCGGGCTGGGGTGCCATGCCAGGCCGGCGAACTTGTCCTCGGCGGGCGAGGCGAACTGCTGGCACAGCGTTTCCTGGTCGGCGGCCAGGATGTTCACGCAAAAGGTCGGCGCGGCGCGCATGCGCGCGAAGGTGCGCGAGGATTGCATCGGCAGGTAGCCGATCAGGGGCGGGTCGAGCGACACCGAAGTGAACGAACCGATCACCATCCCGATCGGGCGGCCGCTCTCGTCGATGCAGGTCACGATGGCGACGCCGGTCGGATAGCTGCCGAGCACCTCGCGGAAGCGGGTGCCGTCGAATTGCGTCGCTGTGGTAGGGGTCTGCATATGGGCCTCACTGTCTCGTCATGAATCGTTCTTGTTGCGCCGCGCCAGGCGGCGGCCTCGGATAAGAGTATCCGTTCTAGAACCATAATTCAAGAAGTTTGCGGCTTTTCCAATCTCCGGCATTCATGCATTTTTTGCATATTAGCCTTGAAGGTATTCGCCTTGTACCTGTTTCGCCGAGCGCTAACAATGCTCTACGTTGGCGGCGCAGCTGCCGGCCCGAGAACCTGAGACGAAGTGAGACCATGGACAGACTGAAGAACAAAGTAGCGATCGTGTTTGGCGCCGGACCGAACATCGGCGGCACCATTGCCCATTTCCTGGCCCGCGAAGGCGCCAGCGTGTGCGTCAGCGACGTCAGGGCGGAGGCGGCCGACGAAACAGCCGCATTCATCCGCGGGCAAGGCTGGGAAGCGATGAGCATGGTGGGCAATGCGCGCATGGACGCGGACGTCAGGCGCATCGTCGAGCGCACGGTCGCGCAATACGGGCGCCTCGACATCGTGGTGAACATGGCCGGCCGCGTGCACTGGGACGACGTGCTCGGCATGCAGATGGACGACTGGGACGATTCGGTCGCCAGCTTCGCCACCGCCGGCCTGCTGGCGACCCAGCACGGCGCGCGCGCCATGCTTGCCTGCGGGGCGCGCGGCAGCATCATCCACGTGATGTCGACCGCGGCCCACTTCGGCGAGGCCGACGGCGCTTCGTACTGCGCGGCCAAGGCCGGCCTGCTGAACTTCGCGCGCTCGGCGGCGATGGACCTGGCCCACCACGGCATCCGCGTCAACACCGTCACGCCCTGTTCGATGGAGCACCAGCTGTGGACCACGATGCGCGACGAAATGTTCGATCCCGCCTGGCAGCAGCCGGCGCGGCGCGGCTTCTATTCGCGCCAGGAATACCTCGACCAGCTGCCGCTGCGGCGCTTCCCGCGCGCGGCCGACCTGGCCTGGGCCACGGTCTTCCTCGCCTCGGACGAATCGGCCTGCATGACCGGTTCGGACATGGCGGTCGACGCCGGCCTGCGCCACAAGTACCCCACCTGGACCCCGGGCAAGCACGATCCGCTCGCCATCAACGACTACGCCCGCGCCACCCGCGTCACCCGCTACGGCGTGGAGCAGGAACTGCTGACCGAGCTGCTGGGCCAGCCGGTCGAGCGTTCTTAACAATTTTTACGGAGACAAGCATGATCAACATCCAGGACCAGCGGCGCGAAGAACGCGCCCGGCAATTCAAGCAGTTGACCGAATGCAGCCGCTGCAAACCGATGGGGCGCCTGCTGCGCAAATTCTGGCAACCGGTGGCGCTGGCCGAAAGCGTGCAGGCCGGCGCCGCGATTCCGCTCCTGATCATGGGCGAGGAACTGACCCTGTACCGCGGCGAGAGCGGCGCCCTGCACCTGGTGGGTGGGCGCTGCGCGCACCGCCGCACGCTGCTGCACACGGGCTGGATCGTGGGCGAGGAAATCCGCTGCATCTATCACGGCTGGCAGTTCGACGGCAAGGGCGCCTGCGTCAACCGTCCGGCCGAAGCCAACACCGGCATGCCGCGCACGCAGATTCCCGCCTATCCGGTGCGCGAGTACATGGGCCTGGTGTTCGCTTACATGGGCGATGGCGAGGCGCCGGAATTCGACCTGCCGCGCAAGCTGCAGCTCGAACGCGAAGGCACGCTGGTTGCCAACGGGCGCGAGCGCTGGGACAACAACTGGTTCCAGCAGGTCGAGAACTCGCTCGACGCGGTGCACGTGAGTTTCGTGCACATGGCGCTGACGGTGGGTCCGTTCGGCGCCGCCGTGACCGGCGCCATCCCCGAGCTGTCGTACGAGGAAACCAGTTCCGGCATCCGCCAGACGGCGCGCCGTTCGGAAACCAACGTGCGCGTGAGCGACTGGACTTTCCCGAACAATAACCACGTCACCGTGCCCGGTCTGACGCCGGACGACCCGTGGATCGACGTCTTCGTGTGGATGATCCCAAACGACGAACAGAACACGACGCGCTTCATGATCTACGGCCAGCAGCCGGGCGCCAGCGAGGAGTCGCGCCAGCGCTTCGCCGACTACTTCGCCAAGTACGGCAAGTACGATCCGGCCGAGCACCACGACGAACTGTTCGCCTCGCGCGAATGGAACAACCCGGACGACAAGTTCGTCGGCCTGACCGCCGCCCAGGACTATTTGTCGATCCGCGGCCAGGCGCGCATCACGGCGCGCGAGGACGAGATCCTGGGCCGCTCCGACCTCGGCATCGTCACCCTGCGCAAGCTGTTCTTCCGCGAGCTCGAGCTGCTGGAAGCCGGCCAGCCGACCAAGGACTGGCGCAAGCTCGACGAGGCCGCGGCGCTGCCAATTCAACCTGGCAATGAGCAGCCCGGCGCCTGATGCCTGACTTCCTACTTCCGACAACTGGTTCCCCATGCTCGATCTGACACCTTATGATTCGCTCCCCGAGGAGTTGCTGCAGTTTCGCGACTCCATCCGCCGCTTCGTCGACCGCGAACTGATCCCGCTCGAACACGCCCTCGGCGCGAACGGCATGCTCCCGCCCGAGCAGGCCGCCACCCTGCGCGAGACCGCCAAAAAAGCCGGCTTCTGGCTGATGGACGTGCCCGAGGAGTTCGGCGGCCAGGGCTTGCCGCTGCTGGCGCTGGCCGTGTTCTGGGAAGAAGTCGGGCGCAGCACCGTCGCTTCCTGGGTGCGCGACCACGGCCTGTTCGGCCCGATGGTCGGCCCGATCCTGCTCGGCCTGAACCCGCAGCAGCGCGAGAAATACCTGACCCCGGTCCTGGAAGGCACCAAGCGCTCCTGCTTCGCCCAGACCGAACCCGACGCCGGCTCCGACCCGTCGATGATGCGCATGCGCGCCGTGCGCACCGAGGGCGGCTACCGCCTCACCGGCGTCAAGCGCTACATCACGCGTGCGGCGGTGGCCGATTTCGCCGTGGTGATGGCCATTACCGACCCGGAGAAGGGCGCCAGGGGCGGCGTCTCCTGCTTCCTGGTCGACATGGATGCGCCGGGCGTGAAACTGGCCACCTCGGAAAAGACCCTGATGGGCGATGCGCCCTGCGAGATCAGCTTCGAGGACGTCGAGGTACCGTTCGAGAACCTGGTGGGCGAGGAAGGACGCGGCTTCGCGCTGGCCCAGGGCTACATCAACTATGGCCGCGTGCGCCAGGGCGCGCATGCCTGCGGCGCCGCAGAGCGCTGCCTGGCGCTCACCGCCGAATACGCGCACCAGCGCAAGACCTTCGGCGAGGTGCTGGCCAACCGCCAGGGCGTGCAGTGGATGATCGCCGACGCCTTCACCGAGCTGTATTGCACCCGCCTGCTGGTCTACGATGCGGCGCGCAAGACCGACGCCGGCGTCGACGCGAAGATGGAAACCTTCATGATCAAGACCTTCGGCGTCGAGGCGGGCTTCCGCATCGCCGATACCTGCATGCAGCTGCACGGCGGCATGGGCCTGACCGAGGACACGCCGATCGAGCGCTTCTGGCGCGACCTGCGCAGCTACCGTATCACTGAAGGCCCGACCGAGGTGCTGCGCACCACGCTGGCGCGCCAGATCCTGAAACACTACAGCTGAACGATAGCTGACCGAGCCTGGAGCAAAACATGAAAAACCCCCTCGACGGGATGCTGGTCATCGAACTGGGCACCGTGCTCACCGCGCCGCTGGCGGGCCAGATGCTGGCCGACCTCGGCGCACGCGTGATCAAGGTCGAACACCCGAACGGCGGCGACCCGTTCCGCCGCCATGCGGGCAAGCTCTACAGCCCGCATTTCGCATCCTACAACCGCAACAAGGAAAGCATCCAGCTCGACCTGCAGGGCGAGGCCGGCAAGGCCGACCTGCTGCGCCTGCTGGCGCAAGCCGACGTCCTGCTGGAAAACTACCGTCCGGGCGTGATGGCGCGCCTCGGCCTGACCGACGCCAGGCTGAAGGAACTCAACCCGCGCCTGGTGTGGTGCTCGATCACCGGCTTCGGCGCCACCGGACCGTATCGCGACCGGCCCTGCTACGACGCCGTCGCCCTCGGCCTGTCGGGACTGGCCAGCCAGATGCTCGATCCGGCAGAGCCGTCGATGAACGGCCCGACGATTTCCGACAACATCACCGGCATGTATGCCGCCTACGGCATCCTGGGCGCCCTGATGGGGCGCGCCACCAGCGGCGAGGGCGCCCGCGTCGAAGTCAACATGCTGGAAGCGTCGATCGCGTTTTCGCCCGAGGGCTTCGCCCAGTTCGCACGCCTGGGCGTGACGCCGCAACCGCGCACGCGAGTGGCGATCTCGCAATCCTATGCCTTCCCCTGCGCCGATGGCCGCCTGCTGACGGTGCACCTGTCGTCGGTGGACAAGTTCTGGCAAGCCTTCGCCGCCGTGCTCGAACGCCCGGACCTGCTGGAGGACGCGCGCTTCGCCAGCGCCGAACTGCGCACCCGCAACTACGCGCTGCTGTACGAGGAAGCGGCCGCCACCTTCCGCAGCCGCGGGCGCGAGGAATGGTGCGCGCGCCTGGCCGCGCACGACGTGCCGTCGGCGCCGGTGTACACCGTGCCCGAAGTCATGCAGGACGAGCAGGTGCGCCAGGCCGGCACCTTCTACGAAGTCGCGCATCCCGAGCACGGCCCGATGGTCGCGATCCACCGCCCGGTCACGATCGACGGCGCGCGCGGCCCAACCACGCGCGCCGCGCCCACCCTGGGCGAACACAGCGATGCGATCCGGCGCGAGTTTGGACTCGCCTGATCCTCCACCACCTCCACTTTTCGACGGACACGACATCATGAACCAACAACAGATCAGCGACATCGCCGACGTGCTGTGGGCGGCCGAAACCGGGCGCGCACCCTGCGCGCCGCTGCGCGAACGGATCCTGGCCGCGGCCGGCGGCGCCGACCCGGTGGCGGCCGCCTACGCTGTCCAGCAGCACAACGTGCGCCGCCGCATCGAGGCCGGGGCGCGCGTGGTCGGGCGCAAGATCGGCCTGACCTCGGCCGCCGTGCAGCAGCAGCTCGGCGTCGATTCGCCCGACTTCGGCATGCTGTTCGCCGACATGGCCTTCGGCGACGGCGAACCGATTCCGCTGGCGCGCACCCTGCAGCCGAAAGTCGAGGCCGAGATCGCCCTCGTGCTGGAACGCGACCTGACCCACGAACGTCATACCTTCGCCGACCTGATTGCCGCCACTGCCTATGCGTTGCCGGCGATCGAAGTGGTCGGCAGCCGCATCGAGAACTGGCAGATCAAGCTGCTCGACACGGTGGCCGACAACGCTTCCTCGGGCGTGTTCGTGCTCGGCTCGCGCCCGGTGCGCCTGGGCCGCCTCGACCTGGTGAACTGCGCGATGGCGATGGAGCGCCGCGGCGAAACCGTGTCGAGCGGCAGCGGCGCGGCCTGCCTGGCCAATCCACTCAACGCCGCCGTCTGGCTGGCCGACATGATGGTGCGCGTCGGCACCCCGCTGCGCGCCGGCGACGTGCTGCTGACCGGGGCCCTGGGCCCGATGGTGGCGGTGGCGCCGGGCGACACCTTCAGCGCCCGCATCGACGGACTCGGCGAAGTACGCGCCGTGTTCGGCAACTGAAGCACTCAAGCAAGGATTTTCACATGAATCAGCAGACAAAAAAACGGGTCGCAATCATTGGCTCGGGTAACATTGGCACCGACCTGATGATCAAGATCCTGCGCGGCGGCAAGGGACTCGAGATGGGCGCCATGGTCGGCATCGACGCCGCCTCCGACGGCCTGGCGCGCGCCGCGCGCATGGGCGTGCCCACCACCCACGAAGGCGTCGAGGGCCTGGCGCGCATGCCGGGCTTCGCCGACATCGACATCGTGTTCGACGCCACCTCGGCCGCCGCCCACGTCAGGAACGACGCCTTCCTGCGCAGCCTGAAACCGGGCCTGCGCATGATCGACCTGACCCCGGCGGCGATCGGCCCCTACTGCATCCCGGTCGTCAACGGCGACCTGCACGCGCAGGCCAAAAACGTCAACATGGTCACCTGCGGCGGCCAGGCCACGATCCCGATGGTGGCGGCAGTGTCTCGCGTGGCCGAGGTGTACTACGCCGAGATCGTCGCCTCGATCGCCAGCAAGTCGGCCGGCCCCGGCACCCGCGCCAACATCGACGAATTCACCGAGACGACCTCGGATGCGATCGTCGACGTCGGCGGCGCGCGCCACGGCAAGGCGATCATCGTCCTGAATCCCGCCGAACCGCCGCTGATGATGCGCGATACCGTTTACTGCCTGGCTGCGCTGGATGCCGACCAGGACGCGATCCGCGCTTCGGTGCGCGACATGGCCGCGCAGGTGGCGGCCTACGTGCCGGGCTACCGCCTGAAGCAGGAGGTGCAGTTCGAGCGCTTCGCTGGCGAGAATGCCCTGAACGTGCCGGGCATCGGACGCCAGGCCGGCCTGAAGGTCTCGATCTTCCTGGAAGTGGAGGGCGCCGCCCATTACCTGCCGGCCTACGCGGGCAATCTCGACATCATGACCAGCGCCGCGCTGGCGACCGCCGAGCGCATCGCCGCCGGCATGAACGCCGCGCCGCTGGCGGCTTAAGGCTACACAAGGCTTCGACGGAGAACACCATGTTTGACACTGACAAGAAAATCTACGTCTCGGACGTCACCCTGCGCGACGGCATGCACGCGGTGCGCCACCAGTATTCGATCGACCAGGCGGTCGCCATCGCGCAAGCGCTCGACGCGGCGAAGGTCGATTCGATCGAGGTGGCGCACGGCGACGGCTTGCGCGGTTCGAGCTTCAACTACGGCTTCGGCGCCCACAGCGACCTCGAATGGATCGAAGCGGTGGCCGCCAGCATCAGCCATGCGAAGGTGGCGACGCTGCTGTTGCCGGGCATCGGCACCATCCACGACCTGAAGAACGCCTACGACGCCGGCGCGCGCATCGTGCGCGTGGCCACCCATTGCACCGAGGCGGACATCTCGCAGCAGCACATCGAGTATGCGCGCGAACTGGGCATGGATACGGTCGGCTTCCTGATGATGAGCCACATGACCACGCCCGCGGCGCTGGCGCAGCAGGCGAAACTGATGGAGAGCTACGGCGCCCAGTGCGTCTACGTGGTCGACTCGGGCGGGGCGATGAACATGTACGACATCGCGGCGCGCTTCAAGGCCTTCAAGGACGTGCTCGAACCGGCGACGCAGACCGGCATGCACGCCCACCACAACCTGAGCCTGGGCGTGGCCAATTCGCTGGTGGCGCTCGAACACGGCTGCGACCGCGTCGACGCCAGCCTCACCGGCATGGGCGCCGGCGCCGGCAATGCGCCGCTGGAAGTGTTCATCGCCGCCGCCGACCGCATGGGCCTGAAGCACGGCTGCGACGTCAAGCGGCTGATCGACGCCGCCGAAGACATCGTGCGCCCGCTCCAGGAACGCCCGGTGCGGGTCGACCGCGAGACCCTGGCGCTGGGCTATGCCGGCGTGTATTCGAGCTTCCTGCGCCATGCCGAGGCGGCGGCGGCCCGCTATGGCCTGCCGGCCTTCGACATCCTGGTCGAACTCGGCAAGCGGCGCATGGTCGGCGGCCAGGAAGACATGATCGTCGACGTCGCGCTCGACATGCTCAAGGCGCGCGAGGCGACCGCGGCCTGAGGCCGGCTCCGATGCAAAAAGCGTATAGCTGCGATGCAGCCTTCCGGGTTGCAATAAGTGCAGCATGCGTAGAGAATTCTAGAACAGAAATTCCAGAGCATCGGTGCCAAGAAATTTGGCCAGGCAAGCCGCACAGCCCGCGCAGACGGGCGGCGGCATTCGCGTAGTAGCACCATAACGATGGAGACAGCATGAAGAAGTTCGTAGCAGGCATGACCGCCCTGTGCGCGTCCGCCACCCCGTTTGCCCAGACCGCCGACGCCCCCGCGGCCGGCCTGAAAATCTATGGCGTGGCCGATATCTCGCTCGCCCACTACCGCACCTCGGGCGAATCGAAAACCGCCATGCATGCCGGCGGGTCCGGTTCACGCATCGGCTTCCTCGCCAGCGAGGCGCTGGGCTTGGGCTGGAATGCCAACGCCCGCCTCGAAGCCGGCGTGAACCTCGACTCGGGCACCTCGAGCTCGACCAACGGCAACCCCAACCGCGTGTTCGGCCGCCAGGCCTACGTCGAGCTGGAGAACAAACGCTTCGGCGCGCTGCGCCTGGGGCGCCAGGAAGGCCCGACCTATGCGTTCTTCCCGACCTACGACCCGATGCTGCTGCCGGCGATGGACGCCTGGGGCGTGGTGACCACGCTGGGCAAACCGGCGCCGGGCGTCGCCTCCGGCAGCGGCGCGCCGACCGGCTTCCTGATCAATCCGACCGGCCGCACCGAAAACACCGTCGGCTACATCTCGCCGCGCCTGGCCGGCGTGCAGGGCAAGCTGTCCTATAGCCCGGACGAAGGCGCGGCCAGCCAGCCGAGCCTGCTCGAAGCGGGACTCGACTATGTGACCGGCCCGCTGCAGTTCGGCGTCCTGTACGTCGAGGCCGGCAGCACGCCCGGCGCCGGCGCCATCCGCGCGACCGAGTCGAACAGCGAAATCGCCTTTGGCGCCAAATACCAGGCCGGCCCGGTGCAGCCGTATTTCAGCTACATCCGGCGCGAATCGACCGACCCGACGCGCGCGCCCGGCGGCGGCATCCTCAACGACAACAGCGAATCGGTGAAGCTGTTCGGCGTCGTGGTGCCGGTGTCCCAGCGCGGCGCGCTGCGCGCCACCTACGGCATCTATTCGAGCGGCGCGGCCGACAGCGACGCCACCAACTATGGCCTGGCCTACACCTACGAGGTCAGCCGGCGCCTGATGCTGATGGCGGCCGTCACCCGCCTCGAACAGGACGGCGCGGCGCGCTACGCCGTGTTCCAGAGTCCCGTGCCGCAGGCCGGGAAGTCGGTCAGCGCCGTCACCACCGGCCTGACCTGGCGCTTCTGATCCAGCCGCGGGTCAGATCAATCCTTTCACGCGCAGCACCGGGTGCCCGCGCACCCGGATCATCGAAGCTCCAACCCGAGGAAACGTCATGTCGAACAACTCGCCCTGGTATTACATCGTCCACTGGCTGCGCCTGTACTTCGGCGCCCACCTGCTGTTTTCCGGTATCCGCTACGCGGTCACGGGCTACGTGCCCGAGATTCCCGGCGTCGGCGGCGAGTGGGTGCAGGCCAACGCCAATATCTACCTGTATCAACTCATCAAGTACCTCGAGATCGTCACCGGCGCGATGATCTTCTTCAACCGCTACACGCTGCTCGGGCTGATCCTGGAATTTCCGGCCACCGTCAACATTTTCTGGCTCAACACCTTCATCGTCGCCACCCCGCGCCAGCTGTTCACCGGCCCCCAGGAACTGTTCATGAACGGCGTGCTGCTGCTGGCCTACAGCGGCTGGATCTATGCCGCCGTCAAGCCGAAGCTCGAACCGCTGTGGCTGTGGGAAGGGCGCAAGGCCTACCAGCCGGGCATCGGCGAGCGCATCGACGACCGCATCGACAAGAACAACCCTGGCGTGCGTGCACGCTCCATGCATAGCGAGGTGAACTGATGACCAAGAACAAATGGATTGCCGTGGCCGTGTGCCTGCTGCTGACGGCCGCCGCCTACATCGGCTCGACCGGCCTGTTCTACACGACCTTCCGCCCGATCCGCAATTACGACCTGGTCGCCTTCGGCGCCTCCTGGGCCGGCCTGGTCTGGATGCTGGTACGCGACGGCAAGCGCCACCGCTGAGCCCGCATTCATCCAGACGAGGAGACAAAATGGAAACGAGCCGCAGGAAATTTGTACAATTATCGGCGCTGATGGCGTCCAGCTGGGCCGCGCCGGCCTTTGCCTTCCAGGGTGTGCCGGCGCCGGGCGCTGCGCCGGATGCCATCTACGCACTGGTCGACTTCTGCCTGGATACGCGCTATGAGGCGCTGCCGGCCGAGGTGGTCGCGGTCACCCGCACCCAGATCCTCGACACGGTGGCCGTCGCGCTGCCGGCGCTGGACGCCGACGGCATCCGCCAGCTGGCCGCCTGGAGCCGCGAAACCGGCGGCAAGGCGGAAAGCCTGGTGCTGGGCACGAAGCTGCGCCTGCCGGCGGAAAAGGCGGCGCGCCTGAACGCGGCCATGGCTGCCGCGCTCGAGTACGACGATACCTACGAGCCGTCGCTGCTGCACGCTTCCTGCGTCACGGTGCCGGTGGCGCTGGCGATGGCGGATTATGTCGGGGGCGTCAGCGGCAAGGAGGTGATCGCCGCGGTGGCGGTCGGCACCGACACCGCCTGCCGCCTGTCGCGCGCCGGTTCGCCGGGCGTGTCGCCCTTCATCGTCGGCTGGGACCCGACCCCGATGTATGGCTTCCTGTCCGCGACCCTGGTCGCGGGGCGCCTGATGGGCCTGAACCGCGCGCAGCTGGTCTCGGCCGTCGGCCTGGCCTACCACCAGTTGTCGGGCAATGCCCAGGCCAGCGTCGACGGCACCCATGCCAAGCGCCTCGGCGCCGGCTTTGCGGCCTACGGCGGCATCATGTCGGCGCGCCTGGCAAAGCACGGCGCGATCGGTTCCGACCGGGTGCTGGGCGGGGTCAAGGGCCTGTTCCGGCAGTACCACGGCGGCAAGTACTCGGAAGAGGCGCTGCTGGGCGGACTGGGCAGCCGTTTCGCCGGGCTCGACATCGCGCCGAAACCGTATCCGTCCTGCCGCGGCGGGCACGTCGCCATCGACGGCATCCTGGAACTGGTCAAGGCCAACGACATCCGCGCCGCCGACGTCGACACGGTGACGATCTACAGTCCGCCGGCCGAGATGATGCTGCTCGGCGCGCCGCTGGAAAAGAAGCAGAACCCGCAAACGATCGTCGAAGCGCAGTTCAGCAACCCGTGGATGGTGGCGGCGGCGATCCAGGACCGCGAGGTCGGCCTGCGCCACTTCACCGATGCGGCCCTGCGCCGCGCCGACCTGCGCGCGCTCGCCAAACGCATGGTCACCGTCGAGGACAAGACCCTGGTGCGGCCCGACGGCGGTCCCGGCTTCGTGCGCCTGGAACTGAAGACGCGCGACGGCCGCCGCCTGGACAAGGAAGTGCGCTTCGCCAAGGGCGATCCGAAGAACCCGATGACGGCCGGGGAATACCGCAGGAAGGTGTTCGAATGCACCGACGCGGCCGGCATGAAGCGGGCGCAGGCGAATGCCGTGGTCGCGCGCCTGCACAAGCTCGAGGCCGAGGCCGACGTGGCGGCCCTGAACGCCGCGCTGGCGATCGGCTAGCCCTCATCACCTATGCGCTGCGCGGATAGCTGACATTCCATGGGCGGCATTGAAGGCAGGATGGGCAACTATGATAATCTTCAGACGCAATAGAAAGAACAGAACCATGCTGGAGACAATCTTCCGACGGGCGGGGCAGCCGGCCCGCCGTGTTTTATTCGCGTGCGCCCTGGCTTCGCTGGCCACGTCCGCCACCGCGTCCGTCACCGCCGCGCCCGCCGTGCGCCAGGTCGAGATCGCCGACTACCGCGCCTACCTCCCCGAGCAGCACCCGGTGCGCCAGGGCATGCGCGCCTTCGCCGACAGCGCCGCGCGCGCCAGCGGCGGCAGCCTGCGGGTGAAGGTGCGCAGCGATGCCTTGCCCGGTGCGCCCGCCGCGCAGATCGCCGCCCTGCAGGCGGGCGCACCCGGCACGCCGGCCTTGATGCTCGTCGCCGGCACCGGCCTGGCGCCGCAGGTGAAAGCCTTCGAACTGCTCGACCTGCCTTACCTGGTGGCCGACGCCGGACAGGCCGACGCCTTGCTCGACGGCCCCTTCGGCCAGGCCCTGCTGGCGCGCCTGGCGCCGGCCGGACTGGTCGGGCTGGCGTGGTGGGAAAACGGTTTTCGCCAGATCACCACCGCGGGCGCGCCGGTCCGGGGCGCGCGCGACCTGCACGGCGTGGACATGCGCGTCATCGGCGAACCGGTGTTCGTCGAGACCGCGCGCGCCTTCGGCGCCAATCCGGTCGCGCTGCCCTTCGGCGAGCTGTACGGCGCGCTCAAGGCGAAGCGCGTCGCGGCGCAGGACAATTTCATTTCCCAGATCCTGGCCGGGCGCCTGTACGAAGTGCAGTCCTCGCTCACCTTGACCAACCATTCCTACAGCGCCCTGGTGCTGGCCGCGAATGCGCAGGCCTGGGCCGCACTGACGCCGCAGGAGCAGGGCATCCTGCGCCAGGCGGCGGTGGACGCTGGGCGGGTGCAGCGCGCCGCGGCGCGCGCCGAAGCCGCCGCCGCGCGCGACACCCTGGCCGCCCGCGGCATGGCGGTGCATACGCCGGCGCCGGCGCAGTCGGCCATGCTGCGCGCACTGACGGCGCCGCTGCGCGCACGCCATTTCGCCGCCCACGACCCGGACTTGCTGAAACTGTACGACGCGGGGACGGCGCAGATGCGCTGAAAAGTGCGCTGCGGCGCCGATGGGAAACAAAGCAAACGACAAGCATGCAAACAGGAGACTTCCCCGGTGATCACCGATAAAAAACTGAACGCGATCTCGATCGCATTGGGCGTCCTGCTGACAGGGTATGTCGCGCAGGACCTGCATTTCAATCCGCGCTGGTACGGCGACAGCGGCCCCGGCGTCGGCCAGATGCCGCGCGAGGTCGTGGCCGGCTACATGGCGCTGGCCTACGGGCAGGGCGACACGGCGCAAGCCGCCAAGCTGTATTACACGCCGAAGACGATCGACCTGACGCCGGACGCAGTCTACCGCCAGGGCGGTGCGCCGCTCGCCTCGACGCTGCGCCAGGTCGTAGCCGAAGGCCTCAACGTCGCCGTCCACCATTGCGTCCAGGGCGGCCAGGGCGCCTACGAACTGGTCGACATGTTCCGCACCGGGAACGGGCGCATCGTCTGGCGCAAGACGGTCGCCCAGCCGCTGGCCGGCCAGGATTGCGCCGCCAGCGCCCTCGGCAAGCCGCTCGACATGGGCCTCGCGCCCAGGGCATAGCATCGCCCCATCCATCACAAAAACAGTTTTAACCGGAGACACGCAGCATGGCAATATCCACTCCCGCGGTGCATGACCGCACCAACAAACTCGACCTGCGCTTCATCGGCAAGCTGGTGCTGGTCTTCTGCCGCATCATGCTCGGCGCCTGGATGATCGTCAGCGGCGCCAGCCACCTGCTGTCGGTCTTCGGCCATGTGCCGATCTTCCCGCAACCGCTGGGCACCCTGCACCCGTCGAACGTGATGCTGGTCTCGCTGCTCGAAGTGGGCATGTTCGACCTGGTCAAGACGGTCGAGCTGGTCGTCGGCCTGTGCCTCGTGTTCAACGTGTTCGTGCCGCTGGCGCTGGCCGCGGCGCTGCCGGTCTCGTACATGGTGTTCCACAATTCCATCGTGCTGAACCTGCGCTACGACCGCATCCTGAGCACCTATATGTCGGTCTGGTGCCTGTACCTGAACCTGATCCTGATCCTGGCGTACATCCGCTACTACCTGCCGATGCTGCGCATGCACGCGCCGATGGGCACGCCGTCCGATTTCAAGGCGCTGCCGTCGATTTCCGAGAAGCCGCGGGAACCGGACAACGGCGCGCAATGACGCGCGCGCGCCCACCTGCTGCATCCGATATTCCATTCACCACATTTGCGGAACATGACCATGGCTGACCATTCAAGCACCGATACCCAGATCAAGAGCCGGCGCCGCGCGATCATCGCCAGCTACCTCGGCACCACGCTCGAGTACTACGATTTCCTGCTCTACGGCGTCGCCGCGGCGATCGTCTTTCCCCATATCTTCTTCGTCAACCTCGACCCGGCGGCGGCGACGCTGTCGGCCTTCGCCACGCTGGCGGCCGGCTATTTCGCGCGTCCGCTGGGCGCCGTCGTGTTCGGCCATTACGGCGACCGCCTCGGGCGCAAGAAGATCCTGATGATCACGCTGATGATGATGGGCGGCGCCAGCGTGCTGATCGGCCTGCTGCCGACCTACCAGCAGATCGGCATCTGGGCGCCGGTCATGCTCGTCGTGCTGCGCCTGATCCAGGGCCTGGCCATCGGCGGCGAGTGGGGCGGGGCGACCCTGATGTCGATGGAGCACGCCAAGCCCGGCGGACGGGGGCTGGCGGTCTCGATCGTCGCCTCGGGCGGCCCCAGCGGCGCGGTGCTGGGCACCCTGGTGATGATGATGTTCTCGAAGCTGCCGAACGAGCAGTTCCTCGACTGGGGCTGGCGCGTGCCCTTCCTCCTGAGCGCGCTGCTGGTGGTGCTGGGCGTCGTGATCCGCATGCAGCTCGAGGAAACCCCGGAATTCGAGGAAGCGCGCAGGAAGCGCCTGGCCTCGGGCAAGAAGGTCAGCGTGCTGCCGGTGGTGACGGTGTTCCGCCACAACCGCGCCCAGGTGCTGTCGGGCGTGATCGGCGGCCTGGCGCCGCTCGCCTTCGCCACCTTCGCCGCCGCCTTCCTGCTGAACTACGCCGTCACCGTCGGCCATTCGCGCAGCGACGCGCTGCTGGCGATGACGGTGGCGAACCTGCTGCACATCTTCACCATGCCGTGCTTCGGCGCGCTGTCGGACCGCTACGGCCGCCGCCCGCTCCTGATCACCGGCGCGCTGCTCGGCGTCGCCGTCACCTGGCCGATCTTCCTGCTGGTGAACCAGGGCAGCCTGGGCGCCCTGATCCTGGCGCTGATCCTGGCGCTGCCGCTGGTGCAGGCGATGATGGGCGGCCCGGTCAACACCTGGATGGGCGAGAAGTTCGCCGCCGACGTGCGCTACAGCGGCATCGCGGTGACCTTTCAGCTGGCCTCGACCATCGGCTCGGGCACGGCGCCGCTGATCGCCTCGGCCCTGCTGGCCATGCGCGGCGGCACCGACCCGGTGCTGGTGGCGCTGTTCTTCGGCGGCCTGTGCATCGTCAGCGCCATCGCCTTCTACTTCAGCGCCGAGCGCTTCGACCAGGAGTTGCCGGTGCATACGGCAGGTACCGACGAGGCGAACGAGGCCGAGGCCGAAGCCGAGGCGCTGCGTGGCGGCATCGGCAAGGCGCGCGCCGGTTAAGCGCCTTCGGTAGTGGCAAGAACGGACCCCGCGCGGGTCCGTTTTTCATGGCGCGCCGCGTGGCGCGCCCGCCCGTCAGTAGAAGACGGCGGACTTCAGCACCACGATCCTCATTTCCTGCCCGGTGCCGAGGCCTGGAACCGGCTGGTGGCGCTGTTCTTCGGCGGCATGGGCGCGAGGTTTCTCCAGCTGGTTGAACGCGTGGGCGGCGCAAGTGCGGCGTGCACGCGGGCAGCCGGGTGCAGCCGCCCACCCTGCCGGTCAGCAGCGTACGCGTGCGGCATGCCAGGGCGGCGTAGGGTGGGCGGATCGACGACCCTGCGCGCACCCGCGCTCTCGGCGGCGCCCACGCGTTCAACGCACGGATGCAGGCCGCGCGGCATGCCGGAGGAACGGCCATAAAAAACCGCGCAGCGGCGGAAGCCGGTGCGCGGTAAAGGAGGAAGCAGGGAAGCGTTACACGTCGAGCACCAGGCGCGCGCCTTTCGCGCGCGAGCAGCAAGCCATCATCGAGCAGTTGGAGGCGCGCTGGGACGCCGTCAGCACCTCGTCGCGGTGGTCCACTTCGCCTTCGAGCACGCCGATCTCGCAGCTGCCGCAAATGCCGGCCTCGCAGGAGAAGTCGACGGCGACGCCGTTCTCGAGCAGGACCTGCAGCACGGTCGAGGTCTCCGGCACGCGCAGTTCGCCGCCGCTGCGCGCCAGCGCGATGACGAAGCCGTCGCCGCCGGTGACGAGCGGCGCGCCGGCGCCGAAGCGTTCCAGGTGCACCGACTCCGGCGGGTGGGCGGCGGTGGCTTGCTCGTAGGCCGCCAGCATCGGGCCCGGACCGCAGCAATAGAAATGGGTGCCGGCCGGCGCCTGCGCGGCGATGGCGGCCATGTCGAGCACGGCGTTCGCCTCGGCGTCGACGTGCAGGCGCACGCGCTCGCCGAAGCGCACCAACTGGGACAGGAAGGCCAGGTCGCTGCGTGCGCGCACGGCGTACCACAGCTCCCAGGATGCGCCCAGCGCGTGCAGGCGTTCGGCCATGCACAGGATCGGCGTGATGCCGATGCCGCCGGCGAACAGCACGCTGTGCGGCGCGTCTTCCGCCAGGGGGAAGTGGTTGCGCGGCGCCGACAGCGCGAGCAGGGTGCCGACGCGCAGCTGCTCGTGCATGTATTGCGAGCCGCCGCGGCTGTTCGGATCGCGCTTGACGCCGACCACGTAGCGCGCCGGCGCCGGCTCGGCGTGCAGCAGCGAGTACGAACGGGTGATGCCGTTGGCCAGGTGCACGTCGACGTGGGCGCCGGCGCTGGCCCCAGGTAGCGGCGCGCCGTCCGGGCGCACGAATTCGTAGACCTGGATGTCGGGCGTGGCGTAGCTGACCGACTGCAGGCGCACACCAATGCGCTCGGAGGAAGGGGCGGACATGCCGCTTACCCCTGCGCCGCGCGCACGGCCACGCGCATGTCGCCGATGCCTTCGATCGCGCAATCGATCACGTCGCCCGGCAGCACCTGGCCGACGCCGGCGCAGGTGCCGCTCATGATGATGTCGCCCGGATGCAGCGTGTAGTAGCTCGAGGCCCAGGCGATCTGCTCGGCGATCCCGATGATCATCTCGGCGGTGCTGGCGCGCTGGCGTAGTTCGCCGTTCACCGACAGGCTGATGTCGAGCCGCTGGGCGTCGCCGATGGCGTCGGCGGTCACCAGCCAGGGGCCGAGCACGGCGTAGCTGTCGAGCGACTTGCGCAGCGAGCGGTCTTCCGGGCCGCGCACGGTCATGTCGAGCGCGATGGCGTAGCCGGCCACGTACGACAGCGCGTCTTCCTGCGCTACGTTGGCGGCGGTCTTGCCGATCACGACCCCGAGTTCCATTTCGTGGTGCGACAGGCGCTCGGGGAAGCGCAGGGCCACGCCCTCGGCTGGCCCGACCAGGGCGCTGGCCGCTTTCAGGAACAGGCCCTGTTCGCGGATCGGACCCTTGTAGCGGTCGGTGAAGGTGGCCTGGTCGGCGTTCGCTTCGGCCACGTGGTCGGCGTAATTCACCGGCACGCCGATGATCTTGCCGGGATTGGCTACCGGGCTCAGGAAGCGTACCTCGCTCGCCGGTTTCGACGGCGCGTTCGGCAGCAGGCGCTCGATCGCCGCGCGCACCGTGTCGAGGTGGGCGATCAGCAGGTCGCCCGGCGCGGCCGGGTAGCGCGCGGTCGGCAAGGCGGCGAGTGCGCCGCTCACGGCATACACGCGGCCGTCGGCGACGACGCCGAGTTGGTGTTGGTCGTACCAGCAGATATTCATGGTGTTGCGTCTTTCATGGGAACGGTTGCGGTGTCTTCCGACAGCAGGCCGAGGCGGCGCAGGATGTCGGCGTCGGAGACGATGAACAGGCGCGCGGCCTGGTCGAAGCTGCGGTGCGCCGCCCAGTTGTGCTGGGGGATGGTGAAGGTGTCGCGCGGGCCCCAGGCGATGGTCTGGTCGCCGATGCGGGTTTCGCCGCAGCCTTCGACCACGGTGCAGACCAGGTTGGCGTTGCTGCGTGTGGGCAGGGTCGTCACGCCGGCGTCGACCTGCAGCATCGCGGTGTCGAGCAGGGGGATGGCGCCGCTGCCATTGACTGGATTGACGTAGCGCACGCGGCGCGCGCCGTCGGGCGAGACGGGCGCGTGGGCGAGCGCGCGCACGGCGTCGGCGTAGGGGTAGCGGAACACCGGCGAGTGCGCGCTGCGGCCGCCGAGTTCGACCGGCAGGATGCCCGCCGAGGCAAAGGCCGCGTCCTCCATGGTGGCCGGCGCGGCCTTCATCGGGCCCGGCTGGAATACCACGGTGCCGAGGTTCTGGTGCAGCGGCACGTCGAGCACGTCGAGCCAGACCACCGGGTCGCTGCCGTCGTGGCGGTGCTCATGCCAGCACATGCCGGGCGTGAGCACGAGGTCGCCGAATTCCATCGGACAGGCCTTGCCGTCGACCAGCGTGACCGCGCCCGATCCTTCGAGCAGGAAGCGCAGCGCATTCATGGTGTGGCGGTGCGGGCGCGCGGTCTCGCCCGGCAGCAGGCATTGCAGCGCGGCCAGCACGTTGCCGCAGGTATGCTCGTCGGCGGGCGAGGCCGCGTGCGGGCTGAGCATCTGCAGCACGCGCCGCTGCACCGCCGCCGGCGAGGTTTCCTGGAAGGCCAGGTCGACCAGCGGGCGGGTCTCGCTCCAGCGCCAGATGTGCGGCGCCAGCGGGCCGGGCGGCGGCTTGTGCGCGTTCGGGCTGGCCCATAATGGCGCCAGGCGGGCGGCGTGCCACTGCTGGTAGACGGCGGAAGTGTGTTCGCTCATGGCGTTCCTTACAGCTTGAAGGATTCGAAGGTACCCGGATGGAACAGGTCTTCCGGCGTCACCAGGCGCGAGGACAGGCCCTGGCGGTGGTGGTGGTCGAAGAATTTCTCGAGCACGTGGCGGTTGCCGTCGATGCCGTAGGACCAGAAGTCCTCGCCCATCAGGTCGCGCGCTTCCTTCAGGCGTTCCTCGGCGAAGGGCAGGGTGATCTTGGTGGCCGAGGTTTCGCTCAGGTGTTCCAGCGCCACTTGCTTGGATTGGTTGAAGGCCTTGTAGACGGCGCCCGGCAGCCACGGGTGCTGCTCGGCCAGTTCGCGGCGCACGCCGAGGATGTGCATGATCGGGAAGATGCGGGTGCGGCGGAAGTAATCCCGGGCCGCGGCGACCGGGTCCGGATACAGCCAGCCGACGTTCGGCGTCCCGGGCGGCAGGTCCGGTGCGCGCGGCGCCACGTAGGCGTCGATCTCGCCCTTGGCCAGCAGGCTGGAGATGGTTTCGCCTTCGGGCGCGTCTTCCAGCTTCACGTTCGGCGGCAGGTCGAGCCTGATCTTTTCGGGGCGGCCGGCGTGCGAGATGCCGCCGCGCACCCAGGTCACGTCTTCCGGCGCCACGCCATGGTCGTCCTGCAGGAAGGAGCGCACCCAGACGTTGGCGGTGAGCTGGTATTCGGGCAGGCCGATGCGGCAGCCGCGCAGGTCTTCGGGCTTGTTGATGCGGTCGGTGCGCACGTAGACCGCGGTATGGCGAAAGGCGCGCGACAGGAACACCGGCACGCCGACGTAGGGCAGCTTGCCGTCGGCGGTCTTGACGGTGGAACTCGAGAGCGACAGTTCGCAGATGTCGAATTCCTCGCCGCGGAAGGCGCGGAAGAAGATCTCTTCCGGCGACAGCGTCATGAAGATCGGATTGACGCCATCGATCTGGACGGCGCCGTCGATCAGGGGACGGCAGCGGTCGTAGTTACCGATGGCCACGGAGAGATTGAGTTTGTTCATGTGTTCCTTGACGATTGAGGCGTGATCAACTGGCCCTATTTTTTGTGATCGTGGCAAGCGAAGCAACGCGCAAAGCTTCATTTCAGCTATGCAGGTGGCGCATCAATCCCCCTAAATCATTCGTAAACCGCATGAAACGGTGCGCTCGCTCATTCGGGGTTCCATGCCCGCACTCACTCGGCAGTAAGTAATTTGCCAATGCCCGTGTTACCATTTTTTTTCGATTCAGGAGAATGCCCCAGTCACCATGTCCCTCACCCCACCACGTCCCCGCCGTTCGGGAGAACACCGCACCAGCGCCGCCTCGCGCGAACGCATCCTCGACGCCGCCTTCGAAGTCATCTGCGACGACGGCTACAGCGGCGCCACCATGGCCAAGGTCGCCAAACGCGCCGAACTGCCGGTCGGCAGCGTCTACTGGCACTTCGAAAACAAGGACCTGCTGCTGGCCGCGCTCATCGAGACCAGCTTCGAACGCTGGCACAGCCAGGTCGCCGCCACCCTGCAGCCGGGGCCCGGCGAAGGGCTCGAGGAACACATCGCGCGCATCTTCGGCAGCGCCGAGCCCGGCCGCCAGTACGACGCGGCCGACTTCTGGCGCCTCGGGGTCATCCTGAGCGTGGAAAAATCGGTGCGCGAACAGGTGGCGCGCGAGCGCTTCCTGGCGATCCGCCAGCGCCAGCGCGCCGAGCTGGCGGCCTGGTGGCGCAATGCCATGCCGGACGCCCTGGTCGCGCACGACCCCGACCTGCCGGACCGGCTGAGCGGTTTCGCACTGGCGCTGCAGGACGGCAACGCCATCGCCGGCGCATCGGGCGAATCGATCCAGTCGTTCCGGCCGATGCTGGCGGCGAGCCTGGTCCACCTGGTCGCCCAGGCCCAGGCCAGCCTGCCCGCGGGCGCCGCTGCGCGCAAGCCGGCCCGGCGCGCACGCCAGGCCTGACGGCGAAAGCGCCCCCCGCAAATGGGTGGGCGCAGGCGCCGAATCACGCGAAAATAAAATATTGATTCTAGAACGGAGATTCAGTTAATATCCATTGAACGCGGCGCCAGCAGGCGACCGATACCCCTTATTCAATGGAGGAAGACGTGGCGAACATCACCGAAGCGAGCACCAGCAAGCGCATCAAGACTAAAAACTGGGACATCCACTACCACGAGGCGGGCGAGGGTCATCCGCTGGTGCTGGTGCATGGCGGCGGACCGGGCGCTTCGTCCTGGAGCAACTACAACCCGAACATCGCGACGCTGGCGAAGAAATACCGCGTGCTCGCCGTCGACCTGCCGGGCTGGGGCAAATCCCAGGCCGTCCACTACGAGCAGCGCGACAACAGCGGCGCGCTGGCCGAATTCCTGGAAGCGCTCGGCATCGAACGCGCCGCCTTCGTCGGCAACTCGATGGGCGGCTCGTCCTGCATCCGCCTGGCCTACGAGCGTCCGGAACTGGTGACCCACCTGATCACCATGGGTTCGTCCGCGGGCGTGCCGGGCATCTTCGACCCGGCCGGCCTGTCCGAAGGCGTCAAGGCGCTGGAAGCGGCCTATTTCAACCCGTCGATCGAAACCATGCGCAAGTTCGTCGAGGGCATGGCCTTCGATACGCGCCACGTCACCGACGACCTGCTGGCCGAGCGCGTCAAGGCCACGCTGGCGCGTCCCGATCACATCGAGGGCTGGAAGAGCGGCCATGGCAAGCCGATGGTCAGGCTCGACCCGCAGCGCGTGGCCACCATCGCCGCGCCGACCCTGCTGATGCATGGCCGCGACGACCGCACCGTCCACTTCAATTCGGCCCTGGTGCTGGCGCGCGCGATCGCCAACTCGCGCGTCTACATCGTCAACCGTTGCGGCCACTGGGTCCAGCTCGAACATACCGACGAATTCAACCGCGTGATCGATTCCTTCATCGAAGGCAATCCGGTCGCCGCCTGACCCTATGCACGCAATCCGGGCCGCTTTCGGCCGTGGATGAACCAAGATTCCAGAGCTTGCGCTCTACAAAATAAATGGAGACAGCGAATGATCAAGTCGCTTGCCTATCTGGGGGTCGCATCCCCCGAACACACAGCGTGGGAAACCTTCGGCCCGGAAGTGCTGGGCCTGCAGCTGGCCGGCCACGGCGCCGACGGCGCGGTGCGCCTGCGCCTGGATGAAGCGCACCACCGCATCGCGATCCACCCGGGCGCGCGCAACGCGGTCGCCTACATCGGCTGGAGCGTGCAGGACGAAGCCGGCGCCCTGGCCGTGATCGAGCGCGTGCGCGCCCATGGCCTCGAGACGGCCCGGTGCACGCGCGAGGAAAGCGCCGAGCGCAAGGTCGAGGGCTTTTACTGGTTCAAGGACCCGTCGGGCTTTCGCCATGAACTGAGCTGGGGCCAGTACCACACGGTCGCGCCCTTCCACCCGAGCCGTGCCATGAGCGGCTTCCGTACCGCGGAACAGGGCCTGGGCCACGTCGTGCTGGCCGTGGCCGACCTGGAGGAGGGCGACCGCTTCTACCGCGAGGTGATGGGGTTCCACCCGTCCGACATCGTGCGCGACGGTCCGCTCGAAGCGCACTTTTACCACATCAACGGGCGCCACCATTCGCTGGCGATCGCCAGCCTGCCGACCCGCGAAGTCGCCTTCCTGCACCTGATGATCGAGGTCAATGCGCTCGACGACGTCGGCAGCGCGCACGACATCTGCGAGGAACGCGCCATCCCGATCACGACCACGCTGGGCCGCCACAGCAACGACCACATGATCTCGTTCTACATGTACACGCCGTCGGGCTTCCGCCTCGAATACGGCTGGGGCGGGCTGGACGTCGAGCACGACCTGTGGGTGCCGCGCACCTACGACAAGCCGAGCAGCTGGGGCCACCGCCGCCAGCACAAGGAACTGACCGCGCTGATGATGGAAGAGGCGCCGCGGCGCTGAGCCGGCGCAGCCTTCCGCACCCACGTAAAACGACACATTCAGGAGATAGCATGCATCCGGTACGAGAAACCATCATCGGCAACATCGACAGCTTTGCCGCCCAGGAACTGCCCAGTAACGCATTGGGCCGCATCACCGACGAAGGCGCGCGCCTGATCCGCGACAGCGGCCTGGTGCGCATGCTGCAGCCAAAGGAGTACGGCGGCTTCGAAGCCGATCCGCGCGAGTTCTACCAGACCGTCATCGACCTGGCCTCGAAGGCCTCGTCGATGGGCTGGGTCGGCTCGGTGGTGGGCGTGCACCCGTTCCAGTTCGGCCAGGGCGACCCGCGCATGCAGGGAGAAGTCTGGGGCCAGGACCACGACACCTGGACCGCCTCGCCCTACGCCCCGATCGGCAAGGCGCGCCGTGTCGACGGCGGCTACGTCCTGAGCGGCCAGTGGCCGTTCTCGTCGGGCACCGACCACTGCAAGTGGGCCGTGCTGGGCGGCTTCGCCGAAAGCGCCGAGGCGCCGGGCGTGTTCAACGTGCTCACTCATTTCGTGCTGCCGCGCGCCGACTACGAGATCCTGCAGGATTCGTGGAACGTGATGGGCCTGTCGGGCACCGGCAGCAAGGACGTCGTCGTGAACGAAGTGTTCGTGCCCGAATACCGCACCTACAACGTGCAGGAGCTCAACGACTGCGTCTACGCCAGCCGCAACCGCCCGGGCACGGCGCTGTACCAGATCCCGTTCGACCTGTTCTTCCCCGGCGCGATTTCGGCCGCGACGCTGGGCATCGCCGCCGGCGTGGTCAATCATTTTGCCGAATACACCGGCTCGCGCGTGACCCGCATGGGCACCAGCCAGACCCAGAATCCGTACCACATGGCTTCGCTCGGCGCGGCGCTGGCCGACATCGACGCGTCGCGCCAGCACGTGCTGGGCGAGATCGGCGAGATCTACAAGCTGGTGCAGGCCGGCGGCCGGGTCACCAAGGAGATGAAGTACAAGGCGCGCGTGAACCAGGTGCGCGCCGTGCGCCGCGCCGCCAGCGCCGCCGCCGAAGTGTTCAAGCACGCCGGCGGCAACGCCAGCCGCGTCACCAATCCGATCCAGCGCACCTGGCGCGACCTGTCGGTGGCGATGGGCCACGCCTGCAACGTCGACGACCCGGTGTATGCGGCGTATGCCGGTTCGCTCTACGGCGTGCCGATCCCGCGCGGCGTGGTGATCTGATGAGCGTGCCGGAAGCACGGTTCGCGCAGCAGGTCGAGTCCGACGTCCGGCGCGCCCTGCAGGAAGACGTCGGCGCCGGCGACCTGACGGCGGCGCTGGTGCCGGCCGGGCGGACGGCGCGCGCCACCATCGTCTGCCGCGAAGAGGCGATCCTCTGCGGCCGGCCCTGGGTGATGGAGACGCTGCGCCAGGTGTCGCCCTCGGCCCAGGCGCTGTGGCACGTCGAGGACGGCGGTCGCTGCATGGCGGGCGCGCCGGTGGTCGAGATCTGCGGCAGCGCGCGCGGCCTGCTGACGGCCGAACGCACCTGCCTGAACTTCCTGCAGACGCTGAGCGGCGTGGCGACGGCGACGGCGCACTACGTCGCCGCCGTGGCCGGCACGCGCGCGGCCATCCTCGACACGCGCAAGACCATCCCCGGCCTGCGCGTGGCCCAGAAGTACGCGGTGCGCTGCGGCGGCGGCAAGAACCATCGCATGGGCCTGCACGACGCCATCCTGATCAAGGAAAACCACATCGCCGCCTGCGGCGGCCTGGGCGCGGCCTATGCGGCGGCGCTGCAGGCCGGCGGCAGCCCCGCTTTCATCCAGGTCGAGGTGGAAACCCTGGCCCAGCTGGAAGAAGCGCTGGCCGCCGGCGTGCCGATGGTCCTGCTCGACAACATGCCGCTCGAGCAGGTGCGCGCAGCGGTGCAACTGGCGGCGGGGCGCTGCAGCCTGGAGATTTCCGGCGGCGTGCGCTACGAAGGCTTGCGCGGGTTGGCCGAGAGCGGCGTCGACCGGATTTCGGCCGGCACCCTGGTCAAGGACCTGCGCGCGATCGACTTCTCGATGCGCTTCAATCCCGCGCCAGTGCACGGCGCCTGAACCGGCACCGATGAAGCTGGCCAGCCTGATCGCGCTGCTGGTGCTGGCGCACACCGCCTTTGCCGGCGGGCGCGTGGTGCTGACCCTGTCCGCCGTCGCGCGGGGCGGCACGCCGTTCGAGGTCGGTCTGGTCATCAGCCTGCTGGCGCTGGTGCCGATGTGCGTGTCGATCCATGCCGGGCGCTGGACCGACCGCAGCGCGCCCGCCACTCCGCTGCTGCTGGCGCTCCTGATGCTCGCGGCGGCGCTGCTGCTGGCGCCGCTGCCGCTGCCCCCGTCGCTACCCGGGCTGGCCGGCCTGGGCGCGGCCGCGGTGCTGCTCGGCAGCGGCTTCGTGCTGGTGCATCTCGTCATCAATAACGCCGTCGGCAATGGCGCCGCCCCGGACCGCCGCACCCACGCTTTCTCGATGCTGGCGCTCGGCATTTCGACGTCCACCATCGCCGGGCCGGTGATCGCCGGCCTGCTGGTCGACCTGGCCGGCCACGGCGCCGCCTTCCTGTCCCTGGCATTGCTGCCCTTGCTGGCCATGGCGCTGCTGTGGACGCAGCGGCGCGCGGCCGCCGTCGCGCCGGCGCGCCCGCCCGGCGGCGCCCGGCCGCGCGTGGCCGACCTGCTGCGCCACGCGCCGCTGCGCGCCGTGTTCATCGTCAGCACGCTGCTATCGATGGGCTGGGACCTGTTTTCCTTCATGATGCCCGTGCACGGCGCTCGCGTCGGCCTGTCCGCCTCGGCCATCGGGCTGGTGATGGGCGCGTTCGGCGCCGGCACCTTCGCCGTGCGCCTGGCCATGCCTTTCCTCGCCCGCCGGCTCGCGCCCTGGCATGTGCTGGCCGGCGCGCTGGCACTGGCGGCGCTGGTGTACGCGCTGCTGCCGCTGTCGCACGCGCTGGCGCCGCTGCTGGCGCTGTCCTTCGTGCTGGGCGTGGGGCTCGGCTCGGCGCTGCCGATGATCATGGGCGAACTGCAGAACAACGCGCCGCCGGGGCGCAGCGGGGAAGCGATCGGCGTACGCACGATGCTGGTCAACGCCAGCCAGACGGCGCTGCCGGTCGGCTTCGGGGCGCTCGGGTCGGCCGGGGGGACGGGATTGGTATTCTGGGCGCTGGCGGCGGTGCTGGCTTGCGGGATCGGATTCGCCCTGCGCCAGCGGCGCCAGCCCGACGCGGGCTGACTGCCCGCCGCACATGCCCCGTCGATGAGGCTTCCGACTGCGCGTGGGTCGCCTCGATCAGGATGTCCATGAACGGTTGCTGCTTCGAGAAAAGCCTCTTCAGTCCATGAGCCGCTCCGCGGCGAAGCGACGGAACGCAGCCATTACCGGCGCCTCGGTCCGCCCGGCCAGGGTGACGCAGGCGAAGCGCGCGCGCGCGGCCAGGGCCGGGGCGACGGCCAGCTCGACCAGGGTCCCGGCGCCGATTTCTGCGCGCACCGCTGCGGCCAGGCCAAGGAAGACCGCCGGCGAGCTCACTACCGCGCGCACCAGGCTGGGCACGTCGTCGCACTGCAAGGTCGTCATCTTCTCGGGCAGTGCCTCGGGACCGTACAGTTCTACCAGCAACCGGGCGATTTCATCGGACAGGGGTGTGGAGGCGACCGGATAGGCCAACACCTGCCCCAGCGTCACCGTTGTCTGCGGCGCCAGCGGATGGTCGGTACGGCAGGCGAAGCAAGTACGCAGCTCGCCGATCGGTTCGGCTACGAGGTCGGCTGCCGGCTCGATGCTGCGCGCATCGGCAATCAGCGCGTCGAGCTCGTGCGTGCGCAGCTGCATCAGCTGCAGCGCGACCGGCCCGCCCGTGATGCGCACGTGGACGCGCGGATGGTGCTCGGCCATATGGCAGAGCAGGGGTGTGGTCAGCATGGCGGCCGGGCCCGATCCGAGCCCGACGCGCAAGGTCCCGCCTTTCCCACCCTGGAAAATGTCGACGCTGCGCCGCAGTTCGCCGGCATCGCGCACGAGCTCCGCAGCGCGCGCCGCGACGTGCGTGCCCAGCGGCGTCGGCTCGACGCGTTTTCCGACGCGGTCGAACAGCAACGCGCCGAGTTCGTCTTCGAGTGCGGCGATGCTGCGGCTTAAGGCGGACTGGGTAATAAACATGCGTTCGGCGGCACGGCTGAAGGAGCGATGCTCGGCGACAGCCAGGAGATGTTCAAGCTGTTTGATATTCATGAGTAAAGCGCATGAGTGTTTGGCGGGCTGCTGCGCGACATCCTGTGCAACCAGGTGCCGCTGGTGCTGCGGCGCGACCTGTACGCCACGGTTTCCCTGGCAACCGGCGCACTCTACGTGGGCCTGCTGCACCTCGGCGTCGGCGCCGGACTGGCCAGCGCCACCGCCATCGGGACAGGCTTTGCCTTCCGCTTGCTGGCGCTGCGCTTTGCGCTGGCGTTGCCGGTGCTGGAGGCGGACACCAGCTCGTTCGACGACGAGCGCGATCCGCTCCACTGATTCATGTCGTCCACATTTCGCATCGCTGCCGGCAAGGGCGGGCCATTTTCCGCGAGCCCGGTACTGGCGGCAGCGCTGCCGGCCTGGCGCTCGCGGCTGGTGCTGTTCGTACTCTTCGCGGGCTTTGCCGCGCTGGGAGTGCGCGCCGCCTGGTTGCAGATGTTCTCCGGCGATTTCCTGCGCGAACGCGGTGCCGCGCGCTATGCGCGTACCCTTGAACTACCCGCGACCCGTGGACGCATACTCGACCGCAATGGCCAGGTGCTGGCGATGTCGCTCCCTGCCAAGTCTCTCTGGGCCATTCCCGAAGAGGTACGCCGGGCGGTGCCGGAAAAGCGCGACGCGCTGGCGCGCCTGCTCGGCATGTCCGGCGCGAGCCTGGATGCCCGGCTGGCGCCACAACGAAGTTTCGTGTACCTCAAGCGGCAGGCGGACCCGGATCTGCTGGAGGCGGTGCGCCGGCTCGGCATCGACGGCATCGGCACCCGCAACGAGTACAAGCGCCACTACCCGCAGGGAGAGCTGACGGCGCATCTGGTGGGATTCAGCAATGTCGAGGACGTCGGCCAGGAAGGCATGGAACTGGCCCACCAGGCCAGCCTCGCCGGAAAGGCGGGCAGCCGCCGGGTGATCAAGGATCGTCTCGGACGGATCGTGGAAGACGCCGGAGCGACGCTGCCGGCGCGCGATGGACGCGACCTGGCGCTGTCGATCGACCGCGACATCCAGCACATCGCCGCCTCGCATTTGAAGGCGGCGCTCGACCGGCACAAGGCGCAGGCCGCCGCCATCGTCGTGCTCGACGTGCAGAGTGGCGAAGTGCTCGCGCTGGCCAACCTGCCGCACTATGACCCGAACGACCGCCGTGTGCTGAATAGAGCCCAGCTACGCAACCGGGTGCTGACCGATACCTACGAACCGGGATCGGTGATGAAGCCGTTCACGATCGCGCTGGCGCTGGAACGCGGGCTGGCGACGCCGGACACGCCGGTCGACACCGCGCCCGGTCACCTGACGATCGGACGCGCCACGATACGCGACGCCAGCCGGCACGGCACCCTGAGCGTAGCGGAAGTGCTGCAGAAGTCGTCCAACGTCGGCACCGTCAAGCTGGCCCTGCGCATGCCCGCGCAGGACATGTGGAGCCTGCTGACGAAGGCTGGATTCGGCCAGGCGCCGCAGCTCGGTTTTCCCGGCAGCGCGGCCGGCACTGCGCCAAGGGCGCAGGTGCCCGGCTACCGGGTAGCGGGCAAGACCAGCACCGCCCACAAGCCGGTCGCCGGCCGCTATACCAACCGCTACATCGCCGGCTTCGTCGGCTTCGCGCCGGTGTCGGCGCCGCGCATCATCGTCGCCGTGATGATCGACGAACCCACCGAGGGCGGCTATTTCGGCGGCCGCGTCGCCGCGCCGGTGTTCGCGGCCGTGACGCGCGACACGCTGCGGGCGCTGGAAGTTGCGCCCGATGCGCCGGTGGCCGACATCATCGTGCCGGTCGAGCAGGTGACGCAAGCGCCCTGACGATGCTGCGCTGCGCTTACTCGGCGTCCGGCTGCAGGTCCGGATGCGCGGCGCGGAAGGCGGCCAGTTCGGCGCAGTGGGCGTCGATGGCAAGCAGCGTCGGATAGCCGGAGAGGTCGCAGTCGAAGCGGCGCGCGTTGTACAACTGCGGCACCAGGCAGCAGTCGGCCATGCCGGGCGTGTCGCCGTGGCAGAAGCGGCCGGTGGCCGGGTTGCCGGCCAGCTGGCGCTCGAGCGCCTCCAGGCCGAGCGCGACCCAGTGGCGGTACCAGGCGTTCTTCCGGTCCTGGCTCGCGTTCAGTTCCGCGCCGAGATACTTCAGCACGCGCAGGTTGTTCACCGGATGGATGTCGGCGGCGATCATCTGCGACAGCGCGCGCACCCGCGCGCGGCCGGCCGGGTCGGGCGGCAGCAGCGGCGCGCCCTGGCGCGTTTCGTCGAGATACTCGATGATGGCGAGCGACTGCGGCAGCACCAGGCCGTCGATCTCCAGCACCGGCAGCAGGTGCTGCGGATTGACGGCGTCGAAGGCGGCGCCGAACTGCTCGCCGCCGTTCTTCGACAGGTGGACCCAGGTTTCCTCGGCCACCAGCTCCTTCAGGTTCAGCGCGATGCGCACCCGGTACGAGGCCGAGCTGCGGTAGTAGGTATGCAGCAGCATGGTCATACGACCTTGACGCTGATCGGCGCCAGGCCGGCGACGCTGCCGTGCATGGTCTGGCCGCGCACGACGGCGCCCACGCCTTCGGGCGTGCCGGTCATGATCAGGTCGCCCGGCTGCAGTTCGAACAGGGTCGAGAGCTGGGCGATGGTTTCGTTGATGTTCCAGATCAGGTGGGTGATGTCGCTGCTCTGCACCGTCTTGCCGTCGACCGTCAGGGCGATGGCGCCGGCGTCGATCGCGCCGCAGTCGCCCACTGGCGTGATCGGGCCGATCGGCGCCGAATAGTCGAAGGCCTTGCCGATTTCCCAGGGGCGGCCGGCTTCGCGCATGCGCATCTGCAGGTCGCGCCGGGTCATGTCCAGGCCCACAGCGTAGCCGAAGATGTGCTGCGCGGCGTCCTCGGGCGCGATGTCGCGCCCGCCCTTGCCGATGGCGACCACCAGTTCGATCTCGTAGTGGTAATTCCCGGTGCACGGCGGGTAGGGCAGCTCGACGGTGGCGCCGGCCGGCACCGGCACGATCGAGGCGGCGTCGTT
This sequence comes from Telluria sp. ZB2R32, assembly GCF_059685715.1. Lineage (NCBI taxonomy): Bacteria > Pseudomonadati > Pseudomonadota > Betaproteobacteria > Burkholderiales > Oxalobacteraceae > Telluria > Telluria sp. ZB2R32. Next base: position 9,986 of record NZ_JCASIG010000006.1, on the reverse strand, counting down.
CGGCTTGCAGAAGAAGAACGGCGGTTCGCGGTCCGGGTCGAAGCCCATTTCGCGCGCGTGGGCGGCGTAGTTGCGGCCGACGCAGTAGACGCGGCGCACCGGGAAGGCGGCGTCCGTGCCGTGCACGGGAAGGCCGACGGCGGGCGCCGGCGCGAAGACGAATTGCTGGTTCATGGTGGTCTCTTTCGTAAAACGTTATGCGGGGAGGAATTCTTCGCGCAGCATGCCGAGCGCTTCGAGCACGGGACGGTCCGAGAAGCTGAACAGCACCACGTCCTGCGGCGCGTCCAGCACCAGCGTGGCCCAGGACGGCACCACGAAGGTGTCGCGCGGCGCGAAATCGTAGCGGCGTCCGCCGATGGTGGCGCTGCCGCTGCCTTCGACCACGCTGTAGACGGTGCCGTCGGTGCTGCGGTGCGGCAGGCCCGTGAAGCCGGCCGGCAGCAGTTGCATGCAGGCGCCGATGGTCGGCATCGGGGCGCCGCCGGTGAGCGGGTTAATGTAGCGCAGCTTGACGCCGACCCAGGCATCGATCTCCTGCTGGCGGCGCAGCGTGTCGAGCGCTTCACGCGAGCGGGCGTAGGGGTAGTTGAAGATCGGCGAGCTGGAACGGGTATGCAGCTGGCGCACCGGCGCCATGTTGTAACCGTAGGCGGCCAGGCTGCGGCCCTCGGGGCGCGCCACCTGCTGGCTGGCCGCTGCGCCGTTCTCGGCGAAGCCGCCGCTGAAGAAGCGCGTCATCGGGATGTCGAGGCCGTCGAGCCAGACCACCGGTTCGGCCACGCCGTCGATGCCCGGGTTGCCATGGTCGTGCCAGGCCCACGACGGCGTCAGGATGAAGTCGCCCGGGTGCATGGTGGTGCGTTCGCCGTCCACCGCGGTGTAGGCGCCTTCGCCCTGCACGATGAAGCGCAGCGCGGACTGGGTATGGCGGTGCGCCGGCGCGACTTCGTCGGGCAGGATCAGCTGCATGCCGGCGTACAGCGAATGGGTGATCGAGGAGCTGCCGGGCAGGGCCGGGTTTTCCAGCACCAGCACGCGGCGCACGGCTTCCTCGGCCGAGATCAGTTCCCCGGCGCGCGCCAGCAGCGGTTCGAGGTCGGCGAAGCGCCACAGCGCGGCTTCGTAGCCGGGGGCGGGCTGCTTCGGCACCAGCGAGTGCAGCGACTCCCACAAAGGCGTCAGGTGCAGGCCCAGCATGTCGTCGTAGAGGGCGCGGCGCGCGGCGGCGATGTCCTGCGGTGTCGTGTGTTGCATGGTGATTTTCCTGATAGGGTTCAGTTGGTGGCCAGGCAGTCGGCCGCGTTCCAGGCGTATAGCCACTGCAGCGCTTCGTAGAAGCCGCGCTGTTCGCGGCCCTTCCACAAGTCGTTGCGCACCAGGCGCTCGACGCCGTGGGCATGGTAGAGGCGGCCCATCTCGCGCGCCGACAGCACCACGCGCGCGGTGCGGGCGATGCGCGACCTCTGGTACAGCGCGAACGCCGCTTCCATGTCGAAGCCGCAGCGGCGCACCGCTTCGCCCAGCGTGACCGCGTCTTCCAGCGCCATGCAGGCGCCTTGCGCCAGGTATTGCAGGGTTGGGTGGGCGGCGTCGCCGAGCAGGGTGATGCGGTCCTTCGTCCAGTTGTCGACCGGGTTGCGGTCGGCGGTGCTCCAGCGGCGCCAGCTCGACGGGCAATGCAGCAGCTGGCGCGGCAGCTCGGCGATCCCGGTGAAATACGACAGCACTTCGTCCTTGCTGCCGTCGCGCACGTCCCAGACTTCCGGTTCGCGGCTGTGGAAGGTGACGACCAGGTTGTACTGGTCGCCGCTCCTGAGCGGGTAGTGCACCAGGTGGCAGTTGGGGCCGGCCCAGAGCACCGGCGCGTTCAGGCGCAGCGCCTCGGGCATCTCGGCGGCCGGCACCACCGCGCGGTACACCACGTGGCCGGAGACGCGCACCGCGTCGCCCACCACGACCTCGCGCGCCACCGACTTGATGCCGTCGCAGCCGACCAGGTAATCGGCGCGGAAGCGCCGGCCGTCGCCCGCGTGCACCGTGACGCCGGCCGCGTCCTGTTCGATCGCCTCGATGCGGCAGGAGGTGACGAGATCGATATGCGGCGTGTCCTGCACGTGCGCGAGGATGGCGGTATGGATGTCGGCGCGGTGGATGACGGCATAGGGATTGCCGAAGCGCGCGCGGAAGGGTTCGCCGACTTCGAAAGAACCGACTTCGCTGCAGTCGATCGCGTCCATCATCACCAGGCGTTCGGTGAACACGGCGCGGTCGCGCACCGCGGCGCCGACGCCGAGCGCGTCCAGCGCGGCAAAGGCATTCGGCGCCAGCTGCAGGCCGGCGCCGATTTCGCCCAGCGTCGGCGATTGTTCCAGCACCGTCACGTGGATGCCCAGGCGCGCCAGCGCCAGCGCGGTGGCGATGCCGCCGATGCCGGCGCCGGCGATGATGACGGTGGGTTTGTGGGTGTCGCTCGGGGTCATGATGGGCTCCATACGTCGCTTGAATGGCCCCAGTCTGCCGCGATTCGACTATATTGGAAACTGATCGTCTCTGATTGCTATAATCAGGATTTCCAATAGTGGTGGCCGGATGAAACGCTTCGATCTCGAACTGCTGCTGATCTTCGACGAGATCTACAAGACCGGCAACGTGACGCGCGCGGCGCGCAACCTGGCGCTGCCGCAGTCGACGGTGAGCCTGGGCCTGGGCAAGCTGCGCGAACATTTCAACGACCGCCTGTTCAGCCGTACCGCCAAGGGCATGGAGCCGACGCCGCGCGCCGAAAATGCGATTGGCGACGTGCGCCGGGCGCTGCAGGCACTGCAGCACGCGCTGGCCGACGAACCGGTATTCGACCCGGGCGGCAGCACGCGCGCGTTCCGCATCTGCATGACCGACATCAGCGAGATCGTCTTGCTGCCGCGCCTGCTCAACTACCTGTCCGAACACGGGCCCGGCATCCAGGTCGAGATCTCGAAGATTTCGCCCGACAGTCCGCTGGAACTGGCCGACGGCCGGGTCGACCTGGCGGTCGGCTTCATGCCGCACCTGGAGGCGGGCTTCTACCAGCAGAAGCTGTTCGACCAGCACTTTGTCTGCCTGGTGTCGAAGCGCCATCCGCGCATTCGGGACGACAAGGACCTCGACCTGGAAGCGCTGCGCCGCGAAGAACACGTGCTGGTGCGCACCTCCGGCACCGGCCACGCCATCGTCGACAAGGTGCTCGCGCGCGAAGGCATCCAGCGCCGCGTCGTCCTGCGCCTGCCCAGCTTTCTCGGCGTGGCGCGCATCGTCGCCCAGACCGGGCTGCTGGCCATCGTGCCGCACCGCTACGCCGCCGCCATGGGCGACAGCGAAGACGTGCGCCTGCTGCCGGTGCCGGTCGAGCTGCCGAGCTTCCAGGTCAAGCAGCACTGGCACGAGCGCTTTCATGCCGATGGGTCGAACCGCTGGTTGCGGCAGGTATTCGCCGGCCTGTTCGGCCAGGAGGCGGGTGGCTGACCTGGCCGCCCGAGCCGAGCGCCGGCTGCATAGCAGAATTGCAAGGGAGGCCGTTGCTCGGCTTGTACGATCGCTCTACATTGGGATATTCACTTCATAACATCGAACCCAAAGGAGACCAAGTGATCGATGCCGAAAAAGGCCCGTGGAAGTATCTGGTGATGTGGCTGCGGTTTTATTACGCGATCCACTTTTTAAAATCCGGCATCAATTACGCGGTCTTCGGCGTCATCCCGGATTTCAGCAAGGCCGGGGCCGTCGGCCCCTATCTCGCCGAAATGAACAATATCGGCTTCTACCCGTTCATCAAGTACCTGGAAATCGTGCTCGGGTCGATGTTGTTGTTCAATGTCTTCGTGCCGCTGGCGCTGGCCGTCATGGCCGGCATCGCGTTCCAGATCGCCTACCTGAATCTCGTCATTTCACCGCACCCGCGCCAGTTGTTCACCGGGACCCAGGAACTGCTGCTGTGCGGCCTGCTCATCCTGGCATACGGCAAAAGCTATTCCGGACTCCTGGTCGGCAAGGCAAAGCCCCATTTCCTCTGGTCCAAATAACAGCAAAGGATGCATGCCATGAGTACTCAACCAAGCCGCAGGGATGTCATTGTCGTGGTGGCGGCCGCCGCCATCTGGACGCTGGTCGTCGTCGCCTTTTCCACCACCATGGGCTCGCGCCCGCTGCGGATCTACGATTGGGGGCCGCCAGTGTTTGCGTGCCTGTTGACCTTGCTGGTCATGATGAAGGAGGCGCGCTCGTCGTAAATCCGGAATGACGCCGCTTGCCTGGTAAGCGAACTTGGTAAGCGAACTAGTAAGCGAACGTCCTGGCCTGGGTGCAATCCAGATAAGCCATACGCGTACGCAACGACCAGATTTCATGCGCCAGGTTGTGCAATGCAAGCGTCTGGTCGTCACCAACCTGGCGCTCGGCTGCGGGGACCGACGGCATGCTGTCGGTCAACACCGGCGCAGCGCTGGCGACCTTGACGAAGAGCGCGCTGCGGGCAGCGATGTCGGACGAGAGTTGCGTGCAGGCGGCGGCGCCATTGTCCGCGGCCTGGGCTGCGGAGCCGGCACCGGTGCAAAGCGCGAAGCAGAAAAGTGCGATCGATTTCTTCATGATGGGGTTTGAATTCTGTAGGGGATCGTGAATTATTGTGCAGTGCAGCATCAAGCGCCAATTCTTTCTCGTGATGTGAGGTATTTCCCGCAAGAATAGAAGCCCACCCCAGCTGCTTGACATTTGCACCACCCCTGAACCACAATCGAACGATCGTTCGGTTTTCCTTGCCCAAGGGGTTCGCCATGACCAGCTCGACCGCAATCGCCCACCGTATCTGCCCGTTCTGCGAGGCCAGCTGCGGCCTCGAACTGGACGTCGAGGAGGGCCGCGTCGTCCGTATTCGCGGCGACCGGCACGACGTGTTCTCGCAGGGCTTCCTGTGCCCCAAGGCCATCGGCCTCAAGGACTTGCACGACGACCCCGACCGCCTGCGCGTGCCGCTCATCAAGCGCGGCGGCAAGTTCATCGAAGCCAGCTGGAGCGAAGCCTATGCGGAGATCGAACGGCGCCTGCCGCCGGTCATCGCGGCCGGCGGACCGGACGCAGTGGCGACGGTGCTGGGCAATCCGGTCTCGCACAAGATGAGCCTGATGCTCTATTTCCCGCGCCTGGCGCGGGCGCTGGGCACGCGCAACATGTTCTCGGCGTCCAGCGTCGACCAAGTGCCCAAGATGCTGTCGAGCGGCCTCCTGTTCGGCAGCTGGCTGTCGGTTCCCGTTCCCGATATCGAACGTTGCGACTTCCTGCTGGTCCTCGGCGCCAACCCGATGGTATCGAACGGCAGCTTGTGGACGGTGCCGGACTTCCGCGGCAAGGCCAGGGCCTTGCGCGCGCGCGGCGGCAAGCTGGTCGTGGTCGATCCGCGCCGCACCGAGACCGCCGACGTGGCCGATGCCCACCATTTCATTCGTCCCGGCGCCGACGTGTTCTTCCTGCTCGGCATGGTGCAGGCGCTGTTCGACGAAGGCCTGGTGCGTCCTGGCCGGCTGGGCGCGCACTGCAACGGCGTCGAGGAGCTTGCCGCGGCGGTGCGCGACTACGCGCCCGAACGCGTCGCCGCGCGCTGCGGCATCGATGCCGCCACCATTCGCGGCCTGGCCCGGTCGCTCGCCGCCACGCCGCGCGCCGCCATCTATGGCCGTATCGGCACCTGCACCCAGCAGTTCGGCACCTTGTGTTCCTGGCTGATCGATGTGATCAACGTCCTGAGCGGTCACCTCGACGAGGAGGGCGGCGCCATGTTTCCCAAGGCCGCGGCGTTCGCTGCGAATACGCGCGGCAAGCCGGGCGCCGGCCGCGGGGTAATCAGTGGCCGCCATCGCTCGCGGGTGTCGGGTGCGGTGGAAGTGGCGGGCGAGCTGCCGATCACCTGCCTGGCCGAGGAAATCGACACGCCCGGCCCCGGGCAGATCAGGGCGCTCATCGCCATCGCCGGCAACCCGGTGCTCTCCAGCCCCAACGGCCCGCGCCTGGCGGCCGCGCTGGACCGGCTGGAGTTCATGGTCAGTCTCGACATCTACCTCAACGAAACCTCGCGCCACGCCGATGTGATCCTGCCCGGACCGTCGCCGCTGGAGGACGCGCACTACGACGTCACCTTCACCCAGTTCTCGCACCGCAATCATGCGCGCTACAGCGAGCCGGTACTTCAGCGTCAGCCAGGGGTGCCCGACGAGTGGGAGAGCGTGCTGCGCATCGCCGCGATCGCCGCAGGGAAGGGCGCCGACGCCGACATCGCGGCCCTGGACGACGCCTTGCTCCTGGAGGAGCTGGACAAGGCCTTCGGTCCGGCCGCCGCGGAGGTGATGGCGACGCTGGGACCGCAGCGCGGGCCGCAACGCCTGCTGGACCTGGCCTTGCGCAGCGGCCCTTACGGCGACGGGTTCGGCCAAGTGCCCGGCGGGCTCACGCTGGACAGGATCAGGCAAGCCCCCTCCGGCATCGACCTGGGACCGATGACCCGGCGCATTCCCGAAGCCTTGCGCACGCCATCGGGGAAAATCGAACTCGCCCCAATCATGCTGATCGATGACCTGGCGCGGGTGGCGGCGGACCTGGCTGTGCCCGCACCGGATCTCGTCATCGTCGGCCGGCGCCAGCTGCGCTCGAACAACAGCTGGATGCACAACCTGCCGGTGCTGGCCAAGGGCGCCTATCGCTGCACGGCGCTGGTGCATCCGGTCGACGCAGCCCGCCTCGGCCTGGTTGACGGCGGCATGGCGCGGCTCGGTAACGGCCTACGCCGTGTCCAAGTCCAGGTCGAAGTAAGCGACGAGATGATGCCCGGCGTGGTCAGCCTGCCGCATGGCTGGGGCCACGACCTGGCAGGCATCCGTCTTGGCGTGGCGGCGCAGCAGCCCGGCGTGAACCTGAACGCGCTGCTGGACGAGAACCTGCGCGATCCCTTGTCGGGAAATGCAGTGCTGTCCGGCGTGGCGGTGGAGATGGCGCCGCTCTGAGAGCAAGTTAATTCGATCAGCGCTTTCATATCAATCGACATTCGCAAATATATTGTCGATCTTATGAGCCGGCGGCGCACTTCCAATGATATATAAGCAAGCTATTTTAGCAAATCCATTTCGATTGATTACCGGAACTGCCGAATTCCGATTTAAATTTTGATTTCCTGTTCCTGAACTGTATATTGGCGTCCCTTATCGTTGACTGCCTATCGTTTCAGAATCATGGCTTCCAGTAACGCGCATCATTCGACCGGCATTGCCGCCGGGTTGATTGCTGCCGCTCTTGTATTTCACGCGGGGGCAAGTGGGCCCTACCATATCTGGAGCATCCTCGCCGTTTTCGCGGGCATCTCGGGAGGAACTGCGCCCGACTGGCTCGAGGTGGCCTGGTGGTCGAGGAAGCGAAAACTGTGGATCACCCATCGGACCTGGACGCATTGGGGAATCGCCTGGTTCGCGTTATTGGCTTATTCATATTTTTCGCTCAATGAATCGGCTTATGCACCAGTCGCATTCGGCTTTGCCGCGGGTGGCTTGATGCATCTGCTCGCTGATTGGCCAAATCCACTGGGCGTGCCATGGATTATCGGTCGCCATTCTCTCAATTTATGGAAAAGTGGACGATGCGACATGATTGTTGAGTTTCTGGCATGGGCCGCGGCATTCGTTATTGCCGACGCTGTATATTTCCGCAACGAATATACCTGCAAATTCATCAGTCTCGTCATGCCGGCTTGTTTGACTTCGATGCATTTTTAATGATTCTGTCATGAAGCTCAGCCAGAAAATCGGCGTTGCGCTCGCGTTCTGTGCGGCCGCGGCGCTCATCCCGGCGCTTGTCCCAGGTCCCGCCCACGCCGCCGGCGCGCGGCCGGCCCCCGCCGCCATCCATGCCCTGGCCGTCCAGGCCGCGCAGTCGCCCGCAATGCCCACGGGTCCCTACGACGAACGCGGCTGGCTCGACCGCTTCTACGGTCCGCGCAAGTACGCGCCGGCCTGGAATCCGTCGACTGCCGCGGCAGCCTTGTGGGTGCTGGGCCAGGCCAGGCTGCAGGGCCTGGACCCGCTCGACTATGGCACCGACGCGCTGCAGCGCGAACTGCGCGCAGGCAAAGCCGATAGCGCCCGTTTCGACGTCGCGCTGACCTCGGCCATGCTGCGCTACCTGGCCGACCTGCGCGTCGGCCGCGTGCGCTCCGAATACCACACCCGCCTGCCTGATCCGCGCCTGAAACAGTACGATCCGGTCGAGCGCCTGCGCGCCGGACTCGCCGCCGGAAAGCTGCAGGCCGCGGTCCAGGCCGCGCAGCCGACAATCTGGCAGTACGGACGCGTCAAGGCGGCGTTGGCGGCTTACCGCGCGCTGTCCGGGCAGCCGTATCCGGCGCTGCCGCGACCGGCCGCCAAAGCCGTGCCCGGCAGCGCCTATCGGGGCGCGCAGGCGCTGCATGCGCGCCTGGTGCTGCTGGGCGACTTGCCGGCCGATGCGCCGCCTCCACCCGACGGCATCTACGACGAGCGGATGGAAGAGGGCGTCCGGCATTTCCAGGCCCGTCATGGACTGGTCGATGACGGCGTGCTGGGCCGTGGCACGATCGACGCCCTGAATGTGCCGCCGACGCGGCGCGTACGCCAGCTGGAACTGACGCTGGAGCGCCTGCGCTGGCTGCCCGATGTCGGCCCCGGTCCGCTGATCCTGGTCGACCTGCCGGCCTACCGCTTGTGGGCGCTGCACAAGGCCGATGGCAATGGCGAAAGCGCCGTGGCGCCGCTCGAGATGCGGGTCGTGGTCGGCTCCGCGGTCAAGACCGAAACCCCGCTGTTCGTCGGCCGGATGCGCTACCTCGAGTTCAATCCGTACTGGAACGTCCCGCGCAGCATCCTCGACAAGGAACTCCTGCCCAAGCTCAAGCGCAATCCTGCCTACCTCGCGCAGAACGAGATGGAGACGGTGCCGGCCGGCGCCAGCGTGGCCGATCTTCAGGCAGGCCGGGCGCGCGTGCGCCAGCGCCCGGGAGCGAAGAATGCACTGGGCGCGATCAAGTTTGCGTTGCCGAATCCGATGGACATTTACCTGCACTCGACCCCGGCGCGCGAGGCGTTCCAGCGCAGCCGGCGCGACCTGTCGCACGGCTGCATACGGGTCGAGCATCCGGCGGCCCTGGCCCAGTACGTGCTGGGCCGGCAGCGTCAATGGAACGCCGACACGATCCAGGAAGCGCTGCAGCCGGGGCCGACCCGGCACGTCGACCTGGTCCAGGCGATTCCCGTCGTGATGTTCTACGCCACCGCCAGCGTCGACTGGGAAGGGAATCCGCGCTTTGCCGCGGATATCTACGGCCGCGACCCGAAGCTCGAGCGGGCGCTGGCGGCCCGCCGCAGGCAACTCGTCTCCGCGGCGGGTGCGCAACCGGCTCGCACTTCTTAGCGCGTCTTCCTGCGCAGCACCGGGACTTGCAGCGTGTCGCGGAGTTTGCTATAGTTCGCCTCCGCTTCGGTTCGAGCAGAAAACGTTAGTGTAATCAAGTGCTTACAATAACGAGCTCGACAGGGAAATTTGCAGCGAAGCGAAATGAGGGGTTGATGAGTCAAGCGAAATACTGCATAATCTCACTTCTCTGCTGCTGACGAACAAAACGATTCGCAGAATGCAGCAAGGCAGTACGGAATAAAGTTCTTTAAAAATTAACAGTCGATAAGTGTGGGCGTTTGATGAAGGTGCCAGGAACTTCGGTTCTTGATTACTTAAATTATCAAATGTTCACAAAAGTATTAAGCGTTGTCTCAGCAATGGGATGACGGTCAGTATCTTGAGTGAGCGACCCCTTAGCAATAAGGGTGACACGAAAGTGTCAAAAACAGAGATTAAACTGAAGAGTTTGATCCTGGCTCAGATTGAACGCTGGCGGCATGCTTTACACATGCAAGTCGAACGGCAGCGCGGGGCAACCTGGC
>NZ_JCASIG010000005.1:0-581886 GCF_059685715.1 Telluria sp. ZB2R32 | reverse complement strand
TCGGTGATGAAGACGTCATGGTCGGGCAGCAGGGCGCGCACGGTGTCGCGCAGCAGCGTCGAATGGTGGCCCGACAGCGGTGCGACCAGCAGGACGGTTGGCTGCGCCAGTGCGGCGGTCGCGGCGGCGCAGGCCGGACGCGAGGCGGCGCGGGCGGGGGTCGGGGCCGCGCAAGCGCAGGTGGTCGGCGCCCGTTCGGCAGTCGCCGTCGCGGCGGCGACCCTGGCGCGCATCGAGGCCGAGCTGGCTCAGGGAATGCTGGTTGCGCCGCGCGCCGGCCGCATCCAGTACCGCATTGCCGAACCTGGCGAAGTCCTGCCGGCCGGCGGCAAGGTGCTGAACCTGATCGACCTGACCGATGTCTACATGAGCTTTTTCGTGCCCGAGGCGGCTGCCGGCCGGCTCGCCCTCGGCGCCGAAGTGCGCCTGCGGCTCGACGCCGCCCCCGGCTTCGTGGTGCCGGCCGCGGTGACCTACGTCGCCAGCACGGCCCAGTTCACGCCGAAGTCGGTCGAGACCGCCAGCGAGCGCGAAAAGCTGATGTTCCGCGTCAAGGCCCAGGTCGACCGCGCGCTCCTCGAGCGTTATGCGAGGCACGTCAAGGCAGGGGTGCCCGGCGTCGCCTGGGTACGGCTCGATCCGCGCCAGCCCTGGCCACCGGAACTGGCCTTGCGGGGACCCCGATGAGGCGCGACAAGGCGGCGCCGCCGTGGGAAGACGCGCCAGCCGCGGCGCGTGTTGCCGGCCTGGTCCTGCGTTACCGGAAGGCGACCGCGCTCGACGGCGTTACGCTGACCCTGCCGGCCGGCGCCATGACCGGCCTGGTCGGCCCGGACGGCGTCGGCAAGTCGAGTCTGCTGGCGGTGCTGGCGGGCGCGCGCCGGGTGCGCCAGGGCACGGTGGAGGTGCTCGGCGGCGACATGCGGCGCCCGGGCTGGCGCAGGCAGGTCTGTCCGCGCATCGCCTACATGCCGCAGGGCCTGGGGCGCAACCTGTATCCGACATTGAGCGTCGAGGAAAACCTGCAGTTCTTCGGGCGCCTGTTCGGCCAGGAGGCAGAGGCGCGCCGCGCGCGCATCGATCTGCTGGCGCGCGCGACGGGCCTGATGCCCTTCCTGGGCCGGCCGGCCGGGCAGTTGTCCGGCGGGATGAAGCAGAAGTTGGGCTTATGCTGCGCCCTGATTCATGAGCCGGACTTATTAATCCTGGATGAGCCGACCACCGGCGTCGATCCGCTCGCGCGCGTGCAGTTCTGGGAACTGATCGGCGCACTGCGCGCAGCGCGCCCAGGGCTGACGGTGCTGGTGGCAACGGCTTACATGGACGAAGCCCGCGCGTTCGACCGCCTGGTCGCGCTCGACGGCGGCCGGATCCTGGCCGAAGGGACGCCGGACGAACTGCTGGCGCGCACCGGCAGCGCCAGCCTGGAACAGGCCTTCGTGGCGCTGCTGCCGCCGGCGCGCCGCAATCCCGCGTCCCCCGAAGCGCCCGCGGCGCCGGCACGGCGGGCGCGGGGCGAGGCGCCCGCGATCGAGGCGCGCGGCCTGTCGCGCGCTTTTGGCGACTTCGTCGCGGTGTAGGACGTCAGCTTTCGCATCGAACGCGGCGAGATCTTCGGCTTCATCGGTTCCAACGGCTGCGGCAAGACCACCACCATGAAAATGCTCACCGGCCTGCTGGCGCCCAGCAGCGGCGAGGCGCGCCTGTTCGGCCAGGCGCAGGCGCACCACGATCCGGCGGCGCGGCGCCGGGTCGGCTACATGTCGCAGGGCTTTTCCCTGTACGGGGAACTCACGGTGCGCCAGAACCTCCTGCTGCATGCGCGCCTGTTCGACCTGCCCGAGGCGCAGGCGGCCGCGCGCTGCGCGGCGCTGGCGCAACGCTTCGGCCTGGCCCCGATCCTTGACGCCGTCCCTGGCCGCCTGCCGCTCGGCATGCGCCAGCGCCTCTCGCTGGCGGTGGCGCTGGTGCACGGGCCCGAACTGCTGATCCTCGACGAGCCCACCTCCGGCGTCGACCCGGTCGCGCGCGACGGCTTCTGGAAACAGATGCTGCAACTGGCGCGCCGGGAAGGCGTCACGATCTTCATCTCGACCCACTTCATGAACGAAGCCGAGCGCTGCGACCGCGTGGCGCTGATGCATGCGGGCCGGGTGCTGGCCAGCGGCAGCCCGCAGGCGTTGTGCGCACAGCGGAGGGCGGCCAGCCTCGAGGACGCCTTCATCGGCTACCTGCGCGAGGCCGGCGCGCAAGGAGGGGCGGAGGGTGTCGCCGTCCATGCGCCAGGCTGGCCGCGCGCCGCCGGGACGGCCGGGCGGGCCGGGCGCGCCGCCTGGCTGATGCGCGCCGCCGCCTGCTGCTGGCGCGAGACGCTGGAATTGCTGCGCGACCCGATGCGCGCGGCGCTGGGGATGTTCGGTTCGCTGCTGCTGATGATCGTCATCGGCTACGGGATCGGCATAGACGTCGAAGACCTGCGCTACGCCGTGCTCGACCGCGACCAGACCGCGCTCAGCCGCGACTATGCGGCCGGCCTGGCGGGCTCGCGCTATTTCCTCGAACGGGCGCCGCTGTCCGGCTACGAGGAGCTCGACCGGCGCATGCGCGCAGGCGAACTGGCGCTGGCGATCGAGATCCCGCCCGGCTTCGCGCGCACAGTCGAGGCCGGGCGGCACGCCGAGATCGGCGCCTGGATCGACGGCGCCAATCCGATACGGGCGGAGACCGTCGGCGGCTACGTCGAAGGCCTGCACCGGCACTGGCTCGACAGCCGCCTGGCGCCCGCGGAAGCTGCGCGGGAGCGAGTGACGGTAGCGATCGAGACGCGCTTTCGCTACAACCCCGACGTGCGCAGCCTGCCGGCAATGGTGCCGGCCATCATCGCCATTCTCCTGCTGAACCTGCCTGCGATGCAGGCTGCGCTGGCGGTGGTGCGCGAAAAGGAACTCGGCTCGATCGTCAACCTGTACGTGACGCCCCTGCGCCGCAGCGAATTCTTGCTCGGCAAGCAGGCGCCGTATATCGCGCTGTCGATGGCCAACGCGGTGCTGATGAGCGTCGCCGCCGTGGTCCTGATGGACGTGCCGCTGCGCGGCAGCGTCGCGGCGCTGCTGGCGGCGGCCTTCCTGTACTGCATCTGCTCGACCGGGATCGGCCTGCTTGCCTCGAGTTTTACGCGCAGCCAGATCGGGGCCATCTTCTTCACCATGATCGGCACCATGCTGCCGGCGATCCAGTTCGCCGGGCTGATCCACCCGGTGACGGCGCTGCAGGGGGCGGGGCGGGCGATCGGCGAAGCCTATCCGGCCTCGCATATGCTGACGGTCGCGCGCGGCGTGTTCAGCAAGGCGCTCGGCTTTGCCGACCTGGCGCCGGACTTCCTCGCATTGCTGGCGGCCGTGCCGGTCATCCTGGGCCTGGCGATCGCGGCCCTGCCGCGCCAGGAGCGCTAGCCATGCCGACGGTTTCGCTGCGCAAGGTCTGGCGCCTCGGCATCAAGGAACTCTGGAGCCTGGTGCGCGACCCGGTGATGCTGGTGCTGATCGTGTACACCTTCACCGCCGGCGTGTATGTCGCGGCCACGGCCCAGCCCGATACGCTGAGCCGGGCCGCGCTGGCGATCGTCGACGAAGACGCCTCGCCGCTGTCGCTGCGCATCCGCGCCGCTTTCGCGCCGCCCCAGTTCATGCCGCCGGAATCGATATCGCTGGACACCGTCGACGCCATGCTGGACCGGGGCCGCGCCACCTTCGTGCTGGTGATCCCGGCCGGGTTCCAGCGCCGCGTGCTCGCCGGCCGCGACGCCACGCTGCAGCTGAACGTGGACGCCACGCGCATGAGCCAGGCTTTTACCGGGAGCGGCTACATCCGCGCGATCGCGCTGGGCGAGGTGGCCGCCTTCCTCGGGCCCGGCCGCGCGCCGGCGCCGCCGGTCGCCCTGGTGCTGCGCGCGCGCTTCAACCCGGCGCTCGCGCCGGCCTGGTTCGGCGGGCTGATGGAGATCGTCAACAACATCACCATGCTGTCGGTGATCTTGACCGGGGCGGCCCTGATCCGCGAACGCGAGCACGGCACCGTCGAACACCTGCTGGTAATGCCGGTCTCGGTGCCGGAGATCATGCTGGCCAAGCTGTGGCCGATGGCGGCGGTAGTGCTGCTGGCCGCGCTGGTGGCATTGCTGGGGATCTTGCGCGCGCTGCTGGGCGTGGGCGTGCAGGGCGCGCTGATGCTGTTCGTGGCCGGCGCCCTGGCTCACCTGTTCGCGACCTGCTCGCTGGGGATCCTGATGGCTACCGCCGCGCGCAGCATGCCGCAATTCGGGCTGCTGGTGATCCTGGCATTGCTGCCGCTGGAGATGCTGTCCGGCGCGAACACGCCGCGCGAAAGCATTCCCCCCGTCCTGCGCCAGCTGATGCTGCTGGCGCCGACCACCCATTTCGTCGAGCTGAGCCAGGCCGTCCTGTTCCGCGGCGCCGGGATCGACGCCGTCTGGCGCCCGCTGCTGGCCTTGCTGGCCATCGGCCTGGCCCTGTTCGGGATGGCGCTGGCGCGCTTCGCCAGGGCGATGCGTGGCGGCTGAACGCGGCTCAGTGTGCTGCCGGCGCGGCCGTGCGGACCGGCGTTGCGGGTGACGGCGGGGCGCCCGGCTGGCCCAGCAGCGCAGCCAGGGCGTGCGCGACCTGGCGTCCCAACGCCAGGTCGCCGCGTTCGACTTGCGCGGCGGTACGGTGCAGCGCGCACAGGATGGTGGCGTGCTCGGCAAGGCGTGGATGCAGGCAGGCCTCGCCGCGCAGCTCGAGCAATGCCTCCTCGTGGCGAAACGCGGCTTCCACCGCGGCGACGGCGTCGGGAAAGCGCCGTGCGAATTCGGCGTCCGGGCTGGCGCGTAGTGCGCCGATGCGATCGAGCAACTGTCTGCGGCGGTGACGCAGCGCCGCGCAGGCGGCCTCGGGTGGCATATCGATATGACGAAACTTCATGGCGCATCTCGGTGGTGCTGTCATAAAATGAGGCAGTGTCCGCGCCAGGGACCGGGAATCGTTTGATGCACATCAAAAATCGCCCGGCTTTGCGCAGCGGGCAGAAAAGGGGGCGCTCATGTTCATTGAAAAAATCCTCGTTGCAACCGACGGCTCGGACCTCGCCGTGCGCGCCGCACAGGTCGCTGCGCTGCTGGCCGCCAGCGGCGCGCGCCGCCTGCTTGCTTTCTCGGTCGCGCAGCCGCGCATGTCGCTGGCGGCCGATGCCATCGGCACCTGCGACGCCGGCGCCGAGTTGCGCCGCGCCCTCGCTGCCGCGCGTGCCCATGTCGACACCGTGGCCAGGCTGGCGCAGCAGGCAGGCCTGTCCTGCGAGACGCTCACCCGGATCTCCAGTTCGCCCGGACGCGAGATCGTGCGCGTGGCCCAGGAGCATCGCTGCGACCTGATCGTCATGGGGGCGCACGGCCCGGCCGATGCCAACCCGCTGCTGACCGGCAGCGTGGCCCAGCACGTGCTAGGGTGGTCGACGGTTCCCGTGCTGGTCCTGCGCGATCCCGGCGAGGCCGCCCCGCCCGAGTTTGCCGAGACCGTTGCGCCCTGAGGGACGTTTCGGGCGTCAAGCGGCGCGCCTTGATCCACGTCATATTCCGACCCATCGTCGATCCTACGATGAACAAGCATCGGCCACAAAACAGGGCCGCATCGCCGTTCCCGTTCAACCTGGAGGACACCATGGCCAGCAACCTGACCCGTTACGATCCCATCCGCGAGATCATGCGCTTCGATCCGTTCAGCAGCGTCGAGGACTTCCTGCGCGGGTTTCCGATGGCTTCCGCCGTGCGCAGCACCGATGCCGCGCGCGCCATCCGCGTCGATGTCACCGAGACCGAGCAGGCCTACACCGTCAAGGCCGACATGCCGGGGCTCCGGAAGGAAGACATCAAGATCTCGATTGACGGCAATCGCGTCTCGATCAACGCGACCATGCAGGAGGAAAAGCAAGAAAACGCCGGCGGCACCCTGTACAGCGAGCGCGTGAGCGGCGCGCAATACCGCAGCTTCAGCCTGCCGCAGGACGTCGACGACACGAAGACCGAGGCCAAATACCAGGATGGCGTGCTGCACCTCACCTTGCCGAAAAAGGCGGGCACGGCGCACAAGCAGATCACCGTGCAGTAAGACAGGCGGCTGCCCGGAGAGGGAGCCATGACCGCTGCGTCGATGAGGGCGATGCTGCTCGACGCCCCGGGGCAGCCCTTGCGGCCGGTGCGACTGCCGGTCCCGCGCCCGTCGGGCAGCGACATCCTCGTGCGCGTGTCGGCCTGCGCCGTCTGCCGCACCGACCTGCACATCGTCGACGGCGACCTGGCGCCGCACCTGCTGCCGCTGGTGCCGGGCCACGAGATCGTCGGCGTGGTGGCTGGAAGCGGTCCGCGGGCGCACCGCTTCGCCATCGGCACCCGGGTCGGCGTGCCCTGGCTTGCAGGCACGTGCCGGGCTTGCCCATACTGCACCGGTGGCCGCGAGAACCTGTGCGAGCGCGCCCGCTTCACCGGCTATGACCGCCATGGCGGTTTCGCCGAATACACGCTGGCCGACGAACGCTACTGTTTTGCGCTCCCCCCAGCCTACGACGACATCCATGCGGCACCGCTCCTGTGTGCCGGCCTGATCGGCTACCGCGCCTACGCCATGGCCGGTGATGCGCGCCGGCTCGGCCTGTACGGCTTCGGCGCCGCCGCGCACCTCTTGACCCAGCTGGCGCTGCGCCAGGGGCGCGAGGTGTTCGCCTTCACGCGCCCGGGCGATACCCGCGCGCAGGCGTTCGCGCTGCGCCTGGGCGCGCGCTGGGCCGGTTCCGCCGACGCGGCGGCGCCGCAACTCCTGGACGCGGCCATCCTGTTCGCCCCGGCCGGCGAGCTGCTGCCGCTGGCGCTGGCCGCCACCGCGCGTGGCGGCACCGTGGTCTGCGCCGGCATCCACATGAGCGACATCCCGTCCTTCCCCTACGCGCTGCTGTGGGGCGAGCGCAGCGTGCGCTGGGTGGCGAACCTGACGCGTGCCGACGGCGAAGCCTGGTTCCGCGCCATCGCCGGCGCCGAGGTGGCGACCACCGTCGTGCCCTACGCGCTGGCGGCGGCCAACGAAGCGCTGGCCGACCTGCGCGCGGGCCGGATCGACGGGGCCGCCGTGCTGGTGTGAAGGTTCACGCGGGCTGGTATTTTCTATTGTGAAGGGAGGACCAATCATGTTCAAGTCGATACTGGTGCCCACCGATGGATCCCCGGTGGCGGAAAAGGTCTTCGGGCCGGCAATCGAGACGGCCAGGGCGAATGGCGGGAAAATCGTCGGTATTTCTGTCGCGCGTCGTTATGCGCACGCCAGGCCGACGGAAGGTTCGGCAATACTCGATTTCAGTAAGGAATACGAGCAGGAGTCACTGCTCCGAGCCCGGCAGCACGTGCTGAAACTCGCCGACGAGGCACGCAGGCAAGGCGTTCCGTGCGAGACAATCACGCCATGTTCCGGGGATGCGGCCGGCGAAATCGTCGCCGCTGCCCGGCAATTCGGGTGCGACGTGGTTTTCATCGCGTCTCACGGGCGTCGCGGCATCAGCAAGATTTTCCTGGGCAGCGAGACCCAGCGTGTTCTGGCAGACTCGCCCGTTCCTGTCCTTGTGTTTCGTTGATCCGCTGGCCACGCCCCCACGGATGCCAGCCCGGCTCCGCCTGCCGCCGGATGCAGATGCGGCGTCGGGCCGTACACCCGATCCCTTTTCCGACCCAGGCCAGGCGCATCCACTCGACAAGGAGAGGAAGTCATGCAGAAATTTCGCTCTATTTTGTTCGTCAGCGAAGGTGTGACCGACGATTCGGAGGCACTATCGCAGGCGCTCAGGATCGCCCACGCCAATCAAGGAGAATTGAAAGCCCTGGTCGTCTGCCCCGAGTTTCCTGAAGACCTGGCGAAATACAGGAAAAAGTATGAAGCCTCGCTTGCCCAAGGGCTCAATGCATCGATCCAGACCGCGCGCAAGACGACCACGGTCAGCGAAACGGACATCCCTGTCACGATCGAAGTGGAAATCGGCAACACGCCATCCGAACGCATGATTCGCCATGTGCTGAAACATGCGCATGACCTGCTGATCAAGGAGGCGGAATACAGGGAAGCCGGCAAGGGAGAAGCCGGCCAGGAAGCGCATAAGGGCTTCCGGGCAGTGGACATGGAATTGCTGCGTAAATGCCCTTGCCCGGTGTGGCTGAGCCGTCCGATCGCCAGGGACTGGAAGGACATCAACGTTGCCGTTGCGATCGATCCACAAGATATAGAACCCGAAGGGCGTGACCTGTCGCTCCGTTTGCTTCAGCTATCGCGCTCGCTTGCAGACACCTGTAACGGCGAATTGAACCTCGTCTCCTGCTGGGATTACCCATTCGAAGACTATTTGCGCAACAGTCCATGGGTCAAGATGCAGGATGAGGAATTGCTGCAGGCAGTCGTCGGCGCCCAACATCAGCATCGCGCCGCCCTGAACAAGCTTGTCAGGAAGTCCGGCATTGGTGGAAACCTCCACATTCACCATGCGCGCGGAGCGCCCGACCAGATGATCCCGCAATTCGTCAAGAGCAGCAATATCGACATCCTCGTGATGGGAACGGTAGCGCGCACAGGCATCGCGGGTTTTATCATTGGAAACACTGCGGAAAACGTGGTAGGCACCCTTGAATGTACGCTGCTGGCCTTGAAACCGAACGGCTTCGTCTCTCCAGTGAAGGCGTACTGATCGCGGAGACTGACCGTGAACGACCGAACACCGCAAGAATCGGCGGCAGCCTGGCACACGCTGACGGCGGATGAGGCCCTCATGCGGGTTCGTACATCCGCATCCGGACTGAGCCGTCACGAGGCGCAGGCGCGGCTTGCCAGCCATGGTCCCAACCGGCTCCCGGAGGCGGCCAGGCGCAGCCCGCTCATCCGCTTTCTGCTGCAATTCCATAACATCCTCATTTATGTGCTGCTTGCCAGCGCCGCCATCACGGTGGCGCTCGGTCACCTGGTCGATACCGGCGTCATTCTCGCGGTCGTGGTCGCCAACGCCATCATCGGCTTCATCCAGGAGGGCAAGGCGGAAAAGGCGATGGACGCCATTCGCCACATGCTCGCTCCCCGCGCCAATGTGATGCGCGACGGCGAGCGCACCAGCATCGACGGCGCGGACCTGGTGCCGGGCGACATCGTCCTGCTGGAATCAGGCGACAAGGTACCAGCCGACCTGCGCCTGCTCGGGGCACATGGCTTGTCGGTGCAGGAAGCGATTCTGACCGGCGAATCGGTCCCGGTCGAGAAGCTTGTGGCGCCTGTCGCGCAGGACGCGCCGCTGGGCGACCGTCACTGCATGGGGTTTTCCGGAACCCTGGTGACGAGCGGGCAGGGCAGCGGCGTCGTGGTGGCGACCGGAAGCGGCACCGAGATCGGCCGCATCAGCGGAATGCTCGCACAGGTCGAGACCTTGACGACGCCGCTGGTGGCGCAGATGGGCGTGTTTTCCAGATGGCTGACCATCCTGATCCTGCTGGTCGCGGCCGTGCTGCTGGCCTACGGCCATGTCGTCGGCCACCACGATTTCAACGAGATGTTCATGGCGGTGGTCGGGCTGTCGGTGGCCGCCATTCCCGAGGGGCTGCCTGCCGTACTCACCATCACGCTGTCCTTGGGCGTGCAGGCCATGGCGCGGCGCAATGCGATCGTGCGCCGTTTGCCTGCGATCGAAACCCTGGGGTCCGTTTCCGTCATCTGCACCGACAAGACCGGGACGCTCACGCTTAACGAAATGATGGTGGCGACGGTGCTCACGCAGCGGCACATGTTCGCACTCGAAGGAACGGGATACGCGCCCAGTGGGCTGCTCAGGCTGGGCGAGGTGCAGGTCGCTCCGTCCGAACATGCGGTGCTGGAGCTGCTTGCCCGCGCGGCCGTGCTGTGCAACGACGCGGTGCTGCGCGAGAGCGAGGGCGTGTGGCAGATGGAAGGCGACCCCATGGAAGGCGCCCTGCTGAGCTTTGCAGGAAAAATGGAGATGGACGCCCGCCCGGAGCGTGCGCTATGGACACGCACGGATGTGATTCCCTTCGATGCCCGGCACCGCTACATGGCGACGCTCAATCATTATCATGAGCACGGTCATGAGCGGCGGGCATGCGTGTTCGTGAAAGGTGCGCCGGAGCGGATTCTTGCCCTGTGCCGCCAGCAGCTCGACTCGGACGGCAAACCGGCGCCGCTCGACGCCGGGTACTGGCATGCACAGTCGGAAATCATTGCCGCCATGGGCCAGCGGGTGCTGGCCTTTGCCTTGAAATCCGTCCAGCCCGGCCATGCCGTGCTGGCACATGCGGATCTGGAAGGCGCGCTGACCTTGCTTGGCCTGGTCGGGATGATCGATCCGCCGCGTCTTGAGGCGGTCGAGGCGGTGGCGGAGTGCCGCAGGGCAGGTATCCGTGTCAAGATGATTACCGGAGACCATGCGAAAACAGCTGCCGCGATCGCCAGGCAGATCGGCTTGCAGAACCCGGATACGGTGCTGACCGGCGCGGAACTCGACGGCATGAACGATGGCGTCTTGCGGCAGGCGGCACTCGATTGCGATATCTTCGCGCGCACGAGTCCCGAGCACAAATTGCGTCTGGTCATGGCACTGCAAGCCCACGGCATGACTGTCGCCATGACCGGCGATGGCGTCAACGACGCACCGGCGCTCAAGCGCGCCGATGCGGGTATCGCGATGGGCAAAAAGGGCAGCGAAGCCGCCAAGGAGGCGGCCGAACTGGTGCTGGCGGACGATAATTTTGCGTCCATCGTCGCGGCCGTGCGCGAAGGACGCACGGTGTACGACAACATCAGGAAGATCATCAGCTGGACCTTGCCGACGAATGCGGGAGAAGCGATGACGATCATCGTGGCCTTGCTGTTCGGCATGACCTTGCCGGTGACGCCCATCCAGATACTATGGATCAACCTGATCACGGCGATCACGCTCGGTATCGCCCTGGCGTTCGAGCCGACCGAGGACAACACCATGCGCCGCCCGCCGCGCGCGCGCAACGAGCCGCTGCTGGGCGCGCCGCTGGTCTGGCATATCGTGCTGGTGGCGCTGCTGTTCCTGGCCGGCGTCTATGGCATCTTTTCCTATGCACTGGACCGCGGCTACGGACTGGACCTGGCGCGCACCATGGCGCTCAACACGCTGGTCGTCATGGAAATCTTCCACCTGTTTTTCATCCGGAATATCTACGGGACCTCGCTGACCTGGAAGGCCGTGCGCGGCACGAAAGTCGTATGGACGGTCGTCGCCATCATTACCGTTGCGCAGTTCGGCATCACCTACATGCCGTCCTTGCAAACGATATTTGCGACCGTCTCCATTCCTTTCCTGGATGGGGTATTGATCATCGGGATCGGTGCGGCCCTATTTGCGATCATCGAAGCGGAAAAACAGGTCCGCCTGCGGCTGCGCGCCATCAACGGTCCGATGAGAAGCAGAGATGCCCGATCTTAGCTTCCTGCACGCATCGCAGTTTGATGAACTGACGGCGCTGCTCGCACTGGCTGCAATCGTCGGCTATATCGGTTTGCTGCTGCGCCAGCCGATGATCGTGTGCTTCATCGCGGTAGGCGTGCTGGCTGGACAATCCGTACTCGGGATCGTGCAGTCGCATGAGCATATCGCGCTGCTGGCCGAGCTGGGCGTGGCGGTGCTGCTCTTCCTCGTCGGGCTCAAGCTCGATCTCAAGCTGGTGCGAACCCTCGGCACCGTGGCGCTGGCGACAGGGCTGGGCCAGGTATTGTTCACCTCCGCCATCGGTTTCCTGATCGGACTGGCCCTGGGGCTCGACAGCGTCACATCGCTCTACGTTGCGGTGGCGCTCACCTTCTCGAGCACCATCATCATCGTCAAGCTCCTGTCCGACAAAAGAGAAGTCGATTCCCTGCACGGGCGAATCGCCATCGGCTTTCTGATCGTGCAGGATATAGTGGTCGTGTTCGCCATGCTGCTACTTTCCGCTTTCGGCATGGGCGCCCAGGCCGGCGGCGACAGCGGCACCTGGACGCGGGTGGGCCGGGTACTGGTCTACGGACTCGTCATGCTGGTCCTGGTCGGCATGTTCATCCGGTATGTCGCGACTGCGCTGGTCAGCCGGATCGCACGCTCGCCCGAGCTGCTCATCATCTTCGCCATCGCCTGGGCAGCCTTGCTGGCCGCGCTCGGCAGCCATTTCGGGTTCAGCAAGGAACTGGGCGGCTTGCTCGCCGGGATCTCGCTCGCCTCGACCCCGTTTCGGGAAGCGATCGTGGCGCGGCTGTCCTCGTTGCGCGACTTCCTCCTGCTGTTCTTCTTCATCGCGCTCGGTTCGCAGCTCGAGCTTGGGCTGCTGGGCACGCAGGTCGGTCCCGCGATCGTGTTTTCCCTGTTCGTGCTGATCGGAAATCCCCTGATTGTCCTGGCCATCATGGGCTACATGGGCTACCGCAAGCGCACCGGGTTTCTTGCGGGCCTGACCGTCGCGCAGATCAGCGAGTTCTCGCTCATCTTCATGGCGATGGGAATGGCGATCGGCCATGTCGATGCCCGGGCGCTGGGCCTGGTGACGCTGGTTGGCCTGATCACGATTGCGCTTTCCGTCTACATGATCACCTATTCGCATACGCTGTACCGCTGGCTGGAGCCGGTCCTGTCCGTGTTCGAACGCAAGGTGCCGGCCCGGGAAGAAGCGGCCGGCGCGCATGCGCCGGAGAGCGCAGCCTACGATGTCATCCTGTTCGGGCTTGGACGCTATGGTTCCGCCATCGCGCAAGAGCTGCGCAAGGACAAGGCCAGCGTGCTGGCGGTGGACTTCAACCCCGACGAGCTGCGCCGCTGGCACGCCGCCGGGTACGACGTGGCGTACGCCGACGCCTGCGACGAGGAATCGGTGGGCTCGCTGCCGCTCAAGTCGGTGAAATGGGTCGTGGCCGCCATGCCGCAACACGACCTTGGCCTCTCCCATGAGGATCCCCGCCTCATGCTGATCGGTGCGCTGAAACGGCAGGGCTATACGGGCCGGATCGCCGTTTCCACGCAGCAGGAAAAAGAGTGGGAACTGCTGAGATCGCAGGGCGCCGATATCGTGTTTCTGCCGTTCCACGACGCGGCCGAGCGCGCGGTCGAACGCTTGCGCGAGGCGCCATCGTGACTTTTTTCCTGCATCGGGCTGCCTGGGGGCGGCCTCAGGCCCGGACCACCGTGACGCGTGCGAAACGCAGGTTGTCGAACACCTTGATGCGGCCTTTGATGGGCCACCAGTCGTACAGGAATATCTGGATGGGGCGCCACATGGCGACCCATCCGATGATGAGCAGGCTTTCGCGCACGATGGACCTGGCGGGACCGGTCATGACCACGCTCGCGGCGTCGGCGAGCAGCAGGCATGCGCAGACGAAGGCCAGCCCGATCGCCAGGCTGGTACGGCCCTGGCGCAGCAGTTGCCGCAGTTCCGAGCGCGCCAGTTCGGTCTTGTAGCCGTAATAGTTGTGGATGGCTTCGGAGAGCAATTCGCCGGCTTCGGCCGGGGAATCGAGCTGTTCCACGCGGATGGCCAGGTGCAGCCGGCTTTCGTGAGGCAAGGCCAGCGCCCAGCTTTCGATGAACGCCTCGCAGGTCCGGTCCAGGTCCTTGTTCAGGAATGGCGCGGGATCGAGCGAATTGAAGAGTTGATGGATCTCGCGGACGTGCAGCTCGAGGGTGCGTACGGGATGGGGGCCAATGTGCATGCTTGAAGCGTACTGCAGTCGTACGGTGGGCGCCAGTACCCGTTGGAGCCGGCCTCACTCGTCAGGCCTGGACGCCGCGGCGCGCGCCAGCGCGTGCGACGCGATCGGCACCGTTGCGGCGAGCAGCGCCACCAGTGCGCCGATCCTGATCCACCACGCGGGCGCCGGCTGCAGCACGGCCAGCCCGGCCAGCATGACGCCGAGCGCCAGCGTCGCCGCCTTGGTTGCCGCATGTTGCCGCGACAGGGCATCCGGCAGCCGCAGCAGGCCGAGCGCCGCTACCGCGAGCAATGCCGCGCCGAGAATCGTCAACGTCCATCCGAGGGCGGTCATGGCGCATCCTCTTCCGGCGCGCCGGCGCGCAGCGCGTAGGCCCAGCAGACAGTGGCAAGGAACGCGATCAGGGCAAAGCCGAGCGCGACGTCCAGGAAGGCCGTGTGCCCGGTACGCACGGCGGCCACCAGGCAGGCCGCAAGGGCGCAGGCGCTGAGGAGGTCCAGGGCCACCAGCTTGTTCGCCGTCCCCGGCAGCCGCCGCAAGGCCTCCATCACCAGCAGCAGCGCGACCCCGAGAAATACTTCGGCCAGTATCGTCATGACGCTTCCTCCTGCGCGAACAGCACGCGTACGGCAGCTTCGAACAGCAAACGGATTTCCTGCAGCGTTGCCTGCGCGGCGGCGCTCCCGGCATCGAGCAGGTGCAGGCGCATCCATCCCGCCCCGGCGTCGACATCGACCGCCGTGCTTCCGGGCGTGAGGCAGATCAGGCAGGCGAGCATGGTGGTGGCGCCGGGCCCCATCGGTTCGAAGCGGTACTCGACGAAACCCGGTGCGAAGGCGCGCGCGGGGCGCAGGATGCGCCAGGATATCTGCCAGCCCGAACGCGCAATGGCGGCGAACAGGCGCCACAGGATCAGGATGCCGGCGCCGATGCGTCTCATGGTGCAGCCCCGGGTGAGGCGCCGATCGTGCCGGCGGCCGCGTACAGGAAATCGATGAGCGGGCCCGGCATCAGGCCCATGGCCAACGCCAGCAGCGACAGCGTGCCGCAGGCAACCCACGCGCCCGGTCGCTGGGCGGCAGGCAGCGCGGGGGGCGACGCAGGAAGCGGCGCCGGGTGCGGCTTCCAGAACGCCTCGATCCAGATTTTGGCCATCGACAGCAGGGTCAATCCTCCGGTACACAGGGCCAGCGCCGTCCACAGGTAGCGTTCCTGGCCGAAGCCTTCGCGCAGGATGAGCAGCTTGGCCCAGAAGCCCGACAGCGGCGGAATCCCGACCAGTGCGGCCGCGCCCAGGCCGAACAGGACGGCCAGCGCCGGATCGCTGCGCATCAAGGCGCCGATCCGGCGCAGGTCGTGGTGGCCGCCGCGGCGGGCGATCATGCCGGCGATCAGGTACAGGTTGGCCTTGACCAGGATATGGTGGATGCTGAAGAACAGGGCCGCCGCGATCCCGGCGGCGCCCCCGAGCGCCGCCGCCAGCAGGATGTAGCCCATCTGGCTGACGCTGTGGAAAGCCAGGATGCGGCGCAGGTCGTAGTGGTACACCGCGCCCATCACGCCCGCGACCATGGTGGCCGCCGCGATCCATCCCAGGATCGTGGTATAGGCCGGCGCGCCGCCCGGGAAGATCTCGTAGAGGACGCGCAGCAACGCATAGGCGCCGACCTTGGTGGTCGAAGCCGTGAACAGCGCCAGCACCGACGGCGGCAGCACCGGGTAAGCGGCCGGCAGCCAGAACAGGACGGGAAAGGCGCCGGCCTTGACGAGCAGGCCGGCGATCAGCAGCGCCCCCAGCAGCAGGGCGAGCGGATCGTCGCCGCGCCCGGCCAGCGCAGCACCCAGCGCCTCGTAGTTGAGCTGGCCGGTCAGGCCGTACAGGCCGGCCACCGCGGCCAGCAGCAGCACCGTGCCGAACAGGTTGAGCACCAGGTACTTGAAACCCGCCTCCAGCTGCGCCGGACGGCGCCCGGCGACGATGAGCCCGAGGGCCGCGACCAGCATCACTTCGAACCAGACGTACAGGTTGAACAGGTCGGCGGTGGCGTAGGCCCCGCCGGCCCCGGCCAGCAGGCCGTGCGCCAGCGGCAGGCCGAGCGGCGTGGCCAGCGCCCCGCCGCGGCCCGGGTAGACCAGCACGGCAACGGCCAGCACGGCGGTCACGGTGAGCATCAGGGCGGCGGCGCGGTCGATGCGGAACGCGATCGCGAAGGGCGCTGCCCACTCGCCGAAGCGCGCCGTCGCGACGAGGCCGCCGCTGGCGCCGTGCAGCAGCACGGCGCAGCACAGCAGGAGCAACAATCCGCCCGCCATGCTGGCTGCACGCTGGCGGCGCGGCCACCGGGCCAGCGCAACCGTCAGCGCGGCCGTGCACAGCGGCACCAGCACCGGCGCGGCGACGAGTGCGGCGTTCATGGCAGCTCCCCGGGTGTGCCGTCGGGACGCGGCGGCGGT
Organism: Telluria sp. ZB2R32; assembly: GCF_059685715.1. Taxonomy (NCBI): domain Bacteria; kingdom Pseudomonadati; phylum Pseudomonadota; class Betaproteobacteria; order Burkholderiales; family Oxalobacteraceae; genus Telluria; species Telluria sp. ZB2R32. Next base: position 565,642 of record NZ_JCASIG010000005.1, on the reverse strand, counting down.
TCGGCCTGTTCCAGCGTATCGGCATCGGCGCGGCTGTCGTGCGCGGCCAGCGCCAGCGCCAGGGCGATGCCGAAGCACGCAAAGGCGAATCCGATCACGATCGCCGTCAGTACCAGCGCCTGCGGCACCGGGTTGGCCAGCGCCGCCGGCGCCCCCGCACCGGCTACGATGAGTGGCGGCATGGCCTGACCCAGCCGGCCGGCGGCGAAGACGAACAGGTTGACCGCCGAACCGAGCAGGGCCAGTCCCACCACGATCGACACCAGGTCGCGCGAGCTTGCCAGGTACACGCCGGCCGCCGCCACCACGACCACGCTTGCCGCAAGTGCCCATTCGATCATCGCACGGTCTCCAGCAGGCGCAGGCAGAATCCGCCCAGCGCGCCCCACACGCACAACGCCACGCCGAGGTCGAACAGCATCACGGTCGAGACCTTGAGCGCCAGGTCTCCCATGGCAAGCTCGCCCCACCAGTGGGTGAGGAAGGCCTGCCCGAGCGCCAGGGCGGGCAGGCCGCTGGCCGCCGCCAGGGCCAGCCCGAGGGCGCTCAGGCCAAGCGGCCCGAACGGCAAGCGGGCGCGCGCGGCCGCCGCGCCGAATACCAGGGCGCGGGCGGCGGTCGCCGCCACCGCCACCAGGGCGGCGACGAAGCCGCCTCCGGGCGCATTGTGTCCGCGCAGCAGCAGCCACAGGGCCGCGCCCAGCATGATCCAGTAGAGGAAGGAAACGGTGGTTTCCAGCACGATCGAGCGCTCGGCAGTCATCGGCCTGTTCTCCCGGAAGGCAGGCGGCGCGCCAGCGGCCACACCGCCAGGGCCGCCAGCATGACCACCGCAATCTCGCCGAGCGTATCGAGCGCGCGAAAGTCGACGATGATGACGTTGACCACGTTGCGCCCATGCGCCTGCGGCACGCTCTGCGCGAGGAAATAGTCGGCCATGGCGCTGTCGAGCGGCCGGCCGGACAACGCCAGCAGCACGGCGCCGAGCAGCAGGCCGAAGGCCAGCGCGACGCCGGCCCGCCAGGCGCCGCTGGTCCCGGCCCCGGCGCCGGTGCCCTGGCGCTGGCGATAGCGCCGCACCGCGACGGCGGCCAGCACCACGAACACGGTCTCCACCGCAAGCTGGGTCAGGGCCAGGTCGGGTGCGCCGCGGAACACGAACACGATGGCGCTGCCGGCGCCGACCGCGCCGGCGCCGAGCAGGCGCCCGAGCGTGTCGTGCGCCCGAACGGCGAGGCAGGCGCCGAGGATGGCGGTGACGCATCCGACCAGCACGCCGGCGCCGTCGGCAGAAAACGCGACGGGCGGCGCGAAGCGCAAGCCGACCGCCCAGGGCGCCGCCAGCAGCACCGTGGCGGCGACGGTGACGCCGAGATAGCGGCTCAGGCGCCGCGCCTGCAGGCCGCGCGCCAGCACGCCGGCGCCGCGCTGCAGGCCATGCAAAGCCGCGCCATAGACGGCGGCAGGCCCGTCGAGGAAGCGCAGCCGGCCGAGGATCAGGGACAGGCGATTCCACCCGACGTAGACGAGCGCACCGGCCGCCCACACGGCGGCGAAGCTCTCGAGGCGCAGCAGCCAGTCGGTTTCCAGGGAAGCGTCGGCGCGCGCCAGCGCCGGGGAAATCATCCGCGCCGCGTCCGACAGCAGCGGTGCGGCCAGCCCGGGGAAAAGCCCCAGCAGAATGCCGATGGCGGCCAGCACCAGCGGCGGCAGCACGAGCCGCCATCCGCCCTCGTGCGGCGCATGGCCCGCCGGGTGGGCCGGGGAGCCGAAGAAGATGCGCACCGCGGCCACGCTGGCGACGGCCACGCCGACCGTGCTCACCAGCAGGCTGGCGCCCTCGACCAGCCAGAGCACCTCGCTCACTTCCTTGGCGGCCTTGATGCTGTCCTTGGCGACGAAGCCGACCGTTGCCGGCAGCCCGGCCATCGACACCCCCGCCAGCAGGGCCGCCAGCGCGCTGGCCGGCATCCCGTGGCGCAGTCCGCGCAGGCGGTCGATCAGGCGCGTCCCGGTGGCATGGTCGACGTTGCCGGCCACGAAGAACAGGGGCGCCTTGTACAGCGCATGGGCCATCAGCAGGGCGGCAAAGGCCAGCGCGCCCAGTTCGTTGGGCAGGCCGATGAGCACGGTCAGCGTGCCCAGCGTGGACACGGTGGACCAGGCCAGGATGCGCTTCAGGTCGCGCTCGCGCGGCGCCTGCACGGCGCCCCATACGGCCGTCAGGGTGCCGATCGACAGCAGCGTCGCCTCCCACCACAACACCGCGCCCATGGCCTCGTCGAAACGCGCCATGACATACACACCGAGGTTCACCATCGTCGCCGAATGCAGGTAGGCCGAGACCGGCGTCGGCGCGGCCATCGCGCCCGGCAGCCAGAAATGAAAGGGAAACTGCGCCGACTTGGTCATGGCGCCGGCCAGCGCCAGTGCCGCCCCGGCCTGGAAGCGGGGATCGGCCAGCACGGCGGGGTCGAGGTGCGCCAGGTCGGTCAGGCGCAGCCCGGGCGCGGCCAGCAGGATCAGGACGAAGCCGCCAAGCAGCGCCAGGCCGCCGGCGCCGGTCACGAGCAGCGCCTGGCGCGCGCTGTCGCGGCTGTCCTGGCTGCCGTGCTCGAAGCCCACCAGCAGGAAGGACAGCACGCTGGTCGCCTCCCAGAACAGCAGCAACAGCAGCAGGTCGTCCGCCAGGATCGCCCCCGCCATGGCCAGGCTGAAGGCGATCAGCAGGCCCATCAGTTGGCCGAGCCGGGCGTGGCCGCGCAGGTAACCGGGGGCGTAGGCGAGCACGGCCGCGCCCACGCCGAGGACCAGCAGCAGGAACAGGCGTGCCAGGCCATCGGCGGCGAATCCCAGCTGGACGCCGAGCGGCTCCACCCACGACACGGACCAGCTCGCGGGTTCGCCCGGCAGGGCGGCCACCGCCGGCAGCAGCGCCAGCGGCGCCAGCCAGGCCCAGCGGATCCATGCCGCCTGCGATGCCTCCGGGAGTACTGCATGCGCCATGTCGGTTTCCTGTCGGGTTCCTTGCCGGGATGGCGTTTCAGGCGGCGCGCCGTCCGTGCCGCCGTTCCTGCCGCCGTTTTTGGAACTCGCGCCACGCAACGACCGCCAGGGTGACGGCGACCAGCGGCAGCACCGCCGTCATCATGACGGCACTGTACGGGCGCAAGGCGTCGTGCTGCTGGGCAGCGAGCAGCACATACGCCATGTAGGCCGCATACGCTGCCAGGAACAGGACGCCTTCCCAGCGATCGATCAGGTTCCTGGTAAAGAAGATGGGCAGGCAGGCGAGCGCCACGGCGACCATGACGGGCAGGTCGAATGCGAGTACCGCGGGCGCGACCTGTATCCCGGCGGGGCTGACCAGCGAGGACAGGCCCAGCACCCCGAGGATATTGAAGACATTGCTTCCCACTACGTTACCGACGGCGATATCGCGCTGGCCCCGCACTGCGGCGACGATCGAGGTGGCTACCTCGGGCAGCGAGGTGCCGGCGGCGACGATGGTCAAACCAATCACCAGCTCGCTCACCCCAAGGTACTGCGCGAAGCCGACCGCCGCATTCACCAGCCAGGTGGCGCCCAGTACCAGCGCGCCGAGCCCGGCCACGATCAGGAGCAGCTGCACCGGCAGCCGGCTCTCCCAGCCCGTCGACACATTCGGCGCGGCGTCCGGCTGGCCCGCATTGCCACCCTGGCCCTGGCGCCGCGACTGGTAGACCAGGAACGCGGTATAACCGAGCAACACCGACACCAGCAAGGCGCCGTCGGCGCGGCCGATGCCCCCGTCCAGAGCCAGTGCGAGCAGCAGCAGCGAGACACCGATCATGACCGGCACTTCCTGGCGTATCAGCTGGCGCGCCACCAGCAAGGGCACGATCAGGGCGGATACCCCGAGGATGAGGAGGATGTTGAAGATATTGCTGCCCACGACATTGCCCAGGGCCAGATCGGCGCGCCCGGAGGCGGCCGACTGGACGCTGACGGCCAGCTCGGGCGAACTGGTGCCGAATGCGACCACGGTGAGGCCGACCACGAGCGGGGAAATGCCAACCGAGAGGGCGAGGCGGGAAGCGCCGCGCACCAGGGCCTCGGCTCCGACGACGAGGAGCACCAGGCCAAGCACGAACAAGAGTACATTCATCGTTGCGTCTCCTTCCCCGCTGGGCTTGTCAATGCCCGATGGGGGGCGCGGACTGCCACCGGCGAATGGCGCGCGCCACGGCCACTACGTGTCGCTTTGCCGTCGATTATAGGCGTCCTGGCCATGCCGGGCCACTTCATGGCCGCCTCCCGTCAATGCGCGCGGCGCGCCGGGGGGCGGGCGCCTCGGGACGGCGGAACCAGCGCCGCGCGGCCCGATTGAGCAGCAGGTGTTCGCGTTCGTCGAGCACGCCGTCGGCGCGCACGATGCCCTGCATGGCCCTGAACACGCAAAGCCGCAGCAGCGGATCGGCGATTTCGTCCAGCACGCGGTCGAGCGTGGCGCCATCGATCTCGACATGGCCGTCCGGATGCGGCGCGGCCCGCAGCAGCTCGCCGCACAGTTCGTGGACCGCGCGCTCGAAGGTGTCGGCGTCGACCCCGGCCTGTTCCAGGACCGGGGCGCCGTCGAGCGCACGCAGCTCGGACGGGCTCAGGTAACCGTCCACGATCATGGACAGGGCCAGGATGCGCGCCAGCGCGTCGGGACTGTCGGTGGCATGGCTTTTCATTGCGGATCTCCTCGAAAGTGGCGGTACCAGCTCACTGTAGGCACTGCAAATGCGAAAGTAAAATCGATTAAACTCACCGAACCCTCAACTTTTCCTGAGGTATCGACGTGCTCAACTATAAACACCTGCATTACTTCCACGCCGTGGCGACCGACGGCACGGTGGCAGGGGCGGCGCAACGCCTGCACGTGTCGGCGCAGGCGGTCAGCATGCAGGTCCAGCTGCTCGAGGAACAGGTGGGCGAAGCGCTGTTTCGCAAGCAGGGCCGCCGGCTGGCGCTGACCGAGGCCGGCAAGACGGTGCTGCACTATGCCGACCGCATCTTCGATCTCGGGAACGAACTCGAGCAGGCGGCGCGGCGCGGCGCGCTGGCCGGCCAGGAAACGCTGCGTGTGGGAATCTGCGACATCATTCCGAAAACGATGGCCTATCGCCTGCTGCAGCCGGCGCGCGAGGCCGGCCTGGCCATGCACCTGATCTGCCGCGAGGGACGCTTCGAGGATCTCGTTTCGGAACTCGTCCTCCACCAGCTCGATCTCGTGATTGCCGACCGTGCGCTCGCGCCGGGCGGCGCGCTGCGCGGCTACAGCCGCCTGCTGGGGGCGAGCGAGCTGGCCGTCCTCGGCCACCCGGACCTGGCCCGTGCCTGGCCTGGAACGTTCCCCTGGCGCCTGCAGGATGCGCCGTTCCTGCTGCCGGGCGCGCAGGCATCGGTCCAGGGCCAGCTGCGCGCCTGGTTCGATGCGCATGCGCTGCGGCCGATCGTCGTCGGCGAGTTCGACGACGGGGCGCTGCTGAAATCGTTTGCGCGTGCCGGCGCCGGTTTCATCGCGACCCCGGCGGTGCTGGCCGAGCCGGTCTGCGACGAGTACGGGCTCGCCGAGCTGGGCCGCATTCCCTCGATCGTCGAGCAGTACTACGCGGTATCGGTGGAGCGCCGCCAGGACCATCCGGCCCTGCGCCGGATCCTTGACGGTGCTGCTGGCGTGTTCGGATGAGGATCGTCAGGTGTGCAACATCGGTTTGCGCCACGTCAGATAACCCAGATTGACTCCGAACCGACATGTCCCTTCGTTGTCTCTTTCCGATTCGAGTACGTCAACATAGCCAAAGAGGGGGCACCATGAACAACTTCCGCACCAAACGCCCGGTTCTGCGCAGGCAAGTCCTGGCAGTACTGTCGGCACCGCTCATCATGGCGGCAAGCAGCCAGGGCGGCGCCGCCGGCCAGGACGCGCAACCGGACGAAACGCGACAGCGCCACCTTCCTGGCGCTGTACAGGTGTACAGCGTGATCAACGTCGGGCCGGATGACCTCGGCGCCTACCTCAACGAGCGTGGGGAGGCGGCTTTTTCCTCGTTCGTCTACTACAACAGCAGTTTTTTCGACGGCGAACGCGCGCATGAACTGGGTTCCCTCGACGATATCCTGATCCGGGGATTGAACAACCGGGGCACGATCACCGGCGTGACGCAGGACGACGCGCTGCCGTTCAGCAACCCGCGCGCGTTTTCCTGGACGCTGGCCAGCGGCCTGCGCATGTTGCCGGGCCTCGGCGCCTTCCCGTCCGACATCAACGACCGTAACCAGATCGTCGGACAGGGACCGGAGGTGAACACGACAGGACGGGCGGTGCGATGGGACGCCGACGGGCGCATCCGGCCGCTGGGACCGACGCCGCCCTCGCAATCGAATGCCCATGCGATCAACAACCGCGGCCTGGCAGGCGGATTCGCCGACGTCACCGTCAACGGCCGGGTGCAGGCGGTGCTGTGGGACGCGGCCGGCAGGCAGACCGGCCTCGGCTCGCTCGGCGGTACCTATGCCTCTGTCGATTTCGTGAACGAACGCGGGGAGGCGGCGGGGCAGGTCTTCGACGAAGAAAACGCGCCGGGGCGTTCCTTCTTCTGGAGCGCCCGTTCCGGCATGGTTCCACTTACGGCGGCTGCGCCGAACTGGCTGTCCGTCTCGGACCTGAACGAACACGGCAATATAGCCGGCGTCGTATTCGACCGCGCCGACCCGGCCATCCGGCGCGCCGCATTCCGGTGGTCGCGGGCGCGCGGTCTGGAATGGCTCACACCGGCGCCCGCTCCCGGCATGACTACGGATGTGACGGACCTGAATAACCGGAACCAGATGGTCGGCTCGATCGGGGCGCCCGGTAGCGGCGAGCGCGCGGTGCGCTGGGACTGGTCGGGCGCACCGGTCGACCTGAACAGGCTCCTGTACCGTCCACCGGCGGGCCTGGTGCTGCACTCGGGCAGGGCGATCAATGACGCCGGAACCATTCTCGCCTATTCCTCCGCCGGCCTGGTCATGCTGCGGCCCGGCACCCGCGGTACGGATGCGCCGGTACTCGGGCCGATCACGGGACTGGCCAACCGGGCCGACGTGGGTCAGGAAGCACTGGTCACGGTGGGATTCGTCGACAGCGCACCGGGCCAGACCCACAGCGCCGCCGTGAGCTGGAGCGACGGCTGCAACTCGCCCCATCCGCTGGTACGGGAATCGCGCGGGGTCGGCGAGGTCAACGCGCGGCACCGCTTCTGCACCCCAGGCATGTTCGACGTCAGGGTGCGGGTAATCGATTCCGGCGGCCGGGCGACCAGCGTGGCCACCCTGTACATCGTCGAGGACCCGGCGCTGCCGGCCATCAGCGGGCAGGGGATGCTGGGCCGTGACGGCCAGGCGGCAGGTGCCACGCAAGCGGTCCGCTTCGCGCTATGGGCACCGCTTGCGCGCGACGGCGCGCGTCCCGCAAGCGCAACGGCGGCGAATCGTCCTTTGCTCAGGCTGGCTGGCCCCTTCCAGTTCGTGAGCGACGACGTGGTCGCGGTGCGGCAAAATGGCAGGCATGTGCGCCTGGAGGGAACCGGGCGCTTCAACGGACGTGCCGGGTATCGATTCCTGGCAGAGGGTGGCGACGGCGCTCCTGGCACGACGGCGAGCAATGACTGGCTGCATGTGCGCATCAGCCACCTGGATCCCTCCGGAACCGAAGTCACCGACTATGACAGCGGCACCGGGACTGGCGCCGCACGAGCCGTCCTGGCCGATGGGGAGCTTACTATCCGCAATTGAATCATGTCGATTGAAATGATCCCATTGCCCTGTTTCTTGGCCTGGGGATAAACGATTCGCGTGTGCCGTCATGCTACCATTCGACGCAAGGTAACCAGCGATCCCCTTTCGTCCCATATGACATCGAACCCCGTCACGACTGTCCCGCGCCGGGTCGACGATCTTCTCGACCATCTGCCGGCCGGCGTCGTAGTTCATGACGCCCGCGGGCGCATCCTGAGCGCCAACCGGCTCGCTTGCCAGCTGCTGGGACACAGCGCCGAACGATTGCAAGGCATGGAAGCGAGCGCTGCCGCATGGGGCTTCGTCGGTTCCGATGGCGCACCAGTACCCGCCCGACAGTTCCCGGTCAACGTTGTCCTGCGCACGCGCTCCAGGGTGGCTGACGTGCTCGTCGGCGTACCGGCGGGCGCTGCGCCGGCCGTACGCTGGCTGATCTGCAACGCCTATCCTGAGTTCGACGCTGCAGGCCGCCTGCTGCAGGTGGTCGTGTGCTTTACCGACTGTACCGCACTCAAAGAGGCGCAGCAGCGCCTGCAGGACTCCGAAGAGCGGCTGCGCCTGGTCCTGCGCGGTTCGACCGATGCGCCGTGGGACTGGAACCTGGTTTCCGGAGAGATCTATTATTCCGATTGTTGGTGGCACATGCTCGGCTACCAGCCGGGCAGCTTGCCAGTATCGCCTGGTCTGTGGCTGGAGCTGGTGCACGCTGACGACCGGCCGGGCATCGAAGAATTCATGCGCGAGCTGATCGCGGGGCAGGTGGACAGCTACGGCATCGAATTTCGCCTGCGTCACCGCGACGGCCACGATGTGCCCGTGCTGTCGCGCGGCTTCGTTCTGCGCGGCGAGAACGGACGGGCCTTGCGTGTTTCCGGGACCAACACTGACCTGTCGGAACGCAAACTCGCCGAGCGCCGCATTCACGAACTGGCCTATTACGACTTCCTGACGGGTTTGCCCAACCGCCGCCTGCTCGCTGGCGAACTCGGCACTGCGCTGGCCCGCAGCAAGCGTTCGGGCCGTCCCGGGGCCGTCGTGTTCATGGACCTCGACAACTTCAAGCTTCTGAACGACACGCTGGGACATGACGCCGGCGACCGTCTGCTGTGCGAAGTGGCCGCGCGGCTGCGCAGCGCGACGCGCCACAGCGACGGACTAGCGCGGCTGGGAGGCGACGAGTTCGTGGTTGTTCTCGAGGAACTCGGGTGCGCCATGCCGGAAGCGGCAGTCGAGGCCGGCCACGTCGTGGAAAAACTTCGACTTGCCCTGGCCCAGCCTTATGCGCTGTCCGGGCGCCCGTGCACGAGCACGCCGAGCATGGGCGTCGTGCTGTTCGATGGCTGCACGGCCGACGTCGATACCCTGCTTAAACACGCTGATCTCGCCATGTACCAGGCCAAGCGTCAGGGGCGCAACCGCGTATGCTTTTTCGATCCTGACATGCAGGCGGCCGCCGAAGACCAGGCGGAACTCGAACGCAGCCTGCGCGAGGGATTGTTGCAGCGCCAGTTCGTCCTGTTTTGCCAGCCGCAGTTCGATAGCGAGGGCCGCCTGACTGGAGGCGAGATATTGCTGCGCTGGCGCCGCTCGGATGGTGCCCTGGTCGGGCCGAACGTCTTCATCGGCCTGGCCGAAGCCTCGGGTTTTATCTTGCCGCTCGGGCAGTACGTGCTCGAGGAAAGCTGCCGGGTCCTGGCGCGCTGGCAAGCCGACGCTAGCCTGGGCGCGCTCGACCTGGCCGTCAACGTGAGTGTGCGGCAGATGCGCGATCCGGCGTTCACCGCCCAGGTGGCGCAGGTGCTCGCCGCATCCGGGGCTCCGCCGGCCCGCCTGTGCCTGGAACTGACCGAGAGCGTGTTCGCCGACGGCGTCGACGACATCATCGGCCACATGCATGCGTTGCGCCGGCTCGGGCTGCATTTTTCGCTGGACGATTTCGGCACCGGCTACTCCTCGCTTGCCTACCTGCGGCGCTTCCCGGTGTCGACCCTCAAGATCGACCGCTCTTTCGTGCACGATGTCCATGTCGATCCCGACGCCGGCCCCATCGTGGAAGCCATCATCGCCCTGGCGCGCAAGCTCAAGCTCCAAACGATTGCGGAAGGCGTGGAGAACGAGGCGCAGCGCAGCTTCCTGATCGAAGCAGGCTGCACCGGCCTGCAGGGTTACCTGCTCGGCCGTCCGATGCCGATCGACGAATTCGAACGTCGCTACGGGAGCCAGGCGCAGGACCACGGCTGACGTGGGCGCCAGGCCGGCGCCGGCGCCGTGTCAGGCAATGCCAAAGCGCCGGATCAGCCAGGATTTGACGAGCAGCGTCAGCCCGCCATACGCAGCCAGGATCGCGGCCAGGCCCCCCCAGTAAGGAGCAGGCAGCGGAACCAGGCCGAGCAGCGGCGCGAGCGGCGACAGCGGCAGCCACAGCCCTGCGGCGCATACCAGCAGGCTCGCCGCCACCAGCAGCGCCGCCGGACGCGTGGCGCCGGCGCCCAGCATGCCGGTGCGGATGACGTAGACGATCAGGGTCTGCGACAGCAGCGACTCGACGAACCAGCCGCTCTGGAACAGCGCCACGTCCGCCCATGCGCCCAGGCCGAACCAGAGCAGGGCGAAGGTCGCATAGTCGAACAGCGAACTGAGCGGACCGAAGCACAGCACGTAGCGGCGCAGGCTGCCGATCTCCCAGCGGCGCGGCAGCGCCAGGTAGCCGGGGTCGACCCGGTCGGCGGTGAGCGCGGTCTGCGAGCAGTCGTACAGCAGGGTGTTGAGCAGCACCTGCAGCGGCGCCATCGGCAGGAAGGGCAGCAGCACGCCCGCGCCCAGCACGCTGAGCATGTTGCCGAAGTTCGAGCTCGCGCTCATGCGGATGTACTTCACGATATTGCCGAACACCGTGCGCCCGGCGAGCACGCCCTCGTCGACCGCGAGCAGGCTTTTCTGCAGCAGGATCAGGTCGGCCGATTCCCTGGCGATATCGGCGCCGGTGTCGACCGAGATGCCGACGTCCGCTGCGCGCAGGGCCGGGCCGTCGTTGATGCCGTCGCCGAGGAAGCCGACGACGCGGCCCTGGCCCTGGAGCGCCCGGATCACGCGCGTTTTCTGCTGCGGGGCCAGCTTGGCGAAGACGGTGGTGCGCGCCGCCGCCGCGCCCAGCGCGGTATCGTCGAGCCGATCGACGTCGGCGCCGAGCATGGTGGCGTGCGCGTCGATGCCGACCAGGCCGCAGACGTGCGCGCAGACGGCGGCATTGTCGCCGCTGAGCACCTTGACGGCCACCCCGCGCGCGGCCAGCGCGGCGATCGCGGGCGCCGCCGATTCCTTGGGCGGGTCGAAGAACGCGGTATAGCCGAGCAGGACCAGGCTGCGCTCCAACGCCGGATCGTTGAAACCGGTCTCGTCCGGCGCGAGCGGGCGCCAGGCGATCGCGATCACGCGCAAGCCCTGCGCGTTCAGGTGGTCGACGACGCCACCGAGCGTGGCGGCATGGCCGCTGCCGAAGCCGACCTGGTTGCCGTCGAGCTCGGCACTGGTGCAGGCGGCGGCGACTTCCTCGACCGCGCCCTTGCACACGAGCACCCGCCCGCCGTCGGGACGTTCCAGCACCACCGACATGCGCCGCCGTTCGAAGTCGAACGGGATCTCGCCGACCTTGCGCCAGTCGCGTTCGGCCGCAACGCGCGCATGCACGTCGCCATGGCGCAGCACCGCGGCGTCGAGCAGGTTGCGCAGCCCGGTCTGGTAGTAGCTGTTCAGGTATGCATGGTCGAGCACCCGGCTGGAATCCTTGCCGGCGATGTCGACGTGGCGCTCGAGCACGACCCGGTCCTGGGTCAGCGTGCCGGTCTTGTCGGCGCACAGGACGTCGATCGCGCCCAGGGTCTGCACCGCGCCCAGGCGCTTGACGATGATGCCGTGCGTCGCCAGCACCAGCGCGCCGCGCGCCAGGTTGACGGTGACGATCATCGGCAGCATTTCAGGCGCCAGGCCCACCGGCACGGCGCCGGCGAACAGCAGCGCTTGGTGGAAGTCGCCCTTGGTGATCCAGTTCAGCAGCAGCACCAGCGGCGCCATCACCAGCATGAAACGCAGCAGCAGGGCGACCACGCGGTCGATGCCGCGGTCGAAGTCGGTGCGCTCGCGCGCCTCGGCCAGGGCCGCGGCCAGTTGCCCGAAACGCGTGCGGGTGCCGGTCGCGAGCGCCAGCGCGCGTGCGCTGCCGCTGGTGACGTGGGTCCCCATGAAGCCGAGGTTGGCGAACTCCAGCTCCGGCGCCGCGGCCGCGGCCGCTACGGGCCGGGCATGCTTTTCGACCGGCAGCGCTTCTCCGGTCAGCGCCGACTGGTCGAGGAACAGGTCGACCGTCTCGAGAAAGCGCACGTCGGCCGGCACCAGGTCGCCGGCAGCCAGGACGACGATGTCGCCCGGCACCAGTTGTTCCAGGGGAATCGCCTGCGCGGCGCCGTTCGCGCCCGCGTCCACCCGGCGCCGGATCACCTGGACCTCGCTGCGCACCAGGGCGCGCAAGCCCTGCACCGCGCGCTGCGCGCGGTATTCCTGGACGAAGCCGAGCAGGCAGGACAGCACGACGATGGCGCCGATCACGGCGGCGCTGATGTGCTGGCCGGTGCCGAGGTCGAGTGCGGCGAGCGCCAGCAACAGCAGCGGGAGCGGACGGGCGAAACCCGCCAGCAGCAGGCTGAACGGACGAGGCGCTCGCTGGTCGGCGACCACGTTGCGGCCGTGGCGCAGCAGGCGCGCGGCCGCATCGTCCGGCGCGAGACCGGCCGCGCAGCTACCGAGCGCATCCACGGCCGCACCGGCATCCAGCGCTGCGATCGCCGCCAGGCCGGTGCGCGCGTGCTGCTCCCCGCCTTGCATCTGGCCCATGTCGGATCGGCCGCGCCTGGCCGGCTTGCGGACGATGCGCCGGCCGCGTTGTCGTCAAAAGCGCAGTGTCCGCGCAGACCTTGCATGGGTATTTGATCCATATCAAATACGAAGCGCGTGCATCGAAGGGGGTGTGCGTAAGCTAGTCGGGTGGCCGCCGCGGGCGGCGTCGAAGGGAGAGCGCCAGATGAGCATCCGTAACCTCGCCACGTTCTTCCGGCCCGATTCGGTCGCCTTGGTCGGGGCGTCGGCGCGCGCCGGCAGCGTCGGTGCAACCGTACTGGCCAACCTCGTCAGCGGCGGTTTTGAAGGGCCGGTCTGGCCGGTCAATCCGAAGTACCGCCAGTTGCTGGGCCTGACCGTCTTCTCCGACATCTCGCGCCTGCCGCGCGCACCGGCCCTCGCCGTGGTGTGCACGCCGGCGGCGACCGTGCCCGGCATCGTCGGCCAGCTCGGCGCGCTCGGCTGCCGCAGCGTCATCGTGCTCAGTGCCGGGCTCGATGCCGTGGGGGCCGATGGCGCCAGCCTGCGCCAGGCGATGCAGGATGCGGCGCGTCCGTGGCTATTGCGCATCCTTGGCCCGAATTGCGTCGGCCTGCTGGTGCCGGGCATCGGCCTGAACGCCAGCTTCGCGCCGGCGGCGGCCTTGCCCGGACGACTGGCCTTCGTGGCCCAGTCCGGGGCCATGGTGACCGCCGTGCTCGACTGGGCGCGCGAACGGGGCATCGGCTTTTCCTCGTTCGTGTCGCTGGGCGACGGCACCGACGTCGACCTCGGCGACCTGCTCGACTGGCTGGCCGGCGATCCCGGCACCGACGCCATCCTGGTGTATGCCGAAAGCATCCGCCAGGCGCGCAAGTTCATGTCGGCGGCGCGCGGGGCGGCGCGCGCCAGGCCGACCGTGATCGTCAAGGCGGGCCGGGCGCCGGAGGCGGCACGCGCCGCCTTCAGCCATACCGGCGCCCTGGCCGGCGCCGACCTGGTGGTCGATGCCGCGCTGCGCCGCGCCGGCATGCTGCGCGTGCATACCACGGCCGAACTGTTCGACGCCGTGGCGATGCTGGCGCACCGCTTGCGGCCGGGCGCGGGCCGGCTGGCGATCCTCACCAACGGCGGCGGCCCGGGCGTCATGGCGACCGATGCGCTGTTCGAGGCGCATGGCAGCCTGGCGTCGCTCGCTCCGGACACGCTGGCCCGGCTCGACGGCGGCCTGCCGCCGAACTGGCCGCGCGCCAATCCGGTGGACATCGTCGGCGACGCGCCGGCCGAGCGCTATCGCCATGCGCTGCAGGCGCTGCTGGCGGCGCCGGAGGCCGACGCCGTGCTGCTGATCCATGCGCCGACCGCGATCGTGTCCGCTGCCGCGGTCGCGCGCGTGTTGCTGCCGCTGTTGCGCGGTGCCGCCAAGCCGGTGCTGTGCTGCTGGCTCGGCGGCGCCAGCGTGGCCGAGGCGCGCCGGCTCTGCATCGACGCGGGGCTGCCGGTCTTCGATACGCCCGAGGAGGCGGTGCGTGCGCTGATGCAGCTGGTGGACTATGCGCGCAACCAGGCGCTGTTGATGCAGGTGCCGGCGGCCGAGCGGCTGGCGCCGCCCGACCGCGCCGCCGCGCGCGCCCAGGTGGCGCGGCTGATGGACGCGGGCTGCCTGGGCGTGGGCGAAGCCGGCGCCAAGGCGCTGCTGGCCAGCTATGGGATTGCCTCGGTGCCGACCGAGGTCGTCCCCGACGAGGTGGACGCGCTCGCGGCCGCCCAGCGCATCGGCTATCCGGTGGCGCTGAAGATCGTCTCGCCCGACGTCCCGCACAAGACCGAGGTCGGCGGCGTGGCGCTCGACCTTGGCGATGCGAAGGCCCTCGGCGAGGCGCTGGTGCAGATGCGCGCGCGGGTGCGCACGTTGCGCCCCGAAGCGCGCCTGTTCGGTTTTACGGTGCAGGCCATGGCGCGCCGCCCGCACGCCCTCGAGCTGATCGTCGGCATGTCGGTCGACCCGGTCTTCGGTCCGGTCATCCTGTTCGGGCAGGGTGGAATCGCGGTCGAAGCGCGCGCCGACCAGGCTGTCGGGCTGGCGCCGCTGAACCGGGTGCTGGCGCGCGACATGATCTCGCGCACCCGCGTCGCGCGCCTGCTGGCGGGCTTTCGCGACACCCCGCCGGCCGACCTCGACGCCGTGTGCGACGTGCTGGTGCGGGTCGGCCAGATGGCGGCCGACCTGCCCGAGCTGTGCGAACTCGACATCAATCCGCTGCTGGCCGACAGCACCGGCGTGCTGGCCCTCGACGCGCGCATGCGCCTGGCGCCTGCCGCCGGCGCCGACCCGCTGGCGCGCCTGGCGATCCTGCCTTATCCGGACAACCTCGAACGCCAGGTCGACACCCGTCTCGGCACGCTGACCCTGCGGCCGATCCGGCCCGACGATGCCCGCGCGCACCAGGCATTCTTCCGCGCGCTCACGCCGCACGACGTGCACCTGCGCATGTTCGGCAGCGCGCGCGAGCTGTCGGACGCCCAGCTGGCGCGCTTCACCCAGATCGACTACGCGCGCGAGATGGCGTTCATCCTGACGCGCCCTGCGACTGGCGGTTCGGAGACGCTCGGGGTGGTGCGCGTGGTTGCCGACCCGGACAACATCGGCGGCGAATTCGCGGTCGTGGTACGTTCCGACCTGCAGGGGCAGGGACTCGGCACGCTGTTGATGACGGCCCTGCTCGACTACTGCCGGTTCCGCGGGATGCACGTGCTCACCGGCGTCGCGCTCGCCGAGAACCTGGGCATGCACGCGCTGGCGCGCCACCATGGATTCGAGGTCGCCCCCGATGCCGATGGCACGGTCAGCCTGCGCCTGGTGCTCGCTCCCGCGGAGGCGGCTTGATGGACAGGCATATCCTGGTTGTCCAAAGCCATCCCGACTGCGGCACGCGGCACCTGTGCCATGCCCTGGCCCAGGCCTACGTGGACGGTGCGCGTGGCGCCGGGCATGCTGTCGAGACGGTAGAGCCGGCGCGGCTCGATTTTCCCTTGCTGCACAGCGCGCGGGATTGGCAGCAGGGGCCGTTGCCGGAGACACTGCTCCCTGCCCAGCAGGCGCTGGCACGCGCCTCGCACCTGGTGCTGGTCTATCCGCTGTGGCTGGGCGACATGCCGGCGCTGCTGAAGGGATTCCTCGAGCAGGTGGCACGGCCGGGCTTCGCGATCGCGGCCGGCAACCGCAATCCGTTCAGGGCCGGCCTGCTACGCGGGCGCAGCGCCCGCATCATCGTCACGATGGGGATGCCGGCGCCCCTGTACCGCTGGTTCTACCGGGCGCATAGCCTGAAGTCCTTGCAACGCAATCTGCTGGGGTTCACGGGGATTGGGCCGGTGCGCAGCACGCTGGTCGGCGGCGCCGGAGCACTGACGCCGCAGCTTGCCGAAGCCTGGTGCGCGCGCTTGCGCCGCCTCGGCGCCGGGAGCCGTTAAGGCGCCAGTACATAGAGGCCGGGGGCTGCCCCGAGCGATGCCGCGGTACGCGGCGGCGGCACTGGCGGGCCTGCGCGCCGCGCCAGCCATGCTGCCCAGGCCGGCCACCAGCTGCCCTCGATACATGGGGCGTCGCGCTGCCAGCGCTCTGGATCGACGTAGGGGGCGTCGGCGGCGCGGGTGGCCAGCTGGTAGTTGCGGCCGGGCTCGCCGGGGGGAGCGACCACGCCGGCATTGTGGCCGCCGGAGGTCAGCAGGAAGGTTGTTTCGGTGTCGCCAAGCAGGCCGATCTTGTAGACCGAGCGCCAGGGCGCCACGTGGTCGGTGCGGGTGCCGACCGCGAAGACCGGCGCGTGGATGTCGGTCAGTGCCACCGGCCGGCCGTCGACCAGGTAGCGCGCGCCGGCCAGGTCGTTGTCGAGGAACAGGCTGCGCAAGTATTCCGAATGCATCCGGTAGGGCATGCGCGTGGCGTCGGCATTCCAGGACATCAGGTCGGTCTGGCGGTCGGGCACGTCGAGCAGGTAGTGGCGCAGCTGGCGCGACCACACCAGGTCGTTCGAGCGCAGCAGCTGGAAGGCGCCGGCCATCTGGCGCGTGTCGAGGTAGCCCTGGCTCCACATCGACGCTTCGAGGAAACTGACTTCGCTGTGGTCGACGAACAGCGACAGCTCGCCCGGCTCGGTGAAGTCGACCTGGGCCGCCAGCAGGGTCAGGCTGGCCAGGCGGCGGTCGCGGTCGCGCGCCATGGCGGCCGCCGCGATCGCCAGCAGGGTACCTCCCAGGCAGTAGCCGCAGGCGTTGACCTGGGCGGCGCCCGTTTCGTCCTGGATGACGTCGAGCGCCGCCATGATGCCGAGCCGGCGGTAATCGTCGAGGCCGAGGTTGCGATCTTCGGCGCCGGGATTTTTCCATGAAATGACGTACACCGTGTGGCCCTGCCCGACCAGGTAGCGCACCAGCGAGTTATGGGGCGACAGGTCGAGGATATAGTATTTCATGATCCAGGCCGGCACGATCAGGAGCGGCACCGCGTGCACCTGGGGCGTGACCGCGTCGTAGCGCAGCAGTTCGCACAGGCGGTTGCGCATGACCACACGGCCCGGCGTGCGCGCCACTTCGTGCCCGGGGCGCAAACCGGGCAGCGGCGTATCTCCGCCGGCCGCGCGCCAGGCATCGCCGGCCGCACGCATGGCGCCCGACACCAGGTTCATGCCGCCGCGCTCGCAGGTGGCCTGCAGCACGACCGGGTTGGTCGGCACGAAATTCGACGGCGCCGCCGCATCGAGCAGCTGGCGCGCCACGAACGTGACGACGTCGGCATGGTGCGGCGCGACGCCGCGCACGCTGCGGGTGGCGCGGTGCCACCATTGCTGCTGCAGCAGGAAGCCCTGGCTCAGCAGGTTGAACGGCCAGCCTTGCCAGGCCGCGTCGGCGAAGCGCTTGTCCTGGGCCAGCGGCTCGACCGGGGCGGCCGGGCTGGCCAGCGCGGCGCCGGCGCAATACCGCCACCAGCGCGCGCTTGCCGCGGCGGCATGTATGGCGAGTTCGGCCTGCTTGGCAGGCGAGAGCAGCAGGTGCAGGCTCCAGTCGGCCCAGGCCAGCGCCAGGGCCGCCGGCGAAACATGGAAGGTGAACCGGCCGAGCCAGGCGTGCAGGACCAGGTCGAGCGTCGCGTGGGCGACGTGTTCTTCCGGGTAGTGATGGCGCGTACCCTGCCAGGCGCTGGCGTCGCGCGCACCGACGCCGGCTGAGTCGGGCGGACTCATGGCGCCCTCAATGGGCGAACAGGACCGGCAGCCGGGCCCGTTCGAGCAGGATGCGGGTGACCCCGCCCAGCACGATCTCGCGATAGCGGCTGTGGCCGAAGGCGCCGCAGACCAGCAGGCCGGCATCGCGGTCGTGGGCGATGCGCAGCAGCGCCTCGCCGGCCGGCCACTCGGTCCGCTCGACCACGACCTCGACCGGCACGCCGTGGCGGGCCAGGTACAAGGCCATGTCGGCCCCGGGCTCGTCGCCATGCAGCCCCGCTTCCCGATCCGGATTGACCAGCGCCAGGCAGACGTCGCCGGCACGGGCCAGCACGGGCAGCGCGCCGGCAATCGCCCGCAAGGCCGGCACGCTGCCGTCCCAACCGATGACGACGCGCTCGCCGATCGGGGCGTCCGTATAGGACTCGGGCACCGTCAGCACCGGCCGCGGCCCGTGCAGGGCCAGGTATTGCGGCAAGCCACGCGCGCTGCTGTCCTGGCCGACCACTAGCAGGTCGGCATAGCGCGACTGCAGCAGCAGGGCGAAGCGTTGGTCATCCTCGATCAGGCGTTCCTCGATGGATTGCGCGCCCAGCCGCTGCGCCGCCGCGGAAAAGTGCGCCAGGCTCGCGCCTGCGGCTGCGCGCAGGGATGCGAACTCGTCGAGCGGCATCAGTGCCATCTGGCCGCTCAGCATTGCATATCCGGCAAACGACATGCCGGTCACTGCGACGCCGACGAGGTGGGCGCCGTGCCCGTCCGCAAGGACGGTGGCGGCGCGCAGCCGGGCGGCGAACCCGGGGCCGTCGTCCACATGGATCACGATGGTCTTGTACATGGTTTGTCCTTTCTCGCGCATGCACGCTCAGGGAACGATGGCGACCTTGAGCACGCCGTCGCGCTGGTTGGCAAACAATTCGTAGGCGTCCTCGATCTGCTCCAGGCGGAAGCGGTGGGTCACCAGGGGCCGCAGGTCGAGCCGGTTCGATGCGACCACGTTCATCAGCCGCCGCATGCGTTCCTTGCCGCCGGGACACAGCGTGGTCACGATATGGTGGTCGCCCAGGCCGGCCGCAAACGCGTCGACCGGCAGGCTCAGCTTGCCGGAATAGACGCCGAGGCTCGACAGCGTACCGCCGGGACGCAGGCAGCGCAGGCAACTCTCGAAGGTCTGCTGGGTGCCGAGCGCCTCGATCGCGACATCGGCGCCACGGCCTTCGGTCAGGCGCAGGATTTCCTCGACCGGGTCGCGCGCGCTGTAGTCGACGACCTCGTCGGCGCCCAGGCGGCGCGCCATGGCGAGTCGTTCCGGCACCCTGTCGACCGCGATGATGCGCGTGGCCCCGCGCAGGCGCGCGCCGGCGGTGGCGCACAGGCCGATCGGCCCCTGGGCGAACACGGCGACGGTGTCGCCGAGGCGGATACCGCCGTTCTCGGCGCCGCCGAATCCGGTGCTCATGATGTCCGGGCACATCAGCACCTGCTCGTCGCTCAGTTCGTCGGGGATGGGCGCCAGGTTGGCCATCGCGAACGGCACCCGCACGTACTCGGCCTGGCAGCCGTCGATGGTATTGCCGAAGCGCCAGCCGCCGATGGCGTGGCCGCCGCACTGGGCCTGGCGGCCGTCCAGGCAGGAGAAGCACTGGCCGCAGGGGCTGATGGCGCCGGCGACGACGCGCTGGCCCACGGTATAGCCGGTGACGCCGGCACCCAGTTCGGCAATCGTCCCGACCGGTTCGTGCCCGACCGTCAAGCCGTCGGCGACCGGGTATTCGCCTTTCAGGATGTGGACGTCGGTACCGCAGATGGTGGTCATGGTGATTTTCACGACCGCCTCGCCGGGACCGGCGCGCGGAACCGGCTTACGGCCGAGTACGATGCGCCCGGGACCGGTAAACACAGCTGCGTTCATGTTCGGCATGGTGATCTCCTTGTCAGCGCGCCATCAGCACGGGAAGCGCGGCGTCGCGCAGTACGGTCCTGCTGGCGCCGCCGAGCAGGAGTTCCTGGAAGCGCGTATGTCCGAAGCAGCCCATGACGACCAGGTCGCATGCTTCTTCGGATGCCAGCGCGAGGATGGCACGGCCGGTGTCATGCCCCGGGTCACGCAGCACGTGCCGGGCGCGCACCGCATGCCGGCCGAGAAAGGCCAGCGCGTCGTCCAAGTCGTCCGCGTTCACCGATGCGTTCGGAAAAGACGGCGTAAGCACCGCCACGCCGACGTGGGTCGCGCGCTGCAGCAACGGAATGGCCGCAGCCATCGCCACCGCAGCTTCGCGGCTGCCGTTCCAGCAGACAAGCACGCGCCGCGGGCAGGCGAATGAAATGGGCGCGGCCGGAACCGTCGGCACGACCAGCACCGGCCGCGCCGCGTTGACGGCGACATACTCTGGCATGGGCGACGCGCTCGGCAGATAGCCCAGGCTCTCGTTCGGGTCATCCTGGCTGACCACCACCAGGTCGGCGAAACGCGCCAGCAATGCCAGCCCCTCCGGCGCCTGGTCGCTCACCAGGCGCGCTTCGTGCGAGACCCCGCGCCGGCTGGCGATCGCCGTAAAGCTGGCGAGCGCGCGCCGCGCGGTGTGTACGAGCGGCTCGACGTAGCCGGCCAGCAGCGTGCCCGGACGGGCGTCGCAGCCGTCCGGGAATACGACGCGCGAAACGCCCGTCATCGCCGCGCCGACGAGATGCGCGCCATGTTCGGCGCAGATGGCGGCGGCCAGGGCAATGCGTGCCGGCGCATGGCGCGACAGGTCGGCATGCACGAGGACGGTCTTGAATCGCATGTATCTTCAACCCGCCGTATGCTGCGACGGGACGACCAGGACGGGAATCGTACTGTGCGTCAGCACGGCCGTCGTCTGGCTGCCGGGGGCGCGGATGCCGGCGCTGCGCCTGCCATGCGCGCCCATGACGATGAGGTCGCAATGCAGTTCGCGCGCCGTTGCGAGAATGGCCTCGCTGGGCGCATCGGCATGCCTTCTCAGAACGTCGGCGGCGACCCCGGCCTGGGCGGCGCGGCGCTCGACATAGCCGAGGCACTCGGCGGCTTCGGCGTCGCTCGCCGGAACGGTGACGACGCCCGTGCCCTCGCTCATCAGCAATGGCAGGGAGCTCACGTGCAGGCCGACGATCCGGGCGCCGCTGCCATGCGCGAAACCGATTGCGGCATCGATTGCGGCTATTGCCCCAGGCGTGCCGTCGGTCGGAACAAGTATTCGCCTGGCCATAGGCGTCTCCTGGAGGACGTGCTGTATTGATGTGATGCATCGCACCGAGGTGTCGGCGAACGACGCTACCGAACCAAGTTTGCCGTTCTCGTCACCGATTACCATGATCTGGATCAAATTCGCCACACCGATTGAAGAAACCCTGCGCGGGACGCTGGGCACGAATGATGAACTGTGTTTAGCGTGCAGTGGACTACCTTCAATGGGCCATCAACACTGGAACGGTCATCGCCGCCAGGATCGTGCGGGTGACGCCACCGAGCAGCAGTTCGCGCAGGCGGGTGCGGCCATACGCGCCCATGACCAGCAAGTCCGCACCCTGGTCGGCCGCCAGCGACAGCAGCGGCTCGCCGCCCACGAGGGCGGGGGATTCGGCGACCAGCGTCGCGTCGACCTCATTGCGCTTCAGCCATGACAGCAGGTCCGGGTCGGTCGCCGGCTCGTCGGCGGGACGGAAAGCGGCGACCGCGACGTGCTCGGCCAGCCGCAGGAATGGCAGTGCGGCGCTGACGGCACGGACCGCCTCGGCGCTGCCGTTCCACGCAACCAGGATGCGCTTGCCGGTCGCGGCCTCGCGCTGGATGAAAGGCACGACGAGCACCGGACGGGGGCAGGCGAGCAGCACATGCGCGGCCAGGTCGCCGCCCGGCTGCGGCGTCGGCGCATCCGGTTCGCGCTGGCCAAGGACCAGGAGGTCGGCATAGCGTCCGCACAGCGCCAGGCCGGCCCCGGCCTCGTCGTCCACCAGGCGCCGCTCGTGCGAGCGCACGCCTGCTGCGCCGGCAATCTGGTGGAACGCGTCGAGCGCCTGTTCGGCGCGTTCGAACAGGGCGTCCATATGCGGCGCGAGCACGGTACGCGCGAGGTCGGCGGCGCCTTCGCGGTAGTAGTAGCGCGACACCCCGGTCAGGGCGATGCCGACCAGGTGGGCGTCGTGGCGCAGCGCCAGTTGCGCCGCCAGCGCAATGCGGGTGGCGGCGTGGACGGACTGGTCGACGTGGACCAGGATGGTCTTGCAGTTCATTCTTGCCTCCTTGGGAACGATGTCGCCGCCGGTGCCGCGGCCCTCGCGCGCCGGGCCAGTTTCAGCAGGTCGAAGGGCAGGGCGGCGGCCAGGCCCAGGCAGACGGCCGCCAGCACCTGTTGTGGAGAAAGCGGGGCGAAGCGGAACAGTCCGGCCAGCGGTTCCACGTAAAGTACTGCCGCGAGGGCGGCCAGCGCCGCGCCTGCGACCAGCCAGGCGATCCGGTTGGGCAGCCGCAGCGCCTCGAACAGGGTCAGCGTCTGCGAGCGGTTGCCGAAAATCAGGCCGACATTCGCCGTCACCAGCACCGCGAACGCGAAGGCGCGCGCTGCGGCCGGCGCCAGCGCGCCCAGCGCCCAGGCATAGGCGGCGATCACGGTGGCGAGGACCGCCAGGCCCTGGCCAAGCGCCAGCAGCAGCGCCCGGCGGTCGATCAGGGGCGCGTCGCGCCGTCGTGGCGGACGGCGCATCAGGTCCGGCTCCTCGGCCTCGTTCTCAAAAGCCAACGCGCAGGCCGGGTCGATCACGAGCTCGAGGAACACGATGTGGACCGGGCCCAGCACGATCGGCCAGCCCAGCATCAGCGGCAGCAGGGCCAGTCCCGCCGTCGGAACGTGGACGGCGACGATATAGACCATCGCTTTGCGCATGTTGGCGTAGATGTGGCGCCCCACCCGCACAGCACGCACGATCGAAGCGAAATGATCGTCAGTCAGCACCAGGTCGGCTGCTTCGCGCGCGACGTCGGTGCCGCGCCGGCCCATGGCGATGCCGACGTGGGCAGCCTGCAGTGCGGGCGCATCGTTGACGCCGTCGCCGGTCATGGCGACGATCGCACCGCCACGTTGCAACGCGCGCACGATCCGCAGCTTCTGTTCGGGCGCGACGCGGGCGCAGATATCGGCCTGTGCAAGGCTGCGCTCCAGCGCGGCGTCGTCCATGGCCGCCAGGCGGGCGCCGGTCAAGGGCTCGGCTCCGCCCAGGCCGGCCTGGCGCCCGATGTTGAGCGCGGTGGCAGGATAGTCGCCCGTGATCATCATGACGCGCATGCCCGCGGCGCGGCACTCCGCCACCGCGTCTGCCACGCCGGCGCGCAGCGGATCGGCGAAGCCGACCAGCCCGAGCGGCACAAAATCGAAATCGTGCACGGCGTCCGGCCAACGGGAGGCGTTGTGCCCCGCGCGCGCCACGGCCAGCACGCGCAGCCCGCGCACCGCCATGGCGTCGGCCGCGGCCAGCAAGGGCGCGGCCATGGCGGGCGGCAGGTGGCACAGGTCGGCGATCGCCTCGGGCGCGCCCTTGGCCGCCACCATCGCGTCGCTGCCGGCGCCGGCCTGCCAGCCGTGCGCCACCGCGCGCATCCCGGCGCTCATGCCGTATTCGCGGGCAAGGGTCCAGTCAGAGCGATCGCTTCCGTCCGGGTCCGGGAACGCGGCGCCGAAGCGGTGCAGGGCCTGGTCCATGGGTTCGAAGCCGTCCGCCCGGCTGGCCAGCATGCCGGCGTCGAGCAGGGCGGCAAGCGCGTCCGGCAAGGCCTGAACTGGAGACCCGTCCGCCTGCCATGCGACACCGCCCGCGTACAGCGCCGCAACGCTCATCCTGTTTTCCGTCAGTGTACCGGTCTTGTCGACGCAGAGAATGGTCGTGGCGCCGAGCGTTTCAATGGCCGCCAAGTCGCGCGTCAGGACATTCGCGCGGGCCAGTCGTGAGGCGCCGAGGGCGGGAAACAGCGCGAGGACGACGGCGAATTCCTCGGGCAGCATGGCCAGCGCCAATGCCAGGCCGGCCAGCAGTGCCTGCAGCAGGGCGCCGCCCTGGGCCAGGTGGTAACCGACCAGCAGCAGGCTTAGGGCGCCACCGCCGAGCCCGAAGCGCGCGATCACGGATGCCATCTGGCGCTGCAGGGGCGACCGTTCCGGCACCAGGGCGGCCAGCGACTGGCCGATGCGGCCGATCGCGCTCGCGGCGCCGGTGGCGGTCACCAGGACCAGGCCGTGGCCGCGCACCAGCAGCGTCCCCGAAAACAGGGCAGCAGGGTCGTCGGCGCCGGGACTTGCCGGCTGTTCCTGGCCGGACTGTTTCGGGCTCTTCGGCACCGGCGCCGATTCGCCCGTCAGCAGCGACTCGTCGGCCTGCACGTCCTGGCCGGCGACCAGCATGCCGTCGGCCGGCACACGGTCGCCTTCGCCGACCGCGCACAGGTCGCCCACCACCACCTCCCGGCTGTCGACGTTCAGTTGGCGGCCGTCGCGGATCACCCGCGCGCGCGGCGTGCCGAGGTCGCGCAGCGCAGCGAGGGCGCGCTCGGCCTTGCCTTCCTCGTAGAGTGTCATTCCGAGGGTCGCGACGACGAGCGAGAACATCAGGATGCCTTCGTGCGGCTCGCCCAGCAGCAGGTAGAGCAGCCCGGCCGCGAACAGCAACACGAACATCGGTTCGCGCGCCGCCTGCCACGCGATGGTGCGCCAGCCGCGTTCCCGGCCTGAAGAAAGCGCATTCGGGCCGTCGCGCGCGAGCCGCTGTGCCGCCTCGCCGGCGCCGAGTCCAGCGGGCGTGTTGGTGCCATGCGCGACCGGCTCCCGGTATTTCATCCGCCGGACGCCCGCATGGCCTCGGGGACATCCTGGCCGAGTCGTCCTCGCGCATGGGCGATGTGCGGCCGGTAGACCATGACCGGCACCGGTGCATAAGCCAGGACACGTTGCGTCACGCTGCCGGCGATCAGCCGGTTCAGGCCACGGCGTCCGTGGGATGCGATGAAGATCAGGTCGCAATGCCGGCGCTTGGCCACTTCGATGATTTCGTCGGCCGGCGAATAGCCATAGGCGGTCAGCGTGGTGCAAGCGACACCGGCAACCCGGGCGGCCTCGGCCACTCGTTCGACGTGGTGTTGCGCCTGCTCGAGCAGGACATCGACGCCCATCGCGGTGCCGGACGCCACGGCGCCTTCGGCCGACAACAGCACCGGCTCGGGATAGGCGACGGATAACGCGACGATTTCGCCGCCACAGGCCCGCGCAAACGAAATCGCTGCGGTGGCGGCTACCGTAGCCAGCTCGGATCCGTCCGTCGGCACGAGAATCCGTTGATACATGGCCGTCTCCCGGTGGGAATGATCATGCGCGGCGAATACGCGCAATGCCAGATTGGCGCATTTAATCAAAATTTTGTTTGATATAAATCAAATACGCACGAGCGACAGAATTGGCTGCCGCTCGCGCCTGGACGAACCAGTCCGCCGGCGCCACGTACGGCTCATTGGAACCGACAGCACGCAGGCGGATCAAACGCGAGACAACCAGCGGAAGGAGGCGTGCGATGACGAGGACGGCGATCGTAACCGGCGGCACCCGTGGCATCGGCAAGGCAATCGCGCTGACCCTGCGCGACCGGGGCTGTCGGGTGGCAGCAAGCTGGCATGGCGACGAGGATGCGGCGCGGCGCATGCAGCGCGAAGACGGCGTGCCGGTGTTTCGCTGGGACGTCAGCGATTTCGAGGCCTGCCGCGCCGGCGTCGCCGAGGTCGAGGAAGTGCTTGGACCGGTCGATATCCTGGTCAACAACGCCGGTATTACATCCGATGCAATGCTGCACAAGATGCGCGAAGACCAGTGGTTCTCGGTCATCCACACCAACCTGGGATCGATGTTCAACATGACGCGGCAGGTGATTGGCGGCATGCGCGAGCGGCGCTTCGGCCGCATTGTCGGTATCGGTTCGGTCAACGGGCGCAAGGGGCAGGCCGGACAATCCAACTATGCCGCCGCCAAGTCCGGCCTGCTCGGCTTCACCAAGGCGCTGGCGCTGGAAAACGCTGCTCACGGCATCACGGTCAATGCGGTCGCACCCGGGTACTGCGATACCGCAATGCTGGCGGCGCTGCGGCCCGAGGTGCTGGCGAGCATCATTGCTGCGATTCCGGTAGGCCGCCTCGGCACGCCAGCCGAGATCGCACGCACCGTTGCGTTTCTGGTGGACGACGACGCCGGCTTCATCACCGGGGCCACGTTCGACGTCAACGGCGGCCAGTACCTGGCCTAGTTGCGTTGCGCTGCCGTGCACGAACTGCGCGGCAAACCAACGAGCAGGGTGGGGACGTCATGCGCGTCATAACCATGCGAACCGCGCGTGTCGCTGGTGTTTGCCAGAGGCCCTGCGCAATCCGGTTCGTTGGCTAGATTTGATATAGATCAAGGCTATCGCAAGTGAAAATCTTCATCTTGATAGTGACGTCAAGGACAGGCTCTGTACCGGTGGGGACAAGCGGTGAGGCAGATGCGCGACCTCGGCAGGTAGCGAGATTCGCCTGCATGACCGGCACGACTGGACACCGCTCGACTGCGTGTTCCTTGCGGCCTTGATGTCGCGCGCCCGTATCACGGCCGCGACCGGACCAACGTCATTGCATTTCGAGGAGCCGCCATGTTCAAACGCATTCTGCTGCCTACCGACGGATCCCCGGCTTCGCAGCGCGCGGTGCTGGCCGGGGTCGCCTTTGCCAGGGAGACGGGGGCCGAGGTAATTGGCCTGACGGTCGTCCCGCCGTTCCACATGCTCAGCGCCAACCCCGAGATGCTCGAGTCGACGCCCGCCGAATACGAACAGCACGCCCACGAGCAGGCCGGGAGCATCCTCGCCGGAGTCGAACAGGCGGCGCGCGAGGCGCAGGTGCCGTACCGGCTCGAGCGGGCAAGCGGAGACAGTCCCTGGGAGACGATCATCGCGACCGCGCGCAATGCCGGCTGCGACCTGATCCTCATGGCGTCGCACGGCCGCAAGGGCATCAAGGGACTGCTGCTGGGCAGCGAAACCCAGAAGGTACTCGTGCACAGCGCGATACCGGTGCTGGTGTACCGCTGAAAAACAGGCCGCAGCCCGACCTGGCTGCCACGGGACGATCGCAGTCGTCGCCTACGGTTACAGCGTCGTCGCGACGGTGGCGCCGGCCTGTTGCCGGAGACGTTCGCCATGTCCGCACCGGGGTGTACGACGAAGTCCGCTACTTGCCGGGCGCGGCCGCTTGCCTGCGTCCGCCGAGCGCGGTCCTGAGGGCATCTGCTCCCGGGTCGGGCACGGCACCGCCGATCGCCTGCTGCAGCGGGACGTGGTTCCCATAATGGGCTTGCATCAGTTCCTGGTTATAGCGGATATCGCTGACCGCGAGCGTGGCCGCGTTGCCGATCAGGCCCTGGCCGCCAGGCCAGGCGACCGCGTCCGCGGCAAGCGAACCTGCCGCCGCCACACTGTAGTCGACCACGGCAAATCCGGCGTCGGCGCCCAGGGCGATGTTGTTCCGCTTGCGAAAGCCGTCGACCGCTTTCTGGTTCATGAGAAGCAGGGCGATTGGCCCGCCTTCAGCCCCGGCCTGCAGTCCGAGGCCGATTGCGCCCATGGTAAAAAAGGCGGGGTTGCCCCAGTAGCCGTCTGCGCGCCGGACCATCAACACGCCCGAGCCGCCGGCGGCGGCGACCCCAAGCGCTGCGCGGCCATCAGCCGGAACGATATACACCCCGCGCGCCTGGTGGAGCAGGCCGGCAATGACCGGAAGGGAAGCCATGGTGCGTGCGACGCGGGTGGCGTCTGCCAGGCGTCGCTGCGCGGCATCCGCGTCGCGGGCGCGGAACTCACCTTCGATCCCGACCGCGAAGGGCAGGCTGCGGCCTGCAGTCTGCGCATTCGCGCCAGCCATCGCGCCCGGGAACAGCAAGAATGCGGCGGCACGGTACGGTACGCAGCCTCGGGCAGGGTATGCGCGGGCCACAGGCAGGGAATTGGCGTACATGATCCCATCGTCCGTATGCCTATTCACAAAGGCAGCGCCGGCTTTGTCGTCTGATACCTCCATGCATCACATGGATGCCATGTTCATTCGACAAGCCGCGCCACGTTTAGTGCCTGCGGAAGCGGCTTTCCTGAATTCCTGAAGGGGAGCGGGTCAGGGACCCAGCGAAGAGTTACCGAAGCCGGGCCAGGTGTTCCGCGATACCCGAGTCGATGCATGCCGAGAGGGTGACGATGGTCGTTAAACAATCCAGGGTGGACGGGCACTTGACCATGCTTCCATGCCACTCGGTGGGGGTGAGACCAGGCCGCCGTCCAGCAAGCGGCCGGGGAGTTGCGTGGCCCAACGCATCTCCCTAACGCGCTGCAACGCGATACACCTGAACAGCTCGAAAATCCCACCCAATCATCAACTCGACATTACGCATTATATTGTCGATTTGTATGCTTGACTGGCCCTGTGCTTCGCGGGAGGAGGCGCCCCACCGGCCGCCATCTAATCGTTTTCCGTTTCAGTCTCAGCCCGGACAAAACGCGCGCCTCCATGGCGCATATGCGGCGACCGGATCTGGAAACCGCCTGTTTGCCCGCTACGGCCGCTCTCGAAACACAAGACGCCGTCTCCATAAGTAAAGCAATCGGGACGGCCATCGATCTGACGGACCCTGGCTGGTCTGAAGCGGCGGCCCAGCTGTTCCACGAACAGCTGGCCTTTGTTCACGACAACTTTCATCTCGGACCAGCCTGTTTGACCTCCCGGACCGTCCGAAGCGTCACCATCGACATAGCCCGCGAAGGCATGGTTACCTCCATAGCGCTCCTGATCCACTTCGCTCAGAAAAGCCGCTGGAGGAACCGGCCGCGTGGTCTTCACGCCAACGGAATCGTTCGCGTGGTTGACAACGACGCCGCTGACCTTGCCGCCTGTGCGCTGGAAGCTGAAATAAACGAGGTATTCCGGCACGACGAACTCGTCCGGGCCGACCACCTCGATCTTCAAGAACGCATCGTCGTGAAACCGTTCGTACAACTGCCCGTCGTGCACGACGATCGTCAGCGCCAAACTATGCGGAAATTCGTAGATGCCGGCATAGTCGTCCAGACTGGCAGCAGCGGGCGCCGGCGTGCTCGTGTCCTTGCCAGTCTCCCTGGCGGGAACCTGCGCCGCGCTTGCAGCGACGGGCGGCTTATTAGCCGGTTGAGCCTGTGCGACGCACGGCGTCGCGGCCAGCGCGCAGATAATCGGGACACCATGCAGGATGCGCGATGGACGCACGTGCGCTCCCTCTGCAAATAAGAAAGATTATATCGACGAGGTCGACGGGAAAATGCACGCAATGTTTCGAACCGGAGGTAAAACACGCAACATGGCGAGGTAAACCGTGTGGGAGGCTGGTGAGCTTCAGGAGAGGAAAAGTTCAGGCGGGGGACTGCTTCTGCGGATATGGACCCGGTAACGAATAGCGCATTTGACATAATATAGATTATGCGAAGTTTTTTGCAGCTGCAGTTGATGTCGAATTGCGGGCCGCAGTTCCGCTTCCAGCTCTCGACATCAACAATGAAGTTTCGGACCACGACCTTGACGTCGTGCGCCTGGCGCACGCGCGAATGATGGCGGCGCGATCACTTCGCTTGCCGTTTCTCCGCGCCTGCATGCGGCACCGGCTGGTCCGACTTTTCCTCGAACGCATGCCAAGTTTGCAGCGTTCATTCCGGTTCCCGGTTGAGCATAACGACACCGGCGCCGGTGACGACCGCGCCGGATGGAAACCGCTGTCGTCGCGGATGCGGCGCCTGCACGGCATCTGGCAACGTCTGGGCACCCGGATGCGCGCGGCTTGGCGGATCGGCATCGCGCAGGCGTTTGGGTACGGTTTGGGTACGCACGGCGCAAGGCGCATCGGGTGCCCGATGCCGTATTCGTTGTTGTGCCGGCACAGGCGCCCTGGATGTGAGCAAAGCAAGCGCTGTGGGCCAAGGGCTTGACATCGGCGTCGCCACAGCGCCCCAGGCCGCCCGGATGCCGCCATCGGCCGGCAAAAGTCGGACACCGGCGCTGGCGGCATGTTCGTCCTCGAAGCGGTGCTTGTGGCAGACAAGCGCCCTGCTCCGCTAAGCGCCCGGATGCAGCACCACCTTGGTCCAGCCGGGGTCGCGCACGTCGAAGTGCTGGTACGCGTCCGGCGCCTCGTCCAGTGTCAGTTCATGCGACACGATGAACGAGGGTTTGGCGCGGCCCGCGTAAATCAGGTCGCGCAATTGCCGGTTGTAGGCCTTGACCGGGCACTGGCCGGTGCCGACGCGCTGGCCCTTGAACCAGAGCATGCCCCAGTCGAGCGCGAGCTTGCCTTCTTTCTCGAGCACATCCGGGCCGTTCGGGTCTTCAGGGACGAACACGCCGACCACCCCGATCCCGCCGGTGAACTTGACGGAATTGACCAGGTTGTTCATCGTGAGGTTGGGAACCTCTTGCCGGTGATGATTGTGGTCGTGGCACTGGTAGCCGACGCATTCGCAGCCCGCGTCCGCGCCCAGCCCATGGGTCAGGTCCATGACCCGCTGCACCGGGTCCTCTTTCGCGTAATCGATCGCGGTCGCGCCGATCGACTCGGCCAGCTTGAGCCGGTCGGCATGGCAGTCGACCACCATCACACTGCAGGCGCCCTTGATCATCGCCGAGTGCGCAGCCATCAGGCCCACCGGCCCGGCGCCGTAAATGACCACCGCGTCCCCGGGCTTCATGCCGGCCAGTTCGGTCGCATGCCAGCCGGTCGGGAAGATGTCGGCACACATCACGTAGTCGGTCTGGCGCTCCTCGGCATCCGGCGGCAACTTCAGGCAAATGAAGTCGGCCCAGGGTACGCGCAGGAATTCGGCCTGGCCGCCCTGCCAGGGCCCATGTCGGCAAAACCAAACGCGCCGCCGGCCATGCCCGGCTCGTTCGCCTTCAGGCAGTAGTTGGTCAGGCCGCGTTCGCAGTTCTTGCAGTGGCCGCAGCTGACGTTGAAGGGCATGCAGACCCAGTCCCCGGGCTTGAGCCGTTCGACCGCCGGCCCGACCTCCACGACCACGCCCAGATTCTCGTGGCCGAATACCCGGCCCTGCTCGAAATCGGTCCGGCCCTCGTACATGTGCAGATCGGAACCGCAGATGTTGGTGCTGGTGATTTTGACGATGGCGTCTGTCGGACGTTCGATCTTCGGCTCCGGCAAGTCTTCGACAGCCACCTGGTTTGGTCCTCGATAGACAACAGCTTTCATGATCTGCTCCTGGTGATCCGCCAGGACAAAGGCGGCCCAATGACAGGACACGGCACCGCGTCCCGGCTTTGTTGGTAAAACCCGCAGGCGATCTCCGCGGGAACATGCATCCGTCGCGGAACCTGCCGTCCACCGAAGGACCATCTCACCATGTTAGGCGCTGCCCCTGCGAATGGCAACCGGGACCCTGCCTGTCTTCCCTGCCAATGCCGGGGGAATTTTTTTACCCTTTTGGCCGCAGCCGGGAACAGGCGCGCGGGCTGGCGGTCTATTCATCTTTCAAGCGTCCTGCCGTCGCCAGCCCGTTGCCGAGGGCTAAGGCCCTGGAACGCCGTCACCCATCAGAAAGGAAGGGCCATGCGAATCACACCGATCTTTGTCGCACTCGCCTTTGCTGGCGCCTGCTTGTCGTCCGGGATGGCGCCGGCACAAACCCGTACGGCACAGGCGGCACCTGAGGTCCACCCCGAGCACCGCCGGCTCGATACGGCGCTGCAGCAGGCGGCCCAGTTCGAACACCAGGTCACCGGCGTGACCGTCAGCGAACGGGGCCGTATCTTCGTCAACTTCCCGCGCTGGACCGAAGACGCGCCCGTCTCGGTGGCCGAAGTCATGCCGGACGGAAGCGTGCGGCCGTATCCCGACGAACAATGGAACGCCTGGCGCAACGTGCGGCGCGACGAACTCGATCCGGCGGCGCACTGGGTCTGCGTGCAGAGCGTGGTGGCCGACGGCCGCGGCAGCGTCTGGGTGGTCGATCCCGCCGCCCCCGCCGTGGACGGCATCGTGCCCGGCGGTCCGAAGCTGGTGCGCATCGATCTCGCCACCGACCGCGTGGCCCAGGTGATCCGCTTCGGCCAGGATGTCGCGATTCCCGGTTCCTACCTGAACGACGTGCGCTTCTCGCGCGACGGCAGACATGCCTACCTGACCGACTCCGGACAACGCGGCGCGCTGGTCGTGGTCGAGCTGGCCAGCGGCAAGGCGCGGCGGGTGCTGGATGGCCATCCGTCGACCCAGCTCGAAAAGGGCGTGGTGGTGCGTACCGACGGCCGGCCGCTGCGCTACCCCGACGGACGCCCGGTGCTGTTCGCCGCCGACAGCATCGCCCTGTCGTCCGACGGCGCCTGGCTGTACTGGAAAGCGCTCACCGGCACGACCCTGTACCGCATCCGGACGGCGGCGCTCAGGGGCCGCGGCCTGGCCGGAGCGGATCTCTCTTCCGAGGTCCAGCCCTACGGCAAGGTCGGGCCCACGGACGGCTTCTGGATCGACCGCCGCGCGCATACCGGCGGCGACATCCTGTACGTCACGTCCATCGAGGACAACGCCATCAAGGCGCGCAACCTGTCGCAGGGTCCGGCCGGCGCGCTGCGCACGGTGCTGCAGGATCCGCGCCTGCGCTGGCCCGACACCTTCAGCCAGGGACCGGACGGCAGCCTGTACATGACCACCTCGCGCATCCAGGATTCGGCCTTCTTCAACCGCGACGCGCCATTGGCGCTGCCGACCCAGCTCTGGCGCCTCGGCCGCCGCCGGGACTGACATTCGGACTGAAACCGCCGAGCGCGCTTCGCGGCCTGCATTCGCATCAGCGTCGCCAACCACAGGGAGCTTCGATATGGCACATGACATCTTTGCTGCACGACGGGACAAGTCGGCCGGGAGTCCGGCGCAACACCTTGGCTGGATACCCATTGCCCTGGGCGCCGCCGCCATCGTGGCCGGGCTCGAGGGCCGCAAGCGCGGCGCCGCGGCGCTCGCCCTCACTGCCGTCGGCGCGGGCGCGCTCGGCGCGCTGCGCAGCACGCAGTCCATGTCCGGGAGCGCGCACGGCAAGCCGACGGTCGAGCGCTCGATCACGATCGGCAAGACGGCGGAGGAACTGCGCCGGGTCTGGCTCGATCCGCGGACGCTGACGCAAGTCATGGCAGGCTTCGCAAGCGTGCGCACAACCGGCGGCAGCCGCATGCACTGGAAGGTCGAGGGACCGCTCGGGCACGCTTTCGAATGGGAATCCGAAACGCTCGACGGTCCCGGCGAGGACATCGGCTGGCGCTCGCTTCCCGGCGCCGCCATCGCGAACGAGGGCCAGGTGCGCTTCCAGGGCGCCCCGGCCGGCCGCGGCACCGTGCTGACCCTGCGGCTGCGCTTCGACCCGCCGGGCGGCGCGCCCGCCGGCCGGCTCCTCGAACTGCTGGGAAGCACGCCCCTGCACCTGGTCGCCGAGGGCGCGCTGCGGCGCTTCAAGAACCTCGTCGAATCCGGCGAGATCTCGACCACCGCGCGCCAGCCAGCCGCACGCACTGACACGCACTGAGGAGGACACACCATGCGAGCACTCTACTGGAACGGCGTGAACGACCTGCGGGTCGGCACGGTGAAGGACCCGGAAATCGTCAACCCGCACGACGCCATCCTGCGCGTCAGCCTGTCGACGACCTGCGGCTCCGACCTGCACTTCATCGACGGTTACATCCCGACCATGAAGGCCGGCGACGTGATCGGCCACGAGTTCATGGGCGTGATCGAAGAAGTCGGACCTGCGGTCAAGCGCGTCGCCAAAGGGGACCGGGTCGTCGTCCCCTCGTTCATCGTGTGCGGCCAGTGCTGGTATTGCCAGCATTCGCTGTACTCCCTGTGCGACAACACCCATCCCAAGCCCGAGCTGCAGGAGCCGCTGCTCGGCGGGTATTCGACGGCCGGCATCTACGGCTACACCCATGCCTTCGGCGGCTACGCCGGCGCCCATGCGCAATACGTGCGCGTACCGTTTGCCGACAACGACTGCTTCAAGGTGCCCGACGGCGTGGCCGACGAGACGGCGCTCTTCCTGTCGGATACGGCGCCGACCGGCTACATGGGCGCCGACTTCTGCAACATCCAGCCGGGCGACACGGTCGCAGTGTGGGGATGCGGGGGCGTCGGCCTGATGGCGCAGCAGAGCGCGCGGCTGATGGGCGCCGAGCGGGTCATCGCGATCGATCGCTTTCCCGAGCGATTGCGGATGGCGCGCGAGCACGCCGGCTCCGAAACGATCGACTACACGCAGGTCGACAGCGTGCTCGACGTGCTCAAGGAGATGACCGGCGGGCGCGGCCCCGATTCCTGCATCGACGCGGTCGGGATGGAAGCGCACGGCACCGGGCCGCAATACGCGTATGACCTCGTGAAGCAGGCGCTGCGCCTGGAGACGGACCGCGGCCAGGCGCTGCGCGAGGCCATCATGGCCTGCCGCAAGGGCGGCACGCTGTCGGTGCTCGGCGTGTACGGGCTGATCGACAAGTTCCCGATGGGCGCCGTCATGAACAAGGGCATGACGGTGCGCACCGCCCAGCAGCACGGGCAAGCCTACATGGACCGCCTGCTGGCGCACGCGCAGAAGGGCGAGCTGAATCCGGCCTACCTGGCCACGCACCGTTTCTCGCTCGAGGACGGGCCGCGCGGCTACGACATGTTCAAGCACAAGAAAGACGGCTGCGTGCGGGCGGTGTTCGCGCCCTAGCGTCCGCGCACGCGGGCGGCCGCCCGGGGCCCGATCCCGCACCGCGATCCTCGCCGCGTGCGCGGTTTGCTATGCTGTCCCCGGTTTCCGCCACCAGCAGGTGCTTCGCGCCCGCGCGTGGCGGACCCGAACACGAAAGGAGCCAGCATGCGCTACACCCAACTTCCTTCCGGCGAGCAGCTGCCCGTACTCGGCCTCGGTACCTGGCATATGGGCGAACGGCCGGAGCGCCGCCGGGACGAAAGCGATGCGATCCGCTTCGCCATCGACAACGGCATGACCCTCATCGACACCGCGGAAATGTATGGCGATGGCGCCGCCGAGGAATTAATCGGCGAGGCGCTCGGCGGCCGCCGGCCCGAAGCTTTCATCGTCAGCAAGGTGCTTCCCCACCATGCGACGCGGCGCGGGACGGTTGCCGCCTGCGAGAACAGCCTGCGCCGGCTCGGCACCGATTACCTCGACCTGTATCTTCTGCACTGGCCGGGCGCGGTGCCGCTCGACGAAACGCTGGAAGCCTTCGCGTCCCTGCGGCGTGCGGGAAAAATCCGTCACTGGGGCGTCAGCAATTTCGACACACAGGACATGGAGGAGCTGCTGGCCCTGCGCGGAGGGAGCGGGGTCGCGGCGAATCAGGTGCTGTACAACCTGACGCGGCGCGGCATCGAGTTCGACCTCCTGCCCTGGTGCCGGCGGCATACGCTTCCGGTCATGGCGTATTCGCCGCTCGAACAGGGCCGGCTGGCGGGCAATGCCGCGCTGCAGCGCCTTGCGGCAGAGCACGGCGCTACGCCCGCCCAGATCGCCTTGCGCTGGGTACTGCGCATGGATGGGACGATCGCGCTGCCGAAGGCCGGTACGCCCGCTCACGCGAGGGAGCTGCGCAGTGCGCTCGACCTGCCGCTGTCGGCGCATGACATGGCCACGCTGGAGCGCGCCTTCCCGCCGCCCGCACGCAAGGTGGCGCTGGAAATGATCTGAAGCCGACCCCGCCCGTACGGGAGAATCGCGCCCAGGCGCGCCGGGACGCTTTCCCGCACGCGTGCGGAACAGACGCGTGGGCTGGCAGTCTGCCGTCTACAATGGAGACGTCCTGTCATTCCATGCCTGCCATGCCTGAAGACCAGCTTTCAGAAGATCCGCCAAGTATCGACGCGTCCGCGTGCCAGGTCGGCTTCTGGGAAATGCACCTGCGCGACCTGGCGCTCACCCTGTCGGCGCGCGCGCGCGCCATCTACGGCCTCGGGCCGGGCGCCTGTCGCATCGAGGACGTCCTGCGGCGCGTGCACCCGGACGAGCGGCGGCAGGTGCGCGCAACGCTGCGGGCGGCGCTGCGCCGCGGCGCGCCACTCGATATCGCCTGCCGCGTCGTGCAGGCCGACGGCGAGGAACGGCACGTGCACGTCCGTGCCGAGTTGCTGCGGACGGACGACGGGCGCGCGCGCTACCTGGGGACGGTCGAGGACATCGGCGGCAAGCACACGGCCGAACAGGACGCGGCCCGCAGCGCCGCGCGGCTGTCGGCGACGCTCGAGTCGATCACCGACGCTTTCTACACCCTGGACCGGGAATGGCGCTTCACCTTCCTGAACCGGGAAGCGGAGCGGCTGTTCAAGCGCCCGCGCGCGCAGCTGCTGGGCAAGGTGCTGTGGGACGAGTTCGCCGCGCTCCAGGGCCAGATCGGCTACCGCGAATTCCATTGCGCGCTGCGCGAACACCGCACCGTCGTGTTCGAGGAATACTATGCGCCCTACCAGACGCTGTCGGAGGTGCGCGCCTACCCTTCCGACGAGGGCCTCACCGTCTACTTCCGCGACGTCACCGAGGCGCGCAAGACCGAGGAAGCGCTGCGCATCAGCGAAGAACGTTTCCGCACCCTCGCCCGCGCCACCACCGACGTGGTGTGGGACCGCAACCTCGAGGACGGCGCGGTCTGGGTCAGCGACAGCATCGAATCCGTGTTCGGCTACACGATGGCCGATATCTCCGGGCCGATTCACGGCTGGTCGGACTACATTCACTCCGATGAGCGCGAGCGCGTGCTGCGCCACATCCGGTCCGCGATCGCGGGCGGTGCGGAGCAATGGATGGACGAATACCGCTTTCTGCGCAAGGATGGCTCGGTTGCCTTCGTGCTGGACCGCGGCTACATCATGCGCGACGCCGGCGGGCGCGCCACGCGCATGGTCGGCGCCATGGTCGACCTGACCGAGCGCCGCCAGGCCGAGCACCGGATCGAATACCTGGCTTTTTACGACGTGCTGACCCAGCTGCCGAACCGCCAGTTGCTGATGGACCGGCTACAGCGGGCGCTCGAGGCATGCGCGCAAGGCCCCCGCACCAACGCGTTGTTCTTCATCGACCTCGACGATTTCAAGTCGCTCAACGACACCCTCGGCCATGCGGTCGGCGACCAGATGCTCAGGCAGGTGGCGCAGCGCCTGGGCGGCTGCGTCGGCCAGCACGACACCATCGCGCGCTTCGGCGGCGACGAGTTCGTGGTGCTGCGCGAGGGAATGAGCGCAGACATCGAGCAGGCATGCGCCCAGGCGCGGGCGCTGGGCGAGCGCATGCTCGCGACGCTGCGCCAGCCATACGAGCTCGGCCGATACTGTCACCACAGTACCGCGAGCATCGGGATGGTGCTCTTCGGCGATGCCGGGGACGACATCGGCGAGCTGCTCAAGCGCGCGGACATGGCGATGTACGAAGCCAAGGCCTCGGGCCGCAACATGCTGCGCGTCTTCGACCCGCGCATGCAGTCCGCGCTCGCGGCGCGCACCGCACTCGAGAATGACCTGCGCCAGGCGCTGGGCCGGTGCGAACACGAATTCGACCTGCACTACCAACCGCAGGTCGACCGCCACGGCCAGGTCACCGGCGTCGAGGCCCTCGTGCGCTGGCGCCATCCAGCGCGCGGCATGGTGTCGCCGGCCGAATTCATCCCGCTCGCCGAGGAAACAGGATTGGTACTGCCGCTCGGGCAATGGGTTCTGAAAAAAGCCTGCGCACAGCTGCTGGCCTGGGCGGCCGATCCCGCAACCGCGCGGATCGAGGTGGCGGTCAATGTCAGCGCGCGCCAGTTCCACCACCCGCAATTCGTCGACCAGGTGCTCGAGCAGGTAGCGGCGGCCGGGATCGATGCGCGCCGGCTCAAGCTCGAGCTGACCGAGACCTCGCTGCTCGAAGACGTCGACGACACGATCGCCAAGATGAATCTGCTCAAAGGGCACGGCCTGAGCTTTGCGCTGGACGACTTCGGCACCGGCTATTCCTCGCTCGCCTACCTCAAGCAGCTGCCCCTGGACATGCTCAAGATCGACCGCTCGTTCGTGCTCGAATTGCTGACCAACCGCAACGACGCGGTCATCGCCCGCACCATCATCGCGCTCGGCCGCAGCCTGGGGCTGCGGGTCCTGGCCGAAGGCGTCGAAACGATTGCCCAGCGCGACTTCCTGTTCGAACACGGCTGCGACGCCTACCAGGGCTACCTGTACGCCCGCGCCCTGCCGGCCGAGGCGGTGACCGCGGTCGTCTGCACGTCACGACCTGCCCCCGGCGGCTGATGGCTGGGGTTGTTTTTATTGGTGTGTATGCTTTTGTGAGTTAGTTACAGTATATGATGGTTCGCATGCCCAATCTGACTGCGTGGGAAACCGCTCCCCTTAAAGCGTTCACCGAATTCGTATTCACGATCGACTTCGCGAACACTGGCCGCCGCTTGCGTGCCGACGGCACGCCGCGAATGGTGTCGCAGGAGTCGGCCAAGATCTACATCTTCATGTTCGGCAACTTCGCGCGCTGGCTGGCCGAACAAGGAAAGACCCTGTTCACGGTGACGCACGCCGACCTGATCGCGTTCGTGAACCGCACCGAGAACAACAAGCGTGTCCTCAACAGCAAGATCGCCTACCGCTACCTGCGCTTGCTGGAACGCTGTTTCGAATACCTGGAACTCACGCCGAATCCGGCCGAACAGGCGATCCTGGCTACCAACTACACCGACCTCGCCAGGGACGGTGCCAGCCGCGCCCTGTCCGAAGGGCAACTGGAGCGCTTCTTCGACGCCCTGCCGTCGCATCCGCCGCGGCGGCGGCGCGTGACGCCCTTCGACGGCTGGAAGCGCCGGCGCGACCGCGCCATGCAGGTCGTCATTGCACTGGCGGGCCTGCGCGTTTCGGAAGCGACCGGATTGCTGGTCCACGAAGTCGGCCAGCAGGTGGCGATCGACGGCTCGATCGAGCTGACTATCACGCCTGACGAAAAGCACGACACCAGCCACGAACACACGACCACCCTGCCGCGCCGCGGCGTCGAGGAGTTGCGGCCCTGGCTGGAGGAACGCGCGAAGATGGGGATTCCGGGCGAGTTCGTGTTTCCGGCGAATGTGGCCGGCGACAAGCTGACCAAGAAAACGGTGTACGTGCAGATCCGTGCCACCTTCGAGCGCGCAGGGATGGACCTGGCGCGCTCGGGCGGGCGTACCTTGCGCAATACCTTCGCCAAGCGCCAGCTCGATGAAGGCGCGAGTGCCGGCGAGCTGAAGGACGTGCTCGGCCTGGCGCTCGAACGCTCCGCGGCGGACTACAAACTGGCGCGTGTGAAACCCGATCCGGCCGATTAAGGCCTCTTCAGCAGCCGTTCCAGCTTGGCCCGCACTGCGGCCGGCGTTTCCGGTCCGATCAGCGTGCGCTTCGGCTGGGCGGCCGTCGCTGCGCTGTCAGCAACGCCGAACGGCCGTGGCGGCTCCACGGTCACGAGCCGGAATGTCGACGTCGTCCTGCCGGTCGAATCGGTCACGTTCACCACGATGGTGAACTCGCCCGCGCCCGCATAGGTATGGGTGGCGCTGATGCTGCCCCTGCCCCGCGTCTCGTCGACGATCGCGGGCTGCGGGCCGCTGCCGTCGCCCCAGTTCACCGTGGCGCTATGGGTATCGCGCGGATTACGGTCGCTGAAGGTTTGCGTGAGCGCGGTCGCCACGGTCGGCCGGATCGGTTCGCCCAGCGTGACCGGCCCCAGCACCGGTGCGTCCGTTCCCGCCCGGCCCTGGCGCAGCAGCACCAGGCCGGCGTTGGAATTGGCGACGATGTCGCCGGACGGCGCAATGTGCAAGGCCTGGGTCAGCACCAGGCCGGCGGGCGCGTCGAGCAGGCGGGTGTTCAGGTTGACCGGAGAAAAATTCGACCAGCGGTAGGCCAGTTCGGTTTCGCTGCCATCGGGGTTGGTGCGCGTCATCGAGCCGACGATGGTTCCGCCGTCATTGATGTCGGCGGCAGCCGACTCGACGAACGGCGCCCGGTGCAGGTCGACCAGGCCGCGCTGGCGCGAGAAATAAAAGGCGTGGGTACGGGCCGGATCGGGCGGCAGCAGGCGCCCCACTGCTTCGCTGCGTTCGTTGAGCGCGGCGATGACCGACTGGGACCCGGGCGGCGAGACGAAGGCGGCGCCGGCGCGGCGGTTCCACAGCAGCGAGCGCCAGAACTGGTTGCCGGCCGCGTCGGCCGTCACCGCGGTTGCGCCGACCTCGTTGCGGTCGTTGATCTGGAGTGCGAACGACGATCCGGCGCCGAACGTGCCGAGGTCGACCAGGCGGCCGGCCGCATCCCACAATACCGAATGGTTGTTGCCGTCCGGCGCCGCGGCCACGCCGGCCGAGATGTTCGATTCGTTGATATCGTAGGCAATCGATTGTGCATAGCCGGCCGGCATTTGCAGCGGCACCAGGCGGTTGGCGCCGTCCCAGCGCGCGGCAAGGTCGACCTGCTGGGAAAAGCCGACGATCTGCCCGCGGTTGTTGATGTCGCTGGTAAACGTGTCGGCGTTCGGGTGCGGATCGGGCAACAAGGTCGGCCCGCCCGCCGGCGTCCAGCGGTAGGGCATGAAGGTCGTTCCATCGGGCAGCACCGCGTGGGCGGCGACCTCGCCGCGGTCGTTGAGGTTGGCCACCAGGCTACCCAGGGCGCCGGCCGGTTCGGCGTCGACGACCCGCCGGCCGTCGAAGAAGCCCACGTGCGGCGAATTGTCCAGTCCGGTGTACTCGAAGGCGACCTGGCTGCGCGCATTGATGAAGGCGCGATATACCGGCGGCGGCGCCAGGTTGACGATGCCGTACACGTCCCTCGGTGCCTGGACCTTTGCCTGCGCCTGGGCATGCGGAGCGGCCTCTGCCGCCACACTACTCCACAAGGTCCCTGCCGCCACCAGGGTTCCGGCGGCCTGCGCAGCAGCCCGCGTCCATCCGAATGCCATGATTGCCTCCGCTCGGTCACCATGCAGATTGCATGTCCTGACTAATCTATGCGCGGCGCAAGCAGCCGAGTGGAGGTAGCTCAATGCTGGCGCATGAACCGTCCGCTTCCGCTTTCCCGAACTTATGCTTCGCTTAAGCCAATCTTTTCTCGCAGCCCACTGATCTATACTACCGGGGACCCGGCCCTGCGCCGGCCCACCCGCATGCGACTTGCCGATGAGACAACCGACGCCTCCCTCCAGCGGGAACCTTACTTTCGACCGTGCGGCCGCGGCGCCCACGGTGCAGTACAGAGCCTCGCCATGACCGGCACGCGCTATTCCAGGCTCCTCCTACCAATCGGCTTCGCCCTCGTGCTGGCGCTGCTGCTGCAGCACTTCCTTGGCTCGCTCGCCTGGGCGGCGCTGCTGGCAATCATCACCTGGCCGCTGCATACGGGCCTCGTCAACCGCGGCTGGCCGCGCGTGCTCTCGGCCAGCACCCTGCTCGGTGCGCTGATCGTCAGCTTCGTCGGACCGGCGCTGTTGCTGCTCGATACCCTGGGCGGCGAAGTGGCCAGCGTGCACCGCCTGGTGAACCAGCTTAACGAGACCGGCGTGCCGATGCCGGCCTGGCTGGCGGACCTGCCGATCATCGCCACCTCCGCCCATGAGTGGTGGGAAAAGCACCTCGCCGTGCCTGGCGGCCTGAACACCCTGATCCAGACCACCGTCGGCGACTTCATGCCGCACCTGACCGGCGCGGCCCGCACCTGGGGCTCGACCATCCTGGCCAATGCGCTGTACCTGTTCCTGACCTTGTTGACCCTGTTCGTGCTCTACCTGCACGGCCCGACCGTGGTGCGCCATGTCGACCAGACCGGCATGCGCCTGCTGCCGACGCACTATGGCATGCTGCGCCGCGTGCTGCCGCTGTCGGTGCGCGGCACCGCGCTCGGCCTGTTCTCGATCGCCATCCTGGAGGGGATCGTGCTGGGCATCGCCTATGCGGTGGCGGGCGCGCCGGCGCCGGTCCTGCTCGGGGTCATCACCGGCTACCTGGCGCTGATTCCCGGCGGCGCGCCGCTGTCGTTCACGATGGTGTCGCTGCTGCTGCTGGGCCAAGGACATTCGGGCGCGGCGCTCGGCCTCTTCATGTGGGGCACGATCGAACTGTTCCTGGTCGATAAATTCGTGCGGCCCAAGCTGATCGGCCACAAGGTCAATTTGCCTTTCCTGGCGGTGCTGTTCGGGCTACTGGGCGGCGTGTCGACGATGGGCGTGATCGGCCTGTTCGTGGGTCCGTTCATCATGGCCGTGCTGTTCGTCTGGCTGCGCGGCGGTGACGAGTCCGCGCTGGAAGAACGCCACGAGGCCGTTGCGGTCAAGGCTGAATAGTGGTCTCAACTAAGCCCGCGCCTGCTCGCATACCGGCGTCTGGTGGACTACAATCAGGGGCGCACCTGCACCCGCACACGACTCCGATGTATTCCGGCATTGCGTCCCCTCGCCCGGCGCCCGACCTGCCCTCGGGTGGCGTAGCCATGCGTCGCCCGGCGCGATCGCCAGTGATATGACGAACCACGCCGAAGCCCGCACGGCCCCGGCCGCCGTACAGCAGGGTGTCTCCGCGATCCTGCTGGTCAACGACGATCCGGGCGCCCTGTTCGCGCTGCGCACGGTGCTGAGCGACCTCGACACCGCGATCGTGTTCCTGACTTCGCACCGTGCGACCGATCTCGACCGCACGCGCGGCCTGGAGCTCGGCGCCAGCGATTACGTGTTCATGCCGGTGGCGCCGGAAGTGCTGAAAGCCAAGGTGCAAGCCTTTATCGACCGCGCCAGGAGCCCGTGCCCGTGCCCCGCGCCTGCGCGCTGCGCCGAGATCGCGCCGCAGGCGCTGAGCGCGGCCCTCGACCGCGAGCGCGACGACCCGCGCTTTACCCGGCTGCCGGTGATCGCCCTGACCGCGAACGCGATGCTGGAAGACCGCGCGCGCTGCCTGGCGTCCGGGGCCTCGGATTATGCGTCGAAGCCGGTCGATACCGAACAGTTGCTGGCGCAGTTGCGCGGCTGGCTGGGCGCGCCGGCCAGCTCGCACTGACGGGCCGGCCTAGTTGTACAGCACCCCCGGCAGCCACAGCCCGATCGCCGGAAAGGCATACAGCAGCCCGATCCCCAGCACCTGGAGACCCATGAAGGGCAGCATCCCCATGAAGATCTGGTTCAGCGTCACGTGTGGCGGCGCCACCCCCTTCAGGTAAAAGGCCGACATCGCCACCGGCGGCGACAGGAAGGCGGTTTGCAGGTTCATCGCCACCAGCAGGCCGAAAAACAGCGGATCGATACTGAAGTGGGCCAGCAGCGGCACGAAGATCGGCATGAAGATGACGATGATCTCGGTCCACTCGAGCGGCCAGCCGAGCAGGAAAATCACCGCCTGCGCCAGCACCATGAACTGTACCGGCGTCAGCTCCATCCCCAGCACCCAGGCGTTGATGATTTCCTGCCCGCCCAGCAGGGCAAAGGCGGCCGAGAAAATGCTCGAGCCGACGAACAGCCAGCACACCATGGCCGTGGTCTTGGTGGTGAGGTGGGCCGACTCGCGCAGAAGGTTGAAATTGAAGCGGCGGTAGCCGATCGCCAGGATCAGGCCGCCGAAAGCGCCCATCGCCGCCGCCTCGGTCGGCGTCGCCAGCCCGAACACGATGCTGCCGAGGACCGCCAGGATCATGATCGCCAGCGGAAACAGCGAGCCGAGCAGCATCTTGAAGATCTCGAGGCGCGCAAAGCTGAAGAACAGGTAGAACACGGCCAGCGCGGCTACCCCAACCGCGAGCACGATCCAGAAGGTTTGCGAGGCGGGTTTGGCGACCGGGTCGGCCGTGGCCACGGTCGACGCCGGGGCGCCTGCGTTCTGCGGCGCAACGGCCGCCGCCGACAGTGCGGTACCGCCGGCGGGAGCCGAATCGGCGGGCGCGGCCGGCGCCGTGCTCTCCAGCGGCGGCTCGGCCAGCCCACCCTCGACCGGCGGCTCGGCCAGGCCGCCTTCCACGGGCGGCTCCTGCAGGCCGCCTTCGCCGGCGGACGGCGCGTCCAGATCCTGGGCGGCGCCCATCTCGACCAGCTCGGTCGGTGCCGCTTCCGGAGCGGTAACGATCCGGTAGCTCGCCCCCATCACGAGGACGAAGGCGAGCGCGGGCAGCAGCGCCACGAACAGGTTCGAGGCCAACGTGCCGCGCGGCAGGCGCGCGCCCTTCAACGCCCCGATCAGACCCGCCAGCGCCATCTTGTTGTAGGCGTTCGGAATCGCGCGGGTAAACGCCGGCAGTTCGACCACGCGCTCCGCGTCCGGCAGCGGCGGAGCCGCCGACGGCTTGAGCCTGGCTACGAGCAGCACATAGCCGACATACAGCGCGGCCAGCATGATGCCCGGGAAAAAGGCGCCCGCATACAGCTTGACCACCGACACCCCGGCCGTCGCCCCATACACGATCAGGAGCACCGAGGGCGGAATCAGGATGCCGAGACAGCCGCCCGCCGTGATGCAGCCGGCGGACAATTGCGTGCTGTAGCCGGCTTTCAGCATGGCGGGCAGCGCCAGCAAGCCCATCAATGTGACGACGGCGCCGACGATGCCGGTCGCGGTGGCAAAAATGGCGCAGGTGACGATGGTCGCCACCGCCAGTGAGCCGGGCACGCGCGCCATGGCGATGTGCAGGCTCTTGAACAGGCGTTCGATCAGGTTGGCGCGCTCGACCAGGTAACCCATGAAGATGAACAGC
Source organism: Telluria sp. ZB2R32 (assembly GCF_059685715.1). Taxonomy (NCBI): domain Bacteria; kingdom Pseudomonadati; phylum Pseudomonadota; class Betaproteobacteria; order Burkholderiales; family Oxalobacteraceae; genus Telluria; species Telluria sp. ZB2R32. Next base: position 520,923 of record NZ_JCASIG010000005.1, on the reverse strand, counting down.
GGGATCGAGATCAGCACGTCGTTGGCCATCACCGAATAGGCGCGCTGCACCATCAGGTCGAGCGTCAGCTGCACCGCCTGGTCCGGGTCCTGGCTGTGGAAGGCGAACCAGGCGAAGATCACGCCCATGCCCATCAGCGTGAACGCCGTCGGAAAACCGAGCATGATGGCGACCACCACCAGCGCCAGCATCAGCAAGCCCAGGTGGCCGTTGGTCATCGCACTCGGCGCCGGCATCAGCGCGAACAGGGCGACGACGATCGCCACCAGGATCGACAGCCCGAACCAGATCTCCTTTCTCATCTGGCCCCCGCCTCGTCCGCGTGCACCATCGCCTTGAGCTTGTCGACGTCGACTTCCTCGACGTCGGCCTCGCGCGAGGGCCAGGCGCCATTGCGCAGGCAGACCACGCAGCGCACGATCTCGACCGCGCCCTGCAGCAGGAGCAGGATGCCGGCCAAGGGTATGACCATCTTGAACGGATACAGCGGCGGGCCGTTGGCGGTCAGCGTCGAGTGTTCCCGGATGGCAAGCGACTCGGCCGCGTAGGTATAGCCGGCCCAGACCAGGGCGATCACGCCGGGCACGAAGAAGACGACGTACAGCAGCAGGTCGAGGCCGGCCTGCAGGCGCGGCGGAAAGAAGGTGTACAGCACGTCGCCGCGCACGTGGCCGTTCTTGGCCAGCGTGTAGGCCCCGGCCATCATGAAGGCGCTGCCGTACATCATGATCATCAGGTCGAAGGCCCAGGGGTTGGGGGTGTTCAAGGCATAGCGCGCAAACACTTCCCAGGTGATGAGCACGGTCAGCGCCACGATCAGCCAGGAAAAGGCCTGGCCCACCCAGCTGCTGACGCGGTCGACGAACAACAAGACTTTCTGCATGAAGCCGCTCCGGTCGGGTGGCTCAGGCCTTGGCCGGCGCCGCCGCCTTGCGCCCGAAGTAGTGGTTGTAGGCCATGCGCCGTGGGTTGTTGGTGTCCATGTCCCACTTCATGGCGCGCTCGGCAAAGGTGCGCATCGACGCCTCCACCTTCCTGAACAACGGGTTGTTGGCGCCCTTTTTCGCCACCACTTCGTCCCACACCGCCAGTTGCGCCTGCAGCACCGCGTCCGGCGTCTTGTAGAACTTGACGCCCTGCTTGGCCTGCATGTCGCGGTAATCCTTCGAGTAGCGGTCGACCGCCTTCCAGGCCATGTCGGACGAGGACGCCTCCATTGCGTTCTCGATGATCGACTTCAGCTTGGGCGGCAGCGCGTTGTACTTCGGTTTATTGAAGGTGATTTCGAACTGCTCCGAACTCTGGTGGAAGCTTTGCAGCATGCAGACTTTCGAGACGTCGGGAAAGCCGAGCAGGCGGTCCGAGCTGGCGTTGTTGAATTCGGCGCCGTCGAGCAGGCCACGGTCCATCGCCGGCACGATCTCGCCTCCCGGCAGCGCATTCACCGCCGCACCCATGGCCGTGAACAGGTCGATTGCCAGCCCGTTGGTGCGGAACTTCATGCCCTTCAAGTCTTCCTTCTTGCTGATCGGCTTCTTGAACCAGCCCAGCGGCTGGGTCGGCATCGGCCCGGTGAGGAAGGAAACGATGTTGGCGCCGATGCCGTTGTACAGCTCGGCGAGGAGTTCCTTGCCGCCGCCGTACTTGTGCCAGGCCAGCACCATGTTGGCGTCCATGCCGTAGGCCGGGCCCGAGGTCCAGAGGGCGATCGCCGCCTGCTTGCCGTAGTTGTAGCCCATGACGCCATGGCCGCCGTCGAGGGTGCCTTTCGAGACGGCGTCGAGCAGGCCGAACGCCGGCACCACGGCGCCTGCGGGCAACACCTCGATGCGCAACTCGCCGCCGGTCATGTCGTTCACCTTCTTGGCGAAGTCGAGCGCGTACTCATGAAAAATGTCCTTGCTGGGCCAGGTGCTCTGGAAGCGCATTTTCGTCGGCGTCTGCGCGCTGGCGATCATGGGCACAGCGAGCGTGGCGCCGGCAGCGGCACTGCTCAGGAACTTCCTCCGCCCTGGGGCAGACTGGGATTGCTTCGACACGTTGCCACCCTTCTTCATGATATGTCTCCTGTCTGGTGTTATGAGGACCGGTCGGTTTAGCCGGCACATCCATTCGCGGATGCTGCCGATTTTGCTACGGCTTTTCCGCGCCGGGCCGGATATGGATGTGGTTGGTTTGCGCCAGGTCAAAACTTGGTCGAATTGTCGGCTGGGTAAATTGATTGTGCGCAGTTGCTCAGCGTAGTTGCCTACTGCAATTGCCGACTGAAGCAGACGCCGGGTTATCATGCCGACATCAGTAATCGCCCCCTTCGAAAGCATGCTCAAACTCAGCCTGGACGCCCTGCTCACCGTCGACACCATCGCCCGCCGCGGTTCCTTCGCCGCCGCCGCGAAAGAACTGTTCCGGGTGCCCTCCACGATCTCCTACACGGTCTCCAAGCTCGAAGAAGACCTGGGCGTGCAGCTGTTCGAGCGCTTCGGTCCGCGCGTGGAACTCACGCAGGCCGGCGCCGAGCTGCTCAAGGAGGGGCGCTACCTGCTCAAGGCCGCGGGCGACCTCGAACGGCGCGTGCGCCGCGTGGCCTCGGGCTGGGAAACCGAGTTCACCATCGCCATCGATTCGATGCTGTGCCCGAACCCGCTGATGGAAGCGGTCGAAAGCTTTTGCGCCGTGGCCGACCAGACCCGCCTGCGCCTGCTGAAGGAAGCCCTGTCGGGCACCTGGGAAGCGCTGCTCGACCGCCGCGCCGACCTGCTGGTGGGCGCGGCCGGCGCCGGCCCCTCGGGCGGCGGCTACACCGCGCTGCCGCTGGCGACGGTGCGCTTCCTGTTCGTCACCACCCCTGGCCATCCGCTGGCCGCCATCGCCGCGCCGCTGTCGAAGGCCGACCTGGGCGCGCACCGCGCGGTGTCGGTATCGGACTCGGCGCGCCAGTTGCAGGCGCGCACGGTCGGCCTGCTGTTCGGCCAGAACACGCTGGCCGTGCCCGACATGCAGACCAAGTATGCCTTCCAGCGCGCCGGACTCGGTTTCGGCTTCCTGCCCGAGCCCTGGGTGCGCGAGGACGTCGCCGCCGGCCGCCTGGTCGTCAAGGCAGTCGAGGAACCCAAGCCGGACGAAACCCTGTACCTGGCCTGGCGCACCGGCGAAACGGGCGCGGCGCTCGACTGGTGGAAGGAACGGGTGCGTGACGGCACGCTGGTCGAGCGCATGCTGAACCCGGCCTGAGTGCGGCGGCTGCCGGCGTGGACGCCCAGTGCGCTTTCCCTGTAAACTCGGCAGTATCCACCTTCCGCACCTCATCGACAGCACCATGGACTCCCCTACCAAAGCACGTCCCGTGCTCGCTCCCCTGGCTTACCACACCGCCGTCGTCGATTACCTGCGCCGCCACGAGCCCGACGTCTGGCGCTGGGCGAGCGAGCGCACGACCGACGCCCAGCAGCGCGAAGCCTTGCGCGCGGCGCTGCTGCGCGGTACCTACCGCATCGAGCCGGAGGCGCACCCCGAAGTCCACGGCCACCTGGCAACGGCGATGGCGCGCCTCGGCATCGAGGCGCCGGCCACGCTCTACCAGATGCCCGGCCAGGAGATGAACGCCGCCCTGTACTACGTGGCGGGCGAAGTCCACATCGTCGTCCAGGGACCGCTGTTCGAGCGCATGACGGCGGACGAGCTGCGCGCGGTGTTCGGCCACGAACTGGCGCACTACCTGTTGTGGTCGCGGGACGGCGGCTGCCTGTTCGTGGCCGACCGCATCCTGCACGACGCCGTGGTGACCGGCCAGGCGTCGAACAGCCAGCGCGAGACCTGGCGCAGGTATGCGCTGCACACCGAACTGTTCGCCGACCGCGGCGGCGCGCTGGCGGCCGGCGCGGTGGCGCCGGCGGTGGCGGCCCTGGTGAAGGTGGAGACCGGCATCGGCACGGTCGACGCGGCCGCCTACCTGCGCCAGGCGGCCGAGATCGAGGCCGACGAGGCCGGCGCCAGCGCCGCGCATACCCACCCCGAAACCTTCCTGCGCGCACGCGCCCTGGCGCACTGGTGGGACGGCGCCCCCGATCTCGATGCCTGGCTCGAGAAGCGCCTGCTGGGACCACTCGCCCTCGAGCGGCTCGACCTGCCCGGCCAGGCGCGCCTGCAGGCGCTCACGCGCGGCTTCCTGGCGCACTACCTTGCCGGCACGGCGCTCGCCGGCGATGCCGTGCTGGCCCAGCTGCGCAGCATGTTCCCCGACTGGCGCGACGACGAACCGGCGCTGGAGCCAGGGCAGTTCGACGGCGCCGACGCCAGCGTCCACGCCTACCTGAACGCCCTGATGCTCGACCTGGCCCTGCGCGACCCCGACCAGCAGGATGCCGCGCTGCTGCGCGCCGGCGAAGTCGCCACAACGCTCGGCAGCCTGGACGGCCTGATGCTCAACCTGCGCCGCGACGCCGGCTTCGGCAAGCGCGAACTGGACCGCTACAAACGCCGCCTGGCGAAGGAATCCGCATGAACGACCATACCGACGCCAACCTGGCGGCGCCCGCTGCCGACCTGCGCGCCCTCATCGAGGCCCAAGCCGGCATGCCGCTGCCGCCCGACGACATCGTGCGCCTGATGCTGCCGCTGTTCGCCCAGGTCGCGGCATTGCACGCCGAGGGCAAGGTGGCCGGGCTCGACGCCGACGAGATCGTGCTCGATGCGGGTGGCGCGCTCGCCCTGCGCCGGCCGCAGGGCCTGGTACCGAGCCTGGCATCCGGGGCTATCGCCCGCATCCAGCCGCATGCCGCCTCGAACCTGAACATTATCGGCGCACTTGAACGCGACCGCCCCGGCGACGACAGCCTGCCCGAGACACACGACCTGGCCCTGCAAAGCGACCCGGGCGCGCCCATCGCCCGTCCCGCCTACCTGCCAGGACCGCTGAGCTGGGAACGCCTGCTCGGCCACCACGACGAATTGACCGATGTCTTCGGGCTCGGCATGATGCTGGCGGCGCTGGCTACCGGCCTCGATTTCGCCCTGGAAGACGACCTGCGCCAGTTCGTGACGCAGCGGCGCAACCTGTTCGCGGTAAACCCGCGCCTGCACCCGATCCTGGCCGCGCTGGTCGTCGAGATGACCGAGGTGAACCGGCACGAGCGCGCCACCGGCGTCGCCGCGCTGGCCACGCGCCTGCGCACCTGGCGCGACCAGCCGCTCGCGCTCGACGTCGGCCGCGCGCTGGCCGGGACATCCGGCGCCAGCGGACGCCGCGCCGCGGTGCTGGCACACCTGCGCGACCGCCTGTTCGACCTGTCGCGCCGCAATCGCCTGCTGCACTTCCGCCCGACCGCGGCCACCGTCAACCTCACCGTCGCCAGCGTGCCGCTGGTGCTGCAGGTCGACAGCATCCGCGCCGACGACATCTGTACCTGGAACGGCGCCTTTGCCGCCGACGTCGTGGCCGGCAAAGCGGTCTCGCTGCAGCAATGGCTGCGCTTCGACGACCAGCCATACTTGCCCGGCGCGCTCGACCAGTTGCTGTCCGACACGCGCCGCGACCGCGCCGAGTTCGGCTTCAGCAACCTGCGCCTGGTGGTCGCTTTCCTGCGCTGGCACAACCTGAAGGAAGACCCGGACGAGCGCATCGTGACGCCGCTGCTATGGCTGCCCGTCGAGCTGGTCAAGCGCAAGGGCGTGCGTGACCATTACGTGCTGCAGTGCGCGGATGCCGACGCCGAATTCAACCCGGTGCTGCGCCATCAACTGAGCCAACTGTACGACATCCGGCTGCCGGAAAAGGTCGATCTCGACACCACCTCGCTGGCCGAGATCCACGCCGACCTGCTGGGGCAGATTCGCCGCACCGAACCGGCGGTCGAGCTGCGCCTGGTCGACAAGCCGGCGATCCGCCTGGTACGCCAGAAAGCCATGCAGCGCATGCAGCAGTACCAGCGGCGCAAACCTGCGGCCGCGCGTCCTGGCGCGACGGGCGCCCTGCCGCCGTACAGCTACGCGCGCGACGACTACCGCCCGCTGGGCCAGGCCCTGTTCGAACAATGGGTGCGGCCAAGCCCGCTGCCGCAGCGCTTCGAGGCCGGTGCGCCGCCCATGGCCGCACCACGCCAGCCGCAGATGGCCGAGGGTACCGAGGCTCGCGAAGGCTACGTGCTGGAAGAGTCCAGCGGCCACCGCTACGCCTGGGACGTCGACCTGACCCAGGTCACGCTGGCCAACTTCAACTACAAGAAGATGTCGCTGGTACGCGACTACAGCCAGTTGCTCGAGACGCCGGACGCGAATCCGGCTTTCGACCGCGTATTCTCGATCGAGCCGCGCGCCGTCGACACCGGCAGCCCGGCGCCGCTGGCGCAAAGCGCACGCTGGAACGTGGTCGCGTCCGACGCCACCCAGAACGCCGCCGTCAGCCTGGCGCGCAGCGAGCGCAGCTTCATCATCCAGGGGCCGCCCGGCACCGGCAAGTCGCAAACGATCACGAATTTGATCGCCGACTATGCCGGCCGCGGCAAGCGCGTGCTGTTCGTCTGCGAAAAACGCGCCGCGCTCGACGTCGTCTTCAGCCGCCTGCGCCAGAGTGCCCTCGATCCGCTGTGCTGCCTGATCCACGATTCGCAGACCGACAAGAAAGCCTTCATCGCCGACCTGAAAACCTGCTACGAAGCCTGGATCGCCCAGCCGCACGATGGTCAGGCGCTGGCGGCGCGGCGCGCGGCGCTGGCGTCCGAGCTCGACGCGCACCAGGGCCGCATCGACGCCTTCGAAGCGGCATTCGCCGCCGCCCCGGCCTCGCTCGGTACCAGCGTGCGTGCGCTGCTGCGCCGCGTGGCGGCGCTGCCGGCATCGCCAGACGCATCACCGCCGGTCCGCGCGGCGCTGCCCGAACTGGCCAGCTGGGACGCCCAGCGCGAGCTGGCCGTACGCCTGCACCGCGCCATGCGCGAGCGCTTCGGCCTCGACAGCCTGGCGGCGCATGCGTTTGCGCGCCTGGCGCCGGGCCTGATTGCGGACGATGCAGCCCATGCACGCGTCGACGCGTTGTGCCGGGACGCCGACACGCTGTTCGAACAGCTCGACCCTTTGTTCGAAAACGAAGCCGGTCCGATCGGCGCGGCGACGCCGCTGGCGCAGGCGCGTGCCATTGCATTCGAGGCCGCGCGCTTGATGGAAGCCGGCCTGGCGGCGCACCTCGACCTGCTCGACGGGTCTTGCGCCGCGCGCGCCACGCTGCAATCCACCCGCACCGACCTGGCGGCGCGTACCGCCGCATTGGCCGAGGCCACGGCGGCGACCGCCCACTGGCGCGACAAGCTCGCCCCGGCCGACACCGCCGCCGCGCTCGCGCTGGCGCAGGAACTCGAACCATCGTCATTGCGCTGGTTGCAGCCGCGCTGGTGGCGCCTGCGCGGCGAACTGCAGCGCCGCTACGACTTCGGCAAGCACGCGGTGCGGCCCGACTATCGCCAGGTGCTGGCCGCACTGGCCGCCGAACGGCAGGCCGCCGGCGCCCTTGCCGCCGCCGAAGCCGACAGCCGCCAACGCTACGGCGTGGACGACATGGACGCCTTCCTGCGCGCGCTGGGCGAACTCGAAGCGCGCCTGCAGGCCGGCAGCGGTCCCCATGTGCTGGTGGCCTGGCTGCGCCGCGCCGCCGACCCGGTGGCGGCCGCCGCGCTGCTGGCGCGCGCCGCACCGGTCCTCGACCGCCTGGCCGGGACGACGCACGACACGCTCGACCTGGAGCCGGCCATGCCGCTGGGCGAACTCGGCGAACTGCTGCGCGACCTGCGCGAGGGCCTGGACGACCTGCCCGACCTGCTGCCGCTCCTGCGCGCCGTAGCCGCCGGCGACCCCGCCTGCGCGACGGCGCTGCGCCGCCTCGACCATACGCCGGAGGAGTTCGATGCGCTGCTGGCCGACGAAGCGCTGCGCCGCGCCGAGCGGGCCTCGCCCGTACTGCAAGCCTTTGGCGGCGCCGCGCTGGCCCGGGCGGCGCGTGCGATTGCCGGTGGCCAGCGCGAACTGCTGGCGCTCAACGCCCAGGTGGTGCGCGCCACCCGGCACGCCCGCTTCGCGCAGCACGTCGCGCTCTCCGCGGCCTCGGCCGCCGGGCTCGACGATACCGCCAAGACATTCAAGAAGCGCTATGCGGGCGGGCGCCGCGAACTCGAACACGAGTTCGGCAAGAGCATGCGCCACCGTTCGATCCGCGAACTGAGCAGTGGCGATTCGGGCGCCGTCATCAACGACCTCAAGCCGGTCTGGCTGATGAGCCCTTTGTCGGTGTCGGACACGCTGCCGCTGGCAGCCGACCTGTTCGACGTCGTCATCTTCGACGAAGCGAGCCAGATCCCGGTCGAGGAATCGGTGCCGGCCCTCAGCCGCGCGCGCCAGGTGGTGGTGGTCGGCGACGAGATGCAGCTGCCGCCGACGAGCTTCTTCGCCAGTGGCGGTGCTGGTGATATGGACGAAATCGAAGTCGAGGAAGAAGGCGAACGCATCGCAATCCACCTCGATTCCGACAGCCTGCTGAGCCAGGCCGCGCGCAACCTGCCGGCCACGCTGCTGGCCTGGCACTACCGCAGCCGCCACGAAGCCTTGATCAGCTTCTCGAATGCCGCCTTCTACGAGGGCCGGCTGGTGACGATTCCGGACCGCGCCATCGAGCAGGCCGGTGCAGCGACGGCACCGGTGCGCTCGGATGCCGCCGCAGCTGGTGCCATCGCCGCCGACAGCCTGGCGGCGCGTCCGGTCAGCTACCACCTGGTGCAGGACGGCGTCTACAGCGAGCGCCGCAACCTGCCCGAGGCGCAGTACATCGCGCAGATGGTGCGCGAACTGCTGCGCCGCGAGACGCCGCACAGCCTGGGCATCGTCGCCTTTTCGGAAGCCCAGCAGGGTGCGATCGAGGCCGCGCTCGACGCCCTTGCGGCTGAAGATCCCGACTTCGCCACCCGGCTGGAACGCGAATACGTGCGCGAGGACGACGATGGGTTCAACGGGCTATTCGTGAAAAACCTGGAAAACGTGCAGGGCGACGAGCGCGACGTGATCATCCTCAGCATCTGCTATGCGCCGGGGCGGGACGGCAAGATGCTGATGAACTTCGGGCCGATCAACGGGCGCGGCGGCGAGAAGCGCCTGAACGTCATCTTCAGCCGCGCGCGCCAGCGCATGGCGGTGGTGGCGACGATCGGGCCGGATGCGATCACCAACACCCACAACGATGGCGCCGCCGCCCTGCGCGCCTTCCTCCAGTTCGCCCAGGCCAGCAGCGCGGGCCAGTTCGAGCGCGCCCAGGCCGTCCTCGGCGCCCTGAATGCCGGCGCGCGCGACGCCTTCGAGCGCCAGGCCGGCGCCGACAGCATCCGCGACGCGCTGGCGCAGGCGCTGCGCGCACGCGGCCACGACGTCCACCTGAACGTCGGCCGTTCCCAGTTCCGCTGCGACCTGGCGATCGCCGACCCATCCAGGGGTGGCTATGCCCTTGCCCTGTTGCTCGACAATCCGGGCGAAGCGGTACCCGACAGTGCCGAGCGCTATGTGTTCCGTCCAGGGATCCTGCGCAGCTTCGGCTGGCGCGTGCTCGACCTGCCGGGCAAGGACTGGCTCGACGATCCGGATGGCGTGATGGCGCGCATCGAGGCGATGCTGGCCGGCGCTGAAGATACGGTCCTGGGCGTGGAAGTGGCCACGCCGCCGCCCGTGCCGCGTGCCTGGGTGATGGAGCCCGAGCCGGTCGAGGCTGCGGTTGTTGACACCGGCGCACCCGATATGGAACGTTCCCTTGTCTTCCAGGCCGGCGGCTCGCACAAGTTCTGGCGCGCCACCGTGCGCGGCACCGAACTCACGGTCAGCTACGGCCGTGTCGGCAGCGCCGGGCAGACGCTGGCGAAGAATTTCGAGAGTAGCGAACGCGCTGCGCGCGAGATGGACAAGCTGGTGGCGGAAAAGCTGCGCAAGGGATACACCGAGCTCGCCAGGCGCAATGCCGCTGCTTGAAAACACCGTCGACGGACGAATCTCGCGATCCGTAGGGTGGACTCGGTCCACGCGTGGCAATGCGTGCCGGCCTCGTACCATGTTTCGACCCGGACCCGTGCGTAACGCGTGGACGAAGCGGTTCGCCGCCCGGTCCGCCCTACGATTTGCGCGATGCCGGCTGTTGGGGCATCGTTGACGGATGAATGTCGCGGTACGTAGGGTGGGCTCCGCCCACGCGTGGCAACGCGTGCCGGCCACGTACTTTGCGCGATGCCGGCTGTTGAATGCTGCTCAAGCTTCCAGGCGCGCGCGCAAGGTGGCGGCGAAGCGGGCACGGTCGAACAGGCAGACGATACGTTCGGCGCCGTCGTCTTCGCCCGCCACCGCCAGCACTTCGCCGACGTCGCGGCGCATGTCGGGCGCGCCCGCGCCGTTGCCACCACCGTTGCGGCCGAGGGTCGGCGCGGGGCGGCGCTCGCGGTCCGAGAGCGTCAGGATGCTGTCGACGCGATCGACCACCAGGCCGAAGCTCTCGCCCTCGTGCTCGACCACCAGGATGCGGCGCTCGGAGGGGTCGTCCAGCGGCGCCATGCCGTACAGGCGGCGCAGGTCGACCACGCACAGCATCTGCTGGCGCAGCTGCATCATGCCTTCGACGCAATCCGGCATGCCCGGCGGGCGCAGCGCGACCGTGCCGTAGGGAACGATCTCGCGCACCTGGCCGATGTCGGCGGCCCAGGCGCTGCCGAGCGAGAATGCCAGGTAGACGCGGCGCCGCGCCGCGCTGCCGGCGCCGCGCACGGCGGCGGCGGCCTGCGCGCCGTACAGGCGCCCGTGGCCGGCGCAGATCTCGGCTACTTCGCCCTGGGTGAAGATATGCTCGGGCGCCAGGAACAGGGCATCGGCGCCGTCCGCATGCGGCAGGCAGCCGCGGAACATGGCGGCGCGGCCGGTGCCGAGCATCGGGATCGGCAGGATGTCGCTGTCGAAATGGGCGCGCACGTCCTCGACCGAATCGACCAGCAGGCCGAGCAGCTCGTCGCCGACGCGTACCACCAGGATGCGGCGCTCGGCCGCGTCGGTCCCAGGCGCTGAACAGCGCAGCAGCACGCCGAAGTCGACCACGCCGACCGCCCTGCCGCGCAGGTTGAACCAGCCCTTGCAGACCTCGCTCAGCATGGCCGAGGGTTCGATGGCGGGCACGCGGATGATTTCCTGCACCGCCAGCATCGGCAGCGCGAAGGCGGTGGCGCCGGCGCGGAACACGATCGCCTTGTGGCCTTCGGCCTGGCGCAGGAAGCGCGCGCGCTGGGCGTCGTGCGCGGCCGCCGCCAGCGAACGCACCTGCGGCACGTTCTCGACCCGGATCAGGGCGTTCGCGTCGAGCACCTGCACCAGGCGCCGGCCCTCGTCCAGCAGCAGCGCGCCGCAAATCACGGCTTTGGCGGTGCCGGGCGCATACTGCACGCTGCTGCGCTGTTCGGGACGCACGCGCAGCACTTCGCCGGTGGCGTCGAACAGCAGGCCGACCTGGACGCCGTCGTGGTCGAGGATGGCGATGCGCTGGCCCGGCTGCACGGCGGGTGCGGCGGGATCGAGGATGCGCGCCAGGTTCAGCACGGGAATGGCCGCGCCGCGCAGCGTGAAGATGCCTTCCAGGTAGAGCGGCGACAACGGCAAGGGCGTGATCCGTTCGGGCAGGTTGACCACTTCGCGGATCGACAGCGCCGGCAGCGCGAATTCCTGGCCGCCGAGCAGGAAGCTGCCGTACAGCGTCGTGCCGGCGGCGCCGGCCAGCACTTGCGCCGCCTCGGCGCGCGCGGCATTCATCGCCGCCAGCGCAGCCTGGGCCGACTGCGCCAGCGTCGGCTGGGCTGCGCTCGTTTCAAAGGCCATCATTGCAGCGCTCCCGTGGCAGCGCCGATGCCGACCACCGAATAGCGCTGGCTGTCGCAATCGATGCTGATGCGGCGGCCCTGGTGGCCGCCGACGTCCTGGAAGCTGACGCGCAGGCCGCGCCGGGTCAGGTGTTCGCGCGCGGCCGTCACGTTGCGCCGTCCGATCGGTTCCGTGCCGCGCAGCGCGGCGAGCATGCTGGCGCCGCCGGCGACGACGACTTCGACTTCGTCGTACTGGTCGCGCCGCACGCCGAGCGCCCGCAGCAGGCCCGGCACGGCTGCGCTCACATAGCGCGCACAAGGATCGGCTTGTCCCGCGTCGTCCTGCACGGCGCCCGTCTCGGGCAGCAGGCAATGCGCGAGGCCGCAGCGGCGGCCGTTACGCCAGATCATGCCGATGCCGACGCAGGAGCCGAGCAGCGCGGTCAGGACTTCGCTGCCGGCGCCGACCTGCATCTGGCCGGCGAAGACATGGTGGCGGGTGGCGTCGATGGACTGGATGTTCATGCGTGTTCCTGGCGGATGCGGTAGACGTGGGTCTGTTCGAATTCGAATGGGGTGGCGATGCGGGAGATCGACTCCTGTTCGCCGAGGATCAGGCGCGCGCCGGGGGCCATGGCCGCGCGCACCTGGCGCAGTACGCGCCCCTGGTTGTCTTCGTCGAAATAGATCAGCACGTTGCGCAGCAGGACCAGGTCGAATTGCGCGCCGCCCGCCCACGGCGCCAGCAGGTGGTGCTCGCCGAAACGGACGTGGGCGCGCAGTTCGGGCCGGGCGCGCAAGCCGCCAGCTTCAAGCGTGAAATGCGTGCGCGCCAGCTCCGGGTGCGTCTCGGCGAAGCGCTGCGCGGTGCGGCCTTCGTAGAGACCGGCGGCGGCCGTGGCCAGCACCGCGGTATCGATGTCGGTGGCGGTGATCGAGAATGTGAGCTGTGATGCGCGCAGGCCGGGAAAGCGCGCCTGAAAGCCGCTGCACAGCATCGCCAGCGAGTACGCTTCCTCGCCGCTGGCGGCGGCGGCCGACCAGATGCGCAGGGTGCGCTGCGGGGATTGGGCCACCCAGGCCGGCAGGAACGCGCGCTCGAGGTAGTCCCAGACGGCCGGCGTACGGAAGAACGCGGTATCGTTGGTCGTCACCAGGTTGATGAAGGCCTGCACCTCGGTGCGGTCGGCGCGCACGCGCGCGATGTAGTCGCCGTAGCGGGCCAGGCCGAGGGTGCGCAGGCGCGGGCGCAGGCGGCCCTGCAGCAGCACACGCTTGTGCTCATGCATGGCGATGCCGGTGTGCTCGCGCACCAGCGCCGCCAGGGCGGCGAAGTCGGCGCCCGTCAGGTCGGCGCTGTCAAAGGAAGTCGCCGGCATGGCTCAGACCACGAAACGCGACACGATGCGGTTGAGCTGCTCGGCATTCTCGTTCAAGCCTTCGGTCGAGCGTGCGATGCTGTCGCAGGAGCCGGCGGAACGCTCGGTTTCCTGGGCGATGTAGGCGATCGCGGCGCTCACTTCGCGCGCGGTGAGCGACTGCTCGTCGGCGCTGCGCGAAATGTCGGAGATCGCCAGCGACGTCTTTTCCACGCCGGAAGCGATGCGGTCGAACGCATCGCTGGCCTGGCGCGAGATGTCGCTGCCCTGCACCACGCGGCGCACCGATTCGTTGATCAGCTTGGAGATTTCCTTGGTCGCCTGCGAGGAACGCTCGGCCAGCTTGCGCACTTCGTCGGCCACGACCGAGAAGCCGAGGCCATGTTCGCCGGCGCGCGCCGCTTCGATCGCGGCATTAAAGGCCAGCATGTTGGTCTGGCTGGCGATTTCGCCGATGACTTTGACGATTTCGGCGATGTCTTCCGACGACTGGTTGATCAGGCCCATCGCTTCGATGGTCTTGGCCACGGCCTTGGCGCCCGATTCCGCTTCGTCGCGCGTGGCTTGCGCCAGGGCGTCGGCGTCGCCGGTGCTGCGCGCGATCGAGCCGATCGAGGCGGTCAGGCCGTCGACCGAGGCATTCATCTGCTCGACGGTGGCGCCGAGCGCCTGGGCGCTGGCCGCGACCACGTTGGAGCGGTCGGCGATGGTGCGCGAGGAACCGGACAGCTTGCCGGCGGCTCCCACGACTTCGCCGATCACGCCGCGCAAGTCGGCGATCATCTTCATGACGCCGGCCGCCAGCTGGTCGAGCGGCTCGTCGCCGTCGATCTCGGCCATGGCGGTCAGGTCGCCGGCCGAGGCGCGCGCCACTTGCGCCAGCAGCAGCGTCACCTTGCGCTGCTCGTCGATGGCGCGCGCGGCGCTGCGCTGCTCGAGCAGCACCTGGTCGGTGATGTCGGTGGCGAACTTGACCACCTTGACCGGCTTGCCGTTGGCGTCGAGGATCGGATTGTAGGTCGCCTGGATCCAGACCACCTTGCCGTCGTTGCCGAGGCGGCGGTAGCGGCCGCAATCGTACTCGCCGCGCTGCAGCTGTTGCCAGAACTTGCGGTAGGCCAGGCTGGCGGCGTAATCGTCGTCGCAGAACACGCGGTGGTGTTCGCCCTGGACGTCGCCGATCGCGTAGCCCATCAGTTCCAGGAATTTCTCGTTGGCGTCCAGCAAGATGCCATCCATGTCGAATTCGACCACGGCCTGCGCCTTGCGCATGGCCGCCACCAGCCCGGCCTGCTCGACGCTGCGCGCTTTCTCCCCGGTGACGTCGGTGGCGAACTTGATGATCTTGTGGACCCGGCCCTCGGCGTCGAGCACCGGGTTGTAGGACGCGTTGATCCAGAATTCGCGCCCGCCCTTGCCGATGCGCTTGTATTCGGCGCGCTCGACCTTGCCCGCCGCCAGGTCTGCCCAGAAATCCACATAGGCCGCCGACTGCTCGAACGACGGCTCGCAGAACATCGAATGGTGCTGGCCGACCACCTCGTCGAGGCGATAGCCCGTCACCGTCAGGAAATTCTCGTTGGCATGGGTGACATAGCCGTCGAGCGTGAACTCGATCACGGCTTGCGCCCGGTTGAGCGCGCGGTGGATGGCTTGCAGTTCGTGTACGGCGTTGTTTGATTCCTGAGTGCTGATATGCATGGCTGACCTGTTGAGAGCGGAAGAACTCGGGTGCACTGCACCGGAGGCACGCTGACGCGGTTCTCAAGTCAGCAGGCTGAATGATGCCGCAAATCAACTAATCAGTAAATCCGGAAATCGGTAAATTGCGAAATTATTTCTTGCCGTTGTTGCTTGGCAACATGGCGCTGGCAGGCGCATTTCGTTGCCATTGTCACCAGACCGAATTTTCTATAGCTGAGCTAACGGCCACTGTCGAGTCGAAAAGGCAACCGACCGAATTTTATATTGCTGAGCTCGAGGTTGGAATCCACCGCCCCCGCGCAACACCATATTTTCTACAGCTGAGGTGGCTTGGCTTAGGCCGGTTCACTGCTTTGCTCCACAGGCGTGGTGTGCAGGCAATCCAGGCAGCTGGTGAAATGGATGCGTGCGTAGCGCGTGGACTCGGGAGTCCACCCTACGGTGCACATTTATCAGAAGTAAATGGCCATCTGCGATTTCCGCCCCCATGGCCTCTGATGCACCAAAGCAACGTTGATTCTAGAAAGAAAGATTTTTCTTTACAGCAAATCAGTAAAACCGATACCATTCGCCTGTCAGAAAAATTCAGTAAATTCGAAACCTTCTGATGGCCTTCGCCACCCGGGCCTTTCCAGCGGGGGGCTCTGATTACCGGAGCTTTTGTGCAACGCGTCTTTCTCTTCCTGGCCCTGTGCCTGTTCCAGCTGAACGCGGCCTTCGCCGCCGCCGGCGCCGTCGACGTTACCCTGCAGGCTTTCCAGGTCGCCGGCAGCGGCAAGGACGTCAAGCTGGTGCCGACCACCCGTGCATTGCCGGGTGACACCATCGAATACCAGGTGACCTACCGTAACGGCGGCACCACCCCGGCGCGCCAGATCAAGGCGGTGTTGCCGGTTCCGGCAGGCGGCATGGCTTACCTGGCCGACAGTGCCCTCCCCGCCAAGGTCGAGGCCAGCCTGGATGGCAAGACTTACGCCGCGGCGCCGCTGACCCGCGAAGTCGAGCGCGCAGGACGCCGCGTGGTCGAAGCCGTCCCCCTTTCCGAATACCGCTTCCTGCGCTGGGACCTGGGCGACTTGCCCGCCGGCGCCGCCGTCACCGTCAAATCCCGTATGCGTCTCGCAGGCGCGCCAGCCCAACCCTGATCTATCTGTAGAGGAATAACAACATGAACAAGCACTTCACTTCCCCGCGCGCCACGCGCCTGGCCCTGGCCGCTTCGATGCTCGTCCTGGCATCGTCCGGCGCCCATGCCGCCACCGCCGCCGGCACCGAAATCACCAACCAGGCCAGCGCCATCTACCTCGACTCGCTGCTGCGCGGCCACACGGCCGTGTCGAACACCGTCGTCACCGTCGTCCAGCAGGTCGGCAGCGTCGGCATGGGCGATGGCGGCGCCAAGAACGCCGCCGCCGGCGCCCAAGTCGTGTATGCACACAGCATCAGCAACACCGGCAACGGCGCCGATACCTTCACCCTGAGCACCGGCAACGGCGGCGCCTTCGCCATGGCCAACGTCGTGTTCTACGCCGATGCCAACGGCGACGGCATCGCCGACAACGTCACCCCGATCACCAGCAGCGGCAGCCTGCCGGCCGGCGAGACCTTCCGCTTCGTTGCCGTGGCAACCCTGCCGGCGAACGCCGCCCCGGGCACCAACAACGAACTGACCGTCACCGCCACCAGCACCTTCAATCCGCAAGTGACGGCCAACAGCACCGACACCACCACCGTCACCGCCTCGGCCCAGATGGACATCACCGCCAATGCAGCGGGCAACGGCGCCCAGGGCGCGGGCGCCGGCGCCGAAACGACGGCCGTGATCACCAACACCACCACCGCCGGCGCCACCACGCGCTTCACCCTGTTCCTGAACAACGCCGGCGGCAGCAACGAGACCTTCGCCCTGCAAGCCAGCACCAGCGCCGCGTTTGCCAACACCGATTTGCCGGCCGGCTGGACCGTGGTGTTCAAGGATGGCTTCGGCAACCCGATCAACAACGCGGCCGTCAACAGCGGCGCCTACCGCATGGTCTACGCCGACGTGACCGTCGCCGCCGGCGCCACCGCCGCCACCACCGACATCTACTTCCGCGCGCTGGCCAGCAACAACGTGGGCGACATCATCCACCAGGCCGTCAACGTCGTGAACGAAGCCGTGCAAGTGACCCTGGTGAAGAAGCAAGCGCTGGACAAGACCTGCGACGGCGTGCCGGATACCGAGTTCAGCGCCGACAACATCACCGCCGGTGCGATTCCGGGCGCGTGCATCCGCTACCAGATCACCGCCACCAACACCGGCGCCAGCGACGTCAACACCGTGGTCATCCGCGACACGATCCCGGCCTACACCAGCTGGCACTCGATGCCGAACAACACGACCGGCGCCATCGTCGCCCCGATCGTCAACCTGCTCGGCACCATCTCGGCCAGCGTCGGCACCATGCAGCCGGGCCAGTCGAGCACGATGACCTTCGGCGTTCGTATTTCTCAGTAACACCACCCCAATAACAAGAATTCCCTGTCCGCCGCCCTCCAACGGGCCGGCGGCAGGGACCCCTTCGCCCGAATTTCCGAGTTTCCGCCATGAAGAACCGCCTGGATCATTTCGTTTTCTTTCTGTTTCTCGTCCTGGTCGTGTGCACCGGCGCCCAAGCCGCCATCCGCAACCAGGCCAGCGCCGGCTACGCCAATGCGCTCGGCAATGCGGTGAACGTGAAATCGAACGTGGTCCGCGCGATGCAGCCGGAAACCATCCGCTACTACACCAATTCCAGCTACGCGACCCAGGCTTCGGTCACCACCTTCGGCCGCCGCCTGTTCGTCGAAGCCACCGCGCCGGCCTGCGACGCCGATCCGGAAGCGATCGACACCATTTCGCTGGAAATCGCCTCGCAAAAAACCGGCCATACCCAGACCTACCAGGCGACCGAAACCGACGTCGACAGCGCCGTGTTCCACATCACCTCGCAGGTCATGACCGCCGAAGCCAAGGCCGGCGAACAAGAAGGCACCAACGACGGCTCGATCGGCGTCATGGCCGACGACACCCTGACTGCCACCATCGCCAGCTGCGGCAGCAAGGTCGCCGTCGCCTCGATCCTGGTCGACCCGGTCGGCGTCGTGTTCGACAGCAAGAGCAACGTCCTCCTGAGCGGCGCCACCGTCACCCTGATCGACGTCACCGGCCAGGGCAATGGCGGCCGTCCGGGCGAAGCCGCGCTGGTGTTCGATACCGACGGCGCCACCCCGCTGCCGAGCACCGTCGTGACCGGCAGCGACGGCCGCTACCACTTCCCGCTGGTCGCACCGAGCCTGTACCGCCTGGCCGTGGTCGCCCCGAGCAATTACACCTTCCCGTCGAAAGTCGCGCCGGGCGCGCTGCCGGAAGGCCGCGAAATCAACCTGTACGGCTCCTTCGGCGGCAGCTTCACCGTCAGCGAAGCGACCGGCGCCGTGACCATCGACGTCCCGCTCGACATGGTGCCGGGCACCCTGTACCTGGAAAAGAACGCCTCGCGCGCGACCGCCGAGATCGCCGATTTCGTCGACTACACCATCCGCGTGCACAATACCGCCGAGCAAGCCCTGGTCGGCGTGAAGGTCGACGACGCACTGCCGGCAGGCTTTCACCTGGTGCCGGGCAGCGTGCGCATGGACGGGATGGCCGTGGCCGACCCGGCCGGCGCCGCCGGCGCGAAGCTGCAATTCACGGTCGGCACGCTGCCGGCCAAATCGACGATCGTGCTGCGCTACCGCGTGCGCCTCGGCGCCGGCGCCCTCCAAGGCGACGGCATCAACCGCGCCAGCGCCACCAGCGCCGCGCCGCTCGCATTCACCAGCGTGATCGCGGCCGCCAAGGTCAAGGTCGAAGCCGGCGTCTTCAGCGACAAGGGCGTGATCCTCGGCAAAGTGTTCGCCGACTGCGACGGCAACGGCATCCAGGATGCGAACGAGCCGGGCGTGCCGGGCGTGCGCATCTACCTGGAGGACGGCAGCTTCAGCCGCACCGACCGCGACGGCAAGTACAGCTTCACCGAAACCCGTCCGCGCACCCATGTCGCCAAGCTCGATCCGTCGACCCTGCCGGCCGGCGCAAGCCTGTCGGTGCTGGCGCAGCGCAATGCGGGCGACGCCGGCAGCCGCTTCGTCGACGCCAAGGATGGCGAACTGGCGCGCGCCGATTTCGCCGTCAAGGGCTGCGGCCCTGCGCTGCGCGCCGACATCAATGCCCGCCGCGCAGCCGCCAAGGCCGAGGGCAAGGCTGCCGAAGCCGCCGTGCAGGCGCCTGCCGCCAAGGCCGCCCCGGCCAAGCTGGATTTGACCCAGTTCGACAACAGCCTCGGCTTCGTGGGCCTGCAGGATGGCGCCGTGCTGGCCCAGCACCAGGCCACCGTGCGCGTCAAGGGCGCCCTCGGTGCACGTTTCGCGCTGCTGGTGAACGGCGAAGCCGTCGCCGAATCGCACATCGGCCAGCGCAACAAGGTCGCCGAGCGCCAGCTGGAAAGCTGGGAATTCGTCGGCGTCGCCCTGCACGCCGGCAAGAACGTGGTCGAACTGCGCCAGGTCGATACCTTCGGCAACCCGCGCGGCAGCCATCGCATCCAGGTGGTGGTGCCGGGCGCGCTGGCGCGCCTGCGCGTTGAACTGCCGCAGGCCACGGTGGCCGCCGATGGCCGCGCCGCCGTGGCCGTGCTGGTCAAGCTGGAAGACGCCCAGGGCGTGGCCGTGCTGCAGCGCACCCCGGTCACCCTGGACACCAGCCTGGGCCAGTGGCTGGGAGGCGACCTCGATCCACGCGAAGCGGGCGTGCAAACCTTCATCGAAGGCGGCCAGGCCGAATTCGCCCTGCGCGCGCCGCAGGAAGCCGGTGAAGCGACCATCGCCGCCAGCAGCGGCCAGGTGAAGGCCACGGCCACCCTCGGCTTCGTGCCGGACCTGCGTCCGCTGGTCGCCGCCGGCGTGGTCGAAGGCAGCATCAGCCTGAACGATATCCGCGGCAACCGCAGCAACCCGAACCGCTCGTTCGACGCCTTCGAGGACAGCCTGCGCAGCGTGTCGGGCAAGCTGGGCGGCAACGAGGCCGAGGCCGGCGCCCGCGCCGCCTTCTTCCTGAAAGGCAGCGTCGGCAACGATACGCTGCTGACCATGGCCTACGATTCGACCAAGGAAAAGCAGGAAAAGCTGTTCCGCGACGTCGATCCGACCGGTTTTTATCCGACCCTGGGCGACGATGCGCAGCGCGGTTTCGAAGCGCAGTCGACCAGCCGCATGTACCTGCGCGCCGACCGCAACAAGTCGTGGCTGCTGTATGGCGACTTCACGCCGCCGGGCAGCACGCCGGCGCGCAGCCTGGGCGCCTACAACCGCAGCCTGACCGGACTGCGCCACCACATCGAGAGCGGCAACCTGAGCGTGGACGCCTTCGCCAGCCGCGACAGCACGCGCCAGATGGTCGAGGAAATCGCCGCCAACGGCACCTCGGGTCCCTACCTTACCGGCAGCGGCGTGATGGTCCTGAACAGCGAGCGCGTCGAACTCGTCGTGCGCGACCGTAACCAGGGCGGCGTCGTGCTGTCGAACGTGACCCAGGTGCGCTACGTCGACTACGACATCGAGCCGCTGACCGGCCGCATCCTGTTCCGCGCCCCGGTGGCCAGCCTGGACGCCAACCTGAACCCGGTGTCGGTGCGCATCAGCTACGAAGTCGACCAGGGCGCACCGCAGTTCTGGGTCGGCGGCGTCGCCGGCCAGTACAAGCTCGGTACGATGGTCGAGATCGGCGGCAGCTATGTCGCCGACCGCAACCCGATCGCCCAGACCACGCTGTCGAGCGTGAACGCCACCGTCAAGCCGGACGACAAGACCACGGTCATCGTCGAAGCGGCCCACACGGACAAGCAACTTAGTAACAACCGGGACGGCAACGCCGCCCGCATCGAGGCCGTGCGCAAGGACGGCAAGCTGGAAAGCCGCCTGTTCGCGGTGCGCACCAGCGAACACTTCGACAACCAGTCGGCCCTGGTGCCGAAAGGCCGCGTCGAAGCGGGCCTGCGCGCCGGCTACAAGGTCGACGAACAGCTGCGCCTGGACGTGGAAGCGCTGCACACCGAAGACGTGGTCAGCGGCGCCGCGCGCGACGGCGTCCAGGTCGGCGCCGGCTATGCCCTCAAGAACGGCGTGCGCGTCGAAGCCGGCCTGCGTCACTCGCAGGAAACCGCCGCTGGCGGTACGGTCCTGGCCCAGCCCGATCTGACCAGCGTGCGCACCAAGGCCAGCGCCCAGGTCCCGGGCCTGCCGCAGGCCAGCGTTTCGCTGGAAGCCGAGCAGGATATTAAAGATAGTGGCCGCCGCATGGTCGCCATCGGCGGCGATTACCGCCTGGCTGGCGGCAGCCGTTTCTACGGCCGCCATGAGCTGATCAGCAGCCTGGGTTCGAACTACGCCCTGAACGAAGGCCAGCAGCGCAACGCCACCGTGTTCGGCATGGATTCGGACTACATGAAGGATGGCCGCGTGTTCTCGGAATACCGTGCCCGCGGTTCGGAACTCGGTTCGAAAGAAGCGGAAGCCGCGATCGGCCTGCGCAACCTGTGGACCATCGCGCCCGGCGTGCGCGCCAACACCAGCTTCGAGCGCGTGCGCGTGCTGAGCGGCCCGGCCACCAACGAATCGATCGCCGTCGCCGGCGCGCTCGACTACGCCCGCAACCCGCTCTGGCGCGCCAACGCCCGCCTCGAACTGCGCCATGGCGAAGACAGCGACAGCGTCCTCAATACCGTGGGCCTGGCCCACAAGCTGAGCGAGGATTTCACTTTCCTCGGCAAGAACACCTACGCCGCCAACCGCAGCCGCACCACCGGCAGCAAGCGCGTCAACGAACTGCTGCAAAGCGGCGTCGCCTACCGTGCACCGGGCAGCCTCGGCTTCAACGGCCTGGCCAAGTACGAGTTCAAGCTGGAGTCGGACGACGGCCCGGCCGACCTCGAGCGCGCCGTGCACGCCGTGTCGCTGGCCGCTAACTGGCAGCCGACCGCCGACACCGTGCTGAGCGGCCGCTACGCCGCCAAGCAGGTGCGCGACGCCTCGAACGGCCTCGACACCCGCGGCACGGCCCAGCTGCTGGCTGCGCGCATCACCCGCGACATCGGCCGCGACTGGGATGTCGGCGCCGTCGCCCAGGTCTTGTTCAGCGGCCCGGAACGGAGCCGCCAGTTCGGCCTCGGCCTGGAAGCCGGTTACCAGCTGCAGCAAAACGTCTGGGTCTCGGCCGGCTACAACCTGCTCGGCTTCAAGGAGCGCGACCTGGCCGGTGCCGACGCCACCGCCAAGGGCGTGTATCTGCGCCTGCGCATGAAATTCGACGAGCGCGCCCTGGGCGGCATGCTGTCCGCATTCAACTAAGGAAACAACCATGACCTCCTTGACGAACCGTTTCGGCTGGCTGCGCGCCATCCTCATGATGTGCGCCCTGCTGGCCATCGTTCCTGCCCAGGCTGCCTGCGTGGCCGGCGCCTGCATCTCGGCCGGCCCGCGCCTGGCGAGCGTGAATTCGACCCAGAGCGCCCTGCTCAACCCGCTGCTAGGCGGCCTGCTGGGCAGTAACGTCAACCTGTCGGTGGCCGACTGGAACGCCCTCGCCGGCGGCGACGTCAAACTGCTCGACTTTCTGAACGCACTGAAGGTGCAGGCCAACGTCTCGAGCCCGACCCAGGCGCTCGGCACCGGCGTCACCCTGGGCCAGGTGAACGCTGCCCTGAACGTGGCGGCCCAGGCCCAGGCCAAGACCAGCCTGTCGGGTGTGCTCAATACGCTGCAGGGCCAGCTGGGCAATGCCAATGCCACCGTGCGCGTCGGCGACCTGCTCAAGGTCTCGACCGATGCCGGCGCCCTGGTCGACACCACCATCAATTCGCTCGACATGCTGACCGGCCTGATCCAGCTGTACAACCACCGCAACATGCTGACCACGCCGACCCCGATCGGCATCTCCGGCGGCGCGCTCGGCATGCTCGGCGTGGTCAACAACCTGCAGCTGTACGCCCAGGTGATCGAGCCGCCGGTGTACGTGTGCGGCCCGACCGGCAGCCAGTTCCACTCGGCGGCAATCCGCCTCAAGCTCAAACTCGACCTGGTCACCCTGAGCCCGGCCACCGACAGCCTGAAGGCGGTGGCCGGCGTGAGCAGCGCGACGGTCGCCATCAGCAAGCTCGACGTCTATGTGGACGCGGCGCGCGGTGAAGGCAGCCTGGCGGCCGTGGACGCCGCGCTCGGCGCCGTGACCCTGCAAGTGGCGCCGGGCGTGGCCGACATCTACCTCGGCAGCATCGCCGACAGCGTGTTCTTCAACCGCACGCGCCGCCTGGCGGCAAGCGACGTCGATTATGGCCAGATCGGCCAACTGGCCCTGAACGGCATCAATGTCGCGCTCGAGGTCAAGTCGTCCGCGCGCGGCCAGGCGCCCTTCGCCACCAGCGTGACCATGAGCGGCAGCTTCCCGCAGACCCGCACCGTCAGCACCAGCGCCGCGTTCGTCACCGGCCTCACCGACACCTTGGTGAACAACCTGTCGCTGCGCACCACCATCCTCACCGGCGGCCTGCTCGACATCGTGCTGGCGCCGGTCACGCGCCTGCTCGACGGCCTGCTCAAGCCGGTGCTGAAAACCCTGGTGGTGAATACCCTGTCGCCGGTGCTGACGCCGATACTGACGGGCGTCGCCGATCCGCTGCTGAAACTGCTCGGCATCGGGCTGGGCGAAATGACGGTGACGGTGAACGGCATCTGCCAGGCCTGCGACAGTTTTCAACTCACCAAGACCACCGACAAGGCCAACGCCGTGCCCGGCAGCGTGATCAGCTACGAGATCGCGTACAAGAACAGCGGCACCACCACCTTGTCAAGCCTGGCGATCACCGACGCCACCCCGGCGTTCACCTCCTTTGTCGGCGCCGAGTGCGGCGCCCTGCCGGCCGACCTGGTCACCTGCGCGATCGCGACCCAGCCCGCGGCCGGGGGCGATGGGCAGGTGGAGTGGCGGTTTACGGGGAGCCTGCAGCCGGGGGCGACCGGGACGGTGAAGATCAAGGTGCGGGTGTTGTAGGGGCCTGTACTCTCAATCCCTGCGATAGGGCTGCCCGAACCCGTAAGGTGGGCGGCTCTACCTGATAAAGGTGCGGACCATCTGCGTTCACGCCGCCCACGCGTTCAACGCACGGCTGAAAACCACGGTGCGACCAATATCCGCTGGTTGAACGCGTGGGCGGCATCCAGGCAGCGGACGGGCATACGTCCGGGTCGAGCCGCCCACCTTACGGGTCTGCGCATCGGTCCCGGGATACGCTGAACATGCCCCGGTAGCTGTACAATTTGTACAACACCACACGCCGCCCTCCCATGCCCACCCCCCGCATCCTGGTCCTGTACGCCCATCCGTCCCCGCACCGCTCGCGCATCAACCGCCGCCTGGCCGATGCCGCGCGCGCCCTCGACGGGGTGCTGGTGCACGACCTGTACGAGACCTATCCCGATTTCTACATCGACGTCGCGCGCGAGCAGGCGCTGCTCGAAGCGGCGGAACTGGTCGTGTTCCTGCACCCGATCCGCTGGCACAGCATGCCTGCGCTGCTGAAGGAATGGGTCGACAGCGTGCTGGTGGCCGGCTGGGCCTACGGGCCCGGCGCCACCGCCCTGCGCGGCAAGGGTTACTGGCTGGCGGTGACCACCGGCAGCCCCGAGGAAGCCTACCGCACCGGCGAACGCCACGGGCGCCCGTTCGAGGCTTATTTGCCGCCGTTCGAGCAGACCGCCCTGCTGTGCGGCATGGAGTGGTGGCCGCCGCACATCCTGCATGGCGCCCACGCCGCACAGGACGCCGCCGTCGACGCCCACGTCGCCGCCTTCCGCGCGCGCCTCGAAGCCTTCCTGCTCACGCCTGCGAAAGACGGAGCCTAAGCCATGGATCACAGCCTGCTGTCGAACGCCGTCGTCTACCTCGCCGCCGCCGTGGTCGCGGTGCCGCTGGCCAAGCGCCTCGGCCTGGGCGCCGTACTCGGCTACCTGCTGGCCGGGATGGCGATCGGTCCCTGGGGCCTGGGACTGATCCGCGAGGTCGAGACCATCCTCCACTTCTCCGAATTCGGCGTCGTGCTGCTGCTGTTCCTGATCGGCCTCGAACTCGAACCGGCGCGCCTGTGGTCGATGCGGCGGCCGATCTTCGGCTGGGGCGCGGCGCAGGTGCTGGGCGTGGCCGGGGTACTGTTCGGCGCCGCCCTGCTGGTGGGGATCGGCTGGCAGGTGGCGCTGGTGGGCGCGCTCGGGCTGTCCCTGTCCTCGACCGCGATCGCGCTGGCGACGCTGGGCGAACGCAACCTGATGGGCACGCCCGCCGGCCAGGCCGGCTTCGCCATCCTGCTGTTCCAGGACATCGCCGCGATCCCGATGATCGCGCTGATTCCCCTGCTGGGCGTGGCGGCAACCGACAGCGGCGCCGGCCACGGCTGGCTCGACGCCGCGCGCCTGGGCGCCGTGATCGTCGGCGTGGTCGTGGCCGGGCGCTTCCTAGTGCGCCCGGCGCTACGCATCATCGCCAGGTCAGGCATGCGCGAAATCTTCACGGCCTTCGCGCTGCTGCTGGTCATTGCCATTTCGCTGCTGATGCAATGGGTCGGCATGTCGATGGCGCTGGGCGCCTTCATGGCCGGCGTGCTGCTGGCGGACTCGGAATACCGCCACGCGCTGGAAACCGACCTGGAACCGTTCAAGGGCTTGCTGCTCGGGCTGTTCTTCATCGCGGTCGGCATGTCGGTCGACTTCGGCGTGTTCCTGTCGAAACCCTGGCTGATCCTGGGCCTGGTCGCCGGCTTCCTGGTATTGAAAATCGTGGTCCTGTTCGCGCTCTCCTACCGCTTCGGCATCGCGCGCGGCCAGCGCTGGCTGTTCGCGTTCCTGCTGTCGCAGGGCGGCGAATTCGCTTTTGTCGTGTTCGGCGCGGCCGGCGCGGCGCGCGTCTTCACGCCGGAAGCCGGCTCGATCCTGGTGGCGACCGTGGCACTGTCGATGGTCACCACACCGCTGCTGCTGGTCCTGTACGACAAGGTGCTCGAGCCGCGCTACCACGGCCAGAACCTGCGCGAAGCCGACGCCATCGAGGGCGACGAAGGCCACGTGATCATCGCCGGCTTCGGGCGCTTCGGCCAGATCGTCGGGCGCCTGCTCAATGCCAACCGGTTCAAGCTGACGGTGCTCGACCACGACCCCGACCAGATCGAACTGCTGCGCCGCTTCGGCTGGAAGGTGTTCTATGGCGACGCCACCCGCGTCGACCTGCTGCACGCGGCCGGCGCGGCCAATGCGCGCGCGCTGGTGCTGGCGATCGACGAGATCGAGGACAGCCTGGCCCTGGCCGACGCCGTGCGCGAGCATTTCCCCGACCTGCCGATCCTGGCGCGGGCACGCAATGTCACCCATTACTACCAGCTGATGGACCGCGGCGTCACCGTCATCGAGCGCGAAACCTTCGAGTCGGCGCTGCAGCTGGGACGGCGCGTGCTGTGCCAGCTCGGCTACGGCGCCTACCGCGCGCGCGAAGCGACCCTGAAATTCCGCGAGCACAACAAGGCCAGCGTCGACGCCGTCTACCCGTTCTACAAGGACCGCGAACAGTACGCCTCGATGTCCAAGCGCGCGCGCGACGAACTCAACGAAATGTTCGCGCGCGACCTGAAGAACTATGAAAAGGAGTCCGAACGCGGCTGGGATTGAGCGCCCTCGTTCTGTATCCTCCTAGCAACAATACCTTGACGCTCACAAACCCTTGCTGTGCGCGCCGCCGAAATGCCGTAGTATCGGCCCATGGGAAAAATCGGCAAAAACGATACTTGCGCGGATGCCTGGCTGGGAGGGCGGCCGGCGTATGAAGCTGGCCGCGTCCCGCCCTCCTCCGGCGTGCACGATTGGCGCTGCACCCATCCCTGTACAATATGCCGTTTCTGCGCCGGGGGCGAATGTGAAAGAGCAAGCGCACCCGGACGCGTTCCTGGACAATGGCGGACGCCTCGGGCGCCGCATCCGCGACCGCGACTGGTCGCAGCACCCGCTCGGCCCGATCGCCGGCTGGGATGCCGCGCTGCGCACCAGCCTCGGCATCGTCCTCGGTTCCGCCTTCCCGACCTTCCTGGCCTGGGGCGAGGACCTGACCCTGTTCTTCAACGATCCCTACGAGCCGATGCTGGGCAAAAAAGCGGACAGCCTGGGCGCGCCCTACCGCGCGGTCTGGCATGAAGTCTGGGACACCCTGGGACCCTACGTGCGCCGCGTGCTGGACGGCGAATCCTTCTTTTTCGAAGACTACGCGATCACGCTCGAACGCTACGGCTATCCGGAACCGGCCTGGTTCACCTTTTCGTACAGCCCGCTGCGCGACGAACACGGCGCGGTGCGCGGCATGCTCTGCACCTGCGTCGACGTGACCGGCAAGGTGCAGGCGCTGGCGCGCCACAAGGAAGCGGAAGAGCGCCTGGCGCTCTCGCTCGAAGCGTCCGGCAACATCGGCACCTGGTCGTACGACCTCGACGACGGCACCACCCACGTTGACGAACGCTTCGCGCGCCTGTTCCAGGTCGACGCGGCGCTGGCGCTGTCGGGTACCGAGCTGGAACGCTTCACCGACATGATCCATCCGCAGGACCGCGCGCGCGTGGTGGCCGCGATCGCCGACGCAATTATCGGCGACAGCGGCGACGATAGCCGCTACGACATCGATTACCGCATCCCGCAGCGCTCGGGTGTCGACGTCTGGGTCAATGCGCGCGGCAAGGTGTTCGCCGATCCGGCCAGTGGCCGGCGCCGCTTCGCCGGGATCGCGGTCGACATCACGGCGCGCAAGGAGGCGGAAGCGGCGCGCAGCGCCAGCGAGGAACGCGCGGCGGCGGCGACGCTGCGCGCCGAGGATGCCCTGCGCCGCCTCGACGCCCTGTTCGATGCGGCGCCGGTCGGCATCGCCTATGCCGACACCGGCGGGCGCATGCTGGTGGCGAACGCCGCCGACCGCGCCATCTGGGGCGACGAGCGCCTTGACGTCGGCGTGGCCGGCTATGGCGCCTGGAAGGGATGGTTT
This sequence comes from Telluria sp. ZB2R32, assembly GCF_059685715.1. Lineage (NCBI taxonomy): Bacteria > Pseudomonadati > Pseudomonadota > Betaproteobacteria > Burkholderiales > Oxalobacteraceae > Telluria > Telluria sp. ZB2R32. The sequence goes on along the minus strand of NZ_JCASIG010000005.1, from coordinate 492,871 downwards.
CCTGGCGCTGGCGCCGACGCGCCACGGGCGCTGGAAGCGCACGACTGGCCGGTCGCGCGTGTACTGGCCGGGGCCGATGCCGACGAAGCCGTGATCGTGATCGAACCCTTCGGCTTGCCGGACGTGCGCAGGACGATCCTGGTGCGCGCCCAGGCCATGCGTGACGCCGGCGGCGCCCTGACCGGCGTGGTGGCGGTGACGCGCGACATCGGCGAGCAGGTGGCGGCCGAGCGCGCGCTGGCCGCAAGCGCCGATGAACTGCGCGCGGCGGCGCGCCGCAAGGACGAATTCCTGGCGATGCTGGCGCACGAACTGCGCAATCCGCTGGCGCCGATCAGCAATGCCGCGCGCCTGTTGACGATGGCCGGCGCCAATGAGGCGCGCATCCACAAGGCGGGCGAAGTGATCACGCGCCAGGTGCGCCACATGACGGCGCTGGTGGACGACCTGCTCGACGTCTCGCGCGTGACGCGCGGCCTGGTCGCGGTCGAACGCGAACCGGTCGAGCTCGCCGCTGTCGTGCGTGGCGCCGTCGAACAGGCGCGCCCGCTGATCGAGGCGCGTGGCCACCGTTTCGAAGTCGACCTGGCGGCTCTGGAGGGCGGTGCACGCATGCTGGGCGACCGCACGCGCCTGGTGCAGGTGCTCTCCAACCTGCTCAACAACGCCGCCAAGTACACGCCGCAGGGCGGGAATATCGTGCTCAGCGCGGCCGCGCACGACGGCCAGGTCGCCATCAGCGTGCGCGACGACGGCATCGGCATCGGTCCGGAGATGCTGCCGCACGTGTTCGACCTGTTTTCCCAGGCCGAGCGCACGCCCGACCGCTCGCAGGGCGGGCTCGGCCTCGGCCTGGCGCTGGTGAAAAGCCTGGTGCAGCTGCACGGCGGCCGGGTCGAAGCGCACAGCGCCGGGACCGGGTGCGGCAGCACGTTCCGGGTGGTGTTCGACCTGGTCGCCGGCGCGGGTACGCCCGCGCCGGCGTCAGCCGCACCGAACGGCATGCCGGCCTCCACCGGGCGCCGCCTGCTGATCGTCGACGACAACGCCGACGCCGCGCAGTCGCTGGCCGAGGTGCTCGGCGCGCTCGGCCATCGGGTGGCGACCGCCGACGGTTCGCGCGCCGCGCTCGACCTCGCCGTGGCGGCCTGGCCCGAGGTCTTCATCCTCGACATCGGCCTGCCCGACATCGACGGCTACGCCCTGGTGCGGCGCCTGCGCGCGCTGCAGGGCGACCGTCCCACGCGCTATATCGCCCTCACGGGCTACGGCCAGGCGCACGACAAGGTGCTGGCGCGCGGCGCCGGGTTCGATCACCATTTCGTCAAGCCGGTCAACCTGGACGCCCTTTGCGCCGTTCTCGACGATAATGCACTTCCGTGGGCTGCAACTTCGGCAGCAACCATTCCACCATCGGAACCGATCGCACCCGCTGCGGCGCCGAACGCTTCATAATCATGCAAAAACCTGACGCACAACCCGACCTCGCCTATAACGCCGCCGATTTCTGTTCCACCAAGGATGCCGCCCTGCTGCTCGGGGTTTCGCACCGCACCGTCCAGCTGTGGGTGGAAAACGGCGCCCTGCAAGCCTGGAAGACGGCCGGCGGGCACCGCCGCATCACCATGGCTTCCGTGAACAAGCTGGTCAACGAGCGGCGCGGCGTCACCGGGCCGGACACGCCGGCGCCCGCCGCCAGCACCAAGAAACTGCTGCTGGTCGACGACGACATCACCCTGCTGCGCCTGTACGAACTGGAGATCTCCGGCTGGAACCTGCCGCTGACCCTGATCAAGGCGCACAACGGCTTCGAAGCCTTGCTACGCATCGGCGAGCAGCGTCCGGACGTGCTGGTCAGCGACCTCTCCATGCCCGGCATGGACGGTTTCCGCATGATCCGCACCCTGCGCGCCGACGCCAGCTGCGCCAGCATGGCGGTGATCGTGGTCAGCGGCCTGGACCGGCCGACGATCGACTCGATGGGACTGCCCGGCGACATCCCCGTCTTCCCCAAGCCCGTGCCCTTCAACCAGTTGCGCGCCGCCATCGAAAAAGCGCTGGCAGGATAAGGTTGCGGGCCGGGTTTACGGACCCGGCCCCGCTGTGCCTGCCGTCTTTTCTTTACCCGTCATTGCCACCACCATGCTCGCTCCGCCACTGCCGCCTGACGAACAACACCGCCTCCAGGTCCTGCTCGACCTGAACCTGCTCGACACCGCACCCGAGGAACGCTTCGACCGCATCACGCGCATGGCTGCGCGCCTGTTCAGGGTGCCGATTGCCTTTATCGGGCTGATCGATGCCGAGCGCGAATGGTTCAAGTCGCGGGTCGGCGTGCCTGACACCGAGGCGGCGCGCGACGTGACCTTCTGTGCCCACGCCATCCTGCAGGACGCGGCGCTGGTGGTCGAGGACGCCCTGCACGACGAGCGCTTCGCCGACAACCCGTTCGTCGCCGCCGGGCACGTGCGCTTCTATGCGGGCGCACCGCTGGCGGCGCCCGACGGCAGCAAGGTCGGTACCCTGTGCCTGGTCGACAGCACGCCGCGCCAGTTCGGCGCCGAAGAGCGTACGCTGCTGCGCGACCTGGCCGCCATGGTCGCGGGCGAATTCGCCACCGACGAACTGCGGCGCGCGCTGGCGCAGCAGCGCGCCAGCGAAACCTGGCTGCGCGCCCTGCTCGAACACCTGCCCGAAGGCGTGCTGCTGCTCGACGAGGATGCCCACGTGCTGTCGGCGAACGCCGCCGCCGGCACCCTGTTCGGCGCCGATCCGCAGGCGCTGGCGGGACGCAGCGCCCAGTCGTTCGCGGTCGATGCCATCGCCGGCCAGCTCGCAGCCCTGACGGACGGCGCGGTGCGCGCCTTCCAAGTGACCGCGCGCCGCAGCGACGGCGCCACGTTTCCGGTCGACGTGGCGGCCAGCGCGGTCATGCTGGGCGGGCGGCGCCGTTACGCCGCCATCGTGCGCGACGCCGCGCCGCGGCTGGAGCAGGCCTGGCGCCTGCGCGCCGCGGGCGAGCGCCGCCACAAGACCTTCACCCACGCCGCGCACGAACTGCGCACGCCGCTGGCGAGCATCATGGGTTTTTCCGAACTGCTGATCAAGCGCGACTTCGACGCGCCGACCGCGCGCGAATTGCTCGAGATCGTGAACGCGCAGGCCAAGCTGATGTCGACGGTGGTCACCCAGACCTTCGACCTGGCGCGCATCGAGGCGGCCGGGCACGGCGGGATGCAGATCGAACCCCAACCGTTCGAGGCGCTGCTGACCCAGGCGCTGGCGGGCACCGAGGCGCTCGGCCAGAATGCGCGCGTCGTCGTCGAATGCGCAGCCGGGCTGCCGCTGCTGGCGGCGGACCGCTACCGCCTGCCGATGGCGCTCGCCAACGTGCTCGCCAACGCGCTCGCCTATTCCGCTGCGCCCGCCCCGGTCACGCTGCGGGCCTGGGCCGACCCGGCGCCGGGCGCGTGCGCGGTGCTGGTCGAAGTGCGCGATCAGGGTATCGGCATGACCCCGGAACAGCTGGCGCGCATCGCCGAACCCTTTTACCGCGCGGCGGGCAAGCCGGGCGACGGCGGTACCGGACTCGGCATGGCCATCGCGCAGGAGATCCTGCATGCCCACAACGGCAGCGTCAGCGTGGTGTCGGCACCGGGCGCGGGCACGACCGTGACGCTGCGCGTACCTGCCGCCGCCGCGGCGGCCGGCGAGGTGGCCCATGGGTGAGCCGATCCTGGTGGTCGACGATCAGCCCGAACTGCGCCTGCTGATCCGGCTCAGCCTGCTGACCCTGGGTCGGGTGGAAACCGCCGGCACCGGCGCCGAGGCGCTCGCGAAAGTACGGAACGACCGCCCGCGCCTGATCGTGCTCGACGTCTCGCTCGGCGCCGAGAGCGGACTCGACCTGTGCCGCGCGCTCAAGAACGACCCGGCGACCGCGGCGATCCGCATCGTGCTGCTGTCCGCCTATGGCCAGCAGGCCGACCTGGCCGCAGGGCTGGCGGCCGGCGCCGACAGCTATGTGGTCAAGCCCTTCAGCCCGCGCGACCTGCTCGATACGGTGGCCGGATTGCTCGGTGAATGATCAAGAATCAGCAAATTCGATAATCTTCGTTAAAATCGATAAAAACGGTAGCAACAGCGGCCAAAATGCCGTCAGGTATTTGCCTCGCTGTCGAGAACGCCGAATTTCCTGTATCATCCATTCATAGGTTGCCACTTGGAAATAGTCGTGACAAATCGCATAATCAAGGAGTGAATGATGAACCGTCGCCTGCCCCTCGCTGCCCTGTTGCTGTCGCTGCTGGTCTTGCCAGCCCATGCCGGCAGCGCGAGTGCGCGCATCGAGGTGAGCTTCGTCATCCACGCCGCCTGCACCGTCGACGCTCCCGGCGCCGCCAGCGCCCCGCTCGTGTCGTGCAGCGATGCGTCGCTGTACCGCGTGGCGCCGGCCGCGAACAAGGCTGCCTGGACCGTTACCTTTTGAACCAATCGCTGGTCCGGCGGTAAATTCCGGACAATAAAAAAATGCGGCCGTCGATCGACGGCCCATTTTTTTGTCCGGACCGTTTCAGAAATACACCGTCGCCGTCACCGTATCCTTATAGTCGCCCGGCGACGGCGTCGCCTGCGCCGGCACGCGCCCATGCAGCGGCAGGCTTTGCAAGGCGCCGGTTCCGGTGCCGGTCGCCATGGTGGTGCCGGCCGTGCCGTCGCCCCAGGGCGCGCCGTCGGGCGTGGTCGAAATCAGGTAGCGCACCGTTTCGCCGGTGGCGGCGTTGCGCATGCGCCGCTCGGCCACGCTGCCGTTGGCGCCGCCGTTGAGGGCGATGCGGTAGGCGCTGTTGGCCGTGCATTGGACGCCCAGCGCGGCACTGGCGCGCACGGCGCCGGTAAGCACGTTGCTGTTGCCGAACGACAGGTTGCCGGCATTGATGACGCAGTTGTTGACGACCGTGGCGCGCACCTGGAACGGGACGGTCGTGATGGTGCCGGTGGTGCAGGACGGCGGGCCGAGCAGGGTCGACAGCGCATAGGTAAAGGTCGCGTCGGCGCCGAAGCTGCTGGCGTAGACGGTGTCGGCGTCGCCGCTGGTGCCGACGCCGGCCAGCGCGCTGCCCGGAATCTTGCCGTAGATCGTATAGCTTTTCGTGTACACGCCCAGGCCCAGCAGTCCGGCCAGCACCGTTTCCTTGATCGGGGTCTGGTTGGCCGGCATGGCCGCGCCGCCCCATACCGCGGCGCCCGCATAGCTGCTGTCGGTGTACAGGTTGTACGGCAGGCGCGCGCCGCCCGCCGCCAGCGTGCGCGCGCCACCAGTGCTGCCACCGCTGCCCGCGCCCAGGCTCAGGCAGTAGGTGATGTTCGGCAGCAGCAGACTCGGCAGCCCGAGCGCCAGCGTGCAGGAGACCGTCAGCGTGCCGCTGGCATCGTAATCGCTGCCCGAGATCGGACTGACGTTGGCGAACACGATATCGGTCATCCTGGCGCTGCAACTGTCGGCGGCGTGTGCGGCGCCGCTGCCCAGCCCTAGCACGAGGCCAAGCGCGAGTGCAGCGCGGCGTGCGGTTATTCCCAGCATTTTCATACCTTATTTCCCTTTGTTTTCCTTCAGCGGCACGCAGGCCAGCGGACCGACCGGCGCCGCCACGCCCGGCTTCGGATCGAACCCGAACCGCACTTCACAGGCGCCGCTCGCCGGACGCAGTATCAGCCGGTTCGCCGGCCGCGCGCCATCGACGAACACGACGCCATCGTAGCCCACCACGGTGGGCGCGCCGCCGTCGATCTCCACCACGGTCCCGAGCGGCAGCGGGCGGCCATCGGCGCCATGCACGACGACGCTTGCCGACATGGTGCGTTCGACGGCGAAGCGCGCAACGATGCCGGCCGCGCGCTGCGGCACCAACGCCTGGCTGGTGCCGCGCACGCGGAAGTCGACCGGCAATTCCTCGGTACCGATCGACAGGTTGTTGGCCGTATAAGGCGCCAGGTCCGGCACCAGGAAATGGCCGCCGGCGTCGGTGCGCCCGATCGGCCGGCTTTCCTGCAACACCGGCACGTCCGGCAAGCCGGTCGACACCAGCGCAAAGGCGCGTCCGACCTGGCGCGCCGCCAGCAGCGTGCCGTCCATCGCCACCACGGCGCCGGTCGCGCCGAGCGCGCGGGTGACGCTGCCGGCATTGCCACTACCACTGCGTTGCAGCAGCGCGCTCACCTGGCCGGCGCGGCCAAGGTAGTTCAGCTGCCCCTGGCTGAAGCGCCCGCCGCCCTGGTCGGCGTCCTGCACGCTCCAGCCCAGGCCGCCGTCGAAATCGGCGGCGCGGCTGAGCGAAGCGTTCCAGGTGCGCGCGCCGTCGCGGCTACCGGCGCCGGCGCTGGCGCCGACGCGGCTACCGGCGCCGGCGCTGGCGCCGACGCGGCCCGGCAAGCCCAGGTTGAGCGTCGCCGCCACGCCGCGCGTGGCGTGCCGGCGCAGGTCCTGGTAGGCGTTGACGCTGAGGTAGGCATTGAAGTAAGAACCGATACCCAGGCGCGCCGACCAGGCCAGCGAAGCCAGGCGCGTGCTGTCCTGCCCCGGCGGGCGGTAGCCGATGTAGCTGGCGCTCAGGCTCTGGCCGCCCGGCAGCGCCAGGTTCAGGCTGAGGCGGTCGTTGGCGCGCGCCACCGGGCTGCCCTCGGCCGTGCCCAGGTCGGCGTAGGCGCGCGTGCTGCGGGTGCTCTGGGCGTCGAGCGACCAGCCGGCCGACAGGTACTGGTAGCCGGCGCTGGCCAGCATCCCACGCGCACCATCGCCGTTGCTGCCTGCGATGGCGCCCTGCAGCACGCCCAGTTGGTCCACGCGCAGCAGCGCGCCGGCGCCGCCGTTGAAGAGGCGCGAGCCCGCCTCCAGGTGCGCTTCGAGCGTGAGCGTCTCGCTGTAGCCATGGCGCAGCGAGGCGCTGGCCAGCGGCCGGGAGGCGTAGCCGAACGAGCGCGCACCGAAGTCGCGCCGCGGCACGCCGAGCGCCAGCGCATAATCGGACAGGCCGGGCGCCAGCAGGCGGGTATCGATGTACAGCGGCAGCGTGGTCGCCACTTCGCGCCCGAGCGCGTCGCGCGTGACGACCGTGGCCTGGCCGGCGCCGTTCAGGCCGGTGATCCCGTTCAGGACGAAGGGGCCGTCCGGCACCTGCGCATTGAACTGCTGCATGCCGTTGACGTACAGGCTGACGCTGCTCGGCACCACGGCCGAGCCTTTCAAATCGGCCACCGGATAGGTGACCAGGTCCGGGCGTAATTCGAAATTCTTGCGCCACTCGACGCCGGCCATGCGCAGCGAGCGCGTCCAGGTCAGCGAGCGGTTGACCAGGTCGCCCACCTGCAGCGAGGACAGCGCCACCGGATCGGCCCAGCTCCAGGAGGTGTCGTGGCGCAGGTAGCGGCGGCCCGGACCGTGCAGGGTCGTCACGCCGCTCGTGCTGAACACGCCGCGCGCATCGAAATAGCGCAGTTCGTTAAGTGCGGCGACACGGCTGGCGCCGCTGCCGGACTGGGCGTACAGGTCGTAATTGAGCAGGAAGCCGGGACTGGCGCTGCCGGCGCTGACGGCGCGTTCGGAACGGGTGTCGAGCTGCAGCGGCGCGCGCAGGGTGTCGGCCAGGCGCAGGGCGATGCTCTGGCGTGCGTTGTCCCAGGTATAGGACAGGCCGGGGATGGCGTCGAGATCGACTTCGCGCGTGGCCTCGCCGCGCAGGCCGAGTTGCCCGGTATCGAGGCCGAGCTCGCGCAAGTCCTGCAGCGTGCTGCGCAAGCCGCCCGCGGGCGTGCGCACGAAACGCGCGACGGCGCCGGTGGCGTCGCCGTTCAGGCTGGCTTCGAGATAGAGTTCGGCGGCGGCCGGGGCAGATGCGGGCGCAGGCGCCTCCTGCGCGGCGGCGTGGCCAGCCAGCAGCAGGCAGGAAAGTACCAGCGAAAGCACATCCAGCAGCAATGCACGGCCGGGCATGCGCGCCCTGCCCCTGCTGTTCTTCATCGATCCATCACCGCACACCTGTCATTGCAAGCCAGACCCTAGGGCACCACGCTGGCGGCAGCGCTCAGCGGACGGGCGTTGACGTTGGCGCGTACGGTCACCGGGCCGGAGAGCTTCGTCTCCGGCGCCAGCGGCAGGCGCAGGACGCGCTCGCGGCCAGCCAGCGCATAGCCCAGCAGACCCTTGCTCAGCTCGTATTCCTTGCCGGCGGCGTCGACCAGGGTAGCCGCGCCGATCTGCGCATGCAGGCCGCCGCTGTTTTTCAGTTCCAGCATCCAGGCGCCGCCACGGCGCGCCACGGTCCAGGCCAGGTTCGGGGCAGCGGCCTCGTCGCTGGCGGCGACGAACACCGGCACCGAATACTGCAGGCGGATCGCCACGCCGCTGGCGGCTTCGTCGCCGCGCGGGATTTCGTCGATCAGCAGGCGGTAGGCGCGCTCGGGCCCGGGCGTTGCCCCGCCGCGGCGCACCAGGCGGATGGTCTGGCTGGTCTTGGCGGCGATTTCCATGATCGGCGGGCTGGCGACCAGTTCGTCGGTCGGGGTGAGGACGTCTTCGCCGCCGCGCTGTTCCCAGGCGTAGACCCGCACCTGTCCGTGGATCGGACGCTCGCCCAGGTTTTGCAGGCTGATGCCGCCGGCCGCCTGGCTGGCGCGCAGGTTGATCAGCACCGGCGAGATCTGCAGGCTGGCGGCGAACGCGGGCGCGGCCAGCGCCAGTGCGCTAAAGATAGTCAGGAAAAAGCGAAGGAAAAAGGAACGCGCCATCGACATGGAATCGAACAAGGGATCAGAAGTACACGGTCGCCGTGATGGTCGACTTGTAGTTGTCCGGGCTCGGCGTGGCTTGCGCCGGGATTTCGCCGTACACGGTCAGGTTCTGGGCGGTGCCGGTGCCGGTGCCGTCCAGGGTATCGCTGCCCTGCGTGTTGCCCCATGGCGAAGCGCCTGGCGCCTTGTACAGGTTGAAGCGCACGGTGCCGGCGTTGCTGCCGGTGCCGCTGAGGAACCGGTCGGTGCCGCTCGAACCGGTGCCGGTGCCGGCATTCAGGCCGATATTGTACGGGGTCGTGTTGCTGCAGGTAACACTGATGTTCGAGGAAGCCGTCACCGCGGTCGCCAGCACGCCCTGGGTCTGGCCGAAGTCGATGCCGTTGGCGTTGATCGCGCAGTTGGCAACGATACGCATGGTCACATCGAAGGTCGCGGCCTTGGTGCCGTTGCCGTAGACGGCAGCGGCGGACATGCCCGGCGCGACGGCGATGACGATGGCGGTTGCGGTGGCGATGGCGCGGCGAAGATTCGATGCAAACATGTGGATTCCCCTGGAATAGTGATGCGGTTAGTTGCTATACATCAACTATGCCAGAGTTTCTCTAAATCAGCAAATACAGAAATCTCGATAAAATCGATACTTGTTGCGCAAAAGCATCAGAGTTGAAAAAAATATTGTCGCCTTCTTATTGTTCGTTGCCTTTGCTGCCAGGCGCGGCAGCGTACGGCAAGCGCACCGCGAACACGGCGCCGCCGCCGGGCGCGTCCTCGATGGTGATGCTGCCGCCGTGCTCTTCGACGATGCGGCGGCAGATCGCCAGCCCGAGGCCGGTGCCGCCGGGCGCGGCCGGCTGCCCCTTCGATTCGATCTGCACGAAAGGCTGGAACACGCGCTCGCGCATCTCCGGCGGAATGCCCGGTCCGCGATCGCATACCGACAAGCGCGCGCCGCCCGCCTCCGCCACCACCTGCAGCAGCACCGGGCTGCCGGGCGGCGCGACCTTGATCGCATTCGACAGCAGGTTCGTCAGCACCTGGGTCATGCGGTCGTAGTCGAAGGTGGCTTCGACGCTCTCGGCGCCGGGCGCGCAGTCGAGCACCAGGGTCACGTCCCTGGCGGTGGCCATGCCGCGCATCGTGCGCTGCGCCTCGCGCGCCAGCGGCAGGACCGGCTGCAGCACCGGCTTGAAGGACATCATGCCGGCCTCGATCTTCTGGATGTCGAGCATGTCGTCGACCAGGCGGTTCAGGCGGATGCAGTTGGCGTGGCAGATCTCGACCAGCTCCAGCATGTCGGGCGGCACCGGCCCGAGCGCACCGGCGGCCAGCAGTTCGAGCGAGGCGCGGATCGAGGTCAGCGGCGTGCGCAGTTCGTGCGACACGGTGCCCACGAATTCGTTCTTCGCGCGGTCGATGCGCTTGCGCTCGGTGATGTCGCGCAGGAAGATGCTGAAGGTGGTGCCGTCGCCCTGGCCGGTCAGGCCGCTGCTCATCTCGACCGGGATCTCGGCGCCGTGGCGGTCGGTGACGATGCGTTCGACGCGGCGGTCGAGCACGCCGCCGTGTTCGTCGAGGAAGGCCAGGCCGGACTGGCCGGTGACGGGGCGGAACCGTTCGGGCAGCATCAGCCCGGTCAGGGGCTTGCCGATCGCTTCGTCGCGGCGCCAGCCCAGCAACTGTTCGGCCTGGCGATTCCACTCGATCACGCTGCCGGCGAGGTCGACCCCGATAAAGGCGTCCTGCGCCGTCTCGACGATGGCGCGGATGCGCGATTCGCTGGTGCGCACGGTGTCGAGCGCGCGCCGCAATTCATGGGTGCGCGCCTCCACCACTTCTTCCAGGGTGCCGTTCAACTCCTGCAGCTGGCGGCGCCGTTCGTCGAGGTCGGCGACCAGGGCGTTGAGCGAGCGGCTCAGGGCGCGCACTTCCTCGTAGCCGCCCTGGCTGCTCGCGATCTGCAACGCGCCGCCATCGGTGATGTCGCCGGCCGAGCTGGCCAGCTGCTTGAGCGGACGGGTGATGCGGCGCGCCACCCACACCCCGGCCAGCGAAAACATCAACGCCAGCGCGATGCCGCCGAACAGGAGCTGGAGGCGCAGGTCGCGCACCGGCGCATAGGCGTCGTCGATATCCTGGCGCACCATCACGACCCAGCCCAGGCCGGGATAATTGGCGTAGCCGGTGCCTTTCTGGAAACCCACCAGGTAGGTCTTGCCGTCGGGCCAATCCTCGACGAGGTAATCGCCCTGTCGGGTCGGCGTCGCGCGCCGGAAACTCTGCAAATCGAGCGTCTTCTCGACCAGTTCGGGCGGCCCGAGCAGGACCACGCCCTTGCTGCTGAGGATGATCGTTTCGAGCCGCGCATGGCGCGCGACGGTGCCGATGACCGAGCGCTCGACCTCGCGCGCCCAGTTCCACGACAGGTGCGCGCCGAGCACGCCCCGCACATGGCCGCTGGCATCGGCAAACGGAAAGGCGACGTCGACGAAGCGGCGCGGCCCGCTCGCTTGCGGCGGCAGCAGCTTGTCGAGCAACAGCGCTTCGTGCACATCGCCGACAAAACCGCCGCGCAAGCCTTCGCGGAACCAGGGACGCGCCGCGACGTTGACCCCGACCAGCAGGTTGTTGCCCGAGGCGAGCACCTTGCCCTTGACGTCGGCGATGCCGAGCCACTCGTAATAGGTATAACTGCGCTGGACCCGCGCCAGTGCGGCTGCGCTGTCGGCATCGGCTTCCGTCAGCTCGTCGGACACCGCCTGGCCGGCGATCAGCGCCACTTCGCGGTAACGCTCGAACATGCCGCGTTCGAGCTTGTCGGAGGTCTGGGCCGCCAGGTCGGCCAGGCCTTCGCCGATCTGGGATTCTATTTCGGCGATGGCGCGCCGCTCGAAGAACGTGACGAGCGCGATCGTGAGCACGATGGAAAGGAGCGAGAAAGCCAGCGCCAGCTGGGCTTCGAGACCGCGGGGAACGAATCTTGTTAGTCTGCCTTGCACCGGACCCTCTATCGCGTGATCAAACTGGCATCGACGCTAACACAGCCTGCATGAGGGGCGACGCACGTTTTTCGGCAAAACCAACTCTTTGTAAACAGTTTTCCACAAAACACGACTATGCCGACCGACTCTCGCTCAGCTGCTGCTCATCTGTAGCACATCCGCCACGCATTGCTACTCAGCCGCTGTCTTTGCGCGCGGACGCGCCAGCACCATCCCGAGCCGCAGCGCGGCATCGGTCACCTGCGCCAGCGGCGGCTGGTAGCCATTGTCGATCCAGCGCAGGGCGATGTGCATCACGCCGCCGACGATGCCGGCTTCGAGCAGCTCGTCCGAGGGTGCATCGGCGGGCGCCATCTGGCGCGCCACTTCGGCGCCGATCGCGCGCAGGGCGGCATCGAAAGCCTTGTCCACCGCCCGGCTGACGCCGCGGATCTCGACCAGGTAGACGCGCGCCGACGCCGGCTCGCGCTGCAACGCACTGAAATAGGCGTCGAGCATGGCGCGCGCGCGCGCGGTGCGTCCGCGGCCGGCGCCGCGCGCGGCGGTGGTGATCTGGTCGAACACGGCGTAGGTCACCGCATTGAACGAGGTGACCAGCAACTGCTCGCTGTTCTCGAAGGATTCGTAGAAATAACGCTCGGTCAGGCCGGCCGCTTCGCACACGGCCTTGACGGTGGCCTGGCGGTAGCCGCGCTCGCCGTACACGGCAATCGCGGCGGCGATCAGTTTGGCGCGCCGCTCGGCACGGCGCTGCTCGGGAGAGACGCCGCGGTAGGCCCGGGTCGCCGTCGGTTCTTGGTTCATTCCGCTATTTTGCCATATTTACTTATCGCAACAAATGTGACAATATAGTGTGTCAAATGTACGTATCAGCCCGATAAGCCGAGACAATGCACACTCCTCCCCGCGCTGGCGACGGCGACATCCTCGACGTCCTGATCGTCGGCGCCGGCCTGTCCGGCATCGGCGCCGCCGCCATGCTGCAGGAGCGCCTGCCCGGCAAGCGCTATGCGATCCTCGAAGCGCGCGCCGCCATCGGCGGCACCTGGGACCTGTTCCGCTATCCCGGCATCCGCTCCGACTCCGACATGTACACGCTCGGCTACGGCTTCAAGCCCTGGGTCGACGCCAAGGCGATCGCCGACGGACCGTCGATCCGCGCCTACATCCGCGAGACGGCGCACAGCCACGGCATCGAACCGCACATCCGTTTCGAACACAAGGTCGTGCGCGCATCCTGGTCGAGCGCGCAAGCGCTGTGGACGGTCGAGGCGCAGGTCGGCGCCGGGCTCAGGACGCTGCGTACGCGCTTCCTGTACATGTGCAGCGGCTACTACGACTACGACAAGGCCTACCGCCCGCGCTTCGACGGCGAAGACGATTACCAGGGCCGCATCGTGCAGCCGCAATTCTGGCCGCAGGACCTCGACTACGCCGGCAAGCGCGTGGTGGTGATCGGCAGCGGCGCCACCGCCGTGACCCTGGTGCCGGCGATGGCCGCCACGGCCGCGCACGTGACCATGCTGCAGCGCTCGCCGAGCTATGTGGTGGCGCGCCCGTCCGAATACCGCTTCGCGCGCCGGCTACAAAAACGGCTGCCGCCGAAGCTGGCCTACTGGGCCACGCGCTGGCGCGTGATCGCCGAATCGATGCTGTTGTACCGCATCGCGCGCGGCAAGCCGGAGCTGGCGAAGAAGAAGATCGTCGCGATGGCCGCGCACGCGCTGGGACCAAGCGTCGACGTCGCTCACTTCACGCCGAACTACAAACCCTGGGACCAGCGCGTCTGCGTTGTGCCCGACGGCGACCTGTTCCGCGCCTTGCGCGGCGGGCGCGCCGAAGTCGTCACCGACCACATCGCGCGCTTCACCCCAAGCGGCATCCTGCTGAAATCCGGCCGCGAACTGGCGGCCGACGTCGTCGTGATGGCCACCGGCCTGTCGCTGTCGGTGCTGGGCGGCGCGCGCATCGAGGTCGACGGCCAAGCCTACGAGTCGAGCGCGCACATGGCCTACAAGGGCATGATGCTGAGCGAACTGCCCAACAGCGTGATGACCTTCGGCTACACCAATGCGTCGTGGACGCTGAAAGCCGACCTGACCGCGGCCTGGGTATGCCGCCTGCTGGCCTACATGGACCGCAAGGGCCAGGCGATCGCCGTGGTGCGGCGCGAAGCCGGCGTTACGCCCGAGCCTTTCCTCAGCTTCACCTCCGGCTACGTGCAGCGCGCCCGGTCGCTGCTGCCGCAGCAGGGTTCGCGCCACCCCTGGCAGGTATACCAGAACTACCTGCAAGACATGTTCACCATCCGCTTTGGACGCATCGCCGACGGCGTGATGCGCTTTGGACCGAAAGGAAGCCTGCCATGAATGTATCGAACCGGGTCGCCGTGCTGACCGGCGCCGGCGGCGGCATCGGCCGCGCCACCGCGCTCGCACTGGCGCGCCGCCATTGCCACCTCGCGCTGGCCGACATCGACGCCGCCGGCCTGGCCGAGACCGCGGCGCTGCTGGCCAACCTCGGCGTGCGCATCACCACCCATCCGCTCGACGTGGCCGACCGCGAAGCCGTGCGCGCCCTCCCGGGCCGGGTGCACGACGCCCACAAACGCGTCGACCTCCTGATCAACAATGCCGGCGTGGCCCTGGGTGGCAGCTTCGAACAGGTCAGCGAAGAAGACTTCGACTGGCTGATGGACATCAACTTCAACGGCGTGGTGCGCATGACGCGCGCCTTCTTGCCGCTGCTGCGCCGCAGCGACGAGGCGCGCATCGTCAACGTCTCGAGCATCTACGGCATCGTCTCGCCGCCGGGACAGGCCGCCTACTCGGCCAGCAAGTTCGCCGTGCGCGGCTTTTCCAATGCGCTGCGCCATGAGCTCGAAGGCAGCACGGTGGCCGTGAGCGTGGTCCATCCGGGCGGCGTGGCCACGGGAATCGCGCGCAACGCACGCGTGCCGGCGGACACGCCCATTGATGAAATCGCGCAGGGACGCGCGCAAGCCGAAAAGCTGTTGCGCCTGGCGCCGGCGGCGGCCGGCGAGATCATCGCGCGCGGTATCGAAGGACGCCGCTCGCGCATCCTGGTCGGCACCGACGCCAAGGTGGTCTCGATCCTGGAACGCCTGTCGCCGGTGAATTACTGGCGCATCCTCAAGAAAGCGACGGCCCGATGAAGATCCTCCTGTTCCTGCCGGCCCTTGTGGCCCTGGTCCTCGCCGGCCTGGGCTGGTTCACGGCACGCACCGCGCGCCGCATCGAAACCTACCTGCCGCCGCGCGGCAGTTTCGTCGACGTGCCCGGCGCGCGCCTGCACGTGCGCGAGGCCGGCAGCGGACCGGCGGTTCTGCTGATCCACGGGCTGGGCGGCCAGAGCGCGCATTTCGACTATGGCGTGTTCGAGTCGCTGGCGCGCGATCACCGTGTAGTCGCGGTCGACCGGCCCGGTTCGGGCTATTCGCAACGCCATCCGGGCACGGCGGCCGACCTCCCGGCCCAGGCCGCGGCGCTGGCCGCGCTGATCGACACGCTCGGACTGGAACGCCCGACCGTGGCCGGGCACTCGCTGGGCGGCGCGGTCGCGCTCACGCTGGCGCTCGCGCATCCGGACCGGGTCGGCGCGCTGGCCCTGGTGGCGCCGCTGACCCATGTGCAGACGGCGCCGCCGCAGGTGTTCAAGGCGCTGGCGATCGGCTCGCCCCTGCTGCGCAAGCTGTTCGCCTGGACCCTGGCCACGCCGGCGTCGATCGCCGGCGGCAGCAAGGTGCTGGCCGCCGTGTTCGCCCCGGAACGCGCGCCGCGCGACTTCCCGGTACGCGGCGGCGGCATGCTCAGCCTGCGCCCGCGCCAGTTCCTCGCGGCGTCCGCCGACATGCAAGCCCTGCCCGCCCACATGCCGGCGCTGGTCGCCCGCTACGGTCAGCTGGCGCTGCCCACTAGCGTGCTGTACGGCCGCGCCGACGCCATCCTCGACTGGTGCCAGCACGGCCAGGCCCTGGCCGACAAGGTGCCGGGCCTGCGCCTGGAGCTGGTCGACGGGGGCCATATGCTGCCGGTGACCCAGCCGGAGGTGGTGGCCGATTTCGTGGCGCGCTGCGCCCGCCTCGCTGTGCCGGCCGCGGCCTGATCGATCCATCCGCGTTCCCTCACCGGCGGGCATGCCCGCCCTACGGACCGCGATCATCCCATCTGTTCGGGCTTCGCGTTGCATCGCCGGCGGGCATGCCCGCCCTGCGGGCCGCGCCTATCCCATACAACGGCGCTTTGTCGTTGTGCACCGTAGGGCGGGCATGCCCGCCTTATGTGCGTCTCCGGCATACGTGACGTCAACCGCCAACCGACACGCGCCGCGTGCCCTTCTCCGCCCATTTGCACGTGCGCGCGCCTGAACCGTTATCATCTGTCTTCCAGGCCAGCCGGCGGCGCGCCGGCTGGCCGTTCGACAGGTTCAGATGGGAGTGTGGCATGGTAGTGGTAACGCATAGCGGCAAATTTCACGCGGACGACGCCTGGGCGGTTGCCGTCCTGTTCATCCTGTATCCGGACAGCCACCTGGTGCGCACGCGCGACACGGCCACGATCGAAGCGGCCGATTTTGCGATCGACGTCGGCGGCATCCACGATCCGGCCACAGGCCGCTTCGACCATCACCAGAAGGGCTTCGCCACCGCGCGCCAGACCGGCGTGCCGTATGCCAGCGCCGGCCTGGTGTGGCGCGAATACGGCGCGCGTTGCGTGGCGGCGCTCGCGCTCGAGCACAGCGGGCGCACGCTGGGCCTGGAGGCGGCCCAGCAGATGGCCTATGCGATCGACGCCGACATCGTCCAGTACCTCGATCTCTCCGACGTCGGCGCGGCCAAGAACGCGCCCGGCGGGTATGGCCTGTCGGCGGTGGTTTCCGGCTTCAATCCCAACTGGATGGACGAAGAGCGGCTCGGCTACGGCGAAGCATCCGACGCCTACCGCCTGAGCCAGTTCCGCAAGGCGATGGCCTTCCTTACCGAGATCATGGTCAACTCGGTCAAGTACCGGGTCGGCGCCCTGCTCGCGCTGGAACAGGTGCGCAATGCCGAAGTGCTCGAAGGCGGCAAGCTCCTGTTCCTGAACAATGGCGCTTTGCCCTGGACCGCCGTCGTACGCAAGGAGATGCCGAAGGTGCTGTTCGTGATCAGCCACAGCATCGCCGAGCAGCGCTACATGATCCACGCGGTGCCGGTCAGCGCCGACAGTTTCGACGCCAGGGCCGACCTGCCCGAGTCCTGGGCCGGCCTGCGCGACGCCGACCTGGCGCGCGTGACCGGCGTGCCCGATGCGACCTTCTGCCATAACGGCCGCTTCATCGCCGCCGCCAAGTCGTACGAAGGCATCCGCGCGCTGGCCCGTCTGGCGCTGGAGGATGTTGCCTTTCCGGTCGTGCCCGGCCACGCCTGCTGATCCCGGAGTGCCATGTTTTCGATCGTCCTGAACATCATCGGCAGCCTGTTCCACTTCTACGTCGCCCATCGCCTGTACCGCCTCGATCCGGTGCGCACGCGCGTGCGGCCCGGGGCCTGGTGGCTGGGCGCGCTGGCGCTCTGGCTGGTCTACCTGGGCGGCGTACACCTGGGCGACGAAGCGATCGACTGGCGCTGGTGGCCGGGGCAGTTCGCGCTGACCTGGCTCGGCATCCTGTTCGTGATGACCCTGTGCCTGCTGCCGGCCGACCTGGTCACCGGCTTCGGCTTCTGGTGGCGCGCGCGGGTGCAGCGGGTGCTCGGCATCGGCGCGCTGGCCGGGATGCTGCTGTCCGCCTTTGCGATCTTCCAGGGCGTGCGTGCACCGGTCATCGTCGAGCAGGAAGTGGTCATGCCGCACCTGCCGCCACGGCTGGACGGCACCGTCCTCGCGATGGTGACCGACCTGCACCTGGGCGCCCAGCGCCGCGCCGACTGGATGGAGAAGCGGGTCGCGCAGATCAACGCCTTGCAACCGGCCGCCGTGCTGATGGTCGGCGACCAGGTCGAGGACAATCCGCTGGGCGAACCGCGCCTGGCAGAGGTATTACGCGGCTTGAAGGCGCCGCGCGGGGTCTGGGCCGTGACCGGCAACCACGAGTTCTATGGCGACGCCGAGACGACGGTGCGCGAATTCGAGGAAGGCGGCGTGCGCTGGCTGCGCGACAGGCGCGCGGAACTGGCGCCGGGCCTGGTGCTGGCCGGGATCGAGGATGTCGGCAGCCGCATGCGCGGCGGCGCCGAGCTCACGACCGGACTGGCCGACGTGCTGCCGGCGTCGGCCGATTCGCCGAACGCCGCAGCGACGATCCTGCTCTCGCATATCCCGGCTGCACCTGTCATCGAGATGGCGGCAGCGCGCGGCGTCGGCCTGATGCTGTCCGGGCACACCCACGGCGGCCAGATCTGGCCGTTCAGCTACCTGGTGCAGCAGCGTTTTCCGCAACTGGTCGGCCAGCACGCCGTCGGGCCGATGAAGCTCGTCATCAGCCGCGGCGCCGGTAGCTGGGGACCGCGCATGCGCCTGTGGCAGCCAGGCGAGATCGTCAAGATCACGCTGCGCGCGCCGCGTTGAACCCGGGCTGAGCCTGCGCCGCCAGGCATTGGTTCGTGCGGCTCAGCGTTTTTCTTCCTCCTTGTCCGACTGCTGATTCCCCTTCGCGCCGCCGGTCAGGTTGCCGATGCCTTCGAGCCCGGTCTGGATCTGGCCACTGCCGCGCGAAAAGCCGGTATCGCCCACTTGCGACGAACCGTCGTCGAGCAGGTCGTCGGTGCGGCTGGCCGATTGCTCGCTGCCCTCGCGCTGCAGCTTGCCGCTGTCGCCGGTGCCGCCCACGCCTACGCTGCCGGCGCTGCTGGTGCCGTTCTGGGTGATCTGGTCCCAGGAGCGGCCCTGGACGTCCTTTTTATCGTCTTGTGTCGACATGATGTTCTCCTCGTTCGCTCAGTTAGTTAGCACAGTTACATCATAGAGTGCCAGCATCGGAGGCCAGTCGGCGCACGGGAGAAAACGGCGGCGAAAAAAAAGGCGCTGTCACCGTTCACTGTTGATGGGGCCGATGGTCAGACGCAGCAATTGATCGGCGGAAGTGACCTTTCCACCATCGAGCGCGCGGCGCCAGCCCAGGTAATTCGGCAGATAACGCGACGCGACCCCGTGAAACCGCGCCAGCCATTCGCGAAAGCGGCGATGCCAGGCATTCACGTTCTGCACGTGAATGGCGCCCGCGGCCTCGCGGCGGACGCGTTCGCCGGCGCGCAGGTTGACGGCCTGGTGCGCAATCCCGTGCGCCCGCGCGAACGCGCGGTAGGCCGCATGCGCGTCGGTGACCAATAGCACTTGCCGGTCGAGGTGGGGCAGCAAGTGGTGCTCGAGTTGCGCCTTGCTCAGGGCGCCGCGCCCGGTCACGGCGTCGATGGTCTGGCCGCTGCGGTCACGGGCTACGAGGATGCAGTCGAGCTCGCGCGAGATACCGCGCTTTGCCGCCGCGCCACCACGCCTGCGCGGCGCCCGGTCGAGCTTGCGCGATCCTTTCTGCGACTCGCGTAGAAACATTTCGTCGGCCTCGACGATGCCGTTCAGGCACACCGGCCGGTCGTCCTTGACCCGGTCGAGAAACCGGTGGCGCCATCTGAATGCGGTATTCCGGTGCACCTCCACGTGCTCTGCCGCTGCGCGCACCGGGCGCGACGCGCGCAGCGCATCGAGGTAATCGAGCCATTTGGCGCGCAGGCTCAGCCGTGCCAGCGGCGTGCCGGTGAGGTCGTTGAAGGTGCGCCGGCACCCGCGGCAGCGATAGCGCTGCAGGCCGTTCGCGCGGCCATGGCGGTGCCAGCCGGGACAGCGGCAATGCGGGCAGCGGCGCCCGGGTCCGCGCAATTGTTCGATCAGTGCGAGCAACTGCTGCAACCCGGCCGCCGGCCGCAAGGCATCGAGCACCCGTAGCCGCTGCGGCTGGTTGAGTGTCGGCAATGCCGCGAACCACTTCTTGAACCCTGGCGCTTTCATGGCAGCTCCATATCGATGGCGATACGGGTTCGACCGTGCAAGAGCTCAGCAGTTCAATCCTCATCCATAGCGAACGGTGACAGCGCCAAAAAAAACGGCGCCGTCGAGGCGCCGTTCGAAGAGGTATCGCGAATTATTTCTTGTTCGACAGATACATCACGCGGCCCGACAATTTGATGTTGCCGGCGCCCGTGACCATGTCTTCACCGCCGGTCAGCATGCCGCCGCCGGTGATCTTCGAGTACTTGCCGGTGCCGCCGGTGACCTGGAAGGTCGCGCCGGAGAAGACGTATTCCGCGCCTTTGCCGGTCGGCACGAACTGGCCGCTGTAGTTGGCGAAGATCTGGTCGCCTTCGGTGGTCATGACGATGAATTTACCATTGCTGAAGTGGAACAGCGGGCCGATCGGGGTGATGCAGTCGGTGGCGATGAACACGACTTTGCCGCCCATCAGGGCGCTGGTGCCGTGGCCGCTGATGGTGCCGCCGAATTTCGAGAAGCATTTGTCGTTCGGGCCGACGGCTTCGACCAGCGTGCCTTCGACCTCGAGTTGTTGGGTGACCCAGCCCCCTGCCGATGCCGAGGCCGAAGCAGCCAGCAGGAGGGAAACGGCAGCTGGACGGGCAATCGTGCGCAGGAAGGAAGTGAACATGTGTGTCTCCGAAGTTAAGAAAGATTTAATAATAATATATTTTTTATAAAAGTTACCACGCACGCTCAGCAGTATTTGAAGCGATCTGTCGTTCTCAAGATACATGTTTTCGAGGCAACATTGACAGGCTGGCGTGCGCCGGTTACAGCGCGGCTGAGATAACGTCACTAGGCCACTACAACGGAGAGAAAATGCGCGTCGCCACTTTCAACATCAACGGCATCGGCAGCCGCCTGCCGCGCCTGCTTGAATACCTCGAAGAAAAACAGCCGGACGTCGTCTGCCTGCAAGAACTGAAGTCGCCGCAGGAACGCTTCCCGCTGGCCGAGATCAATGGCGCCGGCTATGGCGCGATCTGGCATGGGCAAAAGAGCTGGAACGGCGTCGCCATCCTGGCGCGCGGCAGCGATCCGGTCGAAGTCACGCGCGGCTTGCCGGGCGACGATAGCGACGACCAGAGCCGCTACCTGGAAGCGGTGGTGGGCGAACTGGTGGTGGCTTGCCTATATCTGCCGAACGGCAATCCGGCGCCGGGACCGAAGTTCGACTACAAGCTGGCCTGGATGGAGCGCCTGATCGCGCGTGCGGCGCAGCTGCTGGAAACGGGCGCGCCGGTGGTGATGGCGGGCGATTACAACGTCATGCCGACCGAACTCGACGTCTACAAGCCGGAGCGCTGGCTGACCGACGCATTATTCCGCCCCGAGTCGCGCGAAGCCTTCCACCGGCTGGTGAACCAGGGCTGGACCGACTCGCTGCGCAGCATGCACCCGGACGAAGTCATCTACACGTTTTACGATTACTTCCGCAACGCCTACGGGCGCAATGCCGGCCTGCGCATCGACCACCTGCTGCTCAGTCCCGCGCTGGCGCCGGCGCTGCGCGCGGCCGGCACCGACCACGACATTCGCGGCCGCGAGAAGCCGAGCGACCACGTGCCGACCTGGATCGAACTGGACTTGAGCGCGCTGGCGCCGCAGAAGGCGGGGAAGAAGGCGTAGTCAGCGCCCGCTGCGGTCGGCCAGGAACTGCTGCGCGCGCGGATGGGTGGGGTGAGTAAAAAAATCTTCCGGCGCGGCGCGTTCGAGGATGCGGCCTTCGCTCATGAACAGGATGCGGTCGGCCACGTCGCGCGCAAAGCCCATCTCGTGGGTCACGCAGACCATGGTCATGCCCTGCCCGGCCAGGCGGCGCATCACACCCAGCACTTCGCCGACCATTTCCGGGTCGAGCGCGCTAGTCGGTTCGTCGAACAGCATGACCGGCGGACGCATCGCCAGCGCGCGCGCAATCGCCACGCGCTGCTGCTGGCCGCCGGAGAGTTCGTGCGGATAGGCGTCCGCCTTGTGCGCGAGGCCGACGCCGTCGAGCAGTTCCAGCGCATAGGCACGCGCCTCGGCCTTGCTGGCGCGCCTCAGGTTCACCGGCGCCAGCATGCAGTTTTCCAGCGCGCTCAGGTGCGGGAACAGATTAAAGTGCTGGAACACGAAGCCGATCCCGGCGCGCAGCGCGTTGACGTCGAGGCCGGGCGCATGGATGTCGCGCCCGTCGATGACGATGCGGCCGCCGTCGATTTCCTCGAGGCGGTTCAGGGTGCGGATCAGGGTCGACTTGCCCGAACCCGACGGGCCGCAGACCACCACCACTTCGTTTTTGGCGACGTGTTCCGACACGTCGACCAGGGCGTGATACTGGCCGTACCACTTGTTGACGCCGTCGAGCTGGATCATAGAGAAACCTTTGGTACCGATACAGAAGCATGTGCCGCGTCCGGGCGCCGGTTCAGGCGCCGTTCGAGCAGGAAGGCGAGGCGCGAGAGTCCGAAGCACAGGATGAAGTAGGTCGCCGCCAGGATGATGTACACCTCGACCGCCTTGGTGAACACCAGCGTGTTGACCTGGGTGGCGATGAAGGAGACTTCGGACAGGCCGATGATGTAGCCGAGCGAAGTGGCCTTGATGGTCGCCACCAGCTGGCTCACCAGCGACGGCGACACGTGGCGCAGCGCCTGCGGCAGGATCACCAGGCGCAGCGCTTGCGGGTACGACAGACCGAGCGAACGCGCGCCTTCGAGCTGCCCCTTCGGCAGCGACTGGATACCCGCTTTGACGATCTCCGCCAGGTAGACGGCGTCGAACAGCACCAGCGTCATCAGCATGGTGGCGGCCTGGCCGGTCTTCACGCCCGTCACGGCGGGCAGGAAGAAGTAGGCCCAGAACACGACCAGCAGCAGCGGCACGGCGCGCACCACCTGCACCAGCACGGCCACCGGCCAGCGCACGGCACGCAATGGGCTGACGCGGGCTACACCGAGCAGCAGGCCGAGCGGCATGGCCAGCACCAGCGCCGCGGCGGACAGCAGGATCGTCAGCGACAAGCCGCCGAGCGGCCCGTTCGGGTATTGGCCGACCAGGAAGTAGAGCCAGTAGTCTTGAATCAGTTCGATCATGCCGGTCTCATACAGTGCGCACCGGGAAGCGGCGCGCGTACAGCTGCGCCGCCAGCGAGATCGCCAGCGACACCGTCAGGTAGGCCAGCGTCGCAAAGGTGAAGGCTTCGACGCTGCGGAAGGTGGCCGTCTCCACGCGCGCGGCCTGGTACATCATCTCGGCCGCGCCGATCACGGTGGCGACACTGGTGTCCTTCCACAGGTTGACGGTCTGCGACAGCAGCGGCGGCACGGCGATGCGGATACTTTGCGGCAGCAGCACCAGGCGCAGGGCCGCGATGCGCCCAAGGCCGAGCGAACGCGCCGCTTCCATCTGGACGGCGGGCACGGCGCGGATGCCGCTGCGGATGTCTTCGGCCATGTGCACGCCGGCGTACAGCGCGAGTGCGATCGTGGCGCAGATGAATTCGGGATTGCTGTCGTAGAGCGCCAGCTTGACGGTCTCGGGCAGCAGTTCGGGAAAGGCGAAATACCAGAACAGCAGGTGCGCCAGCAGCGGCACGTTGCGGATGCCCTCGACCAGGCTGGCGCCAACGGCGCGCAGCGGCGCGCTGGGCGAGGTGCGCATCAGCGCGATCGCCACGCCCAGCGGCAGCGCGATGACGAAGCTGGCGCCCAGCAGTTGCAGCGACAGGATGAAACCCTGCACCAGCCAGTCGTGGTATTCGCCCGACCGCAGCAGGTTTGCGTCGAAAAACGTCAAGGCAGACTACTCAGATCTTGTCGGTATGGATGGTGAAGGCGCGCTTGGCCATGTTCGGGCGCGTGCCCGGGCCATACCACTTGTTGAACAAGGCACTCGCGCCGCCGCTCGCTTCCAGCTCGCGCAGGGTGGCGTCGACGACGGTCTTCAAGCCCTTTTCTCCCTTGCGCAGGCCGAGCGCGATCGATTCCACGCCGATGCTGTTCGGCAGGATCGTGAAGTTTTTCGCGTTCGGACCGAGCTTGCCGTAATCGGCCAGCAGCGAAGATTCGTCGTTGACGTAGGCGATGCCCTTGCCCTGCTGCAGGGCCTGGAAGGCTTGCTGGGTATTCTCGAAGGTGACGACAGTCGCGGTCGGAACGGCGGCGCGGATATTGGTTTCCTGGGTGCCGCCGCGGACGGTGACGACCTTCCTGCCCGCCAGTTGCGGCAGCGCGGTGATGCCGCTGGCGCTGCGTACCATGACTTTCGAGCCGGTGACGAAGTGGGTCAGCGCGAAATCGACCTGCGACTCGCGCTCCTTGTTGTGGGTCAGCGTGGCGGCCAGCACGTCGACGTGGCCCTGCTGCAGCTCCGGGATGCGCGCGGCGACCGACATCTGCTTGAACACGGGTTTGACGCCGATCTTCTTCGCCACGGCGCGCGCCAGGTCGATCTCGTAGCCGACCAGTTCGCGCGTTTTCGGGTCGATGAAGCTGTTCGGCTCATCGGTGCCGAGCACGCCGAAGACGATCTCGCCCTTCTTCTTGATGTCGGCCAGCTGGTCGGCGTGGGCGACGGCGGCAAGGCCGAATTGGGCGGACAGCGCGATCGCGCAGGCAAGCAGGGTGCGGCGGGTGGCCATGGGAACTCCAATAGCGTGAATAAACGAACCGGAGATTATATGTCAGGTGAATGACGCCGCGAAGGATCGAATTCCTATAAGAACATGTTCAACGGGCATAAAGAAGCGTCGCCGGGCAGCGCTTCGACCCGTGCTATACAATCAAGACACCCCGGCGCCCGGTGTGAGCGGCGCCGGCCTTTTGATTGGAGAAAACATGTCGGGCTACAGCATCAACATCGAAGAAAAAACCCTGGCCGGTAACAACTTCCGCGAAGTCCTGTACACGACCCAGCGCAGCCAGCTGGTGATCATGACCCTGCAGGCGGGCGAGGAAATCGGCAGCGAACACCACGAAGGCCACGACCAGTTCATCCGGGTCGAACAGGGCACGGGCGTGGCCATCCTCGACGGCGAAGAGCACGCGCTGGAAGACGGCGTCGCTGTCGTGATCCCGGCCGGCACCGAGCACAACGTCATCAATACCTCGACCACCGAACCCCTGCGCCTGTACACCCTGTACACCCCGCCAGAGCATCCGGACGGGATCGTGCATGCGACCAAGGCCGAAGCGGACAAGTTTGAGGAAGAGCACGGCCATTGAGCGGCTCGCCCGGCGCAGGGCGGGCATGCCCGCCGTGCAGCATGTGCAAACCCATGAAACAACGGCGTGCCCCTGCGCCGGGCATGGGGACGCTATGCCAATGCACCCGCACACACGCGTGGGCACGCCCACCCTACGGTACACGACGGCCGACGTGTAGGGCAGGCATGCCCGCGTTACGGCGTGTGCAAACCCGTCGATCGACGATGCACATGCGCCGCGAGGGGAAACGGCATGCCGGTCAAATCGCCGGCCGGCCGTTCTCCGCATTCACCCGCGCCCGCTCCAGCAGCAAATCCCGCTCGCGCACATTCGTCGCCATCCGCGCCGCGCGCGCGAACTCGGCCGCGGCCTCAGGCCGCCGGCCCAGCTTTTCCAGCAAATCCCCACGCACGCTCGGCAGCCACTGGTAACGCTCCAGGGCGGCGTCCTGCGCCAGCGCGTCGACCAGCGCCAGCCCGGCCGCCGGCCCCTCGGCCATGCCGACCGCCACAGCGCGGTTCAGTTCGACCACCGGCGACGGGCTGACGCGCGCCAAGTCGCCGTACAGCGCCGCGATACGGGCCCAGTCGGTTTCGTCCGCCGTGCGCGCACGCGCATGGCAGGCGGCGATGGCGGCCTGTAGCGCATACGGCCCCTGCCCGCCCAGCAGCCGGGCGCGCGCCAGCGCCGCCAGGCCGCGCCGGATCAGGATGCCGTCCCAGCGTGTGCGGTCCTGGTCCAGCAGCAGCACCGGCTTGCCGGCGCGGTCGACCCGCGCCGCGGCGCGCGAGGCCTGCAGTTCCATCAGCGCGGCCAGGCCTTGCGCTTCCGGCTCGCGCGGCGCCAGTGCGGCCAGCATGCGCCCCAGGCGCAGCGCTTCTTCCATCAGCGCCGGGCGCATCCAGTCCTCGCCGGCGGTGGCGGTATAGCCTTCATTGAAGACCAGGTAGACGACTTCCAGCACCGAACCGAGCCGTTCTTCCAGCTCGCCTGGTGCCGGCAGTTCGAAGGGCACGCGCGCCTGGCCCAGGCTGCGCTTGGCGCGCACGATGCGCTGGGCGATGGTCGGCTCGGGCACCAGGAAGGCGCGCGCGATCTCAACGGTGGACAGGCCGCCCAGCAGCTTCAGCGTCAGCGCCACCCGCGCCTCGGTCGAGAGGATCGGGTGGCAAGCGGTGAACATCAGGCGCAGCAGGTCGTCGTGGACGACGTCGTTGCGCGCCGCGTCGAGGTCATCGACGAAGTCCGGCACAATATGCGCCTCCTGCGCTTCCAGGTCGTGGCCGATCTGCACGCATTTTTCGCGAAAGGATTTATCGCGGCGCAGGTGGTCGAGCGCCGCGTTCTTCGCCGTGCGCATCAGCCAGGCGCCGGGGTTGTCGGGAATGCCGGAGACTGGCCAGTGTTCGAGCGCGGCCACCAGCGCGTCGCCAGCCAGTTCTTCAGCCAGGCCGATGTCGCGCACCAGGCGCGCCACGCCGGCGACGATTTTCGCCGACTCGATGCGCCAGACGGCGCCGATGGCCTGGTCGACCTTGGCGCGCGTCACGGCTGCGCCGGTACCAAACTCAAGCCTACGCCGGCCGCATCCATCCACGACAATTCCCAGATGTGCCCGTCGAGATCCTCGAAGCCGTGCCCGTACATGAAGGGGTATTCCTGCTTCGGATTGGGCGCGCGCCCGCCGGCGTCGATTGCCTTGGCCACCAGCGCATCGACTTCCTCGCGGCTTTCGCAGGAGAGCGCGATCAGCACTTCGGTGCTTTCCCGCGCGTCGGTCACCGGCTTGTTGGTAAAGCTCTGGAAGAAGGGTTTACGCAGCAGCATGGCGTAGATGTTTTCGCCGACGATCATGCAGACGCCGTCGTCGTTGGTAAACCGGGGATCGAATTCGAAGCCGAGGCGGGTAAAGAATGCGCGGCTGCGCGCCAGGTCCTCGACTGCCAGGTTGACGTAAATCTGCTTGTGCATGGTGTCTCCTCTTGTATGGTGGGCTCAGGCTGCGCTGCGCGCGTCCTGTGCTTCGGCTTGTGCTTTGAGCGCGGCCAGTCCGGTCTCGAAATCGCATCCGCACATGCGGTCGGTATCGACGACGAGCCCCATCAGCTTGGCGATGAACGGGCTGCGCCCCTGCATGGTCCAGGTGACTTCGGTACCGCCCACGCCGGGCGAAAGCAGGAATTCGATGGTGTTTTCGCAGCGCAGCGGCGCCGTCATGCTCAACAGCATCGTCACCTTGCCCGGTGTGGCGTCGAGCACGGCCAGGCTGCCGCGCCCGGCCGCGCGCGCGCCGGCGAAGTGGCTGGTGGCGCCGGCGCCGCTCTCGGGGCCGGTGTAGGTCAGTTGCTGCGGACCCTTGTCGGCGAACGGGTTCCAGGTATTGAAGCGGCGCAGGTCGCTGATCATTGGCTGGATTTTGTCGGGCGGCGCCGCGATGTGGATGCTGCGCTCGACGCGGAACGTGTCAGGCCGGCGCGCCGCCGCCAGCACGACGGCGCCAGCGACGCCGGCGGCGATGAGGAGGAGGATCATGGCGTCCTCTCAGGCATTCAAAGAAGGCTGGCCGGCTTCGAGCGCCCGGAAGCGTTCCAGCGTCTCGGTCTGCGGAAAATCGTCGAGCTCGAACACGCGGCGTACCTCGATCTCAGCCTCGAGACCGTCGCCGCGCGGGTTCGGGAAGCGGCGCGCCCATTCCAGTGCTTCTTCGGGGGTGCGCACGCTGATCATGGTGTAGCCGGCGATCATCTCCTTCGATTCGGTGAAGGGGCCGTCGACGATGCTGCGTTCCTTCCCCTGGTAGCGGATGCGCCAGCCCTGGCTGGACGGGTGCAGGCCGCTGGCGTCGAGCAGCACGCCAGCGCGCGCCAGTTCGCCGTGGTAATCGGCCATCGCGGCCAGCAAGTCTTCGCCCGGCATGCAGCCGGCTTCGGATTCGGGGGTGGCCTTGACGATAATCATGTAACGCATGCTGTTCTCCTCTGTGTGGACCGGGCGCGGCGCATGCCGCGCGCTGGGCGGTTCATACACACGACGAAGCAGCTAGCCGGAAATCGACACGCCACAGAAAATTTTTTTCAGCTTTCGTAACAGGGCGCCAGCGCACGCACCTCGACCGTCGCCCATTCGGCCGCCGGGCAGCGCGCCGCCAGCGCCACCGCTTCGGCATGGGTCGCGACATCCACATGGAAAAAGCCGCCAATCATTTCCTTGGCTTCGGCAAAGGGGCCATCGACCGCACGCGCCTTGCCGCCCTCGACCCGGACCCGGGTGGCGCGGCTCTGCGGCGCCAGCGACTGCGCACCCAGCAGCACACCCTCTTCACGCAGGGTGTCGCCAAAGGCCAGCATACGGTCGTAAAGCACGCGCCCTTCGGCCTCGCTGCGGGTGGCGCGCTGGCCGACGGCTTCATGGATCAGCAACATGTACGACATCGACTCTCCCATCAATGAATGTAGACATTGGAACAAGCAGTATGCAACGCGGCGCCGGTCGAGTAAAGCATGGGTGAGACCGCGCCCTGCCCGGCCGCGTCAATCGTGCGCGCCGCCCGTCCACTGCGATTGATGACATCGCGTGCGATTGCTCCTACAAGGCAGTCTCGCATGCGCCTATTGTCCATTGTTGGCCCGGCTTTACCATGAGGGAACCAATCACCGACAGCAGGAGGCAGCAATGGGCGAGAACAAAGGCAAGGGCACGAAAGGCCGCAACTACGACGAACTGACGGGCGTCGGCACCAGCAGTGCCGGCATCACCGGCACCACCGGCAACCTGAACACGGGCACGCGCGATGGCGGCATCGGCATGCCGGCGCCGGACGACAGCGGCTATCGCGCAGGCAACCGCCAAGCGGCCGAACCGGACGACGGCGACACCACGCCGGCGCTTGGGCGCGGCACGCGCGGGCGCGCCGGCAGCCAGTCGCAATCCGGTCAGTCGCAATCGAGCCAGGGCAGCCAGAGCGGCGGCAACCAGCAGAGTGCGCAAGGAAGCAGCCAGTCGGGCAACGGGGGCGGCAATGCGCTCGGTCACAGCCTCGACCAGGATGTGATGGGCAAGGAGCAGTAAGCCGGCTACACACGGCGCGCTTCCCGGGCGCGCCCAAACAACCGCGAATGCTCCGCTTGAGGCCGGGGCGTTCGATCGGCGCGTCTGCGCCGTTCCACTGGCCACTTTGCCAGCTACCCTGGAGACCCGATGCGATTTCTGCTGCGCGGCGCCCTGCTCGCGGTCCTGCTGCTGGGCGGCTATGCCTTCTTCGGCCCCTACATCAAGAACATGCTGTACGCGATGCGCCTGGCGTCGATGCCGGCACCAGGCGCCTTGCCGGTACCGGTGCGCGGCGTCGAGCCGCGCGGCCTGCGCGACACCTGGGGCGGCGCGCGCAGCGAGGGCCGCAAGCACGAGGGTATCGACATTTTCGCCAAACGCGGCACGGCGGTGATCGCCGCGACGGAGGGCGTGGTGCTGCGCGTGTCGACCAACCGCCTCGGCGGGCAAGTGGTCTGGGTGCTGGGGCCGGGCGGCCAGCGCCATTACTATGCCCACCTGGATCGCTATGCCGACATCGAGAACGGCGAGCGCGTGCGGGCGGGGACGGTGCTGGGGTATGTGGGCGACACGGGCAATGCCAAGGGGACGCCGCCGCATCTGCATTACGGGATTTATGAGGCGGATGGGGCGATCAATCCGTATCCGTTGTTGAAGGCCAGGCCGCGGGTGGCGGTGGCGGACGCGCCGTGATGGCTGGCGGGGCGGACTGACGGGGGCGTCAAGCCATTGCGTCAGCACGTCCGCGTGGGCACCCGTGCCCACCCTACGGTACGCTACGGCCAACACAACTACGAAGGAGCCATCCTCATGTCAGGTGAACTCGACGACGATACCCTCGCGTTCGCGCGGCGGGTGTTTCAGTATGCGCGCACTGGCGAGACTGCGGAACTGGCGACGCTGCTGGGACAGGGCTTGCCCGCCAACCTGCGCAACGAGCGCGGCGACGGCTTGCTGATGCTGGCCTGCTACCACGGGCACGTCGATACCGCGCGCGTCCTGCTCGAGCACGGCGCCGATCCGGAACTGCTGAACGACGCCGGCCAGACGCCGCTGGCCGGGGCCGCCTTCAAGGGCGACGCCGCGGTGGTGACGCTGCTGCTGGAATGCGGCGCGCAGGTCGATGCAGCCGGGCCGAACGGCAAGACGGCGCTGATGATCGCCGCCATGTTCAACCGCGTGGAGATGATGCGCATGCTGATCGCGCATGGGGCCGATCCGCGGGTGCTTGACGCGGCCGGCATATCCATTCGGGAAGCGGCCGCGAAGATGGGCGCGGTCGAAGCGGTGGCGTTCCTCAACGAGCACCTCGACGGTCGCGCATCGTAGGGTGGGCTCTTGAGCCCACGCGGACGCAGGCGTAGTCAAATCGCGACGTCGAACGAAAGCCGCGATGCCTGCGTCCAAGGTGTTGCAGTGGCATCCACCGATCATCCGTCATACCGCGTGGGCTCGAGAGCCCACCCTACAACGGCGTTACGGCATCAGTGTGTCCGCCGCAAAAACTCCGTCGCCGCCCCGGCCGCCATCGGCCGGCTGAACAGGAATCCCTGGAACAGGTCGCAATCGCAGTCCGCCAGCGTGCGGTGCTGCTCGAGCGTTTCCACGCCCTCGGCCACCACGTGCATGTCGAGCTTGTGCGCGAGCGCCATGATGCCGGCGCAGAGGTCGGCGTCCTTGGCATCGACCGCGCAGTTGCGTACGAAGGAGCGGTCGAGCTTGAGGTAGTTCACCGGCAGCTGGCGCAGGTAGGACATCGACGAAAAGCCGGTGCCGAAGTCGTCGATGGAAAGCGCCACGCCGCCGCCGCGCAGGCGGTGCAGGATGGCGATGGCGAGATCCGGGTCGGACATCATCATCGATTCGGTCAGTTCCATTTCCAGGCAGCCGGGTTCGATGCCGTGCTCGCGCATCAGGTCGAACACGTAGTCGGGCAGCGCCGCGCTGGTCAGCTGGCTGGTCGACAGGTTGACTGCGATCGGGATCGTGCCGAGGCCGGCGTCGCGCCAGGCGGCGATCTGGCGGCAGGCCTGCTCGATCACCCAGCGTCCCAGGTGCAGCAGCAGGCCCAGTTGCTCGGCCAGCGGAATGAAATTGTCGGGTGCGACCAGGCCGACGCCGGGACGGTCCCAGCGGATCAGCGCCTCGAAGCCGGCGATGCTGCCGTCGCGCCGCATCTTCGGCTGGTAGTGCAGCGCGAAGGCGCCGGTGCCGACGGCGGCGCGCAGGTCGCGCTCGAGTTCGACGCGCTCGGTCACGGTCGAGCCGAGTTCGGGCGAATAGAAGCGGTACTGGTCGCGCCCGTTGTCCTTGGCCGAGTACATCGCCGCTTCGGCGCGCCCGAGCAGTTCGGCGGCGCCGTGCAGGCTGCCGCGCGACAGCGCGACGCCGGCGCTGAAGGTCAGGTGCAGCGGCTGGCGCAGCACCGGATAGGGTTGCGCCAGGTAGGCGCGGATCTGCTCGACCCGGTGCGCCACCTCCTCCACCGTGGCCGCCTGCGGCAGCGTGAACGCGAACTCGTCGCCCGACAGCCGCGCCAGGCTGCCCAGGGTCACGTTGCACTTCTGCAGGCGCTGGCCGACCAGCTGGATCAGCTGGTCGCCGATGGCCTGGCCGAAGTTGTTGTTGATGTACTTGAACTGGTCGAGGTCGATGATCACCACCGCCAGCCGGACCCCGCCCAGCGCCGCCATGACCAGCTGCTCCTCGAGCGCCGACTCGAACATCAGGCGGTTCGCCAGGCCCGTGAGCGAATCGGTGACGCGTTCCTGTTCGAGCCGGGTGCGCAGGCCGCGCAGCTCGGTGATCTCGGTCGAAAAGCCGATCAGGCAGGTGGGCTGGCCGGGCAGGCGCAGCTTGACCTTGCGCGAGCGGAAATGGTGCTTGCCGCCGTCGGCGCCGACGATGGTTTCCTCGCGCACCTCGTCGCCCGCGCCGGCCAGCACCTCGGCATCGTATTCGGCCACGCGCGCGGCGGCATCGACGGGCATCAGCTCGCGGTCGGTGCGGCCGATCAGGTCGGGGAGCTCGCGTGCATACAGCGCCAGCACCGGGCCGTTGGCATACAGATACCGTCCCTGCGCATCCTTCACGTAGATGGCTGCGTCGACGTTGGAGAGAATGGTGTTGAGCAGGTCGTTACGCTCGATGAGTTCGTCGACGGCGCGGCGCTGCTCGGTGATGTCGGTCGAGATGCCGCACAGGCCGACGACACGGTGCGCAGCGTCGAACAGGGGCAGTTTGACGCTGCGGAACATGCGGCACTCGCCGTTGGCCAGGCAGACCTGTTCGTCGGCGGCGATCTTTTCCCCCTTCGCCAGGACTTGCTGGTCGGTGGCGCCAATGCCGGACGCGGCCAGGTCGACGAAGGGGGCGTCGTTCTGGTGGAGAATGTGCGCGGGATCGGCTCCGAATACCGCGCCCAGCGCCTTGTTGGCGAACAGGTAGCGCCCGTCCAGGTCCTTCACGTAGAAGCAGACGTCCAGGTTGTCGACGAGCGTCCACAGGCGCCGCAGCTGGACCGGGTCCGGACCGTCGGCGGCGCCTGGATCGGCCTCCAGCGGAGCGCCTTTCTGCCCTGTGTTCATCCTGCCTTGCCTCCCTGGCGTGTGCGCATGGTTTCTATGGAACAGGCCGCTTGCCGGCCCGCCCGGGCGGCATGCGAATTCGCCAGTGTAGCGCCGTTGGCGCCACTTTCGGCACATCCGGCGCGCGTCCGTGGTAAAAGATGCAAACCAGCCACAACCGCAAGAATATGGTGACAGCGTGGTGACAACGCCAATGTATTCACGATAATCTATTGCGTTACAGATAAATCGAGGAAGCCGATGCCTCTCGTTCCACTTCGCAGGCGCTGCCTGTCGCTGCTCTGGCTGGCGGCCTCGTCCGCTCTGTGCGCTTGCGCCGTCACTACGCCGGCAGCGCTTCCCCCAGCGGAGATGGAAGCACGCCTGGGTCCCGGCTACAACGGCGTCGTACTGGTCCGCGCCAGCCGCGCCGCGACGGCGCGGGTACAAGCCTACGGCAAGGCGCAGTTCGAGACCCCTGTCGCACTGACGGCGGACACGCGCTTCATGATCGGCTCGGTGTCGAAATGGATCACGGCGGTGACCGTGCTGCGCCTGGTCGAACAGGGCCGGCTCGACCTGGATGCGCCGATCACGGCCTGGCTGCCGGAACTGCCCGCCGCCAGCGGCGCCGTCACGCTGCGCACGCTGTTGTCGAACACGAGCGGCATCGAGAATGGCCTGGCGCTGGCGATCAAGCGCGACCGCAGCCCGGAGCGCCTGACGATCGCGCCGCTGGAGGCCGCGCTGCGCTTCGGCAGCGGACCCCTGAACTTCGCGCCGGGCAGCAAGTTCGATTATTCGGTGACCAACTGGCTGATCGTCGCCGGCATCGTCGAGCGCGTGACCGGCGAAGCGTTCACCCGTACGGTGACCCGGCTGGTGCTGGAACCGGCGGGCGCGCGCGACACCGGCTTCGCCGATGCGCAGACGGCCGCGATGGCGCGCAT
This sequence comes from Telluria sp. ZB2R32, assembly GCF_059685715.1. Taxonomy (NCBI): domain Bacteria; kingdom Pseudomonadati; phylum Pseudomonadota; class Betaproteobacteria; order Burkholderiales; family Oxalobacteraceae; genus Telluria; species Telluria sp. ZB2R32. The sequence goes on along the minus strand of NZ_JCASIG010000005.1, from coordinate 459,303 downwards.
GGCGATCGCTTACGATGCGGCCGGGGCAACGCGCAAGATGATGCCGGCGCCGCCGATGGTGGCCGCCAGCGGTACGCTCTACAGCACGGCGAGCGACCTGGTCAAGATTGCCGACGCCGTCTACGGTCCGGATCTGCTGAGCGCGGCGTCGCGCCAGGCGCTGTTGACCGTCCAGCATGCGCCGGAAGACTACGCGCTGGGCGGGCGCATCAAGCGCGCGGGCGCCCGCCTGCTGGCCTGGGAAACGGGTGTCAGCGGTGGCCACAAGACGCTGCTCGCCTATGCGCCGGCGGATGGCCGCGCGGTGGTCCTGCTGAACAACACCGACATGGCGCAATCCGAGCAGGCCAGGATCGGCCTGGCCCTGCTGGATGCCATGGACCGCTGATTACTTGGTGACCGCCAGCACCGTACGCTTGCCGCCCTTGAAGGTGTAGAGGGTGATGGTGCCGTCGCGGATGTCGCCGCGCGCATCGAAGGCGATCGGGCCGGTCACGCCCTTGTACTGGGTCCTGGCCAGCACCGGCAGGTATTTCGCCGGCGCGGTCGAGCCGGCCTTGACCATGGCGTCGGCCATCGTCATCACGGCGTCGTAGGCGTACGGCGCATTGATCTGGACGTCGATGCCGAAGCGCTTCCTGTAATCGGCGCGGAACTTGTCCATGCCGGCGCGGCCGGCGGCGTCGACCCCGCCCGCCTCCGCGCAGAACACCTGGCCGTCCGCCATGGCGCCGCCGGCAAGCTTGTGGATCTCGTCCGAGCAGATGCCGTCGCCACCCATCATCCTGGCGTTGAAGCCGAGCTGCTTCATCTGGCGCAGCATCGGGCCGGCCACGGCGCTCATGCCGCCGAAGAAGACCAGGTCCGGCTTGGCCGCGCGGATCTTGGTAAGGATGGCGTTGAAATCGGTTGCCTTGTCGTGCGTGAATTCCTTGGCCACGACCTGCGCGCCCTGGTCCTTGAGGCCCTTGGCGAATTCGGTCGCCAGGCCCTGGCCGTAGGCGGTGCGGTCGTCGATCACGGCCACGCGCTTGGCGCCCATGTTCTTGACCGCGTAGTGGCCCAGCGCCTGGCCCAGCTGGACGTCGTTGGCGACCACGCGGAAGGCGGTATTGAAGCCTTGCTGGGTGTATTTCGGGCTGGTGCTCGACGGCGAAATCTGTGGAATGCCGGCCTGGTGGTAGATCTTCGAAGCGGGAATCGTCGTGCCCGAGGTTTCGTGGCCGACCACGCCGTTGACGCGGGCGTCGACCAGTTTCTGGGCGACGTTGGTTGCCTGCTTCGGATCGCCGCCATCGTCCTCGGCCACCAGTTCGAAACGCACCTTCTTGCCCGCGACGCTCACGCCGCGCGCGTTCAGCGCTTCGATCGCCATGCGCGCGCCGTTTTCGGTGTCCTTGCCGAAGTAGGCGACGGGGCCGGTGACGGCGGCCGAGTGGCCGATCCTGACGGTTTCCTGGGCGTTTGCCTGCGCATTTGCCTGCGCATTTGCCTGGCTGACGATGGCGCCGAGCAGGGTGGCGGCGACTGCGGACTTCTTCATGCATTCCTCTTTTATCGGTGTTGCCGCTACTGAACATGGCGGCGAAAGGCGGAATCATAGCAAGGATGGAACGGGCTTGCTTTACGTTGGGGAAGTCGGTGGCGCCGTTGCGTGGGGCAATGTCGGTCTCCATGGTCCCGGTGGGCATGCCCACCCTACGAAGGCGTTATCGCAACTTGTTTCGGGTTTCGTATCACTCGCCCGGGTCGTGTCCGTAGGGTGGGCATGCCCACCGAAAATTCGACAGACCAATTCCGGCATCGGCAACAGCCCCACCACAGATGCTGACACAAAGACGCGCGCCGCGACCCGACCAGCTTGCGGCATACTGGCCGAACCGCACGGCGCAGGAGTCCGCATGACCACCGAGCACCAGGCAGGCGAAGGTGCGCAGCTGCGCTTTCGCACCCTGCTCTACCGCTTCATCTTTTTCGACTGGCTGTTCGTGGACGCCGGCGGCGCGCGCACGCCGGTCGAGCGCCATGCGGCCACGCAGCACAACCGGCGCATGAGCAAATACCTGCCGGTCTACCTGCGCCGCTGGTCCTTCCTCACGCTGCTCGATTTCGCCCTCGGCTGCCTGGTCGAGCGCGCGCTGCAGGCCACCCTGCTCTCGGCCTGGTTCTTCACCTGGAGCTGCGTCACGGCCACCGGCACGGTCGTCATCACGGTGGCCTGGATCTTCCTGACCCAGCCGCAGCAGCCGTGATGGCGTCTGCGTTGCGGCGCACAATTTTCGCTTGACAGGCTCCCGGCATCGCGCTTAGAGTCAAGTCAATGACTACCCAACTGCATCTGTCGACCCTTCTGCACAACGCCGGCGTCCTATCGCTGGCGCTACTACTACGCGCCTGATTTCCCGCGTCCGGCCCTGCCGGTTTCAAGTAAGTAGAAGAAGGAGTTGCACCGATGTTCGCTTCCCGGAATTCCACCCAGATTTTCACCCTGCCGCATCTCGTCTCATCGTCTGCGCGCGCCTTTGTTCGTCTGCTGCGCAGCGCGTCCGACAATGCCCTCAGGGCAAGGCGCATCGTCGAAGACAGTACGCTAGTACGGCGAGACGAATGCAACGCCGCCATGAGGGCATTGTCGGGCGCGCTAAAACTACCGATCGGTTGCCGGGCCTAGCGACTCGTGGCCCGCCCGGCAGCCTTCGCCACTCCCGCGCCGATCCCGGCATTGAAAACCTTGCAGGAGTACGAACAATGATCACCCACCCATCCGCCAAGTACCGTCCATTCCCAGCCGTCGATATCGCCGACCGCCAGTGGCCGAACAACACCATCACCAAGCCGCCGGTCTGGATGAGCACCGACCTGCGCGACGGTAACCAGGCGCTGATCGAGCCGATGAGTCCCGAGAAAAAGCTGCGCTTCTTCGAGATGCTGGTAAAGGTCGGCGTCAAGGAAATCGAAGTCGGCTTCCCCTCGGCCTCGCAGACCGATTTCGATTTCGTGCGCATGCTGGTCGAGGAAAACCGCATTCCCGACGACGTCACCATCATCGTCCTGACCCAGGCGCGCGAAGAACTGATCCGGCGCACCGTGGAATCGGCGGCCGGCGCCAAGCGCGCCATCGTCCACATCTACAATTCGGTGGCGCCCGTGTTCCGCCGCGTCGTGTTCGGCATGACCCAGGACGAGATCGTCAACATCGCCGTCAGCGGCACGCGCCTGATCAAGGAACTCGTGGCCGCGCACCCGCAGACGCAATGGGGCCTGGAATACTCGCCCGAATCGTTCTCGACCACGGAACTCGATTTCTCCAAGCGCATCGTCGATGCCGTCAGCGCCGAATGGCAGCCGACCCCGGCCAACCCGCTGATCGTCAACCTGCCCTCCACCGTGGAAGCGAGCACGCCCAACGTCTACGCCGACCAGATCGAATGGATGTGCCGCCACCTCGAGCGGCGCGAGTCGCTCGTCATCAGCGTGCATCCGCACAACGACCGCGGCACGGCGGTGGCGGCGGCGGAACTGGCGGTGCTGGCCGGCGCCGACCGGGTCGAAGGCTGCCTGTTCGGCAACGGCGAGCGCACCGGCAACGTCGACCTGGTGACACTGGCGCTGAACCTGTACACGCAAGGCGTGCATCCGGGCCTGGATTTTTCCGACATCGACAGCGTGCGCCAGCTGGTCGAGGAGTGCAACCAGCTGCCGGTGCACCCGCGCCACCCGTATGCGGGCGACCTGGTGTTCACGGCGTTCTCGGGATCGCACCAGGACGCCATCAAGAAGGGCTTCGCGCGCCAGGCGCCGGACGCGCTGTGGGAAGTGCCGTATTTGCCGATCGACCCGGCCGACCTCGGCCGCAGCTACGACGCCGTCATCCGCGTGAACAGCCAGTCCGGCAAGGGCGGCATGGCCTATTTGCTGGAACAGGAATACGGCCTCGAATTGCCGCGCCGCCTGCAGATCGAATTCTCGCGCGTGGTGCAGCAGCTGGCCGACAGCAGCGGGCGCGAAATCGCCGCCAGCGACATCCACGCCTTGTTCGTGCGCGAATACCTGGAGCAGGAAACGCCATACCGCTACGTGGCGCACAAGATGAATGAAAACACAGCCGCGGCCGGCGAACCCGTGCAGGTCGAGGTGACCGCCGTTGAACGCCAGGTCCAGCGCGCGCTCAAAGGCGCCGGGAACGGTCCGATCGATGCCTTCGTCAATGCGCTCGGCATCGACATCCGCCTGATGGATTACCACGAGCATGCGATCGGCTCGGGCGCGAATGCGCGCGCGGCCTGCTATGTCGAGCTGCGCGTGGGGAATGGGCCGACCCTGTTCGGCGCCGGCATCGACAGCAATATCGTCACCGCTTCGTTCAAGGCGGTGCTGTCGGCGGTGAACCGGCATGCGGCCGGCGTGCCGGAGAGCGCTCCGGCGCTGGCCGCCTGAGCGCCGGCGCGGCTGGATATAATCACGGCAGCTGCGCAGCCGCGCGGCATGCTCTTTTCGAAAGCGCCGATGAAGAACACCCTGACCCTGACCGTGCTCCTGCTTGCCGCGAACGCCGCCCTGGCCGACGACGCAGCCGTCCGTCAATGCCGCACCCTGCCCGATGCGGCCAGCCGCCTGGCCTGTTACGACGCTATGCCGCTCGGCCAGGGACGCACCGCGGCCGCGCCGGCCGCCGCCGCAGTGTCCGCTCCCGCCACGCCTGCCGCCGCGGCCGCGCAGGCGCAAGCCGGTTTCGGCCGCGAGACCATCGCCCGCAAGGCCGAGGCCGAGATCACGGCGATCGACAGCACGGTCGAGGGCGACTTCGCCGGCTGGGGTCCGAACACGCGCTTCAAGCTGGCCAATGGCCAGGTCTGGCGCATCGTCGACGGCAGCGCGGCCGACCTGGCGCCCGCGCGCAACCAGAAGGTGCGCATCGAACGCAACCGCTTCGGCACCATGTTCCTGAGCGTGGCAGGCAGCAACCACTCGGCCAAGGTGCGGCGCGTCGAATGAGTGGTGCGATGGGCAAGCTGTTTCACCTTGCGCCGCTGGTTTTGCCGGTTTCGTTTGTATTGCTGGCGGCGGCGCCCTGCGCGGTCGGGGCCGATCTCGCCAACGGCCAGCGCCTGTTCGCGTCGCGCTGCGGCTCCTGCCACAGCGTCGGCCCGTCGGCGCGCGCCGGCTTCGGCCCGCAACTGAACGCCGTCTTCGGCCGCCGCGCCGGCGCCACGCCCGACTTTCGCTACTCTCCGGCGATGGCGAAATCCGGCATCGTCTGGAACGACAAAACGCTGACCGCCTTTATCGATGCGCCGGACGACGTGGTCCCTGGCACCAAAATGCGCTTCTGGGGCATGAGCAACGCGAAGCAGGTCGGCGACCTGCTGGCCTACCTGCGCAGCATCCCCGCTGCAGGTTCGGCTGCAACCCCGGCTTCCGCCGTGCGCTGAGCCTTCCACCAGCTGCGCAGCCGGCGCAGGCCGAGCACGGTCGCCGTGGCGCACAGCGCCAGGCCGCCGGCGCCGAGCAGGATCAACACCGCGTCGCGCAGCCACCCGGCGGCCAGCATCACGGGCAAATCCCAGCTGTGCAGGAAATTGAAGAGCCACCTGCCGGCGCGCTGCGAGCGGTCCATGCTCGACGCGATTGCGCCGGTGTGCGGATCGAGGTGGACCCAGGTGGCGCCCGCGTCGGCATAAATTAGCCGCAGCGCCGGCAGGCGGCGCTCGTCGGCGCCGTACATCGATTGCAGCGCGCGCTTGTAGTAATAGGTGTCGTAGCCATTCAATACCTGCGACTGCACGATGGCCGCGGGCAGCAGGCGCCGCGCCGCGGCCAGCAGCTCGTCATCCGTCCAGCGCGCGCGCACCACGAAGCCCGCGGCGGATGCCGTCACCAGCCGGGTGTGGTTGCCCGCGTCGCGCGCCAGGATCGCCGGCTGGCCGCCGAGCACGCGCCATTCGAGTTCGCTCGCCGTGAATCCCTGCCCGTTCAGCAGGGCTAAGGCTTGCGCCGCATCGATCGACAGCCTGACCGTTCCCGGGCGCCCGCCCTCGAAGGCCGCCAGGTCGGGCCGCTGCCCCCTGGCGTCGAACACGCCAACCGGGTTCATCGACATCAGCCCGCTCAGGATCCACGCGCACAGAATGGCGCCGAACACCAGCCCGAGCAGGTGATGCCAGCGCATGAAACGCTCGCGGAACGGCGTCTTGGCGCCGCTCTTGTAACTGCCCGAAAAACGCCAGCGCCAGATGCCGTTGAGGACACCCGTTAGCGACGACAGCACGCCGACTGCCGACAGGGCAATCACGGTCCAGCTCCAGACCGGATCGACCGGCTGGTTGCGGAACATGTACAGCCAGTGCAGCCAGGCGCCGACGTAGTTCCACAATTGCTGGCTGCGCGGCGCGTCGAGCACGACCTGGCCGGTCGCGGACGACAGGTACAGGCGGGTCGCCGCAGCGTCTTCCATTTCGACCACGTGCAAGGGACGATGGCGCTCGAGCGAGCGCGAATGGGTCCAGCGGTCCTCGATCACCTGGCCGGCATGGCGCGCGCCGGCGCCGGGGAGAAAGGCGCGCGCACCCGCCAGGGCCGCTGCGCGGTCGACAGGCGCCTGTAGCGCACCCGTCGTCGCATCGACCGTCACCAGCGCGCCGTCGCCCTGGGTGACGACGTACACGGGACGATTGCGGATCGAGGTCAGCACCAGCGACTTGACCTCGTCCGGCGAACGGCTGTGCGCCAGCGCCTGTTCAGGATTCACGCAGCAGCTGGCTTGCAACAAGGCCGGCAGGCTGCCCAGCCGCTCCCACGGCGTCAGCTTGGGATAGCCGACGAACAGCATCACCATGCCGCTGGCGAACCAGAGCGCCATCAGGACGCACATCAGCACACCGGTCCAGCGGTGCACCAGCAGGATGTTGCGCTTGAAGTTCACGCGGGTACCTCCGCTCAGAACCGGTGATCCAGCACCAGCTCGACCCGGCGATCGGGCCCGGCCAGCCACTGGGTCGGCGTGTAATAGGCAGTCGCAAAATAGCGCTTGTCGAAGACGTTGAAGCCGCGCAGGGTGAGCGTGGTGCGCGGCGCCGCCTTCCAGCGCAGCGACAGGTCGGTGGTCGTGTACGACGCCATGCGCAAGGTGTTGGCGTTGTCGGCGAAACGGGTGCCGACGTAGCGCAGGCCGGCGCCGAGCGTCCATGCCGGCGTGGCGTCCCAGCCGAGCCAGACGTTCGCCAGGCGCTTCGGTACGTCCGGCGGCAGATTGCCCGCGCGCGAGACCAGGGCGCCGCCCTGCGACTCGAGGAAGTCGTCGAAGCGCGCACGCAAGAGCGAGGCGTTCGCTTCCAGCGTCCAGGCCTCGGCCAGCGCCATGTTGAGCGTGCCCTCGACGCCGCGCGAAGAGCGCTGGCCGACCTGGATGCTCTGCGCCGGATTGGCTGTATCGCGCGTGAGCAGGTTGTCCTTCTGGATGTCGTAGGCGGCCAGGGTCCATTCGCCGGTCTTGCCCCAGAAGCTGTGCTTGACGCCGACTTCGACCTGGCGCCCGGTGGCGTTTTCGAAGCGGCTGTTGGCCGGCGACAGGAACAGCAAGGAGCCGATCGGGTCGGCCGCTTTCGACACCTGGCCATAGACGGCCAGGCCAGGTGCGATGTCGTAGACCGTGCCCAGGCGCCAGCCGACGTCGGTAAAGGTTTTATCGTAGGCCAGCACGCCGGCGACCAGATTACGCCGCTCGAGCTTCGCGTGGTCGTAGCGCAGCCCGGCCAGGACCGACCATTCGTCAGTTAATTCCAGCCGGTTTTCGGCGAACAGCGCGTATTGGCGCGCCCTGGCGCGGTAGCGCGGAACGGTCGGTTCGTCACTGGCAAAGAAGCCGGGCACCGGGTTGAACGGATCGACCGAGGGCGAGGAGCCGACATAGGTGTTGTTGGTGTGGGTGAAGGAACTGGCATTCACGTCGAAACCGGCCGATACCCGGTTCTTCAGGCCGAACAGTTCGCTCTCGAAACTGGCATCGGTGGTATTCCCGGTCTGCTTCTGGTCGTGGTAAATCTCGGTATTGTCCGAGCGGTCGACCAGGCGCGTGGCCGGGTTGTAGCGATAGGCTTCGGCATTGCGCCAGTGGCGGTCGCTGTCGACGTGGTACAGGCGGCTGCGCACGGTCGTATTCGCGTTCGGCTTCCAGTTGACCAGCAGGTCGACCCAGGTGTCCTTGTAGTCGATGGTGCTGTCCTGCACGTTGTAGTTCTTATCGCGCAGCGCTTCCAGCTGGCGGCCCTCGACCAGCGGCGTGCCGAAATAGCGCATCGGCTCCTGGCGTCCGTGGGCGAGGCTCAGCTTGAAGTTCAGTTCGGGCGAGACGTCGAAACGCAGCGCGCCGGAAAATGCCCGGTTGCTGAAGTCGCCCATGTCGACCCAGCCGTCGGAACGCTCGCCGCTGGCGTCGACGCGGTAGGACCAGCGCTCGTCGAGCGCCCCGCCGCTGCCGAACGCGAGGCGGCGCGTGCCCTGCGTGCCGACCGCCGCCTGCATCTCGTTCTGTACCGCCCCGCGCGACGGCTGCTTGGGCACCACGTTCACCACGCCGCCGATGGCGCCTTCGCCATAGATCACCGAGGCCGGGCCGCGCAAGACTTCGATGCGCTCGACCGCCCAGGTATCGAAGGGAAAAGTGAGGCCGGCGCCGCCGTACTGGCGCATGCCGTCGTACAGGCGCAGCACCGAGACCGTGTCGGTGAAGCCGCGCGAAGCAAGCGAGGAGCCGCCGTTGCCCGGGTGCGGCAGGCTGCTGATGCCGGCGGCGCGGGTAATGGCCGCGACCAGGTCGACGTCGCCGCGCTGTTCGAGTTGCTTGCGGCTGATGACGTCGACGCTGGCCGGCGTTTCCAGGCGCGTCAGGCCGAGGTTCGAGCCGGTGCTGCTAGGGTCGCCCAGGCGGCCATTGGCGGCGCTGCCGGTGACGATCACTTGCGGCACGACGACCTCGCCCTGCGGCGTTGGCGCTTCCTGGGCAAATGCGCCGGACATGGCGGCGGCAAGCGTGGTCAGCGTGAATGATTCGATGTTCTTCTTCATGATGTTTCCTGTGGCGTGAACGTGGGCGCCCGCATGGGGGGCAGGTGCGACCAGTGGCCGCTGTCCGCGTGGGACAGCGGTGTCGGCAAGCATGTGCGTGACGATCAGGCCAGGAAAGGAGGAGCGCGCGATTGCGCCAGCAGCCACGGGAACAGCGTGCGCGCGGCCTGGTAGTAGAGCGGAGGAAAATCGTCGTGGCCGCCGAGGACGGCGAACACGCTTGTCGCTGGCGGCGCCAGGCCGAAGGCGCCGGCGTGGGTCGCGCAATAGGCGCAATGCGACATGCTTTTGAACAGCTTGTCCGATGGCGCGCCGTTCGCCTCGTTCGGCGAGGCCGGTATCGTCATCATTTCCATGCCCATGGCGGTACAGACTTCCACCTGGGCAGGTGCGGCCGGAGAAAAGTTGATCGCGTGCGAGACGGCAGGCATGAGCGCGTTGAACAGGATCGCCAGAATGGCGAGCCAGGCAACGGCGATCAGCTGTGTTGTCGTCTTGTACATGAATCCATTATAGATCAAGCGCGTGAAACGGCTTTTGACCTGTCGTGCGGGGGAACACGCTCAATCAGGCTGGCTCGCATCAAGGTTGGCACGCACCCGATCGAGCAGGCCGAGCAACTGCGCGCGCTCGGCCGCGGGCAGGCCCGCCAGTGCCTGCTCGGCCGCGCCGGCGCCGTGGCGGTGCCATTCGGCATGGATCGCCTCGCCGCCGGGACTCAGGCGCAGGCGCGTGCTGCGGCGATCCAGCTCGTCCGGCTGCGCTTCCAGCAAATGCTTGTCGCGCAGCGCGCGGATCAGGCGCGTCAGCTGGGCCTTGTCGCGCCCGGAATGGGCCACCAGGTCGCTCAGCGTGGCGCCCGGATTGCGCGCGAAAAAGCCCAGCACCTTGCCCTCCATGTGCGTCAGCTCCGCTTCGGCGCCCGCCGGGGTGCGCAGCTGGCGCGCCCGGTACAGGTGCATGATCGCGTGGATGGTCTCGAACACGTCCTGCGCCGAGGCCGCTGCCGAGTGATTTTGGTTGACTTTATCAACGTGTTTTTTCATAATAGGGGACATTATCAACCATTTTCAGGATTCATGATGGAACAATCCAAGCGCAGGACCATCGAGCGCGTGCGCCACGAACTGCACCGCCGCGACGTGACCGTCACCCGCATCGCGCCGCTCGGCGCGCACTTCGTCGCGATCACCTTCCACGCCGAATCGCTGGCCGGCTTCCTCTCGCTGTCCTTCGACGACCACGTGAAATTCATGTTCGACGACGGCGCCGCCGAGCAGGTGCGGCGCGACTATACGCCGCGCCGCTTCGACGCACAAGCACGCGAACTGACGATCGAATTCGCCCTGCACGGCGACGGTGCCGCCTCCAACTGGGCGCGCCGCGCGCAAGTGGGCGACACGGCCGTCATCGGCGGCCCGCGCGGCTCGATGATCATCCCGATGGACTACGACTGGCACCTGCTGGCGGGCGATGCCAGCGCGCTGCCGGCGATGCGCCGGCGCCTGGAAGAGTTGCCGTCCGATGCGCGCGTGTTCGTGATCGCCGCGGCCGCGCCGGAAGACCGCAGCCACTTTGGCGGCACGGCGCAGGCGAACGTGGAATGGGTCGACGGCGACGACGCCCTGGTCGAGGCCGTGCGCGCCCTGCCCCTGCCGCCCGGCGAAGGTTTTGTTTGGGCCGCCGGCGAGGCGCAGGCGATGCGGCGCGTGCGGGCCGTGCTGGCCGAGGAAAAGGGCGTTGCCAAGGAAGCGATGCGCGTCTCCGCCTACTGGAAGCGCGGCGTCGCCGACCACCACGAGAATCTCGACTGAATCAGCGCATGCCGAACTCGTAGGACGCCATCGGCACCTTCATCACATGGTCGACGAACAGCGCCCGCCCCGGGTCTGCGCCGGCCGCGCCGGCCACCACCATCAGCGGCACCAGGTGGTCTTCGCGCGGATGGGCCTGGCGTGCGGCGGGCGCCTGCTCCCAATCGAGCAGCAGCGCATTGCGCGCGGCGGCATCCGGCTGGGCGATGGCGCTGCCGAGCCAGGATTCGAAGGCTGCGGCCGCGTGCGTCGATTCGTCACGGCCGAAACCGCGCATGTTGTGGTAGGTCAGGCCGCTGCCGACGATCAGCACGCCTTCGTCGCGCAGCGGCGCCAGCGCCTGGCCCAGGCGCAGGTGCTCGGCCGGGTCGTACGTCGACTTCATCGACAGCATCATGATGGGGACGTCAGCGTCCGGATACATCAGGCTCAGGGGCACGAAGACGCCATGGTCGAAGCCGCGCTGCGCGTCCTCGTCCAGCTCCACGCCGGCGCTTGCCAGCAATGCGCGCACGCGCGGCGCCAGTTCCGGTGCGCCCGGCGCCGGATAGCGGATGTGGTAGGTGTGCTCGGGAAAACCGTAATAATCGTATTCCATCGGCGGCCGCGCCGCGGTCGCCACCGTGAATTCGCTCGCTTCCCAATGGCCGGACACGACCAGGATGGCTGTCGGCTTCGCCGGCAGCCGCCCCGGCAGCGCGGCGAATTCGCGCGCCGTGCGTTCGTACATGCCGCGCATCTGCTCGATCCACGGCCAGGGGCCGCCGCCGTGGGAGAGGAAATAGACGGGGAATCGGGAGGTGGGCATGCTGTGTCCTCGGTGCGTGGGCGAATGGCTACTTTAACGGCGCAGGCGGCGCTCCGCCAGCTGCCATGCCGGGAAACAGTATGCCGTCGATGGGATAATCAGCCGATCGTATTCAGCTCGGGGAGCGGCGCACCCTACGTTACGCGACGGCCGCGGTGAAGTGCGCGAATCCTCTACCGCTTTTTCCCATGCAGCGCCTGGCGCGAGCGCTTGCGCTCTTCCGCCTTTTCGAAGCGCCGCTTCTGCTCCTCGGTCTCGGGCACCAGGGTCGGCACCGGCTGCGGCTTGCGGTTGGCGTCCACGGCCACCATCGTGAAGTAGCAGCTGTTGGCGTGGCGCTGGGTGCGCTGCTGGATGTTTTCGATGACGACGCGGATGCCGATTTCCATCGAGCTGGTGCCGGTGTAGTTCACCGAGGCCAGGAAGGTCACCAGTTCGCCGACGTGGATCGGCTGCAGGAACATCACCTGGTCGACCGACAGGGTGACGACGTACGCGCCCGAGTAACGGCTGGCGCACGCGTAGGCCACGCTGTCGAGGAATTTCAGGATGGTGCCGCCGTGGACGTTGCCGGAAAAATTGGCCATGTCGGGGGTCATCAGGACCGTCATCGAGAGTTCGTGGACGGGTCTTCCGTGGTGGTCGTTCATGCTGGTTCCGGGTCGAGGTTGGACAAGGCGGTGCTGCGTTGCACAACAATTGTACGAGGCTTTGCCCGTCTTTACAGGCAAGCCCCTTTTTCAGCCCCGGTCCAGCGTGAACTTACCCGCGGCGGCGGCCACGCCGGCGCAGAACAGGACATAACTGTCCGCTCCTGCGCCCTCCTTCAACACGACGCCCTCGCCCAGCGGCACCGGCGCCGTGAAACGCACCGACAATGCCGTGACCGGCCGCTCCGCCCTGGCCTCGAGCGCGGCGCAGGTCCTGGCCACCGAGTGCATGCCGTGGATGATCGGCGCCGGCAGTCCCATGAGGCGCGCGCTCCAGCGCGTCAGGTGGATCGGGTTCCAGTCGCCGGAGACGCGCGCGTAATCGCGCCCGCTCGACGGCCCCAGCGTCCAGCTCTCGATGACTGCCCCGGCGGCGATAGGCGCGCGCTCGCCCCTGGACTTGCCCGACCGGGCACCGCGCACGGCGAGGTACTTGCTAATGCAGGTGAAGATGCGTTCGCCGTCCGCGCTGCCCACGGTCTCGAGCGCGCAGTAGACGGCGCCGGAAGCGGTCGGCGGCAGGATGTCGATGCGCGTCGCAAGCACAATGGCCGTGTCGGCCGGCGCCGCGGTAGACGCAGATGGGTGGGCGATCAATTCGTTCTCGACGTGGACGATGCCCGCCAGCCGGTAGGGAAAGCTGCTCGACAACAGCGTCGCCATGTGGGCGCGCTGGACCGGCAGGTACCACCAGGTGAGCGGCACCGTGTCCAGTGTAAACCCCAGCGCCGCGCGGTAGCGTGCGACGTGCGCGAGATCCAGCCGCGGCAGCGTGAAGCGCGAGGTCAGCGGCGCGATCGGACCCGCCGGCACGGCGCGCGCCCGCTTGGAAAGGACGCGCAGGATGAAGCCGGCGCCCATGCGCGGCAGCAGCGGCGCCAGGCCGGTATCAGGCGAACGAAGCACTTTTTCTCCCTGAAGTGGGCGCCGGGACGCAATTTCGCTGCGCCCGGACGAAGTTCTCGCAGCGAAAATGCTGTGATTGATCGATAATACCGCCTGACGACGCACTACCGCACTGTCGCGCAAGTTTTACGGAGACTGTATGAACAAAGTTGGTCCATCGACCCTGTCGATCCAGAAAAGCCTGATGCCCCTTCCTACCCCCGAGCGTACCGCGCTGCTCGAGAACCCCGGCTTCGGCCGCGCGTTCAGCGACCACATGGTCACCATCCGCTACACCGAAGGCCGTGGCTGGCACGACGGCAAGGTCGAAGCACGCGGCATGCTGCCGCTCGATCCGTCGACCATGGTGCTGCACTACGCCCAGGAAATCTTCGAAGGCCTGAAGGCTTACCCGCTGCCGGACGGCGGCGCCGCCCTGTTCCGTCCGGAAGCCAACGCACGCCGCTTTCAGAAGTCGGCGCAGCGCCTGGCGATGGCGCCGCTGCCGGAAGAACTGTTCCTGGAAGCCGTGCACGCGATCGTCAGCGAAGACCGCGACTGGATTCCGCAATCCGAAGGCGCCGCGCTCTACCTGCGCCCCTTCATGATCGCCACCGAAGCCGCGCTCGGCGTTCGCCCGGCCAGCGAATACCTGTTCTGCATCTTCGCTTCGCCTGCCGGTAACTACTTCAAGGGCGGCAGCGCCGGCATCACGCTGTGGGTGTCCGAGAACTACATCCGCGCCGCGCCCGGCGGCACCGGCGACGCCAAGTGCGGGGGCAACTACGCCGCCAGCCTGGCCGCGCAAGCCGAGGCCACGCGCGAAGGCTGCGACCAGGTCGTGTTCCTGGACGCCGTCGAGCGCAAATGGGTCGAGGAACTGGGCGGCATGAACATCTTCTTCGTGTTCGAAGACGGTTCGATCCAGACCCCGCCGCTGACCGGCACCATCCTGCCGGGCATCACCCGCGATTCGCTGATCGTGCTGGCGCGCGACGCCGGCATCACCGTGCGCGAAGAGCCGTATTCGATCGACCAGTGGAAAGCGGACGCCGCCAGCGGCCGCCTCACCGAAGCCTTTGCCTGCGGTACGGCGGCCGTGGTCACCCCGATCGGCAAGGTCAAGGGCAGCGGCTTCGAGGCGACCATCGGCACCGGCGAAGCCGGCCCGGTCACCACGCGCCTGAAAACCACGCTGCTCGACATCCAGAACGGCCGCGGTGAAGACAAGCACGGCTGGCTGCAGCGCGTGTTCTAAAGCTTCGTTCCGCCAAGCTGTATTCCGCATTACTGCGGGCGTGGCTTGCTGCGCCCGCAGCGTCGAAGCATATGTTTCAAACAAACAACGCGCCCTTGTTGTTAAGTTGCATATGAGCAATTGCCTCTTTATCATGGCTGACTTACTCCATTGATAACCGACATGAACAACATCGCACTCGCATTTGCTCTTGCCCTGGCGTCGCTGGGCGCCGCCCAGGCCCAGACCTGGGTCCCGGTCCAGGACCTCGCCACCAAACCGCTGCGCTTCGTGGTCGGCGCCGGCCTCACCTACGGCGGCGAAAAGATCATCACGGCGCAGTACGCCGACGGCGACAAGGTCGACATCGACGGCGGCGGCACCGTGGCCCTGCTGGCCGGCGTCGATTACCGCGTCAACCCGCAATTCTCGGTCCAGGGTACGGTCGGCTACCACGTCGACAACGCCGCCGGCAGCAACGGCGACATCCGTTTCGAACGCGTGCCGCTCGAGCTGCTCGGCTACTACCACGTGAACGACAAGGTGCGCGTCGGCGGCGGCCTGCGTTATGTCACCGGCACCGCGCTGCGTACCAGCGGCGTGGCCGACATCGGCGACTACGATTTCAAGGACACGACCAGCCCGGTCGCCGAAATCGAATACCTGTACTCGCCCCGGCTCGGTTTCAAGCTGCGCTACGTGAACGACGAGTTCAAGATGAAGGACTTCAACGAGACCGTCAAGGGCGACCACATCGGCATGCTGGTGAATTTCTACTTTTGAGGCCAGCAGGGATGGCTTCTGAGGCCATCCCGGCACGTTTGAGCCTGATCAACCACGCCCCCGGGTCGGCCGTCAGACTGGTTCCGCATGCGCCTCCCGGCGCTGCAATCCACTTGTCACGGAGGCCACCATGTTCAAACGCATCCTGTTACCGACCGACGGATCCGAACTGTCGTCGCGCGCCGTGCTCGCGGGCGTGAGTTTTGCCAAAGAGATTGGTGCACAAGTCATCGGCGTGACCGCGCTGCCCGACTTCAAGACCTTCACCGCCGACGCCGACATGATCGAAAGCACCGAGGACCAATACCTCGCCGCCAGCGAGGCGCGTGCCGGCAAATACCTGGCCACTGTGTCCGACGCCGCGCGCTCGCTCGGCGTCGAATGCGCAACCGTGCTGGTGCGCTCGGACGATCCGCACGAGGCGATCCTGCGCACCGCGCGCGAACGCGGCTGCGACCTGATCGTCATGGCTTCGCACGGCCGGCGCGGCCTGGGCGGATTGCTGTTGGGGAGCGAAACGCAGAAGGTGCTGCTGCACAGCGCGATTCCGGTTCTGGTGTATCGCTGAACTTTGCTACAGCCGGCGCCTGCCGGCCGCGGTCAGCTTCAGATCCAGTAAACGAACGCGGCCAGGCCGACGATCAGCGCCACCTTGGTCACTTTATAGGCGGTCTTGTTCCAGGCCTTGTAGCGGCGGCGGTACTGGCCCATCACGTGCGAGATGCGGAACAGCTTGCTGACGAGACCGGTCTGGTCGCCGGTTTCGTTGGGCGAACTGGCGGCCGTCATCATGGTGCGGCCGAGCCAGCGGTTGATGGCCGACATCCAGCGGTAACGCATCGGCCGCTCGATGTCGCAAAACAGGATGATGCGGTCGCTGTCGCTGCCGTTGATCGCCCAGTGGATATAGGTTTCGTCGAAGATCACGCCTTCGCCGTCGCGCCAGCTGTGGCGCTGGCCGTCGACTTCGATGAAGCAGCGGTCGTCGTTGGGCGTGGCCAGGCCGAGGTGATAGCGCATCGAGCCGGCGAACGGGTCGCGGTGCGGGTTGAGCTTGGCGCCGGGCGGCAGTTCGGCGAACATCGCCGCCTTGACCGTCGGGATCGCTTGCAGCAGCGCATGGGTTTGCGGGCACAGGCGCTCCGCCGACGGGTGGCTGGCGTCGTACCACTTCAGGTAGAAGCGCTTCCAGCCGGTCTTGAAGAAGGAATTGAAACCGGCATCGTCGTTCTGCTCGGCGGCCTTGATCTTTTTCAGGGCCAGCAGGTGTTCCGCTTCGGCGCGGATGACTTGCCAGTTCGCCTGCAGCGGCGCCAGCTCGGCAAAATCACGGACGGGAATGTAGGGCGTGCTCGGCACCCGCGAGAACAGGTGCATGAAGAAGTTGATCGGTGCCATGAACGACGAATGGTCGAACAATTGCCGCCCGAATGGCAGGCGCACCTTGCCGCGGAAGTGGATATGAAGAACCGCGAGGAAATAAAAACCGACCAACGCCCACTTCATCTTTCCCCCAGCCCGGCCTCTGCAGCCGGTGTCAACTTGAACAGGGCGCAAGAATAGCATATCCACCAGGTACCCGTCGGGGACCCGGTGAAAACGGCATTGCCTGTCGCGTGCATGCCGAAGCTTGCACGCTCACGCCGCGCGCAGCCGCGAATCGGCGGACGCGCGCGGCCGAAGATTAATGGAGCGCCGTGATTGCGTAGCCTTTTTCGGCAAGCTGGCCAGCCAGGTTGTCGATCTCGTAGTCGGGCAACTGATCGGCGTCGTCGTCGATCTCGAAGGCTTTCGCCTCCACTTCCCAATCGGTGTTGGTGGCTTCTTCAGGGATGTTGCGGGTTTCCGGCACGGCCAAGTAGGATAACTTGCCGTCGCTTTCGGCTCTGCGGTAAATGTCCAGGCGCATAATCGTTTCCTTACAGTGAAAAAAGCGCGCTTTCGGATGAAAGCGAACGACTCCACAGTAGGCGATCACGCCGCGCGCGTCTGTTAATTGCCCCACACTCTGCCGGACAGGGCGCCGCATGGCCTAGCGGCCCGGCGACAGGCCCAGCACGCGGGCCGGCAGCATCACGATCGCGCGCAGCAGGCTGAAGACGGCCTCGACGCCGATCCCCAACAGGCGCAGCGGCAGCAAGACCAGCCAGACGAGCGGATACAGCACGAGCGCCAGCAGAGCGAGTGGCCAGCACAGGAACAGGAGTAACAGCCACAGCAGGAAACCGAACATCGTATGCTCCAGTGGAAGGGTTGGAGCGAGTGTACGGCGCGGCTGGCCGGACGGCCGGTGGAATGCGACGAATGGCAGCCTGGGGCGGCCAAATTGCGCCATTGCGCGACGAACAAGTATTCCGTACGGTGGGCATGCCCACCGTTACGTGCGCATGCTTTCACTTGGGGCTGCAATGACCCGCAGTACGGTGCGAGCGGACGGTCGAGACCGCGCATGGGGCAACCGCACGCAAGGCGGCGGGCATGCCCGCCCTACGTCAGGCGAATTCGACGGTGCGCATGGCGACCGGCGCGATGGCCTCAGCCTCGGCCTCATCGAACGCCAGCGCCGCGCGGATCGACGCCTGCAGGCTCGGGATCGAGGCGCCGGCGCGGTACTGGAACGACACCTGGACGACATCGCCCGCGATGACGTCCAGCGCCTTCGCCAGCGGCAGCGTCATGTAGTGGTTCAGCCAGTCGATGGTGGCGCCGCGTTCCTGCACGATCGACAGCACGTTCTTGGTCACGAAGCGCAAGGCGTTCAGGGTGCCGTCCTGCTCGACCGTAAAACTGCCGCGCCAGGCGATCAGGCTGTCGACCGGTTCGGCGAAGTCGAGCACGCTGTACACGGCCGGCTGGGCCAGCTCGACCGTGCCGGGATAGGCGACCGCGGTGTCCTGGAACTGGACGATCGGCGCGTAGTAGCCGTGGAAGGCATAGTCCTGCTGCAGCGGCTGCACCGCCATCACCACCGCTTCCGGCATGAAGACCGGCAGCGGGCCGCCGAAGCGGGCCAGGTAGCGCTCCTTGAAGGCTTCGATGACGGCCACCTGCTTTTCGCGCAGCATGGCGACGTGGATCATTTCGCAGATGACGACGTCGACCGGCTCGGGCGGCAGGTAGTCGAAGGCATCGGCATGGATCACCTCGACCTTGTGGCCGTTCGGGTTCATCGCCAGGAAGCGGCGCGCTTCCTTCACCAGATCCGGATTGAACTCGACGCAATACACTTTGTCGGCCTGCCGGGCCGCGAAATACGAGAGCACGCCGGTGCCGCCGCCAAGCTCCAGCACCTTCATGCCGGGACGCACCGCGTGGGCGATCGCCGCCTGGAAGGCATTCATGCGGTTCTGGTCCATCAGCATGTTGTGGTGATAGTGGACCGGGATGAATTGCCCGAGGTAGCAGCTTTCGATTTCGCGTTCGTTCAGCATGGAGGATCCTTGGTGGGTGGCGCTGTTGCTGCGCCGCAATTAATTCGATGACCAGATTATGGGACCCGGAGCGCACACCCGATAACGAGAGAAAAGCTGGAAATACCCGCCAGTTCGGCCGACGCATGACTGTGGAGAAATAAAAGGTCGTAAAAAAAACCGGCGCGCAGGCCGGTTCGTGTTCGAGGTGCAAACGCTCAGCCGCCCTGCTCCAGCGCCCTGGCCACGCGCGGCTTGCCGGCCCGTTCGGCCAGCTGCACGGCGGTCAAGCCTTCGCCGTTCCTGCGCATGCGGTCGGCGCCATGGGCGATCAGCACCAGCGCGGCGCCGTCGTGGCCTTCGCGCGCCGCCATCATCATCGGTGTGTAGGCGCCGCTGGCTTTCGGCGAGACGGCGTCGACCTTCGCCCCGCGCGCGATCAGGAGGCGCACGATGTCCTCGTCGCCGCTGGCCGCCGCGTAGTGCAAGGCCGTCCAGCCCGGCTGGTTGACGGCGGCGCCCTTGGCCAGCAGCGCTTCGACCGCCGGACGGTTGCGCTTGAAGGCGGCCATCATCAGCGCCGTATTGCCGTTCGCCGCCTTCGCTTCGAGGTTGGTGCCGGGATGGTCGAGGAAGATCTGGAACACCTTCATCGCCTCTTCGCGCAGCGCCTGCACCATGCCCGGCTCGCCGCCGATCGGATTGGGCTGGTTGGGATTGACGACCGTGCCGAGCATCGCCTTGACCGTCCTGACGTCGTCCACCTGCACCGAGCGGAAGAAGGTGGTCAGCTCGGCTTCGCCCGGCGGCTTCGAGGCCGCGGCGGCAACGAGGCCGCTGGCCATGCCGGCCGTGAGTACGATGCTCCTCAGGACTAGGCGGCGTGTTGGCTGCATGTCAGGCCTTTGCGTGCTGGAACAGGTTGAAGAAGTTCTCGCTGGTACGGTCGGCCACGTCGCGCAGCGGCACGTCTTTCAAGGTGGCGATGTATTCGGCCACGTGCGCGACATAGCCCGGCTCGTTCATCCTGCCGCGGAACGGCACCGGCGCCAGGTAGGGCGAATCGGTTTCGATCAGGATGCGCTCGAGCGGCACCGCGCGCGCCACCGCCTGCAAGTCTTTGGCGCTCTTGAAGGTGACGATACCGGAAAACGAGATATAAAACCCCATCTCGATCGCGGCTTCGGCCACCTCGAGCGACTCGGTAAAGCAATGCATCACGCCGGCCACGCCGCCGTCCGCCGTGCCGGCGCCCTCCTCGCGCATGATCCGGATCGTGTCCGCGCTGGCGGCGCGGGTATGGATGATCAGCGGTTTGCGCGTGAGACGCGACGCCCGGATATGCGTGCGGAAGCGCTCGCGCTGCCATTCGAGGTCGCCCTCGAGACGGTAGTAGTCGAGGCCGGTCTCGCCGATGGCGACGATTTTCGGATGCGCAGCCAGTTCGACCAGCTGCTCGACGGTTGGTTCCGGCGTGTCTTCATAGTCCGGATGGACGCCGACCGACGCATAAATGTGGGGATATTGCTCGGCCAGGGCGAGCACCGAGGGAAAGTCCGGCAAGTCGACCGATACGCACAGCGCATGGGTGACGCGGTTTTCCGCCATCCTGGCGAGGACCTCGGGCATCCGCGCGGCAAGCTCGGGGAAATTGATGTGGCAGTGGGAATCGATGTACATGCCGGTATTGTACGGGCAGGCGGCGCGGCGCGTCACGCGGGTCGGCGCGTTGCGTCGGTGATGGCATTGCCGCAGTGACGCTGGCGCTGTAACGCGTGGGCTCGGAGAGCCCACCCTACGGTGCGTCGCCGGCATCGGTCCACATGACGTTAGCAGTCGTGTAACGCAGGGTGGGCGCACTTCAAGCAAGCCCACGCGCTCAGCGCCAGATCAATCGACGACGCGTTTACCCAGGATGATCAGGTCACGCTCGATCCCGTCGAGGTTCGCCACACGCGGGAAATTGGCCCAGGTGTCGAAGCCGAACTTGCGGAACAGGTTCAGGCTCGGCGCGTTGTGCCCGAAGATGAACCCGAGCAGGGTATGCACCTTGATCTGCGGTGCAAAGGCGATCGCCTGCTCCAGGCAATACTTGCCCAGGCCACGGCCGCGCCATTCCTCGTCGATATAGATCGACAGTTCCGCCGTGCCCGAGTAGGCCGGGCGGCCGTAGAAATTCGAGTACGACATCCAGCCGATCACGGCCGGATGATCGGAGACGTCGTTGGCGTCGTGGATCACCCACAGCGGGCGCCGTTCGGGCGTATGGTCGTTGAACCAGGCTTCGCGCGAGGCGACGCTGACCGGTTCGGTGTCGGCGGTGACTTCGCGCGAGGCAATGGTGGAATTGTAGATGTCGACGATGACGGGCAGGTCGTCGCGGCGGGCAAGACGGTGGACGTAGGACATGTGAACGAAAAAGCGGGAGCTAAAAGAGTCATTACAGGGTATGCGTGGCGCGCGAGGAGCGTAGCGCCGCGCCCAGGATTTCTTCGATGCGGGCCTTGGCGCGCTGGCCGGTGTCGTCGGCCGGAAAATGTACGCCGATCCCCTGCGCCTTGCTGTTGTTGGCGCCGGCCGGGGTGATCCAGGCGACCTTGCCGGCGATCGGGTATTTATTGGCGTCGTCCATCAGCGACAGGATCAGGTAGACTTCGTCGCCGAGCTTGTACGGCTTTGTGGTCGGCACGAACATGCCGCCGTTCTTCAGGAAGGGCATGTAGGCCGCGTACAGCGCCGCCTTTTCCTTGATCGCCAGCGACAGGACCGACGGCCGCGGCACGAGCGTGGCGTTCGGGTCGGTGGTATTGCCGCTCATCTCGCTTCTCCCAGGCTCAACTGCAGCAGGCTGCATAATCCAGCAACATGTCCTCGATAAACAGCTTGGCGGACAGCGGATGGTCCGCCACGGCGCGCCGTTCGTTCGCGGACTTGATTGCCCGTAACAGATTCGCAGTGTGCACGTTGCCGGCCAAGGCTGCAAGTTCCTTCTGGTAGCGTGGGTAGTAACGCACGCTGCCGGCCAGCTTGCTCGACAACAGATCGTACAGCCAGCGCTGCTGCCAGGCGACCAGCGCCGCCAGCGGCGTCTTGCTCAGCTTGTCGGCCTGGCGCAGCGCCGACTCGACGTTGGGCCGCGCCAGGAAGCCCAGCAGCGTGTCGAGTTCCTCGCGGCTGCCGCCGTTGGCCTTGTCCAGCGCGGCCAGCGGCGCGCCGCCCTCTTCGCGCAGCCAGCTGTCGGCATCGTTGACGCCCTGCTCCTTCAGCCAGGCCAGCGCCGCGGCGTGGTCCGGCATCGGCAGCCCGAACTTGCGGCAGCGCGACAGGATCGTCGGCAGCAGGCGGTCGAGGCTGTTCGAGGCGAGCAGGAAGACGGTGCCCGGTGGCGGTTCTTCCAGCGTTTTCAGCAGCGCGTTCGAGGCCGGCATGTTGAGCGCTTCGGCCGGATACAGCACCACCACGCGCAAGCCCTGGCGGTGGGTCGAGATGTTCATGAAGTCGGCCAGGGCGCGGATCTGCTCGATCTTGATCTCTTTCGAGGGCGCCTTGGTCGACTTCGATTTCTTGTCGCCGTCGCCGCTCTCTTCAGCTTCGCCGGCAGGTTCGTCTTCCAGCGCTTCGGGACGCACGCGGCGGTAGTCCGGGTGGTTGTGCTGGACGAACCAGCCGCAGGAGGCGCAGCTGTTGCAGGCCTGGCCGTCGGGCTGCACGTTTTCGCACAGCAGCGATTGGGCAAAGGCTTCGAGGAAGCCGGCCTTGCCGATGCCGGCCGGACCGTGGAACAGGATCGCGTGCGGCATGCGCGCGCGCATTGCCTGGAGCTGGGTCCAGGCGCTTTGCTGCCAAGGGTAAATCATCAAAACAGTCTCATTACATTAATACCGTCAACGCCTCTTCGATCCGGGCCTGCGTCTCGGCGATGCTGCGCGTCGAATCGATCACCGCGAAACGGTCCGGATACTCTGCCGCGCGGCGCAGGTATTCGGCGCGGCAGCGGGCAAAGAATTCGGCCTGCTCGCTCTCGAATTTATCCAGCGTGCGCGTCGCGTCGAGGCGCTGGCGCGCCACTTCCAACGGCACGTCGAACAGCAGGGTCAGGTCGGGTTGCAGGTGCGGATGGACCCAGGCTTCCAGCGCTTCCATCTTGGCGCGGTCCATGCCGCGTCCACCGCTCTGGTAGGCAAAGCTGGCGTCGGAAAAGCGGTCGGACAGTACCCATTCTCCGCGCGCGAGCGCCGGTTCGATCACTTGCGCGACGTGCTCGCGGCGGCTGGCGAACATCAGCAGCGCCTCGGTTTCCAGGTGCATCTTCTCGTGCAGCAGCAGCTCGCGCAGCTTTTCGCCGAGCGGCGTGCCGCCCGGTTCGCGCGAAGACACCACCGTCTTGCCGCGCGCCTGCAACCATTGGGTGACGAAGCCGATATGGGTCGACTTGCCGGCGCCGTCAATGCCTTCGACGGTGATGAATTTGCCACGCGCGCTCATGGTTTCGTCGCTCCACGTTGATACTGATTTACGGCGCGGTTATGGTCGTTCAGGTTTTCCGAGAACTGGCTGGTGCCGTCGTTGCGCGACACGAAATACAGGGCTTCGGTCTTGGCCGGCGCCAGCGCGGCGGCGAGCGACTGGGTGCCCGGCAGCGAGATCGGCGTCGGCGGCAGGCCGTAGCGGGTGTAGGTATTGTACGGGGTGTCGGTCGTCAAATCCTTCTTGGCGATCTTGCCTTCGTAGCGCAAGCCCATGCCGTAGATGACGCTCGGATCGGTCTGCAGCATCATGCCGGTGCGCAGGCGATTCACGAACACGCCGGCGATCATCGCGCGTTCGCTTTTCTGGCCGGTCTCCTTTTCCACGATCGAGGCCATGATCAGGGCTTCGTAGGGCGATTTGTACGGCAGGTTCGGCTCGCGCTTTTCCCAGGCCGCGTTCAGGCGGGTGAGCAGCATCTGGTGCGCCTGCTTGTAGATCTGCAGGTCGCTGGCGCCCTTGGCGAACAGGTAAGTGTCGGGAAAGAACATGCCTTCCGGCTGGGTGTATTCGGTCGACACCTTGGCCATCAGTTCGGCGTCGCTCAGCTTCGCCGTTTCCTGGCGCAGGGTCCTGGTGGCGGCGATCGCTTCGCGCATCTGGCGGAAGGTCCAGCCTTCGATGATGGTGAGCGCTTCCTGGGCGAATTCGCCGCGCACGAGCTGGGTCAGCAGGCGCCGCGGCGAGGTGTCCGGTTTCAGTTCATAGCTGCCGGCCTTGATGCGGGCGGCGTCGCCCGTGATGCGCGCCAGGATCTGAAACAGCAACGGGTTGACCGGAACGCCGGCCTTGGCCATCTGCTGGGCGGCGGCGCCGACGCCGCTGCCCGGGGTGATCGTGAATTCGATCGGCGCTCCGCCGCTGGTGAGCGCGTGCCCCCACCACCAGCTGAAACCACCGGCGGCCACCAGGGACACGATGACGCCGGCGACGAGTGTTTTTTTTATGAATGCCATTCTGCTTTCGTCATTCTGTTTTCGTCGTTTTGTCTTGTATGTAGTTGTCGTCTGTACGGCGCCTCGTTGTACCGTCTCCGGCGCGAATTGCTCGACAACTCTATAATGAGGCCGTAATGATAAAGCCTAAACCGCAAAGCATATTGCATTTATGAGCAACTGGACAGAATATCTAGCCTCCCATGGCGCCCGCTTCCATATCGATGAAGCGACCCAGGTCGAAGACTTCGGCCGTACCCTGACAACGGATGACCTGAGCGCCGGCTTCGTCGCCCCGGTGACCGACCTCGGCCTGATCGCCGTCGCCGGTGAAGATGCCGCGCGCTTCCTGCACAGCCAGCTGACCAACGACGTCGAACATCTCGGCACCGGCGAGGCGCGCCTGGCGGGCTTCTGCACGCCGAAAGGCCGCCTGCAGGCGACCTTCCTGATGTGGCGCGGCCTCGACGGCACCATCTGGCTGCAACTGCCGCGCGCCATCCAGGCGCCGCTGCAAAAGCGCCTGTCGATGTTCGTCATGCGCGCCAAGGCCAAGCTGCGCGACGCGACCGACGAGGACGCGGTGGCGGCAGTCATCGGCGCCGGCGGCGCCCAGGCCGAAGCCGCCCTGCGCGCCCAGGGCCTGGCCGTGCCGGAGGCAGCGTTTGCGGTCACGCACGGCGAGCGCGGCAGCGTGATCCGCCTGGCGGATGCATTCGGCGCGCCGCGCTTTCTGTGGATCACATCGAGCCAGGAAGCCGGGGCCGTCCTGCCCGCGCTGGCGCAGCAGTTGGCACTCGGCGGCAACGCCGCCTGGCGCCTGGCCGCGATCCACGCCGGCGTACCGCAGGTAACCGCCGCGACCCAGGAACAGTTCGTGCCGCAGATGATCAACCTCGAACTGCTTGGCGGCGTCAACTTCAAGAAGGGTTGCTATCCGGGCCAGGAAATCGTCGCGCGCAGCCAGTATCTCGGCAAGCTCAAGCGGCGCACCGCGCTGGCCAGCGTCGACAACCCGGCGGCGCGCGCCGGCGACGAAGTGTTCTCCAGCGCCGACCCCGACCAGCCCTGCGGCATGGTGGTCAATGCCGCGCCCAACGGCGCCGGCGGCGCCGACCTGCTGGTGGAGATGAAGCTGGCCGCGCTCGCGGAAGAAGTCCACCTGGGCTCAAACGGCGGCGCGGCCCTGCGCTTCCTGCCGATGCCCTACGCGCTGGATGCGCTCGACCTGTAGCATGGTCGACCTCTATGTGTATTACAAGGTGCGCGACGAGCACGCCGCGGCGCTCCTGCCGCGGGTGCGCGCCCTGCAGGCACGGGTGACCGATCCCGGCGCCGCGCGCCTGCAGCGCCGTCCGGGCAGCCGCGACGGCCTGCAAACCTGGATGGAAGTCTATCCCGGCGTGCCCGCAACCTTTGCCGCTGCGCTCGAAGCGGCCGTGGACGATGCCGGGCTGGACGGCCTGGTCGAAGGCCCGCGCCGCGTCGAAGTTTTCATGGAGTTTCCACCATGTGCCTGATCGTCTTTGCCTGGCGCGTCATTCCCGGCGTGCCGGTGATCGCGGTGGCCAACCGCGACGAATTCTACGACCGCCCGGCGGCGCCGGCCGCGCCCTGGCCAGAGCACCCGAACCTGATCGCCGGCCGCGACCTGGAACACGGCGGCAGCTGGATGGGCATCACGCGCGAAGGGCCGGACGGCCCGCGCTTCGCCGCCCTCACCAACATCCGCGCGCCCGGCGAACGCCGGCCGGACGCACCCTCGCGCGGCGAACTGGTGGCCGATTTCCTGAAGGGCTCGCTGTCCGTGGCCGAGTACATCGAGGTGATCGCCGCGCGCGGCGACGTCTACAACGGCTTCAACCTCGTGCTGGGCGACCGCTCTGCCCTGTACTGGTATTCGAACCGCGCCGGCGACGACCCGCGCAATGGCCAGCCGCTCGAACCCGGCCGCATCTATGGCGTCTCCAACGGCCTGCTCGATGCGCCCTGGCCGAAAGTCACGCGCACGAAAGCCCAGTTCGCCAGCCTGCTGTGCCAGGGTGCGCCGGAAGATGCCTATTTCGAGATGCTGGCCGACACCACCCGTGCGCCGGATCTGCGCCTGCCGGCGACCGGCGTGCCGCTCGACCTCGAACGGGTGCTGTCGGCGGTGTGCATCGAAACACCGGGGTACGGAACACGCACCTCGACGGTGGTGAAGTTGTACGAGAATGCGCCGGCGGAGTTGCACGAGCGGGTTGTGCGGCCGTAAGGCGACAGCCTCGCGTAGGGTGGACTCCGTCCACGCGGTGCAGCGCTCCATGAGCGTTTGCGCTGGCGTGGGGCGATATGGTGCGCCATGGCGTTGGCCTTCTGTTCGTGTCTCGACCTTCATATGCGGCACCGCGTGGACGGAGCCTTTCGTGGCCCGGTCCACCCTACGGTTCGGCGGTGCGCTTCCGTCGCAGGCATGGTTGAGGACATCATTTCTGCCTTACTCTGCCCGGCGCGGCCCTCACCCTTGGTGGCTGGTTTTTGTAGGTTTGTGTTTTCTTGTTCGTTAGTTACAAATCATGAGATTGAAGTTTCGGTAGTGCATGAAGTAGCGCGCTCCAGGTGTTGTCATCAGTCGGTTAGTTACAAATTTCTATAGCGCTTGTCGAGAAATTAGTTCCCAAGATTCGCTTGATTGAAGTCAAATCTGCTCTGCCCTGTGGCGCTAGCGTTTTCGGTTCATTTACACGGACGGAGAACACCATGCGCACACGACTCCTGTTTCCGGCCCTGCTGGCCGCAGCCCTGCTCGGCTGCCAGAGCGTCTCCGGCGGCCGTCCGATCGATGAATTGCCCAGCAGCGATCCGACGGCCGTGAGCACCGGCTTGGCCGAGGGCGAATAACACAGGCAAAAAAAACGGAGCCCGCAGGCTCCGCTCGACGCCGACAAGTGCGTCCGGATTACAACCGCGAGCGCAGCATCTCGCGCACGTGCGGCGTCGCCGCGTACGGATCGGGCGGATTGGCGCCGCTGACGATGGCTTCCATGCGCTCCTGCACGCCGCCGAGCGCCTGCGGGTGCGAATAGATGTAGAACTGCCCTTCCCGGATCGCATCGAAGGTGATGCGCGAGACGTCGAGCGCCGACACCTTGCCCGACTCGACCGCCTTCGTGGTCAGCGCCTGCGAGGCCAGCTGGCTGGCGGTCGGGCCAGCCTCCGGCTTCAGTTCTTCGGGACGGTTGCGGTGCGACTGGTGGATGCCGGTCGGCACGAAGTACGGGCACAGCACCGAGGCGCCGATCGGCGCCTGCACCAGCTGCAGGTCGTGGTACAGCGTTTCCGAGAGCGACACCACGGCATGCTTGGAGACGTTGTAGACGCCCATCGCCGGGGCATTCAGCAGCCCCGCCATCGAGGCGGTATTCACGATATGACCTTCGTAATCCGGGTCGCCCTTGGCACAGTCGAGCATCGCGTGCATGAACACGCGCACGCCGTGGATCACGCCCCACAGGTTCACGCCCAGCACCCATTGCCAGTCGGCCTCGGTATTTTCCCAGACCAGGCCGCCCGAACCGACGCCGGCGTTGTTGAACACCAGGTGGATGCCGTGGAAGCGCGCGATCGCCGCGTCGGCCAGTTCCTGCACGTGCGCGCCCTTGCTGACGTCGCAGACCATGGCCAGCACTTCGGCGCCGCCTGCCAGCAGCTCGTCGGTGGCGCGTTCGAGCGCGTCGGCCTGGACGTCGGCCAGCACCAGCTTCATGCCGAGCTCGGCGGCACGGTCGGCGAATTCACGGCCGAGGCCGCTGGCGGCGCCGGTGATCACGGCCACCCTACCCTTGAAATGTTTCATGCAACGCTCCCTAGACCGCGGACACGCCGCCGTCGATGGCCAGGATCTGGCCGGTGATGTGCTTGCTGGCGTCGGAGGCGAACAGCACCACCGCGCCCTTCAGGTCTTCGTCGTCGCCGAGGCGTCCCAACGGCGCACCCTGCGCCAGGCGATCGACGCCGATCGATGCCAGCACGCCCTTGGTCATTTTAGACGGGAAAAAGCCTGGCGCAATCGAGTTGACGGTGATGCCGTGGCGGCCCCACTCGCCAGCCAGCGCGCGCGTGAAGTTGACCAGCGCGCCTTTCGAGGTGTTGTAGGCGATCGTGCTCATCGTGCCCGGCGCATTGCCGAACAGGCCGGCGATCGAGGAGATGTTGACGATCTTGCCGTAGCCGCGCGGAATCATCGACAGCTTGCCGACCGCCTGCGACACCAGGAAGATGCTGCGCACGTTCAGGTTCATGACCTTGTCCCAGGCTTCGAGCGGATGCTCTTCGGCCGGGGCGCCCCAGCTGGCGCCGGCGTTGTTGACCAGGATGTCGATCTGGCCGAGGCGGCGCAGCGCTTCCTCGACGAAGGGCTGCACGCTGGCCTCGTCCTGCAGGTCGACCGCGATGGCGGACGCGTCGATGCCGCGCGCGGCAAGGTGGGCCACGGCCGTGTCGAGCTCGTCCTGCTTGCGCGACGAAATCACGACGCGCGCGCCCTGCTCGCCCAGCGCCTCGGCCATCTGCAGGCCGAGCCCGCGCGAGCCGCCGGTCACCAGTGCGGTCTTGCCTTCCAGCGAAAATAACTCCTTGGTAGTGCGCATGCTGTCTCCTTGTTTTTATAGGTAGATAGTTAAACTGCGTAATCCATGCACTGGCGCCCTTCGCGGATGGCGCCGATGAAGGGCACCAGCGCCTTGTGGGTCGGATGCACGGCGTAGGCGTCCAGCGCCGCCTTGCTCTCGAACTCCGAGTACAGGACGACGTCACAGGTCGCTTCCAGGCCCGGCTGGGCCAGGGTGACTTCGAAGGTCAGGATGCCCGGCACGATGTCCGCGCACTCGTCGAGGCGGCGCTTCATCTCGATCGCATTGGCAAGGCGGTCGCGGCCTTCGGCCTCGTCCTTCAATTTCCACATGACGATGTGTTTGATCATAGTTTTCTCGAATCTCAGCAACAAGTTTGAATGGTCGTATGTATCACAGCGAGTATCACAGTACTTCGAACAGTCCGGCCGCGCCCTGCCCGCCGCCGATACACATGGTGACCACGACAAATTTTACGCCGCGGCGCTTGCCTTCGATCAGCGCGTGGCCGACCAGGCGTGCGCCGGATACGCCGTACGGGTGGCCGACGGCGATCGCGCCGCCGTTCACGTTGAGGCGCTCCATCGGGATGCCGAGCTTGTCGGCGCAGTACAGCACCTGCACCGCGAAAGCTTCGTTCAGTTCCCACAGGCCGATGTCGGCCACGCTCAGGCCGGCCTTGCGCAACAGTTTCGGTACCGCGAACACGGGGCCGATGCCCATCTCATCCGGCTCACAGCCGGCCACCGCAAAGCCGCGGAACACGCCCAGCGGCTGCAAGCCCTTGGCCTCGGCCATGGTGCGCCCCATCAGGATCGACACCGAGGCGCCGTCCGAAAACTGGCTGGCATTGCCGGCCGTGATCACGCCGCCGGGCAGCGCGGTGCGGATCTTGGCCACGCCCTCGATGGTCGTGTCGGCGCGGATGCCCTCGTCGGCGGCGATCGTGACTTCACGCGTGAGGAGACGCCCCGAGGCCTTGTCGGCCACGCCCATGATCGTCGTCATCGGCACGATCTCGTCATCGAACAGGCCGGCAGCCTGGGCGGCGGCGGCGCGCTGCTGGCTTTGCACGCCGTAGGCATCCTGGCGTTCCCGGGCGATGCCGTAGCGCTTGGCGACCGTCTCGGCGGTCTGCAGCATCGGCCAGTAGATTTCCGGCTTGTGGGCGCGCAGCCAGGGGTCGGTGAGCATGTGCGTATTCATTTCCTGCTGCACGCAGGAGATCGATTCGACGCCGCCGGCGGCGATGATGTCGCTCTCGCCGGCAATGATGCGCTGGGCCGCCAGCGCGATCGTCTGCAGGCCCGACGAGCAGAAGCGGTTGACCGTCATGCCGGGCACGGTGGTTGGGCAGCCGGCGCGCAGCGCGATCTGGCGCGCGATGTTGGCGCCGGTGGCGCCTTCGGGATTGGCGCAGCCCATGACCACGTCCTCGACTTCGCCGGGATCGATGCCGGCGCGTCCAATCGCCGCCGCCAGCACGTGGCCGCCGAGCGTGGCGCCGTGGGTCATGTTGAAGGCGCCCTTCCACGACTTGGCCAGCCCGGTACGGGCGGTCGATACGATCACTGCGTCTTGCATGCTGGTCTCCCCTGGTTGTTGGTTTATGGCTGTCGAGAATAACACGATTAAGTACGACCGTTCGCAAATTCTCTGACCGGCCTCAACGCTTTGTTCCGGATCTTTCCAGCCCTGCCCACTGTCCAAATACCGAGAGCCGAGTCCGATCGGTGTCCCGCAATCGGGCTCGTCAATAAGCTGTAAGTTTGGGGTAAGTTTGGAGCAAGCATGACGTAAGTTTGGCGGTACACACTGCGTCGCAGCTGACAGAGTTTCGGCTATCCGACGCATACAGACTAATACGGAGACAACAAATGGCTATCACACCCGGCATGACCGCGGGCGGCAAGGCAGTGCCTTCCTCCCAGGGGATGACCAAGGAAGAACGCAAGGTGATCTTTGCGTCCTCGCTTGGCACCGTTTTCGAATGGTACGATTTCTACCTCTACGGTTCGCTCGCCGCCATCATCGGCAAGCAGTTCTTCCTTGGTGATCCCACCACCTCCTTCATCTTCGCCCTGCTCACCTTCGCCGCCGGCTTCATCGTGCGTCCGTTCGGCGCGCTCGTGTTCGGCCGCCTGGGCGACATGATCGGCCGCAAATACACCTTCCTGGTCACCATCCTGCTGATGGGCGGCTCGACCTTCATCGTCGGCCTGCTGCCGGGCTACGCCTCGATCGGCATCGCGGCGCCGATCATCCTGGTCACCCTGCGCATCCTGCAAGGCCTGGCGCTGGGCGGCGAATACGGCGGCGCGGCGACCTACGTCGCCGAACACGCGCCCGAAGGCAAGCGCGGCTTCTTCACCGCCTGGATCCAGACCACCGCGACCATGGGCCTGTTCCTGTCGCTGCTGGTCATCCTGGCCACCCGCACCGCCGTCGGCGAAGCCGAATTCACCGCCTGGGGCTGGCGCATTCCGTTCCTGCTGTCGGTGGTCCTGCTGGGCGTGTCGGTCTGGATCCGGCTGTCGATGGCGGAATCGCCGGCCTTCGCCAAGATGAAGGCCGAAGGCAAGACCTCGAAGGCGCCGCTGTCGGAAGCCTTCCTCAACTGGCGCAACGCCAAGATCGTCATCCTGGCCCTGGTCGGCCTGACGATGGGCCAGGCCGTGGTCTGGTACACCGGCCAGTTCTACGCCCTGTTCTTCCTGGAAAAAATCCTGAAGATCGACGGCTCGACCGCGAACATCCTGATCGCCATCGCCCTGCTGCTCGGTACGCCTTTCTTCCTCGTGTTCGGCACGCTGTCGGACAAGATCGGCCGCAAGTGGATCATCCTCGGCGGCTGCCTCATCGCCGCAGCGACCTACTTCCCGATCTTCAAGGCCATCACCCACTACGGCAACCCCGCCCTGGAGCAGGCCATCGCCACCGCGCCGGTCACCGTCGTCGCCGACCCGGCCACCTGTAACTTCCAGGTCGACCCGACCGGCACCAAGAAATTCCCGGCCTCGTGCGACATCGCCAAGCGCATGCTGACGAACGCGTCGGTGAACTACGACACCGTCGCCGCACCGGCCGGCAGCGTTGCCCAGATCAAGGTGGGCGACAAGGTCATCCAGTCGTTCAACGCCACCATGACCCCGGACGGCCTGAACTTCGACGCCGACAGCAAGGCGCGCGAAACGGCGCTGACCAAGGAAGTCGTCGCTACCCTGAAGACGGCCGGCTACCCCGACAAGGCCGACCCGGCCCGCATCAACAAGCCGATGCTGGTGCTGATGCTGTTCATCCTGGTGCTGTACGTGACCATGGTCTACGGCCCGATCGCGGCGATGCTTGTCGAGATGTTCCCGACCCGTATCCGCTACAGCTCGATGTCGCTGCCTTACCACATCGGTAACGGCTGGTTCGGCGGCCTGCTGCCGACCATCTCGTTCGCCCTGGTGGCGGCCAACGGCAACATTTATTATGGCCTCTGGTACCCGATCATCATCGCCCTCGTCTGCGTCGTGATCGGTGCGCTCTTCGTGCGCGAAACCAAGGACAACAACATCTACGCCGCCGACTAAGCGCGGTAGAAGCTGGAAACGACAATGCCGCTGGAAACAGCGGCATTTTTTTCACTTGTGCGGCCTCCTGTCCGGTCGCCCTAGCCGGGCTCACTCACCAGGTAGGTACAGCGCCGCGCCCCCTCCAGCTGGTGCTCGATCCGCACGACGACGGCCGCCGGTCCGAGCACGCGCCGAAACACATCGAGCTCGGAGCGGCAGAACTGCTGGCAGGCCTGGGCCGCCGTGCAGATCGGACAATGGTTCTCGTGCAGCAGCACGCTGCCGTCGATGCGGGGCTCGGTCGCGGCCATGTAGCCTTCCAGGGAGCGCGCTTCGGCCAGCGCGGCCACCCGCTCGTCGAGCGTCAGTTTGCCTGCGAGGCGCGCGCGGTAGGCGCGCTCGCCGGCCTCCTCGCGCAGTGCAATCAGCTGCTCCAGCCCGGCCTCGCCGAACAGCGTACGCACCCCCTGGATGAGGTCGAGCGTCAGCTCGGCATGGCGGTCAGGAAAACGCGCATTTCCGCTATCAGTCAGCATCCAGCGCCGCACCGGGCGCCCGACCTTGCCGGCGCTGTCCTGGAAGCGCACCAGGCCGTCGTCGACCGCCGCTTCGAGCTGGCGCCGCACGCCCATCGAGGTCAGGCCGAGCAGGTTTGACAACGCTTGGGCGGTCTGCGGTCCGCGCGTTTTCAGCAGCAGCAACACCTGTTCCATCGAATTCATTTCGCCTCCATCTCCGTCAGCGCTCCGCGCGCACTCCAGCCGCGCATCGCCAGCGCTGCCCATAGCGCCAGCGCCCCGCCCGCGACCAGCACAAGGCGCGTGTCCACGATTGCCATGACGCCGCCGGCCAGCGCCATGACAATATTCGCCAGGCAAAAAGTGGTCGACAACAGCCCCATAACGGCGCCCTGGCCGAAGCCCGCGAACCGGTCGGCGGCCCAACCCTGCACGGTCGCGTTGTAGTAGGCGTGCGGCAGGCCGAACAGGACGATGGCCGCCAGGCCCACGCCCAGGTTGCCGAAGCCGACCGCGAGGATGGCGAGCGCGGCGCATCCGGCCTGGCCGGCGGCGCGGCGGCGCGGGTCGGCGCGGCTGGCACGGCCCGCGAACAGCGCGGCAAACGTCATCAGCGCGCACAGGCCCATGTTGACGAAGGCGATCTGGCGCACGTCGTAGCGGCCGACGTCGACCAGCCACAAGGGGAAGAATTCGTAAAAGGCGGCCACGCCGCAGGCATAGCCGAAGTGCACGCAGAACAGCATGCGCAGTGGCGCGTGGCGCAGCAGCGTAAACGCGTGGCGCTTGCGCGCGACCGACCACCAGCGCTCGCCGCCCCCAGGGGCCGCCACCTCGCGCTCGAGCGAGAATGCCGCCAGGGCGGCGCCCAGCACCAGCGCGCCGGCGGCGATCGCGAATGGCAGCGTGATCGCGACGCCGACCGTCAGGCCGGCCAGCAGCGGCCCGACCAGCCAGCCGAGGTGGAAGGCGCCGTTCAGCCAGGACAGCGCATGGTTGCGCAATCCCCCTGTCAACTGCTGCGCCAGCATCGCGCGCATGATCGCCCCGTTGCCCTCGAGCAGGCCGGTGCCGAAGCGGGCCAGCAGGAACAGCGGATACGATTCGGCCACCAGCGCCGCCGCCGTCAACCCGTGGCCGAGGGCGCTGCCGAGCGCCGTGGCGAGCAGCATGCGGCGCCGCCCGAAGCGGTCGGAGACGGCGCCCAGCACCGCGCTGCCGATCAGCAGGCCCACCGGATTGACCATCAACGCCACGCCCAGCAACAGTTTGGCCGGTAGCCCGAGGAAACCGGTCAGGCCGTTGCCGCTGTCGTTGCCGAAAAGCGGCGCCAGGATCGGATACGGCAGCGAGGCGCCGGTGGTGGACAGCAGCCCGAGCAGGCAGGCGCTGGCAATCAGCAAGGTGTTGCGGGTCGACTGTGCATGCGGGCTCATGCACCTATTGTCGGCTTGCTAAACCAATAAGTAAACGAGATTGTTTATTTATTCGGTCCTGCACCCGCCTCGACCGGCAGCGTGATCGTAAACGTGCTGCCCAGGTCCGGACCGCGGCTGTCGGCGGCGATCCGACCGCCATGGGCTTCGACCAGCTGGCGCGCGATCCACAAACCGACGCCCAGCCCGCCGCCTGGCACCGGCGCGCCCTTGTCGTCGACGCGCGTAAACAATTCGAACAGGCGCGCCAGCGTGCGCGGCGACATGCCAATGCCGTTGTCGGTCACCCGCACCTGCGCCTGGGCGGCGCGCAGTTCGACTTCGACCAGGATTCTTGCCGGCGCGCGCGAGTACTTGATCGCGTTCGCCAGCACGCCGTTAAAGGCCTGCGCCAGCCGGGTCGGGTCGGCCGACAGCAGGATTGGTTCGCGCGGCATCGCCACCGACAGCTGGTGCGTTCTGGCCGAGACCAGGGCGCGCGCGGCGTCGACCGCCGCCAGCACCGCATCCTGCAGCACCAGGCGATGGCGCTTCAGCTGCGCCTGTCCGTAGCAGATATACGAAGTATCGAGCACGTCCTCGATCAGCCGGTTCATGTGGCCGAACTGCCGTTCCATCAGCGCGACGACCGCTTCGGGCATCACGGCGCTGCCGGGGCGTCCCAGCAGCGCCAGGCTGTTGCGCACCACGCTCAGCGGACTGCGCAGCTGCTGCGCCAGCGCGGCCAGGAACTGGTCCTTGCAGCGGTCCGCCTCCTGCAGGGCGTCCATCAGCCACAGGCGGTCCATGTGCACCCAGGCGCGGTCGGCGATCTCGCCGGCCAGCGCCAGGTCGTCGGCGCGCCAGCTCCGTCCGGCGCGCCCGACGATGGCGGTGATGCCCGCCGGCCGCCCGGCCGCCATGTGCGGCACGAGCACGTACGAGGCTGCCGGCGCCATGTGCGGGGCGCCGGACTGCACCGTTTCGCCGCGCGCCAGCCGGGCGGCAGTCCCGGCGCCGAATTCGGCCAGCGCGATACCGTGGGACTCCCCTGCGTCGAGTTCCACCGCGTCCAGCTCGCCATGGACGCGGACGACGGCGCAGCGCACGGCGCCACACACCTCCTCGATCAGGCCGCAGGCGGCGGCGGCGATGTCGTCCGGCCCGGCGGCGGCGCGAATGTCGCCGGCAAGACGGTCGAGCAGGCGCAGGCGCGTTTCGGCGTGCTTGCGTTCGGTGATGTCGTAGGAGACGACCAGCGCCGCATGCACGTGGCCATGCTCGTCAACGAGCGGCACGCCGTGCGACGCGTACCAGTGGCCGCCCACCCGGTGTTCGCGCACGATGCTGGCGCCGCCCAGGATCGTGCGGTAATCCTCGGTGTGCTGCATCAGCAGCTCGGGCGGCAGGGCCTCGCACAGCGTGCGGCCTTCGAAGTCGGCGGGAACGAAGCCCGAGATCTGCAGCCCGGAACCTGCGGCCAGCACATAGCGCAGCGTCTGGTCGACAACAAAGACGGCGCCACGCGGCAATTGCTCAGCGATCGCGCGGTACAGCGCCAGACCGCCATCGCCACCCTCCAGGTCGGCCGGCGCCACGGTGCCGCGCGCGGCGAGGGCCAACCCGCTCAGGCTTTCCTGTAATGAACTTCGGACGGGCTGGGTCATGAAAGGCATCAGGCGAAAGGTTCCTGGTACAAGGTATGCCGGGACCAGTCGATATTAGCACGGCAATTCGTTAGATTATGTGGAAATCATGCCAAAAACACACGGGCGCGGCGACGTGGCCTGAGCCAGGCAAAAAAAAACCTCCGGTCCACGAACGCGAACCGGAGGCTGCCGTCAAGGTCCGGCGCTTAGCCGTTGAAGCCCTTGCCCTCGCCCGCCAGCCGCTCGAGCAGCGGCGCCGGGGTCCAGGCGTCGCCGTGCGGGCCGCGCGCAAAGCTTCGCATGGTGGCGAGCACGTTGCTGAGGCCGACCGTGTCCGCATACAGCATCGGACCGCCGCGGTGCAGCGGGAAGCCATAACCGGTCAGGTAGACCATGTCGATGTCCGACGCGCGCAGGGCGATGCCCTCTTCCAGGATGCGCGCGCCTTCGTTCACCAGCGCGAACACCAGGCGCTGGACGATTTCCTCGTCCGACACCTTGCGCCGCGCGCCGCCGCTCGCTTCCAGGTGCGCCATGATCATCTCGTTCACCACCGGCGACGAGTACGCCGTACGGTCGCCCGCCTTGTAGTCGTACCAGCCGGCGCCGGTCTTCTGGCCGAAGCGGCCCTGTTCGCACAGCAGGTCTGGCACCTTCGAGTATTCGATGTCCGGTGTCTCGACGTAGCGGCGCTTGCGGATGTACCAGCCGATGTCGTTGCCGGCCAGGTCGCTCATGCGGAACGGTCCCATGGCGAAACCGAAGCGCTCGACCGCCTTGTCGACCTGCTCGGGCAGCACGCCCTCTTCCAGCAGGAAGAAGGCCTGGCGCAGGTACTGTT
This sequence comes from Telluria sp. ZB2R32, assembly GCF_059685715.1. Classification (NCBI taxonomy): domain Bacteria; kingdom Pseudomonadati; phylum Pseudomonadota; class Betaproteobacteria; order Burkholderiales; family Oxalobacteraceae; genus Telluria; species Telluria sp. ZB2R32. The sequence goes on along the minus strand of NZ_JCASIG010000005.1, from coordinate 422,538 downwards.
CCAGCATGCGGTTGCCGATGAAGCCATCGCACACGCCCGAGACCACGCCGGTCTTTTTAATTTTTTTCGACAGCGCCAGTGCAGTCGCCAGCACGTCCTTGGCGGTCTCCCTGCCGCGCACGATTTCCAGCAGTTTCATCACGTTGGCCGGGCTGAAGAAATGCAGGCCGATCACGTCTTGCGGGCGACTGGTAAATGCCGCGATCTTGTCGAGGTCCAGCGTCGACGTGTTCGAGGCCAGGATCGCGCCCGGCTTCATGGTTGCGTCCAGCTGGCGGAACACGGTTTCCTTGACCGCCAGGTCTTCGAACACGGCTTCGATCACGATGTCGGCCTGCGCAATCTCGTCGTACGACAGCGTGCCCGTGATCAGGCCGATGCGCTGGCCCGCCTTTTCCGGCGTCAGCTTGCCCTTCTTGACCGTGTTCTCGTAATTCTTGCGGATCGTCGCCAGGCCCTTGTCGAGCGCTTCCTGTTTCGTTTCCAGGATCGTCACCGGGATGCCGGCGTTGGCGAAGTTCATGGCGATGCCGCCGCCCATGGTGCCGGCGCCGATCACGGCCGCTCGTTCAATCTTCCGGGTCGGGGTGTCGGCCGGGACGTCCGGCACCTTGCTGGCGGCGCGTTCGGCGAAGAAGGCGTGGCGCAGGGCTTTCGATTCGTCGGTCTGGGCCAGCGCGAAGAAGCGCTCGCGTTCGTACTTCAAGCCATCCTCGAACTTCATCGTGACGCTGGCGGCGACGCATTCGACGCATTCGAGCGGCGCCGGGAACGGGCCGGCCATGGCTTTCACGGTATTGCGCGAAAACTGCAGGAACGCCTCATGGTTCGGATAATCGACTTTCAAATTGCGCACGCTCGGCAGCGGACGCGCATCGGCGATGCCGGCCGCGAACTCGACGGCGGACGCGACCAGGTCGGCGCCTTCGTCGAACACCCGGTCGAACAGGCGCGCATTTGGTCCAGATGCGGCCAGCTGTTCGGACAGCACCGGATTACCCGAGACGATCATGTTCAAACCCTGTTCGAGTCCGACCACGCGCGGCAGGCGCTGGGTGCCGCCGGCGCCCGGCACCAGGCCGATCTTGACTTCCGGCAGGCCGATCTGGGCGCCGCGGGTGGCGACGCGGTAATGGCAGCCGAGCGACAGCTCGAGGCCGCCGCCCATGCAGACGCCATGGATGGCGGCCACGACCGGCTTGTTGAGGCCTTCGGCGGTGGCGATCAGGGTGTGCAGATTCGGCTCGGCCAGCGCTTTCGGCGAATTGAATTCGCGGATGTCGGCGCCCCCCGAGAACACCTTGCCGGCGCCGGTGATGACGACCGCCTTGACTGCCTCATCGCCTTCGGCCCGGCGCAGCGCCTCGACCGCGGCGGTGCGGGTGACCATGCCGAGGCCATTGACCGGCGGATTGTTCAGGGTGATGACGGCAACGCTGCCATGCACGACGTAGTCTGCACTCATGTCTCTTCCTTTGTAGTTGGTTATAGCGGCGAGTTGAACCAGCACGTTCCACTATAGCGTTAAAAAGTACGGTCGTGTTATTTCGTGAGAAGCGGGTTGAGGATTTTTCGCGCACGATGCCTCGACAAGACAGCCGATCATCCAGAGGGACCATGGCCCGACTGCCCTCCGTGGGATAAAATCGCTCGCCACCCTCTCCACTACCCAGGAAGTCTTGACCCGAAACCACTTGACATGAACCTCACATCCGCCTCGGTCACCCTGCTTGTTTTGTTCAGCGCCTCTACGGGCGTCCTTGCCCAACATAGCGGCCATCAACCCGGCCACCATCAGGCCCGGATGGCCTACGCCGGATTGCAACATCGCGACATCAAAGCGCTGTCGCCCCAGCAAATCGAAGACTTGCGTGCCGGCCGTGGAATGTCGCAAGCGCTTGCCGCGGAACTGAACGGCTATCCCGGACCCATGCATACCATGGAACTCGGCGAGCAGCTCAAACTGACTGCGGAACAACAGACCAGGGTTCAGGCGCTGTTCGGCGCCATGCAAAAGGAAGCCAAAGCGCTTGGCGAAGACCTGATTGCAGCCGAGCGCGAACTCGATGCGCTGTTCAAATCCCGACGCATTACCCCGTCCACCCTGGACAGCCAGACCCAGAAAATCGCACAGGTTCAAGGGCGCCTGCGTGCGGTCCACCTCCACAAGCACCTGGAAATGACCCGGATCCTCACAGCGGACCAGGTAACTTCGTATAACCGGATGCGGGGCTACTGAGCCGGCCGGAACGCGCTCGATGCCCTGGCCGCTGTGTCAGAATGCGCCCCTCGTCGATGTGGAGAAACAGATGGAAAAGCTGATCGCGCAATTGCTGCGTTTGTACGTCCCCCAGGGCCAGGTCGCGCCCGACATGCTGGCCCGCCAGGCGCGCGGCGAGGACACCTTCCCGGTCGCGCTGGCCTCCGGCGACGGCACGACGCGTGCCCTCGTCATCCCCTTCGACAAGGCGCGCCATGAGGAAGACGGCCAGCACTGGACGCGCCTGTGCGAGGTCGCGCGCGCCCTGCAGGTCGATTACGGTTTTCCGGCGCCCGGCGTCAGCATTTCCGCCGCCTCGGGATTCCGCCTGTGGTTGTCGTTCGAAGCGCCGGTACCGGTCGCGCTGGCGCAGCAGTTCCTGGAAAGCTTGCGCGACGCCGCCTTCCCCGACCTTGCCGTCGCCCCGGATGCGGCGACCCATGCGGTCGAGCTGCCGCCCTGCCGCAACCCGGAGACCGGCCGCTGGGCCGCCTTTATCCATCCCGGCATGGGCGCCTCGTTCGTCGACGAGCCCGGCCTGGAGATGGCGCCGCCGGCGCTGGCGCAGGCGGCCTTCCTGGAGCAATTGGAAACCATCGGCTTGCAGCAGTTGCGGGAGGCGCTGGCCGCATTGCAGCCGGTCCAGGCGCAGATACCTGCGCCGGCGGCGCCGGCGAGACCCGCGCTACAGAGTTCCGGCGAACTGCTGCTGCGCGACGCCACGCTGGAAGACATCGTGCGCCACCTGCACGCGATGAACATCGAGCCGACCTTCCGGCACCTGATCGGGACCGGCGGCGCACGCTGAACGCGTGGGCGGCGCATGGGCAGCGTGGTTGCCTCGGCCGAGGTGGAGCCGACCACCCTAGGGCCGGGCGCATGGACCAGGTGGCCCGATGCGCCACCGCTAATGCTCACGCCGTCGGCAGCTTGTGCTCCCGATACTGGTCGCGCAGCCGGTTCTTCTGGATCTTGCCGGTCGCGCCCATCGGCAGCGCCTCGGTGAACACGACGTCGTCCGGCAGCCACCATTTGGCGATCTTGCCTTCGAAGAAGCCGAGCAACTCCTCACGCGACACGTCCTGGCCGGGGCGCTTGACCACCACCAGCATCGGGCGCTCGTCCCATTTCGGGTGCGCCACGCCGATGCAGGCGGCCTGCAGCACGGCCGGGTGCGCCATGGCGATGTTTTCCAGGTCGATGCTGCCGATCCATTCACCGCCGGACTTGATCACGTCCTTGCTGCGGTCGGTGATCTGCATGTAGCCGTCGCCGTCGATGGTGGCGACGTCGCCGGTCGGGAACCAGCCATCCTTCAACACGTCGCCGCCCTCGCCGCGGAAATAGCCCGAGACGATCCACGGCCCCTTCACGTACAGGTGGCCATAGGTGATGCCATCCCAGGGCAGTTCGGCGCCGTCGTCGTCGACGATCTTCATGTCGACGCCATAGATGGCATGGCCCTGCTTTTGCAGGATCTTGCGCTGCTCGTCCTTCGGCATGGCCAGGTGCTTCACCTGCAGGCCGCCGGTGGTGCCGAGCGGCGACATTTCCGTCATGCCCCAGCCGTGGATGACGTGCACGTTGAGCTTGTCGATCAGCGTGTCCATCATCGCCGGCGGGCAGGCCGAGCCGCCGATCACGGTGCGGCGGAAGGTGGAGAACTGCAGGTTGTTCTGGATCGCGTGGTTGATCAAACCGAGCCAGACGGTCGGCACGCCGGCCGAGAAGGTCACGCCCTCGGCTTCGAACAGGTCGTACAGCGACTTGCCGTCCAGCGCCGCGCCCGGGAATACCATTTTCGCGCCCGACAGCGGCACCGAATACGGCAAGCCCCAGGCATTCACGTGGAACATCGGCACCACCGGCAGCACTGAGTCGAGCGAGGACACGTTCAACGCCCCCGGCATCGAGGACGCATAGGCGTGCAGGATCGTCGAGCGGTGCGAGTACAGCGCGCCCTTCGGATTGCCGGTCGTGCCCGAGGTGTAGCACAGGGTGGCGGCCGAGTTTTCGTCGAACAGCGGCCAGGCGTAGTCGTCGCTGCTCGACGCCATCAGGTCTTCGTAGCACAGCAGGTTGGCGATCTTCGTCGCTTGCGGCATGTGCGCGCGGTCGCTCATCAGGACGAAGCCCTTCACGGTCTTGCAGTGGGCGGCGACGGCTTCGACCAGCGGCAGGAAGGTCAGGTCGAAGAACAGGTACTGGTCTTCGGCGTGGTTGACGATGTAGGCGATCTGTTCCGGATGCAGGCGCGGGTTTACCGTGTGCATGACCGCGCCCGAACCCGAGACCGCGTAGTACAGCTCGAGGTGGCGGTAGCCGTTCCAGGCCAGGGTCGCGACGCGGTCGCCCATCTGCACGCCCAGTCCCTGCAGCACGTGCGCCATGCGCCGCGCGCGTTGCTCGCAGTCGCGGTAGGTGTAGCGGTGCATGTCGCCTTCGACGCGGCGCGACACGATTTCGTTGTTGCCGTAATGGCGCGCGGCGAATTCGATGATGCTCGAGATGAGCAGCGGCTGGTTCATCATCTGGCCCATGAGCGGGCTCTTCGGATAGGACATGTGCATGGTCTCCTGTGGACGGAATACTAACTCCGGTCGAGTGTGATTCGCCCGCGCGCAGCCCGTCAAGACGTTTCGATGTTGCGGCGCAGCACGACCGTGCTATTCGTTACTACTTGTAAGCACCATTGCATAACGGGCGCGCGCGAATAGAATCCGCCGGGTACGGTAGAATCGCGCTGTTTCCCCTCTATCTCACTGGAGCTGCCATCAAGTCCGACGACCTGCACCTCAAGAACGGCTTCGCTGCCCTGCCGCCCGCGTTCTATACGCGACTGATGCCGACGCCCCTGCCCGCGCCCTATTTCGTCGCGGCCAGTAGCCGCGCGGCCAGCCTGGTCGGCCTCGACGCCGAGTCGCTGGCCCAGGACGATTTCGTGGCCGCTCTGACCGGCAATGCGCTGCTGCCCGGTTCCGAACCGCTGTCGGCGGTGTATTCGGGCCACCAGTTCGGCGTCTGGGCCGGCCAGCTCGGCGACGGCCGCGCCATCCTGCTCGGCGACGTCGACGGCCCGCAGGGCCGCATGGAACTGCAGCTGAAAGGCGCCGGCAAGACGCCGTATTCGCGCATGGGCGACGGCCGCGCCGTGCTGCGCTCCTCGATCCGCGAATTCCTCTGTTCCGAAGCCATGGCCGCGCTCGGCATTCCGACCACGCGCGCCCTCGTCGTCACCGGTTCCAACCAGCGCGTGATGCGCGAAAGCGTCGAGACCGCCGCCGTGGTCACGCGCATGGCGCCCTCTTTTGTCCGCTTCGGTTCCTTCGAACACTGGCATTACCGCGACAAGCCGGACGAGCTGAAAACGCTGGCCGACTACGTGATCGACAGCTTCTATCCCGAACTGCGCGACGCGGCCAATCCGTATGCCGCCCTGCTGGCCGAAGTCACGCGACGCACGGCGCGCATGATCGCAGGTTGGCAGTCGGTCGGCTTCATGCACGGCGTGATGAACACCGACAACATGTCGATCCTGGGCTTGACCATCGACTACGGCCCCTTCGGCTTCATGGAAGCCTTCGACGTCAACCACATCTGCAACCATACCGACCAGGGCGGGCGCTATTCGTATGCGAACCAGGTCGCGGTCGGCCACTGGAATTGCTATGCGCTCGGCAACGCGCTGCTGCCGCTGATCGGCACCGTCGAGGAAGCGGAAGCGGCGCTGGCGGTCTACATGCCGGTATTCGAAGCCAAACTCGACGAGTTGCTGCATGCGAAGCTGGGCCTGGCGACCTACGAAGAAGGCGACCGCGCCCTGTTCGACGGCCTGTTCAGTATCATGCAGGCCAGCCACGTCGACTTCACCCTGCTGTTCCGCCGCCTGGGCGACCTGCAGGTTGGCGTGCAGGCGAGCGACGAGCCGCTGCGCGACCTGTTCATCGACCGTCCCGCTTTCGACGCCTGGGCCGTGCGCTACCGCGAGCGTCTGGGGCGCGAATCCCGGACCGATGCCGAACGCCGCCGCGCCATGAACCTTGTCAACCCCAAGTACGTTCTGCGAAACTATCTGGCCCAGCAGGCAATCGAACATGCGCAGAACGGCGATTATTCGGTCGTGCGCGAGCTGCTGGCCGTGCTCGAGCAGCCTTTCGACGAGCAGCCCGGCAAGGAACACTATGCCGCGCTGCCGCCGGACTGGGCGGCCCATCTCGAAGTAAGCTGCTCGTCCTGAGCCAGACCCTTGATTTGAAAAGAAAGACAACGATGACCGATAAAGTAACCAAGACCGACGCCGAGTGGCGTGCCCAGCTGGACCCGATCGAATACCAGGTCACGCGCCACGCCGCCACCGAACGCGCCTTTACCGGCAAGTACTGGGATCACCACGAGCACGGTATCTACACTTGCGTCTGCTGCAACACGCCGCTGTTCGAGTCCGACGCCAAGTTCGAGTCCGGCTGCGGCTGGCCCAGCTATTTCAAGGCGCTCGACCCGGACAACGTGATCGAAAAGACCGACCGTACCCACGGCATGGTGCGCACCGAGATCATCTGCGCCGTCTGCGACGCCCACCTCGGCCACGTGTTCCCGGACGGCCCGCCGCCGACCGGCCTGCGCTACTGCATCAATTCCGCCGCGTTGCGTTTCGAAGAAATCTGAGTCGGAGTCCTATGAAATTCCTGTTCGATTTCTTCCCGCTGATCCTGTTCTTCGTCGTCTACAAGATCGGCAACGGCAATGAAGCCGCCGCCCTGGCCATTGCCGAGCAATACTTGGGCGGCATGGTTTCGGGCGGCAAGATCCTCGCCGAGCAGGCGCCGACCATGCTCGCCACCGTCGTCGCCATCGTCGCCACCATGCTGCAGGTGGGTTACCTACTGGTGCGCAAGCGCAAGGTCGACGGCATGCTGTGGGTCTCGCTGTTCGTGATCGTCGTCTTCGGCGGCATGACCATCTACCTGCACGACGAAACCTTTATCAAGTGGAAGCCGACCATCATTTACTGGGTGTTCGCCGCCGCGCTCCTGATCAGCCAGGTGTTCTTCAACAAGAACCTGATGCGCAAGGCCATGGAAGAAGCGCTGCCGCTGCCGGACGCGGTCTGGCCGCGCGTGGGCTATACCTGGGTCGTGTTCCTGTTCCTGCTGGGAGCGCTGAACCTGCTGATGGCGTTCGTGGTGTTCCGCGACAACACCGCGGCCTGGGTCAATTTCAAGGTCTTCGGCATGACCGCCATCTTCTTCCTGTTCACCATCGCCCAGTCGATGCTGCTCATGAAGCATATTCCGCAAGAGGAAGTATCAAAGTGAGCCAACCCGTGACCGAACCAGTAAAAAAATTCGCCAACGAGCGCCTCGAGCGCATCCACCTGGCGCTGGCCGCCGCCTTCGACCCCAGCTTCCTGGAAGTCACCGATGACTCGCACCTGCACGCCGGCCATGCCGGCGCGGCCTCGGGCGGCGGGCATTACAGCGTGAAAATCGTTTCCGAGCGCTTCGATGGACTGAGACTCGTCATGCGCCATCGACTGGTGTATGATGCCGTGGCCGAAATGATGCGGGCCGAAATCCATGCGCTTGCGATCACGGCGCTGGCGCCCTCTGAAACGGACTGAGGCCGGTTCAGGGCCGCTTAAGGAATATATCGCACAATCTGTATTGAACTGCTCTGCAAAAGAACTACTCTAAATCTCGTCCAGCAACTCCCTCCACAGGATATTCCATAATGACTTTTAAGCCAGCACGCCTGCTGTCAGCCTTGATCGCAACTGCTATCGTCGCAGCGCCCGCATTCGCACAGAACCTGGCCGTTGTGAACGGCAAGGCCATCCCGACCTCGCGCGTCGATGCGATCGTCAAGCAGGTCGTCGCCCAGGGCCAGGGACAGGATTCGCCGCAACTGCGCGACGCCATCAAGCGTGACCTGATCGCCCGCGAAGTACTCATGCAGGAAGCCATCAAGCAAGGCTACGACAAGAAGCCCGACGTCAAGCAAGCGCTCGACAGCGCCCGCCAGGCCATCGTCGTCAACCAGCTGGCGCGCGACTACATCGCCAAGAACCCGGTCACCGACGCCGAGATCAAGGCCGAGTACGACCGCTTCGCCAAGACCCAGGCCGGCGAAAAGGAATACCACATCCGCCACATCCTGACCACGACCGAAGACGAAGCGAAGGCCGTCATCACCAAGCTCAAGGGCGGCGCCAAGTTCGAAGAACTGGCGAAAACCAGCAAGGACACCGGTTCGGCTGCCAATGGCGGCGACCTCGACTGGGCAGCGCCATCGGCCTTCCCGCCTGAATTCGCGGCCGGCTTCACCAAGCTGAGCAAGGGCCAGGTCACCGACGCGCCAGTCAAGACCGGCGCCGGTTTCCATGTGATCAAGGTCGACGACGTGCGCGCCGTGAAGGTCCCGGCGCTGGACGAAATCAAGGCGCAGATCGCGGAAAGCCTGCAGCAGACCAAGCTGGCGGCTTACCAAGAGGAAATGGTCAAGAAGGCGAAGGTGCAGTAATATAGTTGCCACCGGCGCCGTGGCGGGCGCCGGATCATCGTCGCCAGTGGGCGACTTTTCGTGTTTTTATAGGATCTGAACAATGATTTTGAAGCCAACCCGCCTGTTGCTCGCCATGTCGTTCATCGTGGCCGCACCTGTCTTCGCCCAAAACGTTGCGACCGTGAACGGCAAGCCGATCCCGGCGGCGCGGGTCGACCAGATGGTCAAGCAGGTCGTCGCCCAGGGCCGTGCAGCGGATTCGCCGCAACTGCGCGAAATGATCAAGAAAGACCTGATCGGCCGTGAAGTGCTGATCCAGGAAGCCGACAAGCAGAACGTGGGCGCCCGCGCCGACGTCAAGGCGGCGATCGACAACGCACGCCAGAGCATCATCATCAACGCGATGCTGGCCGACTACGTCAAGAAGAACCCGATCAAGGACGCCGACATCAAGGCCGAGTACGACAAGGCGAAAGCCGGCGCACCCGACAAGGAATACCACGCGCGCCACATCCTGGTCGAGAAAGAGGACGACGCGAAAGCCATCATCACCAAGCTCAAGGGCGGCGCCAAGTTCGACGAACTGGCCAAGCAGAGCAAGGACCCTGGCTCGGCAGCCAATGGCGGCGACCTCGGCTGGACCGACCCGTCGCGTTTCGTGCCTGAGTTCTCGAAGGCCATGACCGCACTGAAAGTCGGCGCCATCACCGACACCCCGGTCAAGACCCAGTACGGCTTCCACGTCATCAAGCTGGAAGAAACCCGCCCAGTGACGATCCCGCCGCTGGACCAGGTCAAGCAGCAGGTCGCGGAACAGCTGCAGCAGCGCAAACTGGCGGAATACCGCGAGTCGCTGTTGAAGAAGGCAACGATCAAGTAAGTTCGATCGGCTGCGAGAGAAAGGCGCTTCCACGGAAGCGCCTTTTTTGTTTTTGTAGGGTGGGCGCCCCGTGCCCACGCGTGACGTGCGCATGGTGTTGGCCTCGTCCTGAGAACGACCAGGCCAACATGATGCATCGTTTACGCGTGGGCACGGGGCGCCCACCCTACGTTCATTCAGCGCCACCATAAAAAAACGCCTCCCGAAGGAGGCGTTCTCGGTTACGCAATCAACCAACCCACTTGCGCGCATTCCTGAACATGCGCATCCACGGTGCGTCGTCGCTCCAGTCCGGCGGCGCCCACGAGTGCACGGCGGTGCGGAATACGCGTTCGGCGTGCGGCATCATGGCGGTGAAGCGGCCGTCCGGCGTCGTCACGGCGGTCAGACCGCCGGGCGAGCCGTTCGGGTTGAACGGGTACTGCTCGGTGGCCTGGCCGCGGTTGTCGACGTAGCGCAGCGACTGCACCACCGCCGACAGATCGCCGGTCAGCGAGAAGTCGGCGAAGCCTTCGCCGTGGGCGATCGCCAGCGGCGCCTGGGTGCCGGCCATGCCGGCGAAGAAGATCGAGGGCGAGTCGAGCACTTCGACGGTGCCGAAGCGCGCCTCGAACTGCTCCGACTTGTTGCGCGTGAACTTCGGCCAGGCGTGGGCGCCGGGGATGATCGGCTTCAGGTTGGCCAGCATCTGGCAACCGTTGCACACGCCCAGGCCAAAGGTATCCTGGCGCGCGAAGAAGGTGGCGAACTGGTCGGCCAGCTGGGCATTGAACAGGATGGTCTTGGCCCAGCCCTCGCCGGCGCCGAGCACGTCGCCGTAGGAGAAGCCGCCCACCGCGATCACGCCGTGGAAGTCGGCCAGCGTGGCGCGGCCGGCGATCAGGTCGCTCATGTGGACGTCGACCGCGGCGAAGCCGGCCTGGTGCATCGCCCAGGCGGTTTCGATGTGCGAGTTGACGCCCTGCTCGCGCAGGATCGCCACGCGCGGACGGACACCCGTCGCGACGAAGGGCGCGGCGATGTTCTCGCTCGGGTCGAACGTCAGCTTCGGCGTGATGCCGGGATCGGTTTCGTCCAGCAGGCGCTCGTATTCCTGGTCGGCGCAATCCGGATTGTCGCGCAGGCGCGCGATGCGCCAGCTGGTTTCGGACCACAGGCGGTGCAGGCTGCTGCGCTTCTGGTTGTAGATCACCTTGGCGTCGCGCGAGAATTCGATCGCGCCGCGCGTGTTGACCTTGCCGATGATGTGGCTGCAGGCGCCCAGGTTCAGCTCGCGCAGCACGTTCATCACGTCGCGCTTGTCGCTTTCCCTCACCTGCACCACGGCGCCGAGTTCTTCCGAGAACAGCGCGCGCAGGGTCATCTCGTTGCGGCGCTCGCCGACCTGCGCCGCCCAGTTCTTGGCGTCGCCCCAGTCGGAGGCGTGCTCGCCTTCCATGGTGAGGATGTCGAGATTCACCGAGACGCCGGCGCGGCCGGCAAAGGCCATCTCGACCAGCGTGGCGAACAGGCCGCCGTCGGAACGGTCGTGGTAGGCCAGCAGCTTGCCGTCAAGGTTCAAGCGCTGGACCGCCGCGAAGAAGGCTTTCAGGTCGTCCGGCGAATCGACGTCCGGTACCGCGTCGCCCAACTGCTGGGTGACCTGCGCGAGTGCCGAGGCACCCATGCGGTTCTTGCCGCGGCCGAGGTCGATCAGCACCAGCACCGTGTCGCCGACGTCCGTACGCAGTTGCGGCGTCAGGCAGCGGCGCACGTCCGGCACCGGGGCAAAGGCGGAGACGATGAGCGAGACCGGCGAGATCACGGATTTGGCTTCGCCGTCGTCGTTCCAGGTTGTGCGCATCGACAGCGAATCCTTGCCGACCGGGATGCTGATGCCCAGCGCCGGGCACAGTTCCATGCCGACCGCCTTGACGGTATCGAACAGTGCCGCGTCCTGGCCCGGCTGGCCGCAGGCGGCCATCCAGTTGGCCGACAATTTGATGTCTTCGATCGAAGCGATCGGGCTGGCCGCGATGTTGGTGATTGCCTCGCCCACGGCCATGCGGCCGGAAGCGGCGGCGTCGATCACGGCCAGCGGCGTGCGCTCGCCCATCGCCATCGCTTCGCCTTTGACACCTTCGTAGCTCATGGCGGTGACGGCGCAGTCGGCCACCGGCACCTGCCACGGGCCGACCATCTGGTCGCGCACGGTCATGGCGCCGACCGAGCGGTCGCCGATCGTGATCAGGAAGGACTTGTCGGCCACGGTCGGTAGCAGCAGCACGCGCCGCGCCGCTTCCTCGAGTTCGATGCCGGTGAGGTCGACGGCCGGCAGGTCGCGCTTGACGTGCTCGACGTCGCGCGTCATCTTCGGCGGCTTGCCGAGCAGGACGTCCATCGGCATGTCGACCGGATCGTTGCCGGCCAGGTCGTCGACCAACTTTAACTGGCGCTCTTCGGTGGCAACGCCGATGACGGCGAACGGGCTGCGCTCGCGCTCGCACAGCGATGCAAACAATGGCAGGCTTTCCGGCGCAATCGCCAACACATATCTCTCTTGAGACTCGTTAGACCAAATTTCCTTTGGCGCCATGCCCGACTCTTCGAGCTGGATCTTGCGCAGCTCAAAAATCGCGCCGCGCTTGGCGTCGTTGACGATTTCCGGGAACGCGTTCGACAGGCCGCCAGCGCCGACGTCGTGGATCGAGATGATCGGATTGCCGGCGCCCAGCTGCCAGCAGCCGTTGATGACTTCCTGGGCGCGGCGTTCCATTTCCGGATTGCCGCGCTGGACCGAGTCGAAGTCGAGGTCGGCGGTATTCGTGCCGGTCGCCATCGACGAGGCGGCCGAGCCGCCCATGCCGATGCGCATGCCGGGGCCGCCGAGCTGGATCAGCAGGCTGCCGGGCGGGATGTCGTTTTTAAAAGTGTGCTGGTCGGAGATGTTGCCGATGCCGCCGGCGATCATGATCGGCTTGTGGTAGCCGTAGACGCCGCCGGCCGCCTGCGCGTTCTGCTCGTAGGTGCGGAAATAGCCGCCCAGGACCGGACGGCCGAATTCGTTGCTGAAGGCGGCGCCGCCGAGCGGGCCGTCGATCATGATCTGCAGCGGCGAAGCGATGCGTTCCGGCTTGCCGTAGACGGGGACCGACGCCTTGTCGGCAGCGCCGGTGACGTCGGCCGCGTTTTCCCACGGCCGCTGCGCATCCGGCAGCAGCAGGTTCGAGACGGTGAAGCCGGTCAGGCCCGCCTTCGGCTTGGCGCCGCGGCCGGTGGCGCCCTCGTCGCGGATCTCGCCGCCGGCGCCGGTGGAGGCGCCCGGGAACGGCGAGATCGCGGTCGGGTGATTGTGGGTTTCCACCTTCATCAGCGTATGCGTCAGCTCGGTGATCGGGGCATACTCGCCGCCGGCCTGCGGGAAGAAGCGCGTCACCGTCGCGCCTTCCATGATCGACGAGTTGTCGCTGTAGGCGACAACGGTGCCCTTCGGCTGCAGCTGGTGGGTGTTCTTGATCATGCCGAACAGCGACTTGTCCTGCTTGACGCCGTCGATGATCCAGTCGGCGTTGAAGATCTTGTGGCGGCAGTGTTCGCTGTTGGCCTGGGCGAACATCATCAGCTCGACGTCGGTCGGATTGCGCTGCGCTTTCGTAAAGGCGGCGTTCAGGTAGTCGATCTCGTCGATCGACATCGCCAGGCCGAGTTCTGTATTGGCGCGCAGCAGGGCGTCGCGGCCCTGCCCCAGCACGTCGATCGATTCGAGCGGCCTGCCTTCGAGTTCGGTGAAGAGCTGGGCGGCGTCGTCGGCATTGCGCAGCACGGTGTCCGTCATGCGGTCGTGCAGCAGCGCGGCGACGTTGGCCAGCTCGACGTCGGACAGTTTCTTGGGCGCGCCGATGCTGCTGCCGAGGATGCCGCTTTTCAGCACCACCTTGTAGGCCACGCCGCGCTCGATGCGGTGCACGTGCGTCATGCCGCAGTTATGGGCGATATCGGTCGCCTTCGACGCCCAGGGCGAGATCGTGCCCAGGCGCGGGATCACGAAGAACTCGGCGGTGCTGCCTTCGTACAGGGTTTCGGGAACCGGCTCGCCGTAGGTCAGCATGGCGGTGAGACGCTCGGTATCATCGATCGAGAGCGGCGCAGCGCTGTCGATGAAGTGGACGAAGCGCGCCTGAACCGCGGCAATCGCGGGGGCGGCAGCTTGCAGTTGGCTCAGGAGGCGTTGGCTACGAAATACGGACAGGGCATTGGAACCCGGCAGAATCAACATGGCTGGAAGTCGGTTGATGCAGCGTGGCTGCGGGTGGAAGATGGCCCGCTATTATACAGCCTTGACAATAGTATCTATGCCCGCGGCTTGATGGCAGAATCCGTCGGCGCTATTGTAGCGATTGAGGTCAGGCTTTAAAACCGGCGCACCGCGCGCCTACGAGAGAGACGATGCAAGAAAACAGCAACCTGTCGGTACTGGTGATCGACCCCAATCCGGGCATGCGCAGCAACCTGCAGAACATGCTCAACGCATCCGGCATCAGCAAGGTCGAGTATGCGGTCAATGCCGGCACCGCGATCCGCCAGCTGACGCGCCGCCCTTACGACATCGTCCTCTGCGAATACGACCTGAATGGCGGCGCCGGCGACGGCCAGGATGGCCAGCAATTGCTGGAAGACCTGCGCCACCACCGCCTGATCAGCCCCTGGTCGATCTTCATCATGCTCACTTCCGAAGCCGTCTACGGCAAGGTGATCGGCGCGGCCGAGCTGGCGCCGACCGACTACGTCCTGAAACCGTTCACGGCCGAGACGCTGGGCGCCCGCATCGCGCGCGCACTCGAACGGCGCGCGCTGTTCCTGCCGACTTACCAGCTGATCGCCCAGAACAACCTGCGCGAAGCGATCCGCTCGGCTGCGGCCGCCGAGATCGCCCATCCGCGCCACGCGCTCGAATTCGCGCGCCTGCGCGCCGAACTGCACGTGAACCTCGGCGAGCATGGCGAGGCCGAGGAAATCTACCGCAAGGTGCTGGGCTACAAGCCGCTCGGCTGGGCCGGGCTGGGGCTGGCGCGCGCGCAGTTCGCGCAAGGACAGGTCGACGACGCGCGCGAGACGCTGCAGGTGCTGGTCGCCGCCAATCCGCGCCTGATGGCCGCCTACGACTTGCTGGCGCGCTGCCACGAGGTGGCCGGCAACCAAGCGCAAGCCCAGAAGATCCTCGAGGAAGCGGTGGCCATCTCGCCGCACATGGTGCGGCGCCTGCGCAAACTCGGCGAAGTCGCGCTCGAAGCCGGCGACGCCGCCGCCGCCGAGAAATCGTTCAAGCAGGTGGTGACCAAGGCGCGCTATTCCGAGTTCCGCGACCCCGAAGACCACGTCCGCCTGGTCAAGGCGCTGGTCAAGCGCGGCGACGTACTCGGCGCGGCCGGCGTGGTGCGCGAACTGGAACGCTCGATGAAGGCCAGCCCGGAACTCGACGCCTGCGTGGCCGTGGCGCACGCCGCGGTGCATGACGCCGCCGGCAACCGCGCCGGGGCGCTGGCCGACCTGCACGCTGCCGTCGGAGCGGTCCTTATCAGCAGCAATGCGAGCAGCGGCCTGTCAACGGGATTGAAACTGGGCCTGGTACGCGCCTGCCTCGACCACCGCTTCGACAAGGGCGCGCAAGACGTCATGATGGCGGTGGTGAACGACCAGGCGAGCGGCATCAACGCGCGGGACGCCCTCAATTTGTTCGTGGACGCCGGCCGGCGCGACCTGGTGGACGGCGTCGAGCAGCAGATCAAGGCCCAAGCCCAGATCCTGCTCGGCGTCGCCGACGAGAAGCGCAACATGGGCGACGTGCGCGGCGCGGTGCAGACCTTGCTCGAAGCGCTGCACATGGCGCCGTCCAACCTGCAGGTCGTGATCGCAGTGGCCGGCGGCGTGCTCCGGCAGATCAACGAGCTCGGCTGGGACCACCCGCTTGGAGAACTGTGCCTGGCGCAGCTGGAGAAGATCCGGGCGATCGATGCGCAGCATCCAAGGCTGGCACCGCTGGAGGCGGAGTACGCTGCCATGCGGCGCAAATACGGCATTACCGGTTAACTTTATTGTGGACTCGTACGTCGAGGCAGGCGTAGGGGGCATCAAGGCCAATGGCCTTGATGCCGGGGTCACCGGACTCCGTCCACGCGGTCGGGCGCATGCATGTCGAAATATATCCGGCGCCAACCATGAGCGAGCGCCGTAACGCGTGGACGGAGTCCACCCTACGGTCGCGAGGAAGCGGGCGACGTCAATCATAAGCGCGGGTTACTTCGAACGGCGCGCTCGGACTCGTGCTTCGAGGCTGGCGTAGGGGGCACCAAGGCCAATGGCCTTGATGCCGGGGTCACCGGACTCCGTCCACGCGGTCGGGCGCATGCATGTCGAAAGGCTGCGCTCCGCGCCAACCATGATCGACCGCCGTACCGCGTTGACGGAGTCCACCCTGCTCCCTTCGGCATCGTCGCGGAATGTGCGGCCGCGACGAATCCGGATACGTCATTCCGCCTTGCCGTACCCTCCCCCACCCGGCGTCTCGATGACGAACATGTCGCCTGCTCCCATCTCGACCTTGCCGATGTGTCCGACCTGCTCCACCCGCCCATCGGCGCGCACGACCGTGTTGACGCCACGCGCGCCCGGTTCTCCGCCGGCCATACCGAACGGCGCGTGGATGCGGTTGTTCGACAGGATCGCCGCCGTCATCGGTTCCAGGAAGCGCACCCGGCGCACGCCGCCGTTGCCGCCGTGCCAGCGCCCGGCGCCGCCGGAGCCGGGGCGGATCGCATAGCTTTCCAGCCGCACCGGGAAGCGGAACTCGAGGATTTCGGGGTCGGTCAGGCGCGAATTGGTCATGTTGGTCTGGACCACATCGGTGCCGTCGAAGCCGTCGCCGGCGCCGCTGCCGCCGGAGATCGTCTCGTAGTACTGGTACCGGGCATTCCCGAAGGTAAAGTTGTTCATCGTGCCCTGCGAAGCGGCCATCACGCCGAGCGCGCCGTACAGGGCGTTGGTGATGCAGGTCGAAGTCTCGACATTGCCCGAGACGACCGAGGCCGGATAATGTGGATTCAACATCGAGCCGGGCGGGATGATGACCTCGAGCGGTTTGAGGCAGCCGCCGTTGAGCGGGATCTCGTCGGCGACCAGGGTGCGGAACACGTACAGCACCGCCGCCATGCAGACGGCCGACGGTGCGTTGAAGTTGTTCGGCAGCTGCGCTGACGTACCCGTGAAATCGATGCGGGCGCTGCGGGCGGCCTGGTCGACCGTGATGGCGACGGCGATGCGCGCGCCGTTGTCGAGTTCCACCGTGTACGCGCCGTCCTTCAAGGCCGTGATCACGCGCCGCACCGCTTCCTCGGCATTGTCCTGCACGTGGCCCATGTAGGCGCGCACCACGTCCAGCCCGAAATGCGCGACCATGCGGTGCAGCTCTTCGACGCCCTTCTGGTTGGCCGCCACCTGGGCGCGCAGGTCGGCCATGTTCTGGTCCGGATTGCGCGCCGGGTAGCGCGCGCCGGTCAGCAGCGCGCGTGCCTCGGGTTCGCGCAGCGCGCCGTCGCGGCCGTCGACCAGCTTGAAGTTGTCGATCAGGACGCCCTCGTGCTCGATGTGGCTGGAATCCGGCGGCATCGAGCCGGGCGTGGTGCCGCCGATGTCGGCATGGTGGCCGCGCGAGCCGACGTAGAAGAGAATCTCTTCGCCGGCCGCGTCGAACACCGGCGAGATCACGGTGACGTCGGGCAGGTGCGTGCCGCCGTTGTAGGGGTCGTTCAGCACGTAGACGTCGCCCGCGGCCATGCGCATCGCATTCTCGCGCATCACGGTCTTGATGCTTTCGCCCATCGAGCCCAGGTGCACCGGCATGTGCGGCGCGTTGGCGACCAGGTTGCCGGCGGCATCGAAGATGGCGCAGCTGAAGTCGAGGCGCTCCTTGATGTTCACCGAATAGGCCGTGTTCTGCAGGCACAGGCCCATCTGCTCGGCGACCGACATGAACAGGTTGTTGAAGATCTCGAGCATGACCGGATCCGCCGTGGTGCCGATCGCGCGCCGTTCGGGCAGCGCTTCCACCCGGCGCAGCACCAGGTGGTTCCAGGGCGTGACCTCGGCCTGCCAGCCCGCCTCGACGACGGTGGTGGCATTGTCTTCCGCGACGATCGCCGGGCCGCGGATGACGTCGCCCGGCGCGATGTCGGCGCGGCGGTAGATGTTCGTCGCGCGCCATGCGCCGCCGCCGAACATCGGCACCGTGGCAAACGCCGGCGCCGGGCCGTCGCGTCGTTCAGACACGACCGGCGTCTCGGGCGGCGCTTCGGAGCGGCCCAGCGCTTCCACCGATACCGCTTCGACGATCAGCGCGCGCGAAGGCATCAGGAAGGAGAAGCGGCGTTTATAGGCGGCCTCGAACGCGGCCTGCATCGTGGTGGCGTCGCCGAAGTGCACGACCAGCGCCGCGTCGGTGCCTTCGTAACGCAGGTGCACGCGCCGGACTACGTCGATGCGCGCGTCGGCGACACCCTGGGCGCGCAGGTCGGCGCCGGCCGCGGCGGCGAGCAGGTCGAGCCGATCCGCCAGCGCGTTCGCCGCATCGAGGCGCTCTTCAATTGCCTGCTCCCTCATCGCGCTCTGGTCGGCCAGGCCCATGCCATACGCCGACAGCACCCCCGCCAGGCTGTGGATGAACACCGTCTTCATGCCGAGCGCGTCGGCCACAAGGCAGGCATGCTGGCCGCCGGCGCCACCGAAACTGGTCAGCGCATAGTCCGTGACGTCGTGCCCGCGCTGCACCGAGATCTGCTTGATCGCATTCGCCATGTTGCCGACGGCGATCTGGATGAATCCTTCGGCCACTTGTTCCGCTGTGCGGACGTCGCCGCTGGCCGCCTCGATCGCGCGCGCGAGTGCGGCGAACTTCGTGCGCACCACGTCGAGGTCGAGCGCTTCGTCGCCGTTCGGCCCGAACAGGCGCGGAAAGTGGTCGGGCTGGATTTTACCGAGCATCAGGTTGGCGTCGGTGACGGTGAGCGGCCCGCCGCGGCGGTAGCTGGCCGGGCCCGGATTGGCGCCGGCGCTGTCCGGGCCGACGCGGTAGCGGCTGCCGTCGAAGTGCAGGATCGAGCCGCCGCCGGCCGCCACCGTATGGATGCTCATCATGGGCGCGCGCATGCGCACGCCGGCGACCTGGGTTTCGAACACGCGCTCGAACTCGCCGGCATAGTGCGAGACGTCGGTCGAGGTGCCGCCCATGTCGAAGCCGATGACGCGCTCGAAGCCGGCCAGGCGGCTGGCGCGCACCATGCCGACGATGCCGCCCGCGGGCCCGGACAGGATGCTGTCCTTGCCCTGGAAGGCGCGCGCGTCGGTCAGGCCGCCGTTCGACTGCATGAACTGCAGGTGCACGCCGGGCAGTTCGGCGGCGACCTGGTCGACGTAGCGGCGCAGGATCGGCGACAGGTAGGCGTCGACCACGGTGGTGTCGCCGCGCGCGACCAGCTTCATCATCGGACTGACCTCGTGCGAGACCGAGACCTGGGTGAAGCCGATGTCGCGTGCGATGCGGGCCACTTCCAGCTCGTGCCCCGAGTGGCGGTAACCGTGCATGAAGACGATGGCGAGCGCGCGGGTGCCGCTGTCGAACACGGCCTGCAGATCGGCGCGCGCGCGTTCAAGGTCGAGTGGTCGCACGACCTCGCCATGGGCGCCGATGCGCTCGTCGACTTCGACCACTTGGCCGTACAGCAGTTCGGGCAGCACGATGTGGCGCTCGAACAGCTTGGGGCGGTTCTGGTAGGCGATGCGCAGGGCGTCGCGGAAGCCGCGCGTGATCGCCAGCGCCGTCGGTGCGCCCTTGCGCTCGAGGAGCGCGTTGGTGGCGACGGTCGTCCCCATCTTGACGGCGCCGATCTGGCTAACCGGCAGCGCTGCGCCCGGCGCGACGCCCAGCAAATGGCGGATGCCGGCCACGGCCGCATCGCGGTACTGCTCCGGGTTCTCCGACAGCAGCTTGTGGGTGACGAGAAGCCCGTCGGGCCTGCGCGCCACGATGTCGGTGAAGGTGCCGCCGCGGTCGATCCAGAACTGCCAATCCATGTAAATGCTCCATGTAATACGCCGGAATCGCGTATTGTATGCGCGCTGCCGCCGAAAATTGGCGAAAATGCACTTATCGAGAAATTTGGGAGTATGGATGGACAATCGACTTTACAGCGTGGCGCAGATCCGGGCCACCGAAGCGGCCGCCGCCGAAAGCCTGGGCGCGGGCGCGCTGATGCGCCTGGCCGGCCGCGCCGCCGCCGACGCGGCGCTGGCGCTGCTCGGAAGCGAGCGCGCGCGGCCGGTGCTGGTACTGGCCGGACCCGGCAACAACGGCGGCGACGCGCTCGAGCTGGCGGCCCACCTGGGCGAGGCCGGCGTCGACGTCGTGGTCCTGCACCTGGCCGGCAGCGGCAAGGTGTCGCCGGAAGCGGCGCAGGCGCTGGCGCGCGCACGCGGCAGCCGCGCCAACTTCGCCGACGTCGCGCTCGACGTGCGCGACTGGGCGCTGGTGGTCGATGGCCTGTTCGGCATTGGCCTCACGCGTCCGCTGGAGGGCCGCTACCGCGAACTGGTGCTCGGCATCGACAAGGTCGCCTGCCCGGTGCTGGCGCTCGACGTGCCGAGCGGCCTGGATGCCGACAGCGGCGCCGTGATCGGTCCGAACGGCGTCGCCGTGCGCGCGACCCACACCATCACCTTCATCGGCGACAAGCCGGGCCTGCACACTTCCGAAGGCTGCGACCACGCGGGCCAGGTGCAGGTGGCGGACCTCGGCCTGGAAGCGGCGCTGTTCGAACCGGCCCAGGCCGGGGTGGCGTCGCCCGCCCTGTTCGGCGCATGGCTGGCGCCGCGGCGCGCCAATTCGCATAAAGGCCAGTATGGCGACGTCGCCGTGATCGGCGGCGCCCACGGCATGGCCGGCGCCGCTGTACTGGCCGCTCGCGGCGCGCTGTATGCCGGCGCCGGCCGCGTGTTCGCCGCCATGATCGGACCGGCGCTGCCGCTCGACCCGCTGCAGCCGGAATTAATGTTCCGCTCCGCGCACGACTTCGAGATCGCCGGCCGCGTGCTGGTGCTCGGCCCCGGCATGGGCGGCGCGATGGAAGCCATGCGCGCGCTCGGCGCCGGCGTCGACAGCGCGGCGCCAATCGTGATCGACGCCGACGGCCTGAACCTGGTGGCGGCCAGCCTCGAACTGCAGGACCGCATCGCGCGCCGCCATGCGGACACGATCGTCACGCCGCATCCGCTGGAAGCCGGGCGCCTGCTCGGCAAGTCGGCGCTCGAGGTCCAGGCCGACCGCCTGGGCGCGGCGCGCAGCCTGTCCAAACGGCTGCAGGCGACCGTCGTGCTCAAGGGCTGCGGCACGGTGGTGGCGCGCCCCGATGGCGAAGTGGCGATCAACCCGACCGGCAACCCGGGGCTGGCGTCGGGCGGCAGCGGCGACGTGCTGGCAGGCGTGTGCGGCGCCTTGCTGGCGCAGGGCTGGCCGGGCTGGGAAGCGGCCGTCGGTGCCGTGTGGATGCATGGGGCGGCGGCGGACCGACTGGTCGAACACGGAGTCGGACCGGTGGGGATGACGGCGGGAGAATTGCCGGCGGCAGTGCGGGCGGTGTTCAACGAACTGGTGTCGAAGAGCCGTCCGGGCCGCTCACACGCTGGTTGAACGCGTGGGCGGGGAAACCCGCCCACCCTACATCCCTGATCAAGCTCATCGACAGGATGTATGGACGACGGGCAGACCCGTAGAGGTTGTGAAAAAATCGTCAGGGCAAGGGATACGGCCGCCCGGCGCGCCGCCGAAGACAGTACATGGGTACGGCAAGGCGGCGCAACGCCGCCATGGCGATTTTTTCACAACCTCGTAGGGCGGGCGGGTTCCCTGCCCACGCGTTCAACGCACGTTATCGTGTCGAAACGCCCCGCTTAAACTAACTTGCCAGCCGCGATTGTGATCGTCCGCCCACAGCGCGCAGCCATCGCCGGATCGTGCGTCACGAGCACCAGCGTCGACCCCCGTTCGCGGTTGAGCTCGAACATCAGCTGAATCACGGCCTCCCCTGTCGCCGCATCCAGGCTGCCGGTGGGCTCATCGGCAAACAGCAGCGGCGGCTCCGTGACAAAAGCGCGTGCCAGGGCCACGCGCTGCTGCTCGCCGCCGGACAAGTACTTTGGATAATGCCGCAGCCGGCTCGACAGCCCGACCCGCCCCAGCATGGCCTCCGCCTTGTCACGCGCCTGTCCATCGCCGCGCAGCTCCAAAGGCAGCATCACGTTTTCAACCGCATTCAAATGCGCCAGCAGCTGGAACGACTGGAACACGAAGCCGAGCTTAGCCTTGCGGAAAGCGGCGCGGCCATCTTCGTCGAGGGCGAAGATATCGGTGCCATCGAGCAGCACCTTGCCGCCGCTCGGCGTGTCGAGTCCGGCCAGCAAGCCAAGCAAGGTCGACTTGCCGGAACCCGAGGCGCCGACGATCGCGAGCGTCTCGGCCGGTTGCACGGTAAAATCAATGCTGTGCAGGATGGTGAGTTCGCCGCTGGCGTCCGCCACCCGCTTGGACAATGCTTCCACCCGTATGGCAGCTGCAAGGTCGGCAGTCGCTGCGGTGGTGAATGGTGTTTTGAACGCTTCGGGGTTATCGCGCATGCTGGCTTTTCTAAAGAACACAATCTTCAAGTTAACTGTCGCTGCAAGCCTGGGGCTCGCGGCGGCGAGCGCCTATTCTGCACCAAAAACCGTACTCGTGGTGGGTGACAGCCTGTCGGCCGAATATGGCCTGGCGCGCGGCGCCGGCTGGGTCGCCTTGCTCGAACAGAAACTCAAGGCGCAGAAGATCGACGCCACCATCGTCAACGCCAGCATCAGCGGCGAGACCACCAGCGGCGGCCGCGCGCGCCTGCCGGCCCTGCTCACGGCCCACAAGCCGGACGTCGTGGTGATCGAACTCGGCGCCAACGATGGCTTGCGCGGGCTGCCGGTCGACGCGGCGGCGGCGAACTTGCGCCAGATGATCACGCTGTCGCAGCAGCAGCGCGCCAAGGTGATGCTGATCGGCATGCGCATGCCGCCGAACTATGGCCGCGCGTACACCGAACGCTTCTTCGGCATGTTCGGCGCACTGTCGAAAGAGTTCAAGGCGCCGCTGGTGCCCTTCATGCTCGAGGGCGTGGCAGACAAGCCGGCGCTGTTCCAGTCCGACCGCCTGCACCCGAGCGCACAAGCGCACCCGATCATCCTGAACAACATCTGGCCGACCTTCTCTTCCCTGATCAAAGCCCCATGAAATACCCAGCCGTCCTCGGCTTTGCCGACATTCTCCCCGACCTCGACGGGTTCGACACGATCATCGACGCCCGCAGCGAAGGCGAGTTCGCCCTCGACCATTTACCTGGCGCAATCAATTGCCCGGTGCTGAACAACGAGGAGCGGGTGCGGGTCGGCACGCTCTACAAGCAAGTCGGTTCGTTCGAGGCGAAGAAGCTGGGCGCCGCGCTGGTGGCCCGGAATATCGCACGGCACATCGAGGAGCAGTTCGCCGACAGGCCAAAGGAATGGAAACCGCTGGTGTATTGCTGGCGCGGCGGCAACCGCAGCGGCTCGCTGGCGCATATCCTGGCGAAAATAGGCTGGCCGGTGGTGCAGCTCGACGGCGGCTACAAGGCCTACCGTGCCCACGTCAGCGCCGCCCTGGAGGCGCCGCCCGCGCTCGACTGGCGCGTGATCTGCGGCACCACCGGCAGCGGCAAGAGCCGGCTGCTGGAAACCCTGGACGGCATCGGCGCCCAGGTGCTCGACCTGGAACGTCTCGCCGCCCACCGCGGCTCGGTGCTTGGACACCTGCCGCACGAACCGCAGCCGACGCAAAAGATGTTCGAAACCCGGATCTGGGACCTGCTGCGCCGCTTCGATCCGAGCCGCCCCGTGTTCGTCGAGTCCGAAAGTAAAAAAGTCGGCAACCTGCGCGTGCCGGGCGCCGTCATGGAGCGCATGCGCGCCGCGCCTTGCATCGCCGTGCAGTTGTCGCGCCCGAACCGGGTGCGGCTGCTGATGGAAGACTACGAGCACTTCGCGCGCGATCCCGGCGCCCTCAACGGCCAGCTGGACCATCTGGTGCAGCTGCATGGCCGCGCCAGGATCGACGCCTGGCACGCGCTGGCCAACAGCGGCGCGATGCCGGAACTGGTCGACCAGCTGCTGGTCGAGCACTACGACCCGGCGTATTTGCGCTCGATCGACCGCAATTTCGTGCAGTACGGGCAGGCGCAGGTGCTGGAGCTGGGCGATATCGCCGAGCAGGATTTCGTGAGGGCGGCGCAGACGCTACACGCCGCGTAACGCGAAGCAGGCCGGAGGGACGTAGGGTGGGCGGCGCATATGCAGCGTGCGTGCGAGCGCCCGGGTGGAGCCGCCTACCCTGCATCCCTGCGCTCGGCACTGGCAACAATGTATAGGACGTAAAAAAACCCGGATGCTTGCGCATCCGGGTTTTTTGTTGCCGCAAGGGCCGCAGGCCCCGTCGTATTACTCGGCCGCAGCAGGCGCAGCACCTGCCGCCGCATTGATTTTCGCCTTGGCCTTGACCTTGATCGCCTCGACGAAATTGTACAGCTCGGCCTGTCCGACCAGGCCGCCGATCTGCTCGGCTTCCTGGGCGCGGCGCGCGGTGTCGAGCTGGGCCGGTTGCGCGACCTTGCCGATGCGGTACACGGCATAACCCTGGCCCGGCAGGTCGACGCCGACGTAGGCCGGCAGCTTGGTGACGTCGGCCTTGAACACGGCCAGCGCGCCGGCCGGGTTGATCGCCGGTTCCTTGGTGCGCGACAGCACTTTCACGTCGCCGAATCCTGCGGCGTCGCCGGATGCCTTGGCGGCGGCCAGTTTCGCTTCGCCGGCCTGGCGTGCCAGGCGCAGCGCTTCTTCCTGGGTCACGCGCTGGCGGATGGCGGCTTCGACTTCGGCCAGCGGACGTTTGCTTGCCGGCTTGAATTCGACCACCCGGCCGGCGATCAGGACGGCTGGCGCCACTTCGACGGCTTCGGTATTGCGCTTGTTCTTGATCGAATCGGTCGAGTAGAGGGCGGTGAGGAACTTTTCGTTGTTGAACGGTGCGGCGCCCAGCGCCGGATTCGGCTTGCGCGCCAGGTTCTCGGCGGTCTGGATGGGTAAACCCAGCTTGTCGGCGGTCGGCTTCAGGCTGTCCGATTGCTCGTAGACGCTGTCGTTGAACTGTTCGGCCAGTTCCGAGTATTTTTTCGACAGTTTCGACTTCTTCACTTCGGCCGCGATCTCGGCCCTGGCTTCTTCGAGCGACTTCTGGGTCTGCGCCTTGAGACCGGTCAGCTTGATGATGTGGTAGCCGAACTCGGACGGCACGATGCCGCTGACTTCGCCTTCCTTGAGGCCATAGATCGCATCTTCGACCGACTTGACCAGGCTGCCGCGCTCGACGACGCCGAGGTCGCCGCCTGCCTGCGCAGAACCTGGATCCTGCGACTGGGCCTTGGCGATCGCGGCAAAGTCGGCCGGGTTCTTGCGTACTTCGGCCAGCACGGCTTCGGCTTTCGCCTTGGCTGCAGCATCCTCGGCCGGCTTGGCGCCCTGCGCGCGCGTGATCAGGATGTGGCTGGCGGTGCGCTGCTCAGGCGTCGTGAAACGCTTCTGGTTGGCGCTGTAGAACTGGCTCACTTCGGCGTCGGTCACGCTGACCTGGCTTTCCACGGCGGCGCTGTCGAGCACGATGTACTCGGCCTTGACGGTTTCCGGGATCTGGAACAGGTTGGCGTTCTTGTCGTAGAAAGCCTTGACCATGTCGTCGGTGACTTTGACTTGCGGCAGGTATTGGGCGAGCGGGAAGAGCAGTTCCTGCACTTCGCGTTCCTGGTCGTTGATGTTCGAGATGCGCGCGGCGATCGAACGCGGCACGAAGGCCGTGCCCTGGATCGAGCCGGCCAGCTGCTGGATCGCCATGTCGCGGCGCATGCGCGCGTCGAATGCTTCAGGCGTCATGCCCTGGGCGGCCAGGGCGGCGCGGTAGCCGTCCATGTCGAAGCTGCCGTCGGGTTTGCGGAAGGTTTCGATGGCGTTGATGGCCTTGAAGACGGCCTGGTCGCTCACGGTCAGGTGGTTCTTCGCGATTTCGGCATTGACGGCGCGCTCGGCGACCAGGTTTTCCAGCACTTCGCGCTTGGCTTGCGGCGTGTCGAACATCTTCTGGTCGAACTGCGGACCCATCTGCTGGCGTGCCTGGTCGATCTGGCGGCGCTGCGCATCGTCCCACTCCTGCTGGGTGATGTTGCGGCCGTCGACGCTGGCCACGCCGGTACCGCTGTCACCACGGTCCTGGTAGCTGTCGACGCCAACCAGCACGAACGAAGGGATGATCAGCAGCAGCAGGACACCCTGCAGCAAGCGCTTGTTGTTACGTACGAAATCAAACATGGTCCACCAATCGCTGTAGAAATGGCTTCAAAGCACAGTTAAAAAAAAAGGCGAACTCGCGTTCGCCTCTTCTCGTTGGAATGCTCTTTCTCAAGCATCCCAGGTATCACTGAAATCTGGCGGAGCGGACGGGGCTCGAACCCGCGACCCCCGGCGTGACAGGCCGGTATTCTAACCAACTGAACTACCGCTCCAGATGAGCATTTTGTGGCGGAGCGGACGGGGCTCGAACCCGCGACCCCCGGCGTGACAGGCCGGTATTCTAACCAACTGAACTACCGCTCCACAAAATAACCCGGTACTACACCACCCCTGCGGTAAAGGCCAAGAAGCCTAAGCTCTTCACCTGCCTGAGGATGATTTCTCTGCATGTCGCTGCAGAGAAGGCATTAGTTTACAGCATCTTTTAGCGCTTTACCAGCCTTAAATTTCGGAACCTTTGCCGCTTTAATCTTGATCGGTTCCTTAGTGCGCGGATCGCGGCCGGTACGGGCTGCGCGATCGCCAACGGTGAAGGTGCCGAAGCCGACCAGGGTCACGCTGTCGTTCTTCTTCAGGGTGTTCGTCACCGCTTCGATCATCGCATCCAGGGCACGCGTGGCCGAGGCCTTGGTGATGTCCGCGGATTTCGCGATTTCTTCGATCAGTTCAGTCTTGTTCACTCGTATCCTCTAGTCGTTCTGACGCGGCGGCGCTGCGCCTTCCTGCAAAAAGTGCAAGCGCGTATTAAACAAGGGGGAATTGCTTCTGTCAAGCAACATTCACCGATGAATGCTTCGGTTTTGTAGATCGCCGCTTCCATGTGGCGCGGGCTGACGAACGGCCGTGTCCGACGCGTTCGATTCGACGCGCATCAGTGCGCGCGCGGGCATGCCCGCCTGCACCGTAGGGCGGGCATGCCCGCCTGAAACGGAACCGTCGCGTCATCGAAAAGGTGTTCATGGACGAGCCACACGCCCTTTCAAATAAAAAAGGCGCCCCGCAGGGCGCCTCTTCAATCCGATCGAACTACGATCAGTGTTTCACCACCCCGCCCTGCCCTTCGGCCGACGCCGTCGGCGCAACCGCGGTCACGGCCGGCACGTCGACGATCGGCTCGGGCTGACGTTCGAGTGCAACTTCCAGCACCTTTTCGATCCAGCGCACCGGGACGATCTCGAGCTTGTTCTTGACGTTGTCCGGAATCTCGGCCAGGTCCTTCACGTTCTGCTCGGGAATCAAGACCGTCTTGATGCCGCCGCGGTGGGCTGCCAGCAGCTTTTCCTTCAGGCCGCCGATCGGCAGCACTTCGCCGCGCAGCGTGATCTCGCCCGTCATCGCCACGTCGGCGCGCACCGGAATCCCGGTAAAGGCCGACACCAGCGCCGTCGTCATGCCGATACCGGCGGATGGACCATCCTTCGGCGTCGCGCCTTCCGGCACGTGGATGTGGATGTCGTTCTTTTCGAACGCTTCGGCCTTGATGCCGAAACGCTGCGCACGACTACGCACCACGGTGCGGGCCGCTTCGATCGATTCCTTCATCACGTCGCCCAGGGTACCGGTGCGAATGATGCCGCCCTTGCCCGGCACGTTGACGGCTTCGATCGTCAGCAGGTCGCCGCCGACTTCGGTCCAGGCCAGACCGACCACCTGGCCGACCTGGTTGTCCTTCTCGGCCACGCCGAAGTCGTAACGGCGCACGCCCAGGAACTTGTCCAGGTTCTTGCCGTTGACGATGACCGCCCTGTCCGACTTCTTCAGCAGCAGCATCTTGACGACCTTGCGGCAGATCTTCGAGATTTCACGCTCGAGCGAACGCACGCCGGCTTCGCGGGTGTAGTAGCGGATGATGTCGCGGATCGCCGACTCTTCCACCTTGATCTCACCCTCTTGCAGGCCGTTGGCCTTGACCTGCTTCGGCAGCAGGTAGCGCTGCGCGATGCTGGTCTTTTCGTCTTCGGTGTAACCCGAGAGGCGAATGACTTCCATCCGGTCCAGCAGTGCCGGCGGGATGTTGAACGAGTTCGAGGTCGCCACGAACATCACGTCCGACAGGTCGAAGTCGACTTCCAGGTAATGGTCCGAGAACGTGTGGTTCTGTTCCGGGTCCAGCACCTCGAGCAGGGCCGACGATGGGTCGCCGCGGAAGTCCGCACCCATCTTGTCGATCTCGTCGAGCAGGAACAGCGGGTTGCGCACGCCGACCTTCGCCAGCGATTGCAGCACCTTGCCCGGCATCGAGCCGATATAGGTACGGCGGTGGCCGCGGATCTCGGCTTCGTCGCGCACGCCGCCCAGGGCCATGCGCACGAACTTGCGGTTCGTGGCACGGGCGATCGACTGTCCGAGCGAAGTCTTACCCACGCCTGGAGGGCCCACGAAGCACAGGATCGGGGCTTTCAGCTTGTCGACGCGTTGCTGGACCGCGAGATATTCCAGGATGCGTTCCTTGATCTTGTCGAGGCCATAGTGCTCGGCTTCCAGCACGCGTTCGGCGTTCGACAGGTCGTTGGTGACCTTCGACTTCTTCTTCCACGGCAGCGAGACCAGGGTGTCGATGTAGTTGCGCACGACAGTGGCTTCGGCCGACATCGGCGACATCAGTTTGAGCTTCTTGATCTCGGCGGTGGCCTTGTCGAGGGCTTCCTTCGGCATCTTGGCGGCGATGACTTTCTTCTCGAGCTCGTCGATGTCGGCGCCGTCTTCGCCTTCGCCCAGTTCCTTCTGGATGGCCTTGACCTGTTCGTTCAGGTAGTACTCGCGCTGCGACTTTTCCATCTGGCGCTTGACGCGGCCGCGGATGCGCTTCTCGACTTGCAGGATGTCCAGTTCGCCTTCCAGCTGGCCGAGCAGGTGCTCGAGGCGCTTGGCGACGTTGAAGATTTCCAGGATCACTTGCTTCTGCTCGAGCTTGAGCGGCAGGTGCGCGGCGACGGTATCGGCCAGGCGGCCGGCGTCATCGATACCGGCCAGCGATGCCAGGATCTCGGGCGGGATTTTCTTGTTCAGTTTGACGTACTGGTCGAACTGCTGGACGATCGCGCGGCGCATCGCTTCCACTTCGGAATCGTCGCCGATTTCCGAACGCAGCGGGGTCAGTTCGGCCACGAAATGCGTCGGCGCGTCGCTGATGTGATCGATGCGGGCACGTTGCGCGCCTTCGACCAGCACCTTCACGGTGCCGTCGGGCAGCTTCAGCATTTGCAGGATGTTCGCAACGCAGCCGATCTCGTAGATGTCCGCGGCGGAAGGTTCGTCCTTGGCGGCCGCCTTCTGGGCGGCGAGCATGATGCTCTTGCCCTGCTCCATCGCGGCTTCGAGCGCCTTGATCGATTTGGGACGGCCAACGAACAGGGGTATTACCATATGGGGAAATACGACCACGTCGCGCAACGGCAGCAGGGGCAGCGTCGTTTGCTCGGTTAATTTCGAAGTTGTCATGGTATACCTTATAAAAAGCGTGTAACGGATGTTGGGCGTACACGGTTAAAACTCAAGACCGTCCTGAATAATTTCTGCGAATAAAATTTTTTGTCGCAATTTTTAATCGCAAAGCGCAATCTGGACGTTCCAATAAAAATCCGGATTTGAAATAAAAAAGCCACCACGCGACCGGGGTCGCGAGTGGCTTTTCGATTGAAGCCGGATGCTTTTATTGAGGTAAATTGTACCGCCAAGCTTCCGGCGCACAAGTGCTTTTGTGCTTTCCGCGTGGATATTTTTTAATTTTCTCCGGACGCTTTCGCGGTTTCACTGTAAATAAGCAAAGGTTTGGCGCCGTTCGTGATCGTATTTTCATCAACCACGACTTTCACCACGTTTTGCTGATTCGGCAATTCGTACATCACGTCGAGCAGTGCGTGTTCCAGGATCGAACGCAGGCCACGTGCACCGGTCTTGCGTGCCAATGCCTTTTTCGCAATGGCGTGCAATGCGGCTGGACGAATTTCCAATTCCGCGCCTTCCATTTCGAGCAGTTTGGAATATTGCTTGATCAGCGCATTCTTCGGCTCGATCAGGATCTGGATCAGGGCTTCTTCCGTCAATTCATTGAGCGTTGCGACGACGGGCAGACGGCCAACGAGTTCGGGAATCAGGCCGAACTTGATCAGGTCTTCCGGCTCGGCTTCCATCATGATTTCGCTGTTCGAACGCTGGGTGGCGCTCTTGACGCTGGCTGCGAATCCGATGCCGCCCTTTTCCGAACGGTTCTGGACGATCTTGGCCAGGCCGTCGAAGGCGCCGCCGCAGATGAACATGATGTTGGTCGTGTCGATCTGGACGAAGTCCTGGTTCGGGTGCTTGCGCCCGCCCTGCGGCGGCACCGACGCCATCGTGCCTTCGATCAGTTTCAGCAGCGCCTGCTGTACGCCTTCGCCCGAAACGTCGCGGGTGATCGACGGATTGTCGGACTTGCGCGAAATCTTGTCGATCTCGTCGATGTAGACGATGCCGCGCTGGGCCTTTTCGACTTCGTAGTTGCAGCTCTGCAGCAGCTTCTGGATGATGTTCTCGACGTCTTCGCCCACGTAGCCCGCTTCGGTCAGCGTGGTGGCGTCGGCGATCACGAACGGCACGTTCAGCATGCGCGCCAGCGTTTGCGCCAGCAGTGTCTTGCCGGAACCGGTCGGGCCGACGAGCAGGATGTTACTCTTGGCCAGCTCGACGTCATCCTTCTTGCCGAGGTGCTTCAGGCGCTTGTAGTGGTTGTACACCGCCACCGACAGGATGCGCTTGGCGGTTTGCTGGCCGATCACGTACTGATCGAGCAGTTCGGCGATCTCGTGCGGGGTCGGCAGGTCGGACTTGGCGCCCGCCACCGACTCGACGTTCGATGTCTCGTCGCGAATGATGTCGTTGCACAGGTCGATGCACTCGTCGCAGATGAAGACCGATGGTCCCGCGATGAGTTTTTTGACCTCGTGCTGACTCTTGCCGCAGAACGAGCAGTACAGAAGCTTTTCGCCGCTGGAGGATTTTTTGTCAGACATGGGGGGCTTGTCTCGTATGAAGAACTAAGAATATAACTCAAGAATACAGTACGCGAATATAACGCAGATAGCTCGCGACTGCAGGCACGCGGCAAACCACGCGTACACCATCATGCTACCCGAAATAAAAAACAAACGCCCGAACGTGTTGGCGCCCGGGCGTTAATTAAGCAACACCTTGTGTCAGCTCAAGCGCATTTCAGGAGCGATTGGTCAGCACCTTGTCGATCAGGCCATAGTCCACCGATTCCTCGGCCGACATGAAACGGTCGCGGTCGGTATCCTTGTGGATCTGCTCGATGGTCTGGCCGGTATTGTCGGCCATGATGCGTGCCAGGCGCTCGCGCAGGTACAGGATTTCCTTGGCCTGGATTTCAATGTCCGAGGCCATGCCCTGCGAACCACCGGACGGCTGGTGGATCATGACACGCGAGTTCGGCAGCGAGAAGCGCTTGCCCTTGGCGCCGGCGGCGAGCAGGAAAGCGCCCATCGAGGCAGCCAGGCCGGTACACAGCGTCGACACGTCGGGCTTGATGAAGTTCATCGTGTCGAAGATGGCCAGGCCGGCCGAAACCGAGCCGCCAGGCGAGTTGATGTAGAGCGAAATGTCCTTGTCCGGATTTTCGCTTTCCAGGAACAACATCTGGGCGACGATCAGGTTCGCCATCTGGTCATTGACAGGACCGACCAGGAAAATCACGCGCTCCTTGAGCAGACGCGAGTAAATGTCGTACGCGCGTTCGCCGCGGCCGCTTTGCTCAACTACCATCGGCACGAGGCCGAGTGCTTGGGTGTCCAATGCCGGATTACGGTTCATACCTGTTCGTTCCTTGTAAAGAGGCTTTCAAAACGGAGGCTCCCACGCCAACCTGAACGGGAAGCCTACGCGTTCGCTCAAGCCTGCGGGTTGCTTCCCATCAATTCGTCGAAAGCGACGGCCTTGCTGCTGACCTTCGCCTTGCCAAGTACATAGTTGACGACGTTTTCTTCCAATACAAGGGCTTCGACTTCACCCAGGCGGCGACGGTCGGCGTAGTAGTACTTGAGGACTTCTTTCGGGTCTTCGTAGCTCTGCGCGAAATCTTCGATCTGGGCCTTCACCTGCTCCTGGGTTGCCTGCAGCTGGTTGTCGGCAACCAGTTGCGACAGGATCAGACCCAGGCGCACGCGGCGCTCGGCTTTTTCGGCGAACAGTTCGGTCGGGAACGGCATGTTCTTGACGTCCATGCCGCGCTGGGCCATGTCCTGGCGGGTCTGCTCGGCCAGACGCTCGGAATCCTGCTGGATCATGACGGTCGGCACGTCCATCTCGGTCACTTTGACCAGGGCGTCCATCACGGCTTCCTTGTTGCGGGCCTTGACGCGGGCGTTGACTTCACGCTCCAGGTTCAGCTTGATGTCGGCGCGCATCTTTTCGATCGAGCCGTCTTCGATGCCCAGCGACTTGGCGAACTCTTCGTCCACGGCCGGCAGGTGCGCCCATTCCAGGTTCTTCAGGGTGATGGTGAAGTCTGCGGTCTTGCCGGCGACATCCTTGCCGTGGTAATCCTCTGGGAATGCCAGCGGGAAGGTCTTGCTCTCGCCGACTTTCAGGCCGACGGTCGCGGCTTCGAATTCCGGCAGCATCCGGCCTTCGCCGAGCACGAAACCGTAGTCTTCGGCCTTGCCGCCGTCGAATTCGACGCCGTCGATCACGCCGACGAAGTCGACGGTCACGCGGTCGCCATTGGCTGCGACCGGCTCGCCGCCGTCGCCGTGCTCGCCTGCCTCACCCTTGGTGTGGTAGTGCACGCGCTGCTTGCGCAGGATGTCGATGGTCTTGTCGATTTCGGCGTCCGACACGTCGGCGGCGACGGTTTCGATCTCGACGTTCGACAGGTCGCCGATGACGACTTCAGGGAACACTTCGAAGGTGGCGTCGAAAGCCAGCATGCCTTCGGCCGCTTCTTCCTTCGCTTCGATTTTCGGGAAACCGGCAACGCGCAGGCCGTTTTCGTTGGCTGCCTCGTTGAAGGCGCGGCCGACGCGATCGTTCAGCACGTCGGACTCGATCTGGTAGCCGTACTGGGCTGCGACCATTTTCAGAGGCACCTTGCCAGGACGGAAACCAGGAGCCTTGGCGGTCTTGGCCTGCTTCTTGAGGCGTTTTTCAACTTCCGAACGGACGTCGCTCAGCGGAAAAGTGATCGTCAAGCGACGCTCGAGTTTATCCAGGGTTTCGACTGCAGTTGCCATCGTAAAAATCGTCCAAAAAAATAATTATTCGTGGTGCGAGGAGGGGGACTCGAACCCCCACACCATTGCTGGCGTCAGGACCTAAACCTGGTGCGTCTACCAATTTCGCCATCCTCGCGCAGGATTGCATATTGCCACATAAACAAAGGGCGCCCGACAGTAGAAACCGGCCGCCCTTGCACTCCATTGTTTAGGGGCTACAACTTCAACCCGGTATTTTACTGGATTTTCTGACACTATAGGAGTGAATTTTCATTCGGTGCGGGGCCTGGGTGTCGGTGCATATATCGACGGCGCGTTGATTGTCCGCCGCAGTCATTATTCACATGGTGACGGCGGGCATGCCCAACGTCGCAACGATATTACCCGCGCGGCTTCTTGACCCTGAACCACGCCGCATATAAAGCCGGCAGGAACAGCAGCGTCAAGGCGGTGGCCACCAGCAAGCCCCCCATGATCGCCACCGCCATCGGCCCCCAGAACACCGAGCGCGACAGGGGAATCATGGCCAGCGCCGCCGCGGCCGCCGTCAGCAGGATCGGCCGGCAGCGCCGCACCGCCGCTTCGACGATGGCGTCCCAGGGCGCGGCGCCGGCCTTGATGTCCTGCTCGATCTGGTCGACCAGGATCACCGAATTCCGGATGATCATGCCGAACAGCGCGATCACGCCCAGGTTGGCGACGAAACCGAAAGGCCGGTCCAGCACCAGCAGCGCCATCGCCGCCCCGGCCACGCCCAGCGGCCCGGTCAGGAACACCAGCAGCGCGCGCGAGAAACTGTGCAGCTGCAGCATCAGCAAAGTAAAGACGATGAACAGCACCAGCGGCACGTTCGCCGTGATCGAGGCTTCCGCTTCGGAACTGTCGGCCGCCGCCCCTTCCAGCGTGACGCGGTAGCCGGCCGGCAGTTGCGCGCGGATCGCGGCCAGCTTCTCGGCGACCTGGCCGGAGACGGTCGGCCCCTGGATGCCGGGCGCGACGTCGGACTGGACCATGATCGCCCACTCGCGGCCCTCGCGCCAGATCACCCCCGGCTCCCACACGAAATCGACGCGCGCGACCTGCCCCAGCGTCACCGAACGGCCGGACGCGGTCGGGATGTTCATGTCCTTCAGCACGGTAATCGTCGAGCGCTCCTCGATCGGCTGGCGCACGGCGATATCGATCAGCTCGTTGGTTTCGCGGAACTGGCCGATGGTGGTGCCCGACAGCAGGGTATTCACGGCACGCCGTACCGATTGCGAGGTCACGCCCAATGCGCGCAATTTATCCTGGTCGAGATCGAGGCGCAGCACTTTCACCGGCTCGTTCCAGTTGTCGTTCACGCCGACGGCATTCGGATTGGCGCGCAGCACGTCCTTGACCTGGTCGGCCACCCCGCGCACGACGCCGATGTCGGGACCGGCCACCTGGAACTGCACCGGATACGGCACTGGCGGCCCGTTCGGCAGCAGCTTGACGCGGCCGCGCGCTTCCGGGAAATCGTTCCTGAACACGTCCTCGATCCTTGCTTTGAGGGTTTCCCGATGCGCGGCATCGACGGGCAGCACCACGAATTGCGAGACGTTCGATTGCGGGAAGATCTGGTCCAGCGGTAAATAGAAACGCGGGCTGCCGGTGCCGACATAGCTGGTGATGCTTTCCACACCCTCCTGCTTGCGCACGAAGGCCTCGAACTTCTTCGCCAGTGCTTCGTTGGCGGCAAAGCTGGTGCCTTCGGGCAGCCACATCTCGACCATCAACTCCGGCCGGCTCGAATCCGGAAAGAACTGCTTCTCGATAAATTTAAAACCGAACACGCCCAGCGCGAACACCACCAGGGTGACGGCGATCGTGGTCTTGCGAAAGTCAACGCACCAGGTCACCACCTTGCGGAAGCGGCGGAAGCCGGGCGTGTCGAACACGTCGTGTTCCGAGTGGCCCTGACCGTGCGGTTTTACCTTCAGCAGGATGAAGCCGATATAGGGCGTGAAGGTGACCGCCACCACCCACGACACCAGCAGCGCGATCGCATTCACCGAGAACATCGAAAAGGTGTATTCGCCGGCCGCCGACTTGGCCAGGCCGATCGGCAGGAAGCCGGCGGCCGTGATCAGGGTGCCGGTCAGCATCGGCATCGCCGTCGAGGTATAGGCGAAGGTGGCCGCTTCCAGGCGCGACATCCCCTCTTCCATCTTGCGCACCATCATTTCAACCGCGATGATGGCGTCGTCCACCAGCAGCCCCAACGCAATGATCAGGGCGCCGAGCGAAACCTTGTGCAGCGAAATATCGAAGATCCGCATGAACAGGAACGTGATCGCCAGCACCAGCGGGATCGTCAACGCCACCACCAGGCCGGGGCGCACGTCGAGCGACAGCTTCGGTTTCGTGTGCAAGCCCAGCGCCAGGAAACTGACCGCCAGCACGATGATGACCGCCTCGATCAGCGTGTGGATGAATTCGTTCACCGAGCTGGTCACCGCACGCGGCTGGTCCGACACCCGTTCCAGCTCGATGCCGACCGGCAGCTGGGCGCGGATGCGCTCGACCGTCGCCCCCAGCGATTCGCCCAGGGTGATGATGTTGCCGCCCTTTTCCATCGACACGCCCAGGCCGATCACTTCCTTGCCATTAAAGCGCATCTTGTCGGTCGGCGGGTCCTGGTAGGCGCGCTGCACGGTGGCGAAGTCGCCCAGGCGGAAAGTAGTGCTGCCGGCGCGCAGTTGCAGGTCTTCCAATTCCTTGGTGGTCTTGATGGCACCGGTGACGCGCACCTGCAGGTTGTCGGTCGGAGTGACCAGCACGCCCGAGGCCTCGACGTTGTTTTGTGTCGCCAGCTGGTTGACGATCTGCTCGAAAGGCACGCCCAGCTGGGCGAACTTGCTGCTCGAGAACAGGATGTTGACCTTCTCG
This sequence comes from Telluria sp. ZB2R32, assembly GCF_059685715.1. Taxonomy (NCBI): domain Bacteria; kingdom Pseudomonadati; phylum Pseudomonadota; class Betaproteobacteria; order Burkholderiales; family Oxalobacteraceae; genus Telluria; species Telluria sp. ZB2R32. The sequence goes on along the minus strand of NZ_JCASIG010000005.1, from coordinate 386,306 downwards.
TTCTGCACGCCGAACTGTTCGACCTTGGCCACCAGCGGCACGCCCAGCAGTTGCTGGCGCACGAAGTCGGCGTAATCCTTCATTTCGGCATAGGTAAAGCCGTCGCCCGAGAGCGCGAAGATCGAGCCGTAGGTATCGCCGAATTCGTCGTTGAAGAAGGGACCGATCACGCCCTGCGGCAGGGTGCCGGCCATGTCGCCGATCTTCTTGCGCACCTGGTACCAGGCGCCGGGCACCTCTTTCGGCGGCGCCGATTCGCGCAATTCGATCAGGATGGTGGTTTCGCCCGGCTTGGAAAAGCTGCGGATCTTTTCGATGTACGGCGTTTCCTGCAGCTTGCGTTCGAGCTTGTCGGTGACCTGTTCGGCCATCTGCACGGCGGTGGCGCCGGGCCAGATGGCGCGCACCACCATCACGCGGAAGGTGAACGGCGGGTCTTCGTCCTGGCCGAGGACGTTATAGCCGAGGATGCCGCCGATCAGCAGGGCGGCGATCAGATAGCGGGTCAGCGGGATGTGTTCGAGCGCCCAGCGCGAAAGATTGAAACCCCTCATTTAGTCGCCCCGGTGCCGGCTGCTGCAGCCTCGGTATCGTCGCGGCGCGCCACGTCGGCGGTCAGGATGCGCACCTTCTGGCCGGGGCGCAGCAGATTCACGCCCGCCGTAACCACGGTCTGGCCCGCCTGCACGCCTTCACCTAATAAAACGTCGTTGCCGGCCTGGCCGACGACTTTCACCGGCACGCGGCGCACGGCGCCGTTCTCGACCAGCCAGACCCCGGTCACCCCTTTTTCGTGGTGCAGCGCCGTCAAGGGCGCGCGCAGGCCGGCGCCGCCATTCTTCGACGCCACCTGCACCGAGGCCGTCATGCCCAGGCGCACGCCCGCGCTGGGCGGGATCGCCACCTTGGCGGTGTAGGTGCGGGTGGCCGGATCGGCCACCGGCGACACTTCCCGTACCCGCCCCGCGATCGCCGCCTCCGGCCGGGCCCACATGCGCACCGTGACGGAACTGGCCTTGCGCAAGTCGCCGACGCGGTCTTCGGGGATGCCGATCACGACGTCGAGCTCGTCCGTACGCGCCACCCGCACCACCGGCGTGCCGGCCGTGACCACCTGGCCGACTTCGGCGTCGATGCCGGTCACCACGCCGTCCACGTCCGAGACCAGGCTGGCATAACCGGCCTGGTTCGACTGGCCGCGGAAGGCGGCACGGGCCGCGTCCGCTTCGGCCTGGGCCGCGCGCAGGGCGGCGCGCTTGCCGTCCAGCACCGACTGGCTGACGAAATTCTTGGCGCGCAATTCCTGGTAACGCTTGTAGTCGGCATCGGCCAGGTCGCGACTGGTTTCGGCCGCGCGCAGGCTGGCCTGGGCGCCGCTGGCGGCCAGTTTCAAATCTTGCGGATCGAGCTGCATCAGCGTCTGGCCCTGTTTCACGGTGCTGCCGACGTCGACCTCGCGCGCCGTGATCTTGCCGGCGACCCGGAAGCCCAGGCGCGATTCGAAGCGCGGGCGGACCTCGCCCGAAAAGTCGGCGCTGGCCCCGGCGGCGCCGGCCGCCAGCACGGCGGCGCGTACCGGACGGACGGATTCGACCTTGGGTTCGTCTTTCGAGCAAGCCGTCAGCAAGCTTGCGCACAGGAGCATGGCGCACGCGGTGGGCGTGCGGCGCGGTCGGGTCGGAGTGGACACGGTGTTTTTCCTTTTATCGTTCAGAGCAGGCATGCTTCCAGTCGTCTCGGCACACGCCATCATTATTATCGGACCAAATTCGCGCCACTCAGCGCGCACCTCAGCCGGCGGCAATTATAATGTTGCAAATACATTTAGCAAATGACTAGCCGGTCATTGCATTCCATGGCCGTCGATCACTACGAAAACTTTCCTGTCGCATCCATCCTGCTGCCGCGCCGCCTGGTGCCGGCCGTCGAAGCCATCTACGCCTTCGCCCGCGGCGCCGACGACGTCGCCGATGAAGGCGACGCCACGCCGACCGAGCGCCTGCGCGGCCTGGCCGAGTACGAAGCCGCGCTCGACGACATCGGCGCCGGCCGCACTCCCGCCCGGCCGATGTTCGCGCGCCTGGCCGTCGTCGTCGCGCAACATGCGTTGTCGCTGCAGCCGCTGCGCGACCTGCTCTCGGCCTTCCGCCAGGACGTGGTCACCACGCGCTATCCGGACTACCCCGCGCTGCTCGACTATTGCCGGCGCTCGGCCGACCCGGTCGGGCGCCTGATGCTGGCGCTCTATGGCGTCGACGGCGATACCAATTTGCGCGACGCCGACGCCGTCTGCAGCGCCCTGCAACTGATCAATTTCTGGCAAGACGTCGGCATCGATATCGCCAAGGGACGCATCTACCTGCCGCAGGACGACCTGGCGCGCTTCGGCGTCGGCGAAGCCGACATCGCCGCCCATGCCGACACCCCGGCCTGGCGCAGCCTGATGGCCTTCGAGGTCGAACGCGCGCGCGCCCTGATGCTGTCCGGCGCCCCGCTGGCCACGCGCCTGCCGGGCCGCATCGGCTGGGAATTGCGGCTGGTGATCCAGGGCGGGCTGCGCATCCTGGAGCGGATCGAGGCGGCCGGCTACGACGTCTACCGCCGCCGTCCGCAGCTGGGCAAGCTTGACTACCTGGTCATGGGATGGCGCGCGCTGCGCATGTAAGTCGTAAGGGTGAGCAAAAAAGCCACCGCTTGCAGCCCGGCCGTGACGCGCATCGGCTAAGATAGCGGCTTCGCCTCCCCGATATTGCCTTTTTTACATGTCTCCTGACGAATACTGCCAGCAAAAGACTGTCCAGAGCGGTTCCAGCTTCTATTACAGCTTCCTGTTCCTGCCGCCTGAGCGCCGCCGTGCGATCACGGCCCTGTACGCATTCTGCCGCGAGGTGGACGATACCGTCGACGACGCCACCGACGCCTCGCTGGCGCGCATCAAGCTGGCCTGGTGGCGCACCGAGGTCTCGGCGATGGTCAAGGGGACGCCGACGCACCCGGTGACGCAGGCCTTGAAGCCACACCTCGACGTCTACCACCTGGAAGAGCAGCACCTGCAGGCGATCATCGACGGCATGGAGATGGACCTCGACCAGAGCCGCTACCTCGACTATCCCGGCTTGCGCAAGTACTGCTGGCACGTGGCGGGCGTGGTCGGCATCCTCTCGGCCAGCATCTTCGGTTTTGCGAATCCGCAGACCCTGCAGTACGCCGAGAAGCTGGGCCTGGCGTTCCAGCTGACGAATATCATCCGCGACGTCGGCGAAGACGCGCGCAAGGGCCGCATCTACCTGCCGGTGAACGAACTGCAGCAGTTCGGCGTCACCGCGGCCGACTTGCTCAATTCCCGCCACAGCGAGAAGTTCGAGGCGCTGATGCGCTTACAGGTCGAGCGCGCGCAGGCCATGTACGACGAAGCCCTGGCCCTGCTGCCGAAAGAAGACCGGCGCGCCCAGCGCCCGGGCCTGATGATGGCGGCGATCTACCGCACCCTGCTCGACGAAATCGCGCGCGACAACTTCCACGTGCTGAACCAGCGCATCTCGCTCACGCCGCTGCGCAAGCTGTGGCTGGCGTGGAAGACCTATGTCCGCAACTAAAAGCCTGCCCACGGTCGCCGTCGTCGGCGGCGGCTGGGCCGGTTGCGCGGCGGCGGTCGAGCTGGCGCGGCGCGGCGCACAGGTGACCCTGTTCGAAGCGGCGCGTACCCTCGGCGGACGCGCGCGCGCCGTCGAAGTCGATGGGCGCCGGCTGGACAACGGCCAGCACATCCTGCTCGGCGCCTACACGCAAACCCTGGGACTGATGAAACGGGTCGGCATCGACCCGGCTGCGGCGATCCTGCGCCTGCCGCTGCAGATGCGCTATCCGCCGGGCGACCACGGTATGGATTTTGTAGCGCCGCGCCTGCCTGCGCCCCTGCACGTGCTGGTCGCCCTGCTGCGCGCCAGGGGCTTGCAACGCGCGGACAAGCTGGCGCTGGCGCAGTTCTCGAGCGCGGCGAAATGGATGGGCTGGCGGCTCGATACCGACGTTCCCGTCACCGTGCTGCTCGAACGCTTCGGCCAGACCGAACGCCTGGTGCGCCTGATGTGGCATCCGCTATGCCTGGCGGCCCTGAACACCGCCCCCGAGCGCGCCTCGGCCAACGTCTTCCTCGCCGTGCTGCGCGACAGCCTGGGCGCCAGGCGTGCGGCATCCGACATGCTGATTCCCCGCCTCGACCTGGGCGCGCTGTTCCCGCAGGCGGCCGGACGCTTCATCGCAGCGCAGGGCGGCGCCGTGCATGGCGGCGCCAAGGTGTCCGCGCTCACGCGCAAGGCGGGCGGCTGGGAACTGGCCGCGGCCGGCCAGGCCCTCGGCGGCGCCTGGCGCGGCGTGTTTGATGCCGTCGTGCTGGCGACGCCGGCGGCGGTCGCTGCGACCCTGCTTGCGCCGCATGTGGAAACCACCGAACTGGCCGCGCAGCTGGAAGGTTTCGAGTACGAGCCGATCGCCACCTGCTACCTGCAATACGATACGTCGCTGCGCCTGCCGCTGCCGTTCTGCGCACTGCTCGACGCCCCCAGCCAGGAACGCTTCGGCCAGTTCGTGTTCGACCGCGGCCAGATCGATGCGAACCAGGCCGGGCTGCTGGCGGTGGTGATCAGCGCCGCCGGCGCCGCCGCCGCGCTCGACCAGGATGCGCTGGCGCGCGCCTGCGCCGTTCAATTGGGCGCTGCCTTTCCCGGCATGGGGCTGGAAGCGCCGGTCTGGAGCCGCGTGATCACCGAAAAGCGCGCCACCTTTGCCTGCACGCCGGGCCTGGCGCGCCCCGCCAACGCCACCGCCCTGCCCGGCCTGGTGCTGGCCGGCGACTACACGGCCGGCGACGAACGAACGGGCGACTACCCGGCCACGCTCGAATCCGCCGTGCGCAGCGGCCAGGCGGCGGCGTCGATCATCCTGCGAGGAGACGCTTCAGGCAAGGGAAACCGCAGCCTGTCGCACGCCGCTGGCGGCTTGCCGTCCGAATCCGTACAGTAGCAGCATCGGATAACTGGAAGCGGCACATCACATGACACCCCAACTCGGCTTGCGCACCCTGCTCCTGCTGGCCCTGGTCGCCGCCAGCACCCTGGTGCTGGTCGCGCCCGAACTCTTCGGCGCACGCGGCAACGCGACACGCGCGGCGCTGCTGTCGATGCTCGCGCTCGGCCACGCCTGACCGGATCGCAGCACCATGGGTAAACTCGACTACCTCGAGGAGCTGAAACGCGCCCTGCTCGGATTGCCGCCGGAGCTGCAGGCCAGGACCCTGGCCTGGTACGAGCAGCGCTTCGTCGACGGCGCCGCCGCCGGCCGGCTCGAGACCGACATCGCGCGCGAACTGGACGACCCGAAAAAAGTCGCCCTGACCCTGCGCGCGAATACCCACATGAACGCTTTCGCCGCGCAAAAGAACCCGGCCAACCTGGTGCGCGTGTTCGTCTCGGTGGTCGGCCTGCTGATCTTCAACCTGTTCATGGTGATCCCGGCGGCCGTCTTCGGCGCCCTGCTGGCGACGCTCTACGCCTGCGCCTTTGCCCTGTACGTCGGCGGCATCGCGATCACCGCCAGCGGCCTGGCCGGCGCCAACGAGCTGGTGCTGGACGGCCCGCTGCGCGAGATCATCAACGACATCGGCAACGACCAGGTGCGTACCAGCGTCAAGATCGACGAGAACGGTGTCGAGGTCACCAGCGACAGGGAACCCGGGGCCGGGACCGCTGGCGCGCCCGAGGACGCGGGCGCGGCCGGCGACGGCATCCGCATCGCGACCGAGTTGGACGGCGACGCGCGCACCACCCAGACGGCGCTGGGATTGTCCGCGGTGCTGGGCGGGATCGTGCTGTTCCTGGTGTCGATCGTCGTCACCCGCTACGCGGCGCTGGGCGCGAAGCGCTATGCGCAAATGAACATGTCGCTGCTGCGCGGCAGCTGATCGTCGAAGGATTGCGATGCGTTCTTTACTGAAGGTGGCGTTCGGCCTGCTGGTCCTCGCCCTGGTCCTGATCGGACTGTCCTACGGCGCGTTGCGCGCCCACGGCGGCAGCGCGCGCCTGGACGCGCGCATCGTCGGCGAAGAAACCCGTCCGGTCACGCGCCAGGTGCGCGCGGTGGAGTTGTCCGGACCGATCGACCTCACCCTGCGCTACGGCGCCCAGCCGCGGCTCGTGGTGCGCGGCGAACAGCGCCTGCTGGCCAACGTCGAAACCAGCCAGACCGGGCGCGTGCTGCACATCGGCACGCGCGGCATCGTGCTGCGCCACCGCCAGCCGATCGAAGTCGAACTCACGCTGCCGGCGCTGGACCGGGTCGGCGTCGACGGCAGCGGCGACACCCGCGTCAACGGCTTTTCGGGCGAGGCGATCGAGGTCGAACTGAACGGCTCGGGCAGCGTCGACTTCAACGGCCGCTACCGCCAGGCCCGGGCGGTCGTGCACGGCAGCGGCGAACTGACGCTCGACGCCGGCAACGGCGACAGCGTCGCGGCCGAACTGACCGGCTCGGGCACCATCACCCTCGCCGGCGCCGCGCGCAGCTTCGACGGCGCCTCCAACGGCTCCGGCACGCTCGACGCCCAGCGCCTGCGCGCCGAGAGCGTCAACGTGCGCCAGACCGGCTCCGGCGACGCCAGCGTGAACGCCAGCGCGACGGTGGCGGTGGCCGTCAGCGGCAGCGGCGACGTCGACGTGTATGGCGATCCGGCCCAGCGCAGCATCAGCCGTACGGGGAGCGGGGACGTGCATTTCGATCACTGAACGGTGCCCGGACCGTAGGATGGGCAAGCCCACCCTACGCCACGGCCAGCACGCCCCGCGCCGCCGCGCGCCCGCTGGCAAAGCACGCCGTCAGCAGATAGCCACCGGTCGGCGCTTCCCAGTCGATCATTTCCCCGGCCACGAACACGCCCGGCACGGCGCGCAGCTGGCCGTGTTCGTCGATGGCCTCGAAGCACACCCCGCCGGCGCTGCTGATGGCCTCGTCGATCGGGCGGGGGCGTTTCAGCACCAGCGGCAGCGCCTTGATCGCGCCAGCCAGCACTTCTTCGTCCATGTAATCGGACTGCGCCAGGCATTCGCGCAGCAGGCCCGCCTTGACGCCCTTGATGCCGAGCCGGCTTTGCAGGTGGCTCGACATCGAACGCGCGCCGCGCGGACGCAGCACTTCGGCGCGTACGCGCGCGGCATCGTGGTCGGGCGCCAGGTCGAGCCAGATGGTCGTTTCGCCACGCGCGGCGATCTGGTCGCGCAGCACGTTCGACAAGGCGTACACCAGGCTGCCCTCGATGCCGGTGGCGGTCACCACGAACTGGCCCTGGCGCCGTGCGCGGCCGCCGTCACGCTCCTCGTAGCCGATCGCCACGGTGGTCAGCGGCGCGCCGGCGTGCTTGTCGCTGAAGTGCGGCGACCAGTCGACGTCGAAACCGCAGTTGGCGGGCGCCAGCGGCGCGACGGCGACCCGGCGTTGTTCCAGCAGCGGCACCCAGGCGCCATCCGAACCAAGGCGCGGCCAGCTGGCGCCGCCCAGCGCCAGCACGACGGCATCGAAGCGGGCGATTGTTTCGCCATCCGGTGTGGAGAAACGCAATGCGTCGCCCTCCCAGCCCAGCCAGCGGTGGCGCATGTGAAAGCGCACGCCCGCGTCGCGCAGGCGGTGCAGCCAGGCGCGCAGCAGCGGCGCCGCTTTCATATCTGTCGGGAACACGCGGCCGGAGGTGCCGACAAAGGTGTCGATGCCGAGCCCGTGGATCCAGGCGCGCACGTCCTCCGGCGTGAACCCCGCCAGCCAGGCCGCCACTTCGCCGCTGCGCGCGCCGTAGCGCGCCACGAAGGCATCGTAGGGCTCGGAATGGGTGATGTTCATGCCGCCCTTCCCGGCCAGCAGGAACTTGCGCGCGACCGAGGGCATGGCGTCGAAGACGTCGACCTGGGCGCCGCCGGAGGCCAGCACTTCGGCCGCCATCAGGCCGGCGGGGCCGCCGCCGATGACGGCGACGCGATGGGGAGAGGGCATTGTGTTCGACATATTCGGGCTTGGGCTTGGGCTTGGGGCTTGGAGCTTGGGGCGTGGGGACGCGCATTGTAGCCGGAATGCGCCGTGACGGAAAAATGTAAAGGGAGCTTGACATGCCGGAATGACTCGCCTACGATGTAAAGCATACTTTACAGTAAAGCTTACTTTACACCAGGAGACCGCCGTGCACGAAAAGCGTATCGCCCGACTCTACTATCTCGAACTGTTCGGCGCGATCGCGCTGTACACCGTCATCCTGGCGGCGGCGATCCGCTATGGCCGGCCGATGGCGCCCGGCGCCCTGCGTACCGCCGTCCTGCTCAGCCCAATGATCGGCTTCGCCGGCGGTGTCTGGGCGATCGCGCGGTTGATCGGGCGTGCCGACGAATACGTGCGCATGCGCCTGCTGGAAAACGTGTCGCTGGCCGCCGCCATTACCGCCGGCCTGACCTTCAGCTACGGCTTCCTCGAGACTGCCGGCTTCCCGAAGCAATCGATGTTCGTGGTCTGGTGCGTGCTGTGCCTGTCGTTCGGCGCGGTGCAGATCGTGCGCAAGGTCCTGAACCGATGAACAACCACATCAAGGAACTGCGCGCCGAACACGGCTGGAGCCAGGCTTACCTGGCCGAGCTGCTGGACGTGTCGCGCCAGACCGTGATCGCCATCGAGACCGGCCGCTACGACCCCAGCCTGCCGCTCGCCTTTGCGATTTCCCGGCTGTTCCAGCAACCGATCGAAGCGATTTTCAACCCTGACCAGGAGCCAGCATGACATCGACCTGTAGAAGCGTCACCCTGTTGTTCGCACTTGTCCTTGCCGCCGCACCCGCATTTGCCCAGGAAGTCCCGCCGCAACCGAACCGCTTCGCCGCATCGATCGCGCCGGCCGAACGCTTCGAGATGGGCGGCATGCTGGTCGAGCGCCACGGCAGCGGCGGACGGCCATTGATCCTGGTTCCCGGCCTGGCGACCGGCGGCTGGGTATGGCAGGAAACGGTACGCGCGTTCTCGAAAGACCACACCGTGTATGTGGTGACCCTGCCCGGCTTCGACGGCCGCCCGGCGGTGGCGGGCGACCCGTTCGACGCGGCCAGGTCGGCATTGAAGGAACTGGTCGCCACGCGCAAGCTGGCGAAACCGGTCATCGTCGGGCACAGCCTGGGCGGCACCCTGGCGATCGCCCTGGCCGAGGACCTGGGCGATCGCATCGGCGGCGCCGTCGCCATCGACGGCCTGGCGGTCATGCCGCGCACCGAGGGCATGCCGCCGGACCAGCGCGCCGCCATGGCCGACAACATGCGCCAGCGCATGGCCAGCCTGAGCCCGCAAGCCTTTGCGAGCCAGCAGCGGCAATACATGCGCACTATCGGCGTCATCGACATGGACAAGGCCGACGACCTGGCCCGCCTGACCGCGCGCAGCGATCCGGCCGCCGTGGCCGCCTGGATGGGCGCGGTGCTGGCGCGCGACCTGCGGCCGGGCCTGCCGGCCATCCGCGCGCCGCTGTTGATGATCGTGCCCACATACGGCCCGGACAATGCCGCGATGGGGGTGTCCGGGCTCGAGAAGGTGGCGTATTATCGGGAGCTGATGACAGGTACCCCGAAACTGGACGTCACGGCAATCGACAACGCGCGCCACTTCGCCATGCTCGACCAGCCGGCTGCAGTGAACGACGCCTTGCGCACCTTCCTGAAAACCCTGTAAGGAGACAACCATGCCCCCGCTGCGCCACTGGATCCTGCAATACCTGTTCGCCGTCGTCTCGATGTTCGCCCTGCTGATGGTGGTCGACCTGCTGGGCGGCGAAACGCTCGAACGTGCCTGGCCCTCGGCCCTGGGCTGGGCGGCAGTCGCCTCGGCGCTCTTCATCGGCACGCGCTACCGCAACATGAAGCGCGGCCTGGCCTGCGGCGTCTGCGACGCACTCGACCGTAAATAAGCCACTCCATCCTCCTTGACGTACCCCGAGTCCGCCGTTCGCGGCGGACCCGATACTGCCCACCTTATTCACGGTGTATTTGTTAAGAAAACAAGATACTGCTTGACAAGCTTTATCGAAGGAATATTCTTACAAACACCATAACGGTACATAGAGCGAACGATGCGGGTTTTAAAATTCGCACGATTTGCCCGGTAGTGAAGTTTTACTCATCTTGGAGGATGAATATGTCGTTGAAGACAGGGCCGCTTCTGGCTCGTAGAACCCTGCTGGGCGCGCTCGCGTCCAGCCCCCTGTGGCTCAGCAGCGCCTGGGCCGCATCGCAGTCGATGAAAATCTCGCACCAGTTCCCCGGCGGCAGCATCATGGAAGGCGACTTCCGCGACCGCCTGTGCCGCATGTTCGCCACCGACGTCGAAAAACGCACGCGCGGCAGCCTGAAATTCTCGATCTACCCGAACGCCAGCCTGATGGCGCCGAACACGCAATTCGGTGCGCTCAGGAAAGGCAGCCTCGAGCTGGCCCTGGTGCCGCTCTCGTATGCCGCCGGCGAAGCGCCGGAAGCGAACATCGGCCTGATGCCGGGCCTGGTGACGTCCTACGCCCAGGGCTATGGCTGGAAAAACGCCGAAGTCGGCAAGGAACTCACGCGCATCCTGGCCGACCAGGGCCTGGTCGTGATCAGCTGGATCTGGCAGGCGGGCGGCGTCGCCTCGCGCGGTGCACCGATCGTCGCCCCCGAAGACGCGCGCGGCATGAAAGTGCGCGGGGGCTCGCGCGAGATGGACCTGATCCTGCAGGAAGCCGGCGCCACCATCGTCAACGTGCCGTCGAACGACATCCACGCGGCGATGAAGAGCGGCGCGCTGGACGCCGCCTTCACCTCCTCGACCTCGCTGATCACCTTCCGCCTGCAGGACGTGGCGCGCGCGCTCACCACCGCGCGCAGCGGCGGCTACTGGTTCATGCTCGAACCGCTCCTGATGTCGAAGACCGTGTTCGACCGCCTGCACAAGGACCAGCAGGCGGCGATCATGGCCGTCGGCGCCGACCTCGAAAAATTCGCGTTGCGCATGGCACAGAACGACGACACGGCGGTGGCGAGCGTGTACGCGCGCGCCGGCGCCCGCGTGGTCGACATGGATGGCGAGACGCTGCGCAAGTGGCAGGCCATGGCGCGCACCACGGCCTGGGCCAGTTTTGCTGCGCGCAACGAGAATTGCGCACGGCTGCTGGCGCTGGCCGAGAAGTCGATCGCGGCGTTGTAAAAAAGGTGGCGCCGCTACCCGCCGGTCACCGGCGGGAAGAACGCCACTTCCCCGCCCTCTTTCAGCTCGGCGTCCGGCCCGCACATGACGTGATTGAACGCCATGCGCAGCGCACGGTCCTGGCCGAGCGCCGTCGCCCAGACGCCGCCGCGTGCAATCAGATACTCACGTACGCCGCCCACGGTCGTCACGTCGGAGGGTAGTTCGATACGTTCGCTCGCAAGCCCGAGGGCTTCGCGCACGGACGCGAAAAATCGCAGTTCGATATGCATGGGTGTCAGTGCTGGAGTTCGGCGAACGGGATGAAGCGCACGATATCGCCTTCGTTGATGATGCGTCCCGGCGGGTTGTCGATCAGGCCGTCGCCCCAGACGGTGGAGGTGAGCACGCCGGAACTCTGGTTCGGGAACAGGTCGAGGCCGCCGCCGGCGTTCACGCGCGCACGCAGGAATTCGTTGCGGCGGTCGGCCCTGGGCAGGCTGAAGTCGGCGCGCAGCATCCAGGCGCGCGGCTCCACCGGTCCGCTCGCACCCTGCAGGCGCAGCAGGAAGGGGCGCACGAACAGCAGGAAAGTCACGAAGCTCGAGACGGGATTGCCGGGCAGGCCGAGGAAGAAAGCAGTGCCAGTGGCACTGCTTTCGCTGGTGTTCGCGTCGCCCTTGCGCACTTCGCCAAAGGCCAGCGGCTTGCCCGGCTTGACCGCGATCTGCCACATGTTCAGGCGCCCTTCGGCCTCCACCGCCGGCTTGATATGGTCTTCCTCGCCCACCGAGACGCCGCCCGAGGTGATGATCAAGTCGTTCTCGCGCGCCGCTTCGCGCAGGGTGGCGCGGGTGGCCTCGAGCGTATCGGGCACGATGCCGAAATCGTTGACCACGCAGCCGAAGTTTTCCAGCAGCGCGCGCAGCGTAAACCGGTTCGAATTGTAGATGGCGCCCGGCGCCAGCACGCCGCCCGGCGCTTCGCCCGGCATGGTCAATTCGTCGCCGGTGAAGAACACGGCCACGCGCAGGCGCCGTCGTACCGGCAAAGTAGCCAACCCCACCGAGGCCGCCAGGCCGAGTTCCTGGCCGCGCAGGCGCGTGCCAGCCGCCAGGATGGTGGCGCCGGCCGCGATGTCCTCGCCGGTGCGGCGGATCCATTCGCCGCTTTTCGGCGTGTGGCGGATGGTGACCAGTTCGCCTGCCAACTCACATTGCTCCTGCATCACGACGGCGTCGGCGCCGGCCGGGATCATGGCGCCGGTGAAGATGCGCGCCGCCGTGCCGGGTTCGAGCGCCGCGCCGACCTGGCCGGCCGGGATGCGCTGGGCCACGCGCAAGATTGCGCCGCCGTTCACGCAATCGGCCGCGCGCACGGCGTAGCCATCCATCGAGGTATTGTCGGCCGATGGCACGTCGATGGTCGAGGCCTGGTCGCGCGCCAGCACGCGGCCATTGGCTTCCAGAGTCGCGACCTGTTCGATCTCCTGCACCGGACGCGCGGCCTGCAACAGCGTATCAAGCGCTTCGCGCACCGACAGCAACGGGCGCGGCGCCGGTTTTTCGTTCACAGTCGTCATGATCACAGCCCCGTGTGCGCGGCGATGAAGGTCTTCATCTCGTCGACGTTCGGGCGCATCAGCACGAACTTCTGCGGCAGCGACTCGATGTCCTCGAAACCGGCCGGACGTTCGGCGTCGGTCCCCAGCGCTTCGAGGATGGTCTCGTTGAACTTGGCGGCCAGCGCCGTCTCCAGCACGATCATCGGCACGCCGGGCGTCATATGCTCGCGCGCGACCTTGATGCCGTCGGCGGTGTGGGTATCGATGGTGATGCCGTAATCGTCGGCCACCATGCGGATCGTCGCGAGGCGGTCCGCGTGCGTCGATTTGCCGGAGACGAAACCGTACTCGCCGACGCGCTTGAATTCGTCGCCGTCGGCGCCCGGGCCGCCGGAGAGATCGAAGCCGCCGTGCGTCTCGACCTTGCGGAACAGCGCGTGGGTACGCTCGCTGTCGCGCCCGACCAGGTCGTAGACGAAGCGCTCGAAGTTCGAGGCCTTGGAAATGTCCATCGACGGGCTGCTGGTGTGGAAGGTTTCGCTGGACTTGCGCACGCGGTAGACGCCGCTGCGGAAGAATTCGTCGAGCACGTCGTTCTCGTTGGTGGCAACCACCAGCTTGTCGATCGGCAGGCCCATCATGCGCGCGATATGGCCGGCGCAGACATTGCCGAAGTTCCCCGACGGGACGGTGAAAGATACCTTCTGCTCGTTACTGGTGGTGGCCGCGAGGTAGCCGCGGAAGTAATAGACCACCTGCGCCACCACGCGCGCCCAGTTGATCGAATTGACGGTGCCGATCTTGTGGCGCGCCTTGAACGACAGGTCGTTCGACACCGCCTTGACCATGTCCTGGCAGTCGTCGAACACGCCTTCGACGGCGATGTTGACGATGTTCGGGTCCTGCAGGCTGAACATCTGCGCGGTCTGGAAGGCGCTCATTTTCCCGCTCGGCGAGAGCATGAACACGCGTACGCCGCGCTTGCCGCGCATCGCGTATTCGGCGGCGCTGCCGGTGTCGCCCGAGGTGGCGCCGAAGATGTTGAGTTCATCGTCGTTCTTCGCCAACGCGTATTCGAACAGGTTGCCCAGCAATTGCATCGCCATGTCCTTGAAGGCGAGCGTGGGGCCGTTCGACAGGGCTTGCAGCACCAGCTTGCGGCCACCCTCGTCTTCCAGCGTGCGCAGCGGCGTGATGTCCTGCGCCGATTCGCCGGCGCGGGCATTGCGGTAAACCTCGGGCGTGTAGGTCCTGGCGGTGAGCGCCTTCAGGTCGGCATCCGGGATATCGGTCGCAAATTTGCGCAGGACTTCATAGGCCAGTTCGGCGTACGACAGCGTGCGCCAGGCGTTCAGCTCATCGCCCGTCACCTGCGGATAGTCGGCTGGCAGGAACAAGCCGCCGTCGGGGGCGAGGCCGCCGAGCAGGATGGAAGCGAAGGTCTCGGGATTGCGGGAGGCGGAGGCGCTGGTCGCGCGGGTAGACACGTATTGCATGTTTTGAATGATCCGGTTGGCTCGCGTTGATCTTTTATTATAGTGCGCGCCGGGGAATCCTGTGTGCGGACGGGTTTGGTGGCGGCGTCCGGGCGCCATTATTCAATTTTGGACACGCCCGTACGGCGGGCATGCCCGCCCTACGTTACACGACGGCTGCGATTTTTGTCGAGATCGTGGTGCACCGTAGGGCGGGCATGCCCGCCGGTTCGTGCCGTCGGATACCCCTGGCGCCGACGACAACCGCCGGCGCCGGAAAACCGTTCAACAAGCCGCGTGGTTCACCGTCACCACATGAATCGCCAAGCCGCCCAGCGAGGTCTCCTTGTACTTCACCTGCATGTCCGCCCCGGTCTGGCGCATCGTCTCGATCACGTTGTCGAGGCTGACGAAGTGGGTGCCGTCGCCCTTCAACGCCAGCGAGGCGGCCGTGATCGCCTTGATCGCGCCCATGCCGTTGCGCTCGATGCAGGGAATCTGCACCAGGCCGCCGATCGGATCGCAGGTCATGCCGAGGTGATGTTCGATGCCGATTTCGGCGGCGTTCTCGATGCGTTCGTTCGAGCCGCCCAGCGCCGCCACCAGGCCCGCCGCCGCCATCGCGCAGGCGACGCCGACTTCGCCCTGGCAGCCGACTTCGGCGCCCGAGATCGAGGCGTTCTTCTTGCACAGCATGCCGATCGCGGCGGAGGTGAGCAGGAAGTCGCGGATGCCCTTCACAGCGTCGGTTGGGCGGCAATCCTCGGCGTAGTAGCGCAGCACCGCCGGAATAATGCCGGCCGCGCCGTTGGTCGGCGCCGTGACCACGCGTCCGCCGGCGGCGTTTTCCTCGTTGACCGCCATCGCGTACAAGGTCACCTGGTGGGTCGCATCGTGCGGCAGTTCGTTGACGCGCTTGCCCTCGACGCAGTGCGCCTGCTTCCACAGCATGGCGGCGCGGCGCTTGACGTTCAAGCCACCCGGCAGCTGACCGTGCGTCACCAGGCCGTGCGCGATACAGTCGCGCATCGTGGTCCAGATGCGGTCGAGGCCGGCGTCGAGCTCCGCTTCGCTCATGCGCACCAGTTCGTTCGCACGCAGCATGTGCGGGATCGAGAGAGCGTGTGCGCGGCCGTGTTCGAGCAGCTCGGCCATCGTCCCGAACGGGAACGGCACCTGCACAGCGCTGGGCTCTGGCGCCTTCTGTGATTCGCCGGCGGCCGTGATGAAGCCGCCGCCGACCGAATAGAAGATGCGCTCGATGACGCTGCCGTCCTTCAACTGCAGCACGAAGCGCATGCCGTTCGGGTGCTCGGGCAGGGTCGATTGCTTGTGCCAGACCAGACCTGTCCGCATCGAGAACGGCACTTCCTTCGTTCCCAGCAGGCGCAGCACGCCGTCGAGCTCCGCTTCGGCCAGCTTGTCCTCGACCGTGTCCGGATCGATGTCTTGCGGGGTCTCGCCCATCAGGCCGAGGATGACCGCCTTGTCGGTGGCGTGGCCGACGCCGGTCAGCGCCAGCGACCCGTACAAATGGGCCTCGACGCCGAGCGCCTCATCGAGCGGCCCGCACTCGAGCAGGAAGCGGCGCGCCGCCACCATCGGACCGACGGTGTGCGAACTCGAAGGGCCGATGCCGATCTTGAACAGATCGAAAACGCTCATGTCCATGTCTGGATTGTCTCCGTAATTATTCTTATGTATTTATTCAGGCAGTGGCGCCGACGTCGATATTCTCGAGCATGCTGGCCACCATCTCTTCGATACCGACGGTGGCTTTCCAGCCCCAGTCGGTACTCGCGCGGCTGTCGTCCAGGCTCCGTGGCCAGGTATCGGCAATCGCCTGGCGGCTGTCCGGCTTGTAGGCGATCTCGAATGCCGGCACGGCCTTGCGGATCGCGCCCGCCAGTTCGCGCGGGTTGAACGACACGCCGGCGACGTTGTACGACGAGCGGATCGCAACCTGCTCGGCAGGTGCGTCCATCAGTTCGATCGTGGCGCGGATCGCGTCCGGCATGTAGATCATTGGCAGTGTGGTTTCGGGACCGAGGAAGCACTCGTAGGTCTCGCCCTTGAGCGCCGCGTGGAAGATCGCGATCGCGTAGTCGGTGGTGCCGCCGCCCGGAGGCGACTTGAAGCTGATGATGCCCGGGTAGCGGATGCTGCGCACGTCGACGCCATACTTGGTGTGGTAGTACTCGCACAGGCGCTCGCCGGCCAGTTTGCTGATGCCATAGATCGTGGTCGGGTCCATCACCGTGTACTGCGGGGTGTTTTCCGCAGGCGTATTCGGGCCGAAGGCGGCGATCGACGATGGCCAGAACACCTTCAATGGCTTGCCGGCCTCGCCGCGCTCGCGCGCCACTTCCAGGATGTTCAGCAAGCCATCCATATTCAGGGTCCAGGCCTTCAGGGGCGCCTGTTCGCCGGTGGCCGACAGCAGCGCGGCCAGCTGGTAGACCTGGGTCGCACCCTCTTCCTCGACCAGCGCCATCAGGCGCTCCTTGTCCAGCACGTCGAGCTGGGCATAGCGCGCCGCGCCGTACACGTTATTGGCGCCGATGTCGGTGGCGAGGACATTGGCGGCGCCGTGCTGTTCGGCCAGGGCCGAAACCAGCTCGCTGCCGATCTGGCCGTTGGCGCCGATGATGAGGATGCGTTCCATAAGTATTCCTAAACTAAAAGCCGTACAGATTAATTGTTCTTAATGATGCCGAGTTCGCGGCCGGCCTGCTCGAAGGCTTTGAGTACGGTCTCGAGCTGCTCGCGGGTGTGCGCCGCCGACAGCTGGACGCGCACGCGCGCCTGCCCCATCGGCACTACCGGATAGAAGAAGCCCGACAGCAGCACGCCCAGTTCGAACATGCGCGCCGCGAATTTCTGCGCCACCGGCGCGTCGAACAGCATCACCGGCACCACCGGGTGCGTGCCCGGCTTGATGGTGAAGCCGATGCGCTCGATCTCCTTGCGGAAGAAGGCAGTGTTCTCGTGCAGGCGGTCGCGCAGTTCGGTCGATGTCGAGATCCGTTCCAGCACCGACAGCGAGGCGCCGGCGATCATCGGCGCCAGCGTGTTCGAGAACAGGTAAGGACGCGACTTCTGGCGCAGGGTTTCGATGACTTCCTTGCGGCCCGAGGTAAAGCCGCCCATCGCACCGCCCAAAGCCTTGCCGAGGGTGCCGGTGATGATGTCGATGCGGCCCATCACGCCGCAGTGTTCGTGCGTGCCGCGGCCGGTCGCGCCCATGAAGCCGGAGGCGTGCGATTCATCGATGAGCGTGAGCGCGCCGTACTTGTCGGCCAGGTCGCAGATCTTGTCGAGCTGGGCGATCGTGCCGTCCATCGAAAAGGCGCCGTCGGTGACGATGACTTTATGGCGCTTGCCGGCGGCGGTGGCGGCCTGCAGCTGCGCTTCGAGGTCGGCCATGTCGTTATTGGCATAGCGGTAGCGCGCCGCCTTGCACAGGCGGATGCCGTCGATGATCGAGGCGTGGTTCAGCGCGTCCGAGATGATGGCGTCGTTTTCGTCGAACAGCGGCTCGAACACGCCGCCGTTGGCGTCGAAGGCGGCCGCGTACAGGATGGTGTCTTCGGTGCCGAGGAATTCGGACAGCTTGCGTTCGAGTTCCTTGTGCACGGTCTGGGTGCCGCAGATGAAGCGCACCGACGACAGGCCATAGCCGTACTTCTGCAACGCCTCTTCCGCGGCTTTTTGCGTTTCCAGGTCGCCCGACAGGCCGAGGTAGTTATTTGCGCACATGTTGATCAGGGTGCGGCCGTCTTCGGACTGCACCACCGCGCCCTGGCGCGAGGCGAGCACGCGCTCGGGCTTGAACAGGCCCTGCTCACGCAGGGTGGACAGGTTCTGTTGCAGGCCGCTGTAAAAGCCGTTCTTTGCTTGCTCGCTCATGTGTTGACCTCGTCGTTGATGCCGGCTTGACCGGCGATTGGACTATGCTGTACCGTGCTTCGTCGCTGTACGTATTCGACAGCTTCACGTTTTTTCGGTATCTCGAACTGAAATTCAATATAATGGATATTACGCCGACCTGTTGAACTTGGCAAGGTACGGCGGTCCCCAATACTTAGAAGTGCCTGAAGATGAAAACCCTGGTCACGACCAACAATGCCCCGCCCGAAGTCGGCGCCACCCTGCAGCGCCTGCGCCTGGCGCGCGGCCTCACGCTGGAAGACCTGTCGCGCATCGCCGGCGTGTCGAAGTCGATGCTGTCGCAGATCGAGCGCGAAAAGGCGAATCCTACCATCGCCATCACCTGGCGTCTCGCCAACGCGCTGGGCGTGCAGATCGGCGAACTGCTGGCCTCGGAAACGCGCGACGTCGAGTCGATCCGCGTGCTCGACGCCCACGAAACCCCGACCCTGCCCGGCACCCACGCCGGCTACACGCTGCGCATCCTGGGGCCGATGGAACTGGCCGGGCAGTACGAATGGTACGAGTTGACGCTGGCGCCGGGCGGCGAACTGGCGTCGCAAGCGCACGATCCGGGGACCAGGGAGCATATGACGGTGATCAACGGAACGCTCGAGGTCGAAGTCGGGACGTCCAAGCGCAAGGTCAAGGCGGGCGGAACGGCAAGGTATCCGGCGGACCAGGACCATGTGGTGAGGAATGCGGGCAAGACCGAAGCCAAGGCGTTGTTGGTGGTGGTGCATCGGTAAGGATGCGCCTCCGATCCAACATTTGTTTTTCGAATTAACCAAATATTTTCGTGCGTGGGTGGTGCGCCAGCGTTATCGGCGGGCATGCCCGCCATTACGCCGCGTGAGAGACGCCTGCCCGGAGCCCGATAACAAATTCAAGATATATTTTCACACCCCTGCATCCAAATCCGGTTCGGCATCGTAGTACGGATATCAACACCCCAAGCTTGATCCCCCGACTGCACAGCATGTGCCAACCTTTCAAGGATGCAGACCATGAACACGACCCGCTTACCGCAACTGATCCTCGCCTCCTCGATCGCCCTCGCCCTCGCCGCCTGCGGCGGCAGCGACCACGACGACCACGACACGCCGGCGCCGGCGCCGAACCCGCCCACGATGAGCGCCGGCGACGTCTTCGCCATCACCGTCAGCAACAGGTTGATTTCGTTCAACCGCGACGCACCCGGGACCATCCGCACCAACGTCGCCGTCAGCGGCCTGCAGGGCGGCGAAAACCTGCACGGCATCGACATGCGCCCGGCCGACGGCCAGTTGTATGCGCTCGGCAGCAGCGGCCGCATCTACACCATCAATACCTCCACCGGCGCGGCCAGCGTTAAATCCACCTTGGCGGCCGACGCCACCGACACCACGCTGCCGTTCACCGCATTGAGCGGCACCGACTTCGGCGTCGACTTCAATCCCGCGGCCGACCGGCTGCGCGTGGTCAGCAATACCGGCCAGAGCCTGCGCATCAACGTCGATACCGGCGCGACGACGACGGACGGCGCCATCAACGGCGGCGCCGCGAATGCCGCCGTTACCGCCTCGGCGTACACCAACTCCTTCGCCGGCACCGCGAACACTACCCTGTACGCGCTCGACACCGCCAACGACACCCTGTACGTGCAGAACCCGCCGAACAACGGCACCCTCAGCGCCCCGGTGGCGCTGGGCGTGGACGCGGGCGCGGTCAACGGCATGGACATCGACGCCCGCAGCAACATGGCCTATGCGGTACTGACCGTCGGCGGCGCGCGCAACCTGTACACGATCAACCTGGCGGCCACCAGCGCGCCCGCAACCAGCGTCGGCGCGCTCGGCATTGGCGAAGACATCCGCGGCATCGCCCTGCGCGCGGTGCAGGCGCCGGTCGCCTACGGCCTCACCGACGACGCGCGCCTGCTGCGCTTCAAGCCGGCCACCCCGAACACGATCGACGCGTCGGTGGCGATCGGCGGCATGGCCGCCGGCGAGACCCTGCTCGGGATCGACTTCCGCCCGAAAGACGGCCTGCTGTACGGAATCACCTCGAACGCGCGCATCGTCACCATCGATCCGGCCAGCGGCGCGGCCACGGTCAAGGCGACATTGTCGGCCGACGCTGCCGACACCACGGCGCCCTACGCCGCCATCATCGGCACCGCCTTCGTGGTCGACTTCAACCCGGCCGCCGACCGCCTGCGCGTGATCGGCGACACCGGCCAGAACCTGCGCATCAACGTCGACACCGGCGCCACCATCACCGACGGCGCCATCAACCGCGCCGGCTTCGCGCCGGTTGTGAGCGCCGGCGCCTACACCAACAGCTTCGCCGGCGCCACGGCGACCACGCTGTACGACATCGAGCGCACCAGCAGCAGCCTGGCGATCCAGAACCCGCCGAACGACGGCACCCTGGCCCTCGTCGGGCCGCTGGGCGTGACGGTGGCCGGCAGCGGCGCCATGGACATCGCCGGCGGCGCCAACGGCCTGGTACTCGCCGCGCTGCGCACGAATGCGGTCGGACCGTCGTCGCTGTACCGCGTGGACCTGGCGACGGGTGCGGCAACGCTGTTCAACGGCGCGGCCACGCCGGGCACGTCGGCGATCGGCAATGGACAAGTGGGGCTGCGCGACATCGCCATCGAGATCAAGTAAGCAGATAAACCCGGGCCGTCGAGCACCGTGGGTGGGCTCTCGAGCCCACGCGGCAATACCGCCTGCAAATCCGCGGCCTGGCGGTACTGGGCGCGGTGGATGGGCTATCCGCGCATGTTCGACAGATCGAGCGTGCTTGCCGCGTGGGCACAAGTGCCCACCCTGCGAAGTTGTGAAAAAATTGCCATGGCGGCGTTGCGCCGCCTTGCCCTGACGATTTTTTCACAACCTCTACGTTGCGCTTGCGGAGCTGGCCTACAAGCATCTACAGCATCTGCACGGCGCGGCCGATATACAGGATCGGCCCGGTCGGACGGCCGAGCGGCGAGCCGCTCTTCGGTTCCAGCGTGATCTCGAACAGCTGGTTCGGCTGCAGCGGCGGCAGATTGGCCAGCGAGACGGCGGCCTTCTGGCCCGGCTGCACCAGGCCCAGCGAAACCGGCCCCTTCCAGCCGTCGGCCTTGGTCCAGAATTGCAGCGAGCGGTCCGCCGGCACTTGCGTCGTGCCCAGCGGGACCAGTGCGATCGCGCCGCGCGCATCGGCCTGCACGATCCAGCCAGGCGCCATGCTGCCCGGCGCCGCCAGCACGACCATGTAGCGCGGCGCCGGCGCGGGCGCCTGCAGGCGCGGCACGACGGTCACCATCGCGGCGGCGGCGAAACCGGCGGCGGCCAGCGAACGCCAGAAATTCAGGCTGTCCCACCAGCGCCAGGGCGTCGCCTGGGGCGCTGGCTTGCGTGTGGCGGCGAGCGAGGCTTCCACCCGCGCCCACAGTTGCGGCGAAGGTGCGGCCGGTTCGGCCAGCGCACTCAGGGGCAACAGGCGCGCTTCCCAGGCCTGCACGGCCGCGCGCAAGGCGGCGTCGTGCGCCAGCGCCTGTTCGACGCGGCAGCGTTCGGCCAGCGCCAGGGTGCCGAGCACGTATTCGCCGGCCAGGTCGTTCATATCGTTGTTATTGTCGTCGGCGCCGTTCATCCCATGCACTCCTTCAGGGCGCTCAGCCCGCGCTTGATCCAGGCCTTGATGGTGCCCAGCGGCGACTGCATGCGCGCGGCGATTTCGGCGTGCGAGCAGCCGTCGACGTAGGCATACAGGATGCTGTCGCGTTTGGCCGCATCGAGTCCAACCAGGCAATCATGCAGCCGTCCCAGGTCCTGGCGCCGCTCGAAGGCGTCGGCCAGGCTGTGGTCGGCGGCGCCGTCGAGGGCGTCGAGCGCGTCCTCGTCGGCCTGCACTTCGCGCCCGCCGGTGCGCACGACGTCGAGCGCCTGGTGGCGCACGATGCTGTAGATCCAGCCGCGGCCGGCGCCGCGCGTCGGGTCGAAACTGCGGGCGCGGGTCCAGATGGACAAGAAGGCGTCGTGCAGCACGTCTTCGGCCACCTGGCGCCGGCGCACGATGCGCAGCGCCACGCCCAGGAGGCGCGCGCCTTCGCGGTCGTAGATGCTGCGCAGGGCGCGCTGGTCGCCGCGTGCGCAGGCCGCCAGGGCGGCTTCGTAATCGAATTCAAGCGGCGCATTCATGGAGGCGCTTTCGTCGTGATGCACGGAGGGCCGCCCGGTGGCGGCCCTCCGTGCGGAGAGGCCGACTTGCCCGAAGGCGGCCGGCATGGACTGCTTACATCTTCAGGGCCTTCGCCAGGAAGCCCCAACGGTCCGCCACTTCCTCGATCTGCTTCGCGGTCGGCTTGCCGGCGCCGTGGCCGGCCTTGGTGTCGATGCGGATCAGGATCGGGTTGCAGCCCGCTTGCGCGGCCTGGGCGGCGGCGGCGAACTTGAAGCTGTGCGCCGGGACCACGCGGTCGTCGTGGTCGGCCGTGGTGATCATCGTCGCCGGGTAGGCGGTACCTGGCTTGATGTTATGCAGCGGCGAGTACTTCACCAGCGCCTTGAACTCGTCCGGATTGTCGGCCGAGCCGTAGTCCGAAGTCCAGGCCCAGCCGATGGTGAACTTGTGGAAGCGCAGCATGTCGAGCACGCCGACCATCGGGATCGCGGCGCCGAACAGGTCCGGACGCTGGGTCATGGCCGCGCCGACCAGCAGGCCGCCATTGCTGCCGCCGCCGATTGCCAGCTTACTTGGGGAGGTCACCTTGTTATCGACCAGCCACTGCGCCGCGCCGATGAAGTCGTCGAACACGTTCTGCTTTTGCAGCCTGGTGCCGGCCTGGTGCCAGGACTCGCCGTACTCGCCGCCGCCGCGCAGGTTGGCGACGACGTAGACGCCGCCCATTTCCATCCATGCCAGGTTGGCCGGCGAGAAGCCCGGGGTCATGGAGATGTTGAAGCCGCCGTAGCCGTACAGGTAGGTCGGGTTGCTGCCGTCGAGCTTGATCCCCTTTTTCGAGACGATGAACATCGGCACCCTGGTGCCGTCGCGGCTGGTGAAGAATTGCTGGCGCGTCTCGTAGGCGTTCGGGTCGAAGTCGACCTTCGGCTGGCGGAACACGCTGGTCTTGCCGCTCTTCATGTCCATGCGGTAGATCGTGGTCGGCGTGGTGAAGCCGGTGAACGAGAAGAAGGTTTCGCTGTCGCTGCGCTTGCCGGTGAAGCCCGAGACCGAGCCGATGCCCGGTAGCGCGATGTCGCGCACCAGCTTGCCGTTCAGGTCAGTCACGCGCACGACGCTGCGCGCATCCTTCAGGTATTCGGTAATCAAGCGATTGCCGACGATGTGGGCGTTTGCCAGCGTGTCCTGCGATTCCTTGACGATTTCCTTCCAGTTCGCTTCGTCCGCCTTGTTGACGTCGATGGCGACGATACGCTGGCGCGGGGCCTTGCGGTCGGTGCTGAAATAGAAGGTCGAGCCGACGTTGTCGATGAAGTCGTAGGCGGCTTCGAAGTTGTCGATCAGCGGCACGACTTTCGAGTCGGGTTTACTCAGGTCCTTGATGAAGACGCGGTACTTGTGGGCGGTGCCCTTGGTCGCCGTGATCAGGAGGTACTTGCCGTCGTCGGTGGTCTGGGCGCGGAAGCCCCATTCCTTTTCGTCCGGACGGTCGTAGACCAGCACGTCGTCGCTTTGCGGGGTGCCGATCTTGTGGAAGTACAGCTTCTGGAAATAGTTGATGCCGGCCAGCTTGGCCGCTTCTTCCGGCTCGTCGTAGCGGCTGTAGAAGAAGCCTTTACCGTCCTTGGTCCACGCGGTCTGCGAGAACTTGACCCACTTGATATGGTCCTCGAGGTCCTTGCCGGTCTCGATGTCGCGCACCTTCCACTCGTTCCAGTCCGAACCCGAGGCGGCGGTGCCGTAGGCCATCAGCTTGCCGTCGGGGCTGACTTCGACGCCGGCCAGGGCGACGGTACCGTCGGCCGCCAGCGTGTTCGGGTCGAGCAGCATGCGCGGCGTGTCGCCCAGGTTCTTCATCGTGTACAGCACCGCCTGGTTCTGCAAGCCGTCGTTGCGGCTGTAGAAGTAGCGGCCGCCTTCTTTCGAGGGCACCGAATAGCGCTCGTAGTTCCAGAGTTTGGTCAGGCGCTGCTGGATCGCTGCGCGCTGCGGAATGCCGGCGAGGTAGGCCTGGGTCACGGCATTCTGGGCGTCGACCCACTGTTTCGTCTCGGCGCTGTTCGCGTCTTCCAGCCAGCGGTAGGGATCGGCGATGGCGGTGCCGTGGTAGTTATCGGTCTGGATTCCCTTGGCGGTGACCGGATAGGTCACTGCGGATCCGGCTGCGCAGGTGGCCGGTTCGGCCGCGGCGCTGACGCCAAACGCCATCATCAGGGCGAAAGCGAGCGTTGCATGTCTCATGTGCATAGGTTCTCGAACGGTAGCAGGCGAAATGTGCCGAGGGGAATCATAGCGCGAAACTCGGCAGGAAGGGAACGCGTGTTGTGGGCATACGGGGGTGCCGGCTGCCGGGTACTGCAACGCGTGTACCCGCGCCGCGTCCGGCATACCCGTATAGGGCCATCGAGGCCAATGGCCTCGATGGCAGGTTCACCGGGCGGCTCCACGGAACTGGGTGCGCCGCTGCAGCGTGTGCGCCGCTCACGCGTTCAAAGGAGGCGGACCGCCGCGGTCGTTCATTCCGCGCCATGATTATTCGGGTGCTGGACACGGTCGTGCTGTTCGACCGCGGCGGTCCGCCTGTGTTGAACGCGTGGGCAGCACAGGTGCCGCGTGAATGCACATGAACGGGTGGAGCCGCCCACCCTACCAGGTTTTGAAAAAATCGCCATGGCGGCGTTGCGCCGCCTTGCCGTACCCACGTACTGTCTTCGGCGGCGCGCCGGGCGGCCGTATCCCTTGCCCTGACGATTTTTTCACAACCTCTACGTCCTATCCCTGACGCCGCGCCACCACGTCGCGATGACTCATCTGCCACTTGTGCTGCAAGTCGAGCGCCCGGCCGATTTCGGCCGGGCTCAGGCGCCGGGCGACGATGGTCTTGTTGACGTTGGCGGCGCTGTCGCCGCCCTCGGCCGCCAGCAGCATCCACATGTAGGCGCGCACCGGGTCGCGCGCGACGCCCAGGCCGCTGCCGACCATGCCGCCCAGGTTGTACTGGGCCAGCGCGTGGCCCTGCTCGGCGGCCTGCTCGTACCAGTAGACGGCGCGCGCGTCGTCCTGGGCCACGCCCTGGCCGCTGGCGTACATCACGCCCAGGTTGTTCTGGGCGCTGGCGTCGCCCTGGTCGGCCGCCAGGCGGTACCAGTAGGCGGCGCGCGCCTCGTCCTTCTCGACGCCCTGGCCGTTGGCGTAGATGACGCCGAGGTTGAACTGGGCGTTGGGAGCGCCCTGTTCGGCGGCGCGGCGGTACCACTCGAAGGCGCGCGCCGGGTCGCGCTCGGTGCCGCGCCCGTGCGCGTACATGTTGGCCAGGTTGTACTGCGCGGCCATGTGGCCGCTGCCGGCGGCGCGCGTGTACCACTCGAGCGCGCGCGCCTCGTCGCGCTCGACGCCGCGGCCGTTGACGCACATGGTGGCGAAGCGGAACTGGGCTTCGCGGTCGCCGTGCTCGGCCGCGCGCTGGAGCCAGGCGGCGGCGCGGCGCAGGTCGAGGCGCACGCCCTTGCCCTCGGCGTAGGCGATGCCGAGTTCGCGCTGGGCGCCGCGGTCACCGGCGGCGGCAGCCTTGCGGAACCAGTACAGCGCCTGGCTGGCGCTGGCCTCGACGCCCTGCCCGTGCTGGTACATCAGCCCCAGGTTCAACTGGGCCGCCGCCTCGCCCTGCAGGGCCGCCTTGCGGAACCAGGCCATGGCGAGCGGATAGTTGATGGCGGCGCCGAGTCCCTGGAGATAGCATTCGCCTAGCTGGTTCTGCGCGCCCGCCATCCCCTGCTCGGCCGCGCGGTAATACCAGGACAGCGCGCGTTCCGGGTCGATCGCCATGCCGCGGCCCTGGCGGCACATGTGGCCGAGGTTTTGCTGGGCCGAGGCGTCGCCCTGCTCGGCGGCGCGGCGGAACCAGCGCGCGGCTTCGTGGTCGCAGCGTTCGACCCCGCGCCCGTGGTAATACATGGCGCCGAGATGGTTCTGGGCGAAGGCCAGCCCCTGTATCGCGGCCAGGCGCAGCCAGCGCACGGCGGCGGCGTCGTCGCGCTCGACGCCGTTGCCCTTCTTGTACATCAGGCCGAGGTTGAACTGGGCGTAGGCATTGCCGCGCTCGGCCGCCGCGCGGAACCACAGAAAGTTCTGGTGGCTCTCGTTCTGGAGCTTCTGGTGGTTCATGCTGGATCCCCGGTGGCGAATGGCCAAAAGCCGCGTTCGGTTGCCGTTGCGTGACGCAGGCGGCCTCATATGTATTAACAAAATTCTAACGAGGGCCACCCATCGCGGGTTTGACCGGGCACAATCGTGCCGGCGCGCGGCAAAGAAAAAACCCGCCGGGCGGGGAGCGCGGCGGGTTTGGAGCGAGCCCGGCTGGAGGCTCACATCAGGTCACGGCAGCGCACGTCACGACAGCGCCGAGCGGTTCGGCCCGAGCGCGTACACCAGCATCGCCAGCAGGGCCAGGCACCAGACGATCAGCGCGCCCGACGGCAGGTCGAGCACCACCGACAGCACCAGCCCGGCCGCATAGCCGCCGACCCCGACCAGGTAGGCGACCGGCAGCTTGCGCGCTTCGCGGTAATGGCGCACCGCCAGGCTCGGCACGATCAGGCTGGCGAACACCAGATAGACGCCGACCAGTTGCACCGAGGCCGTCACGGCCAGCGCGAAAACGAGATAAAAGCCGAGCCGGCCGAGGCGGTTCCTGAACAACGCCAGCAGCACCAGGATCAGCACTGCGCCCAGCGCCGGCATGACCAGCTGGTCGTAACTGACCCACAGGATCTGTCCCGCGAGCAGGTCCTGCAGGTGCTCGCCGCCATGCGGATTGTGCGCCAGCAGCAGCAGGCCGGCCGTGGCCGCGAGCACGAACAGCACGCCGATCTGCGCTTCCTGCACGTCAGGCCAGCGCCGTTCGGTCCAGGTCAGCAGCAAGGCGCCGAGCACGGCGGCGACGCCGGCGGCGACCTGGATGGTCCAGCCGTGCGGGTCGAAGTCCATCGCACTGGCGACGATCACGCCCAGCGCCGCGATCTGGGCGATGGCCAGGTCGATGAAGACGATCCCGCGCCGCAGCACCTGGGCGCCGAGCGGGATGTGGGTAGCCAGTACCAGCAGCCCGGCGACAAAGGCCGGGAGCACGATCATGAAGTTAAAGGCGTCGAAACTCACTTGGCCGCTTCCGCGCCGAGGGCTTGGGACAAGCGCTGAACAGTGGTGTCGAACAGCGCGAACAAGTCGCGGCTCCCCGCATCCGCGCCGACCGTGTAGGGAATCACGACGGCCGGAATGCGCGCCCGCTGCGACAGCCAACTCGAGGGCCGCTCATCCTGGTAAGCCGCCCGCAGCACCAGCCTGGCCGGCTGCTTCTGCAATTGCGCCAGCAGCTGGCCCAACTGGGCCGCGCTCGGCTCGACGCCGGGTTTCGGTTCGAGCGTGCCGACCTGGCGCATGCCGAGCCAGCCGAGCAGGTACTCCATGTTGCGGTGGTGTTCGACCACGGCCACGCCGCGTAACGGCGCCGCCTGCGCTTCCCACTTGCGCATCGCCTGCGCCCAGCGCCCGGCGAAGTCGGCCTGGCGCGCGCCGTAAAAGGCGGCATTGGCCGGGTCGATCGCGGCCAGGCGCTTGGCCAGTTGCGCGCTGATCAGGGCGATGTTGTGCGGGTTCAGGTGCACGTGCGGATTGCCGTAGGCGTGGACGTCGCCCTCGGCGCGGTCGAGCTTGGTCGGAATATCCAGGCGCGGCACGAAACTGCCGGCCTCGAAAAAGCCCGGCTGGCCGCGCGCGATTTTTGCGTTGCCCGACTGCTGCACCAGCAGCGGCAGCCAGCCCGCTTCCAGGTCGAGGCCGGTACACACCAGCAGGTCGGCATTGCGCGTGCGTGCGATCAGGCCTGGGCGCGCCTCGACACGGTGCGGGTCTTGCAGGGCATTTGTCGCGCTCGAGACGCTGACCTTGTCGCCGGCGAGTTCCTGGGTCAGCGCGGCCCATTCGGGTTCGCAGGTGAGGACGTTGATCGCCGCCTGGGCCGGCGCGAGGATGCTTGCCAGGGCCAGGGCGCAGCCGCCCAACAGTTTGGTAGTTATCGCGTTCATCGTGTCGTCCTCAGAAGGTGTGGCCGGCGTGCGCGCCCAGGCTCATGATGTATTGCAGGAAGAGCTGGTTGTCCGGCTCGCCGGGACGCGCCTCGTCGCGTGCGTATTGCAAGCGCAGGCGCGAGAATTCGGACGGGCTCCAGTCGAGCATCACGCTCGATCGCTTCGGTTTATAACTGGCCAGCGCCGGAAAGGCCTCGATGCCAAGTGCGCCGCTGTCCACCAGGCCGATGAAGGGGCTGCCCGACGACAGGCGGTCGTGGCGCAGGCCGGCGCGCCAGTTCGGCATGAACTGGTAGACGCCCTGCAGGTACCAGCCGGACTGGGTGCCGGCATAGGCGTCGGCCAGTTCGCCGGAAGCCAGCGTGCCGCTTTCCTTGCGGCGCATGTATTCCCCCTGCAGCTTGAAGTTGGTCTGGGTCGGATTGCCGTTCGGCGCCCATTTGTAGACCGCGTCGGCGACCCACATCCTGGCGCGGCCATCGAACGCGTTCGGCGCGCCGCCGTCTTCGTATTCCCGTCCCGCCGCGCCGGTGCGCAGGTAAGACACGCCGGCGCGCCAGCTGGCCGAGTCGCCGATGTCGTCGCCCGCATGCGCGAACACGCTGGTTGCGTTGAAGCCGTTCTTGTTGCGGTCGTTGCCCGGGAAGCTGCGGCCACTGCCAAGCTCCGCGCCGATTTCGAGGAAGGTGTTCAGGGGCGCCAGCCAGCGCGCCTGCAGGCCATCCGGCTTGTACTGGCCACCGAAGAAGGCCTGGTAGTTCAACGGTGCGTCGACGAAGTCCCAGGCGTGGCTGTGCTGGCCGTTGAGGTAACCGACGCTCGACAGGAAGCGGCCGGCCTTGAGGTTCATGCCGCCGCCCAGTTCGCGGGTGCGCACGAACGCTTCCTCGACTTCGGCTTCGTTCTCGCCGGTGAGCGCAAAGGTCAGCTGGCCCGCGAACATCGGGTCGATGTTGGCCGCCATGGTGAGTTCGGATTCGCCCAGGTTGAAGCTGCGGCTGCCCGGGCCGATCTCGCCTTCCGGCGGCATGAAGCCGCCGAAACGGTAAGTGCCGGGATCGCGCTGCAGGTTGCTGAAGGTGCCGCCCAGGATCAGCGAGATGCTCGGGTTGAAGCTGTTGTCGCCCTGGGCCGGGCGTGCCGGCGCCGCCGCAGGTACAGGCGCCGCAGCCACGGCCGGCGCTGCCGCCTGCTGCGCACTGGCCGCCGCGTTCTGCGCCTCGGCCACGGCCGCCTGCGCTTCCTGCAAGCGCTGTTCCAGCGCCTGCAGGCGCGCTTCGTAGGACTGCTTCATCTCGGCGATCTGGGCGCGGATCGCAGCCAGTTCCGGATTCTGGGCCGCTGCTGCGGACAGGGGCAATGCAAAGGCGGCGGCGAGCGCCACCGACACCATCGTGGGTTTCAACATCGTGTGCTTTCAATCGAATCGAGGACGAGCGGCTTCCGGCAAAGCGCAGGAAGGCCGACTGGACAAACAGGTCTCTAGACGAAGGAAGGCGGTGCGCGCGAGTGGAAGGCGCAGAAGGTGCGCGGCGTTACCGCGATGGCGGCAAATGCGCCGGCGCGTTCGGCCTGGAAGTCGAGCGGCACGAACTGGCGCGGGGTGCTGCCGATGGCGGAGGCCATCTGGGCGAAGGCAAGGCACTGGCTGCAGCTGCCGTCCTGCGCCACCGAGCTGGAGAGGTCGCGTTCCGCGTCGAGCTGCATGCTGGCCACGGTACTTGCTGCAAGCGCATGCGCCGGCACGATCTTGCCGGTCCAGTGCGACATCGCGTGCGCGAACGCCATCTGCTGGGACACCAGCAGAAGCAGCGACAGCAGGACGTGCAGGATCGAACGACGCATCATGATGGCGGCATTGTAATGCCGCCACGACAATCAGGTGGCGTTTTTTTCAGCTGCGTATTTACCGAGCCAGGTCGGCACCTTGGCGGCCGACAGCTTGTTGATCGACACCAGCAAGTCCGGCGCCACGCCCTGCAATCCATACGAGGTACCGATATGGCGCCCGATGTGGATCAGTACTTCGGCCGCCACTTCGGCATCGGCCTCGGCGCGGTGGGCGGCGCTGCGAAAGGCGATGCCGAGCTGGCGCGACAGCGTACCGAGTTTGTAGCTCGGCATGCCCGGGAACACGCGGCGCGAGAGCTTCAGCGAGCACACCAGGCCGGCGTGGCCGCACAGGCGCCCGAGGCGTTCGCTCTCGGCCACCAGGAACTTCTCGTCGAAGCTGGCGTTGTGGGCCGACAGGGTATCGCCGCCGATGAAGTCGAGCAGCTCGGGCACGACCTGGCGCGCGGGCGGCGCGCCGTCGACCATCTCCTGGGTGATGCCGGTCAGCTGGGTGATGAAGCTCGGGATGCGCGCGCCGCAATTCACCAGCGACACGTAGCGCTCGGTCACCTGTCCGCCGACGATGCGCAGGGCGGCTACCTCGGTGATGCGGTCGCCCATCGCGGGCGAGAGTCCCGTGGTCTCGAAGTCGAGCATCACGATGGGGCGATCAAATATAGACATCTAATCCTTTTAGCCGAATTTACGCTGCGCGTCCAGCGCCAGTCCGGCGCCGATGCTGCCGAACAGGTCGCCTTCGACCTTGCGCGCATCCGGCACCAGGGCGCCGATGCGCTGGCGCAGCAGGCCGACGCCGCTCGATCCGCCGGTGAAGAACACCGTGTCGACGTCACCCGGCGCGACGCCGGCGTCGGCCAGCAGGCGCAGCACAGTGGTATCGATCGCATCGAGCAGCTGGCCGATGGCGGCCTCGAAGGTCGCGCGTTCGACGATCAGGCTTTCCGGCGGCGCCAGGCGGTCCAGTTCGAGCCGGACCGACTGCGCATCCGACAGCCCGATCTTGGCGCCCTCGACCTGCATCGCCAGCCAGTGGCCGGCGCGCTCCTCGATCAGGTGCCGCAGGCGCGCCAGCTTGGCCGGCTCGCGCGCATCGCGCACCAGGTCGTCGAGCTGGACAATGCTCTTGCGCGTATAGGCCTGGTTGATCGTGTGCCAGGTGGCGAGATTGAAGTAATAGCTCGACGGAATCTCTGCACCCGAGCGCAGCGCACTCTTGTAGCCGAGCAGCGGCATCACCGAGGCCAGGCTCAGGTACTTGTCGAAGTCGGTGCCGCCGATGTGGACGCCCCCGGTGGCGAGGATGTCGTCGCGCCGTTCCGGCTTGCCGGCGCGGCCGGGCCCCAGACGCACCAGCGAAAAGTCCGAAGTACCGCCGCCGATGTCGGCGATCAGCACCAGTTCCTCCCGGTCGATCTGCGACTCGTAGTCGAAGGCGGCGGCGATCGGTTCGTACTGGAAGGCCACTTCGCGGAAACCGGCGCCGCGCGCGACGTCCAGCAGCGTGTCTTCGGCCAGCTTGTCGGCGGCCGGATTGTCGTCGATGAAGAACACCGGACGGCCGAACACCGCATGCTCGAAGCCGCGCCCGGCCTGGCGTTCGGCGCGGCGCTTGACCTCGCCGATGAACTGGGCCAGCAGCACCCGGAACGGCAACGCACGGCCGGCCACCTCGGTCTGGCCGTCCATCAGGCTGGTGCCGAGCAGGCTTTTCATCGAGCGCATCAGGCGCCCTTCGTAACCGGCCAGGTAATCGGCCAGCGCGGCGCGGCCATAGCGCACCTCTTCGTCGTCGGCGTTGAAGAACACCACCGAGGGCAAGGTGGCCTTGCCATCCTCCAGGCTCAGCAAGGCGTGTGCGCCTGTGGCTGCCTGTCCTGGCTTGATCCAGCCAACCGTGGAATTCGACGTACCGAAGTCGACGCCGCAAGCGTTCGTCATGTCTGCCTTTCTGTGAAGGGGCGAGATCTTAACAGAAATCAGCTTCCTTGGCGAAGCGCTTTTGCAACCGTTCTGTGGCCGTTGTTTGCCTGTCACGCGCTCATCTCACCCCCTGCGCGGACGATGCGCGCGGCATGTCCCGACGCCCTCTCCTATAATGAATTCCTACTCATGCCCCGCTGGCGCGAGACCCGACATGGCCCACACCTGGATCCTGAAGCGCAACTGCTCGCTGACCCCGCGCCAGTCGGCCGCCGCCTACCTCCTGCTGTGCACCGGCTCCTTCGGCATTGCCCTGTTCTTCCTGCTGCAGGGCTTCTGGATCGTGCTCGCCTTCTCCGTGCTCGAGATGGCGGCCGTCGGCTGGGCCCTGCTGCATTACGCGCGCCATGCGCTCGACGTCGAACGCATCGCCCTCACCGAGCGCAGCCTGGTGGTCGAGCGGATCGAGGCCGGACGCCGCAGCCAGTTCCGCCTCGACCCGGGCCGTACCCGCATCGATCCGCCGCTGCCGCGCAAGCGCAAGCTGATCCTGCTGGAGGCGCCCGGCACCCGCATCGAGGTTGGCAGCTATGTCTCCGAGCCGATCCGTCAGCAGGTGGCGCAAGAGCTGGCGCGCGCCATGCGCAGCCACCCGACAAGACTCCTGTAAAGGACGGCGCCAGGAATGCAGTGCCGTCCAGCTGACACCAACCCCGGTTGCGCACGCCGGGTGGAGCGATACGTAGGGTGGACTCCTGAGTCCGCGGCCCTTCCTGTGCATCGCGATGCGTCACATAGCCTGGGTGCCCGCACGTACAGGCCTTTCCTGGCGTTGAGGTGTGCAACGAAACGGCCGTGGACTCGGGAGCGGTTCGCCGCCCGGTCCACCCTACAATGATTGAAACTCAGCCAGTGTAGCCAGAGCAGCGCCACACGTTAACCGAACGGCATCAGCGCCAAGAATGTTGTCTTCCATGTAAGTTTCATCTTACATTCAGGCGGCTGGGCAACTGATTGGTAACGTCGCTTCCATTTCGCATAATCCTCTATCAGATATGTCGAGCGTCAAAAGCGCAAAGGCAATAACAAAGAGAGGAAGACGAGTGAGTCACAAGGATCAAGGTTTTGCCATCGTCACCCACGGCGGCGCGGGCGAACCACTGGACTATGCCGACGGCTGCGAGCGTGCCGCGCAGCGCGGACACGAGATCATCATCGAAACCGGCGACGCGCTCGAAGCGGCGATCGCCGCCGTATTGGTGCTCGAAGAAGACGAGCGTTTCAATGCCGGTACCGGCGCGGTACTATGCCTCGACGGCGCCACCATCGAAATGGATGCCTCGATCATGGACACGCGCGGGCGCCTGGGCGCGGTCGCCGGCGTACGCGACGTACGCAACCCGATCCTGCTGGCGCGCGCCATCGCCGACACCCCGCACGTGCTGCTGGCCGGCGAAGGCGCCGACCGCCTGGCGCGTGCGCTGGGCATGGAACGGGCGAAACCGATCAGCGCCGCCCAACGCGAAAAACACGAAAAACTGTTGAAGCAGCTGGCCGGCTCGGTCCCGGTCATGCCCGGCATCGACAACCGGCTGTTCGAGCGCTTCTGGAACTACAAGACCCCGCTGCAGCTGCCGCCGAATGCCGCCCACGATACCGTCGGCGCCGTCGTGCGCGGCCCCGACGGCCACTTCGCCGTTGCCGGCTCGACCGGCGGCTCGGCCCCGTCGCTGCTGGGACGCGTGGGCGACACCGCGATCATGGGCAGCGGCTTCTATGCCGGCCCGCTCGGCGCGGTCGCCGCCACCGGTGTCGGCGAACACATCGTGCGCCACATGCTGGCGCGCACCGTCTACGGCTATATCGAACAAGGCATGCCGCTGCAGCAGGCGCTGCGGCGCGGCATCGACCTGATCGACAAGGACGTCGACACCGGGCTGATCGCAGTCACCAGAACCGAAGCCGCCTCCTGCAGCAATACCCATATGCCCACTGGACTCATCGAAAAATAACATGAAAACCGAACCGCATCAGACTGCCAAATACGGCCATCTCGTCATCATCGGCGGCCATGAAGACCGCCAGCATGCCAAGGAAATCCTGAGCCGCTTCGTGGAACTGGCCGGCGGCGAAAACGCACGCATCGTCGTCATCACCGCCGCCAGCAAGATCGCCGACGAAATGTGGGAAATGTATGACCAGGCCTTCGGCGACCTCGGCGTGCGCCAGCGCGCGCACCTGGCCCTGGAAAACCGCCAGGATGCCAACGACGAAGCGAAGGTGCGCATGGTGGCCGAGGCCGACGGCATCTTCATGACCGGCGGCGACCAGAAACGGCTGCTGGCGATCATCGGCGGCACGGCGCTCGACGCCGAAATGCACACTGCCCTGAAAGTACGCGGCGCCTGCATCGGCGGCACCAGCGCCGGCGCCTCGGCCATGTCGGGCCACATGCTGGCCCAGGGCAAGACCGACCTGCTGCCGGAAAAAGGCGCGGTCAGCCTGGCGGCGGGCCTGGGCTTCGTGCACCGCGTCGTCATCGACCAGCACTTCTCGGAACGCCAGCGCCTGTCGCGCCTGCTGTCGGTGGTAGCGCAGAACCCGTATTTGCAGGGCATCGGCATCGACGAAAACACGGCGCTCGTGATCGAACGCGGACGCGGCATCGAAGTCGTCGGCGAAGGCTCGGTGACAGTGGTCGACGGGCGCACGATGGACACCAACATGGCCGACATCGCCGAGCGCGACACGCCGGAACTGATCGACGTGCGCCTGCACCTGCTGCCGGCGGGCAGCCGCTATTACCTGCCGGCCGAGGGCGAACCAGCCCGGCCGATGTCGCCTTCGCTGCGCGACTTCCTGGAAAACGTCACCAAACGGAATCCGCTCTCATGAGAATCATCGAACAACGCTTCCTGCGCGGCCCCAACCTGTATGCCGCCGCGCCCTGCCTGATGGCCGTCGTCGACGCCGCCGGCGTCCAACCCGCGACCGGCTTCGGCGCGCGCCTGCTGGCCCTGCTGCCCGGCTTATTGTCCGCCACCTCGCCCGAAGCGGCGGCACGCGTGGGTGGCCTCGCCTGCGTCGCCGACGCCATCGAACCGGTCGTCATGGAACTCCAGCGCCTGGCCGGCGCAGGGGCCGAGTTCAGCCAGACGCTCGCCGTCGCGCGCACGCCAAGCGCGCGCCGCGCCATCTGCGGCTACCGCACCGAGCAGGTCGCACGCCAGGCTTTCGACGTCGCACGCGACCTGATCCGCGCACTCGCCGCCGGCGAGTCGTATGACCTCGACGCCGCGTTGGCGGATCTCCGTGAGACCGCCGAAGACTACGCCATCGGCACCAGCACCGGCGCGGTGGTGAACGCCGCCCTCCGGCGCGGCATCCCGGCCTTGCGCATCACCGACGAAGCGAACCTGTTCCAGCTCGGCTGGGGCTCAAAGCAGAAACGCCTGCAAGCGACCATCACAGGCGCCACCAACGCGATCGCGGTCGGCATCGCCAGCGACAAGCAGCTGACCAAGACCCTGCTCGAACAGGCCGGCGTGCCGGTCCCGGGCGGCGCCACCGTCACCACGCTGGCCGAAGCCCAGCGCGTGGCGCGCCGCCTGGACGGCCCGGCCACCATCAAGCCGCTCGACGCCAACCAGGGTAAAGGAGTCACCACCACCTGCACCACGCCGGAAGAAGTCGAAGCCGCCTTTGCCCACGCGCGCAAGTATGGCCGCCACGTGATCGTCGAGGAATTCCTGGCCGGGCGCGACTACCGTGTGCTGGTCACCGGCACCAGGATCGCCGCCGCATCGTGGCGCCGCCCCCCTTGCGTCACCGGCGATGGACAATCGACCGTGCGCGCGCTGGTCGAGGTCGAAAACCGCAATCCGGCGCGCGGCGAAGGCCATACCAACATCCTGACCAGGATCCCGATGGACGCGCTGGCGGAAAGCACGCTGGCGAAACAGGGCTATGACTTCGATTCGATCCTGCCGGCGGGCGTGACGGTCGACCTGCGCGGCAACGCCAACCTGTCGACCGGCGGCACCGCCGAGGACGTGACCGACTTGCTGCCCGAAGAAACCCGCGAGATCTGCATCCGCGCTGCGCGCACCATCGGCCTCGACGTCGCCGGCATCGACGTCATCTGCCAGGACATCGCGCAACCCCTGCGCGAACAGGGCGGCGGCATCATCGAAGTCAATGCGGCGCCAGGCATCCGCATGCACCAGTACCCGAGCCGCGGCACCCCGCGCGATGCCGGCGCCGCCATCGTCGACGCGCTGTTCGGCCAGGACGACGGCCGCATCCCGCTCATCGCCGTCACCGGGACCAACGGCAAGACCACGACCGCGCTGCTGATGGCCCACGCCGCACGCCTGGCCGGCCTGCGCACCGGCGTCACCACCACCGAAGGCGTCTACGTCGATGGCCAGAAGGTGCGCGCAGGCGACTGCACCGGCTACCATTCGGCGCGCAGCCTGCTCACTTCGCCCGACGTCGACTTCGCGGTGCTGGAAACGGCGCGCGGCGGCATCCTGAAACGCGGCCTGGCCTACGACCGCTGCGACGTTTCGGTGGTGCTGAACGTGTCGAGCGATCACCTCGGGCTGGACGGTATCGAAACCGTCGAGGAGCTGGCCAAGGTCAAGGCGGTGGTGGCGCAGCGCGCCTCGCGCGCGGTGGTGCTTAATGCCGAGGACGACTACTGCGTGGCGATGGCCAGGGATTTGCAGGAAACGGTCGAAGTGCTGTATTTCGCGCTCGACGCCGACAACCCGGTCCTGCTGCGCCACCTCGAACGCGGCGGGCGCGGCGTCTACCTGGAAAACAACACGATGGTGCTGGCCACCGGCAGCCGCCACGAGGCGCTGCTCGACGTGCGCCAGATGCCGGTGTCGCTCGGCGGCTGCGCGCGCTACAACATCGCCAACGCCCTGGCCGCCGCTGCCGCGCTGGTCGCAAGCGGCTTCGGCAACCCGGAAATCGAAGCTGCCCTGCGCAGCTTCGTCTCCGACAGCAAGCATAACCCGCTGCGCTCGAATGTGTTCGACGTCGACGGCGTGACCGTGATCGTCGACTACGCCCACAACTGCGCCGCCTACGCCGCGCTGTCGGAAACGGCGCGCGCGATGACCCCGGGCCGCGTGGTCGGCGTGGTCGCGGCGCCGGGCGATCGCCGCGACGCCGACCTGGTCGACATCGGGCGCGTGTGCGCCGCCGGCTTCGACGAACTGATCGTCTACGAAACCGAGAACCGCGGCCGCGCCGAGGGCGAGGTCGCCGCCCTGCTGGTACAAGGCGCGCGCCTGGGCCGCATTGCCGCCGACCGGCTGGCGTGCGAACTGAACGTCCACAAGGCGATCCGCCGCGGCCTGGCGCTGTGCCAGGCGGGCGACGTGCTGGTGTTCGGTTGCGGCTCGTCGATTTCGGAATTGACGGAAGCGTTGCGGCCGACCCGGCCGGAGATTGCGCAGCGGATCGAGGCGGAAGCGGTGTGAGGTTATCGGCAGCCCGATGACGAAGCGGCCCGCGTGGGCCGCTTTTTTTTGCATGCGGCGCCGGTCTGCCATCGTTGTAAACCCGCGGGCATGCCCGCCCCAACATGGCTGCACTCTCGAATGACACCCGCGACCGTGGCGTCACTTTGCATGCGGCGCCGGTGCGCCGTCGCTGCAAAACGGCGGGCATGCCCGCCCTACGTGCGCTGCATTCTGGATGGAACCCGCGACGGTGGCGTACTTTGCATGCGGCGCCGGTGCGCCGTCGCTGCGAATCGGCGGGCATGCCCGCCCTGCGGTGCACCACCGTCTGTAACGTAGGGCGGGCATGCCCGCCGTCACAGCCGGCAAACAACGGACGTATGCATCAAACAAACGGCCCAAAAAAACCCCGCACACGGCGGGGTCGGTTCCATCAAACCGGCACGCTCACATCGTCTGCGCCAAGATCTTGTCCGCACTCTCCGGATCGTCCACGCGCAGCGCATCGATGAAGGTCTTGAGCGAGCTCCCGCACGCGAATACCAGCACGTCGCCGGCGCGGCACAGCGACAGGCCGAGGCGGATCGCGTTGCCGACCTCGATCTCGCGGTGCGTCGTGTCCGACGGTCCGATCACGTTTTCGATGCCCTTGATGATCAGGTCGACCGCGCCGCCCACCGGACGGCCGCGGCTCTGCGATTCATAGACCACCAGCTCGTCGAAGCGCTCGCCGCAGGTCTCGCCGATCTGCACCAGGTCGCTGTCACGGCGGTCGCCCGGCGCGGTGACGATGCCGACCAGCTGGCCCGGCAGCAGCGCGCGCGCCATTTCTGCCAGCGCGGCGTAGGCCGCGGGATTGTGTGCGTAGTCGACGATCACCGTCACGCCGCGCACGTCGAAGACGTTGGTGCGCAGCGGGTTGGTCTTGCTGTCGGAGACGAAGGTCGAGAGGCCGTCGGCGATCTGCAGGTTGGAAAAGCCCGAGGCCATCAGCGCGCCCGCCGCCGCCAGCGCGTTGGCGATGTTGTAGCGTGCGCGCCCGCCGAACGAGGCCGGCATCGCTTCGACGCGCATCAATTCCTGGTGCAGGTTGGCGTCGGCGACCACCAGCGCATTGTCCTGCAGGTAGGTGCCGCGGCCGCCGTCTTCCAGGTGCTGCAGGAAGGCCGGGTTTTCCGCATCCATCGAAAAGAAGATGATCTCGGCATCGGGTTTCGCACGGCGCACCATGGCGACGCACAGCGGGTCCTCGGCGTTGAGCACGACCGCTTTCGAGGCCGACGAGGCCACGACTGCCTTGACCTGCGCCAGGTCCTCGATCGTCTCGACGCCATCCAGCCCGAGGTGGTCGGCCGCGATATTGAGCACCACGCCGACGTCGCACTGGTCAAAGGCGAGGCCCCGTTTCAGGATGCCGCCGCGCGCCGTTTCCAGCACGGCGAAGTCGACGTCCGGCGCCGATAGCACGGTGCGCGCCGACCAGTAGCCGGTGCAATCGCCCTTCACCAGGCGCTTGCCGTTCACGAACACGCCTTCGGTGGTGGTCACGCCGGTGCCCAGGCCCGCCACGCGCGCCGCGTGGCCGATCATCAGCGCCGTCGTCGTCTTGCCGTTGGTGCCGGTCACGGCGACCACCGGGATACGGCCGTTCGACTGGCCCATCAGGCCATCGATGATCGCTTCGCCGGCGTCGCGCGGCTCGCCCGCGCTCGGATGCTGGTGCATGCGGATGCCCGGCGCGGCATTGACTTCGATGACCGCCCCGCCCTGCTCGTCGAGCGGCACGGTGATGTCCTGGCAGACGATGTCGATGCCCGCTACGTCCAGGCCGATCTTGCTGGCGGCGCGCACGCACAGGGCGCGCGTGGTTTCCGGCAGCAGGTCGGTGCAGTCTTCGGCGGTGCCGCCGGTCGACAGGTTGGCGTTGCTGCGCAATTCGACGCAGACGCCGGGCGCCGGCACCGCGTCGGGCGTATAGCCCTGGCGGCGCAGCATGTCCTCGGCAT
The DNA here is from genome assembly GCF_059685715.1 of Telluria sp. ZB2R32. Lineage (NCBI taxonomy): Bacteria > Pseudomonadati > Pseudomonadota > Betaproteobacteria > Burkholderiales > Oxalobacteraceae > Telluria > Telluria sp. ZB2R32. The sequence goes on along the minus strand of NZ_JCASIG010000005.1, from coordinate 346,608 downwards.
GGGCATCGAGCGCCAGGCGCGTGAGCACGTTGCTGTGGCCGGTGCCGCGCGCCGGGTTCTGGTTTTCGATCTCGACCAGTTCGGTGATGGTGGAGACGCCGTCGCCCAGCACGTGGGCCGGGCGGCGGAAGGAGGCGGCGGCGATGCGTCCGCCGGCCACCAGTACGCGGTAGTCGCGCCCTTCGACGAAACGCTCGACGATGATGCGACGCCCATACGCACGGGCGAAGTCGAAGGCTTTCGCGACTTCCTCGGGCGTGGCGCATTTGGTGGTCACGCCCTTGCCCTGGTTGCCGTCGAGCGGCTTGACGGTGACCGGCACGCGCAGGCGGCGCGCGATGCGCTGGGCTTCCTCGACCGTGGTGACGGTGGCGCCTTCGGGCACCGGCACGCCCGCTTCCATCAACAGCGCCTTGGTCAGCTGCTTGTCGCTGGCGATCTTCACGGCGACATAGCTGGTGTCGCCGGTGGTGGTCGCTTGCAGGCGCTTCTGCTTCGAGCCCCAGCCGAGCTGGAACAGGTTGGCTTCGTCGGTGATGCGCGAGTACGGAATGCCGCGCTCCTGGGCAGCGGCCAGCACCGCCGCGGTGCTGGTGCCGATCGAATAGCGCGAGCCGAGCGAGCGCAACTCCTTCAGGCGCGGGTCCAGGTCGAACGGCTCTTCGTTGGCGAGCGCCGTGACCAGGTCGACCGCCAGCTGGAAGCTCGGCTCGGCCAGCTTTTCGATCGCGTACTGGACCACGATGCGGTACTGGCCCGGGCGGCCGGATGCCGGACGCGTGCGGCCGTAGCCGACCGCCGGGCCGGCCATCGATTGCAGCGTCAGCGTCACGTGTTCGATCACGCGCGCCAGATAGGTGCCGGAGCGCAGGCGCTGGGCGAAGCCGCCCGGCTGTCCGAGCGGCAGCATGTGGCCGTTCAGCAGCGGCAGCGCCGCCAGCAGCGCATCGTTGAATCCGGGGATGTCTTTCGAGGAGATGCCGTACAGGTCTTCCAGGTCGACTACGCTGAGGAGGCAGGGGGTATCCGCATGGACGTTGGGCCCGCGCAGGAATCGTTGTTCGAGGATATACACGAAAATGTCCCTATTGTTTTGAATTGTAGGTGGATCAGTTACTGCACGGCCGGCGCGCCCTCAGCAAGCGCGCCGGCCGGGGTAAAACAAATCGATCTGTTAAGTGTCGAGCAGTTGGGTGTACATGCGCGTCGCCATCAGCCCGGCCGCGCTGTGGTGGTGCGCCGGTGACATCAGTTCGAGCAGCAGCGTCATCGCCTCGCCCTTGCCGCTGGCGGCGGCCACGCGCTGCTCGAGCGCGGCCAGTTCGTTGTCGCCGCCACCGTCGCGGCCTGCACGGCGGCGGATCAGGCCGCGCTCGGGGTAGTTGCCGCTGCGATCGGCATGCTGGCCGAGGTTATCGAGGGTGCGCTGGCGCGCGCGGTGGGTCAGCACGCGCTCTTCCTTGACGCTGCTGTTCGGCACGCTGACGATCCAGTCGCGCAGCACCTGCTGCTCGTAGCTGGAAAACACGCCGAACATTTCGGCGCGCTCGCCCTCGATCAGGCGCCAGAAGCGGCTGTGCTCGACCTCTTCGCCGCGCTTGATCCAGCCGGCCGTTTCCAGCGCGCCGAGGAAGCCCGGGATCTGGCCCGGTTCCGCCAGCCAGTCGTTGACCGAGCGGCCGGCGACGCGGCAGTAGTCCGAGTGCATGTTCTTGCCGACCGTGCTCTTCTGCGCGAGGATGGTCACCAGTTCGTCCTGCAGGTCGAAATCGGCGATCACCGAATTGGTGCTGGCGCCCAGTTCGTTGAGACGGTAGCCGTCGAGCACACGCTGGTAGAACGCGGGGCGGTCGCCGACGCGCGGCATCAGGTCGAGCAGCGCCTGCACCGCCTTTTGCGCGTGACCGGTGGCCGCGTTGTCGACCGTGACGTGCAGCGTGAAGTAGTACGGATCGATGCCGAATTCGTTCAGTTCGTAGGACGTGATCAACAGGTGCAGCGGCAGCTGTTCGTAGCCGAGGTTAAAGCCGATCACCTCGGGCAGGAAGCGCTCGGCGTTGTGGCCGAGCGCGAGCTGGATCGCACCCTGCACGAAATGGTCGTCGCTCAATTGCTCCCAGTTGTCGATGCCATGGGTCGCCATCAGCTTGCGGTAGATGGTGACGTGGTTCTTGCTTGGCGCGCCTTCGCCCAGTTCTTCGAGATAGGTCTTGATCAGCGGGTGGAAATCGGGGCTGTCCCAATGTTTCAGCATGCCGTACAGCCAGGAGCCGTCGACCAGCTTGGTCGGCGCGGCCGACTTGATGAAGTTCAGGGCGTGGGCGCGCGTATGGAAATAACGGCGCGGCGCCCCGCCCTTGCGTGCAGCCAGGTATTCGCGGTACTGGATGCCGACCGCTTCGCTGCGCGCCTCGATCCAGGCCGGCAACTGGGCTAGCGTTGGCGGCAGATCGGCCGGGATGTCCTGCACGGCCGCGATCTGCTCGCGCAAGTAAGCTTCGCCGGCGCGCGCGTTGTGAAGCGGGTCTTCGTACAGGGCAAAATACAAGTCGCGGGCAGGCGCGGACGCGGCGGGTAAGCTGCGGCGGGCCTGGACTGAATCGGATACATCGGTAACGAGCGATGGCGTCATGGACTTTGTTCACAATCTTGTTGAATAATTACCGGAATTATCCGTGCTGAACTATGCAACGCACATCGGCACGCATCGCCAGTAGATGTAAGACAGTGCTTACAAAAACAACACATTGTTACGTGTTCAGGCAACGCCGGGGGTGCAGCCACCGTCGCCGAGCGAAATGCCAAGTTCGCGCGCGGTAGCGATCGTATCGCCGTCGAGTGCAACCATCCTGGTGCGGCCGGCAACCGCCGCCAGCGGTACCAGCTCGATCGCTTGCGGCCCGAGCGCGACCATGACGCCGTGCTCGCCGGCTGCCAGGGCACGCACGGCGGCCGCGCCGAAGCGGGCGGCGATGACCCGGTCGAGCGCGGACGGGCTGCCGCCGCGCAGCAGGTGGCCAAGTACGACGCTGCGGCATTCCTTGCCGGTGAGCGCCCCCAGCTGCGCCTCGATGCGTGCGCCGATGCCACCCAGGCGTTCCGCGTGTCCGTCTCCGGCCTGCGCCTGCACCACGCGTTCGCCATCGGCCGCTTGCGCGCCCTCGGCCACCACCACGATCGCATGGCGGTGGCCGGCAGCGTCGCGCCGGGCGATGGCGGCGGCCAGGTCCTCGATGCGGTAGCGGATTTCCGGGATCAGGATTGCATGCGCACCGCCGGCAATACCCGCATGCAGGGCGATCCAGCCGGCGTAGCGGCCCATCACTTCGACCACCATCACCCGGTGCTGGCTGTGCGCGGTCGTGTGCAGGCGGTCGATGCACTCGGTGGCAAAACCGACGGCGCTGTCGAAACCGAAGGTGAAGAAGGTGCGGTCGAGGTCGTTATCGATGGTCTTCGGCACGCCGATCACGCGCAGGCCCTGGACGTGCAGCGCCTGCGCGATTCCCATGGAACCGTCGCCGCCGACGATCATCAGCGCGTCCAGGCCGCGCGCCCGGCACAGGCTGACGACCTCCGCCGCCCGGTCCTGCTCGACCACGCCGCCGCCGGCCGCGCGCATCGGGTAATGCAGCGGACTGGCGCGGTTGGTGCTGCCGAGGATGGTACCGCCGAGATGGCCGATCGCATGCACGTCCGCTTCGCCGAGCGCCTGCACCGGCTCGCCGCTGCAGGTGGCGGGCGCGAGCAGGCCGTTGAAGCCGTCGCGGATGCCGTGGCATTCCCACCCGCGCTTCGTTGCCGCCAGCACCACGGAACGGATCACGCCGTTCAGGCCGGGCGCGTCGCCGCCGCCGGTGAGCAGGCCAATGCGGCGGATCGGCGCGGCTTGCGCTTGCGATGCGTGGCTCGTCATCCTCCCTCCCCGCCGGCGCGGCCGGCCTCGTGCTTGCCCATGATGAGCGCAAGCCCGGGGCCGCGGCGCACGCCTGCGGCGCAATGCCGACGCTTTTGCAGTTTGATTGCTAATCAGGGCGCGACACGCGCCGTGCGTACCGCGATCGGCGCGCAGGCGTAGTATGAGGGGAAGACCTGCGAGGGGGATGGCCATGAAGGAAGCCGATGTATTGATCGTGGGCGCCGGCCCGAGCGGGCTGGTGCTGGCCCTGTGGCTCAAGGCCTTTGGCGTGAACGTGCGCATCGTGGATGCCGCCGGCGGCCCCGGCACCACCTCGCGCGCGCTGGCGGTGCAGGCGCGCACGCTCGAGCTGTACCGCCAGCTCGACCTGGCGCAGCCGGTGATCGAGAACGGCCATCCGATCCAGTTCTTCAACATCTGGACCGAAGGCGAGCACCGCGGGCGCATTCCGCTGGGCGCCATCGGCAGCGGCTTGACGCCCTATCCCTTCTTTCATATCTTTCCGCAGGACCGCCACGAACAATTGCTGGTCGAGCGCCTGGCCGCCGCCGGCCTGGCGGTGGAGCGCAACCTGACCCTGACCGGGTTCGACGAACACGCCGACCACGTGCAGGCGCGCCTGGTCGACGCCAACGGCCAGGAAGAGCGCTGCGCCGCGCGCTGGCTGGTCGGCTGCGACGGCGCGCGCTCGGCGGTGAGGAATGCCAGCGGCATCGGCTTCCCCGGCGGCACCTACCGCCAGGTGTTCTACGTGGCCGACATCGAGGGCGACAGTCCCGCCCTGAACGGCGAACTCAACCTCGACCTGGACGAATCGGACCTGCTGGCCGTGTTTGCAACGGCGCCGCGCGGACGCGGGCGGCTGGTCGGCACCGTGCGGGACGACCGTGCCGAGCACGCCGAGTCCCTGACGTTTTCCGACGTCAGCGGGCGCGCGATCGACAACCTGATGATCAGCGTGCACATGGTGAACTGGTTCTCGACCTACCGCGTGCACCACCGCGTGGCCGATCACTTCCGGCACGGGCGCGCCTTCCTGGTCGGCGACGCCGGCCACATCCACAGCCCGGCCGGCGGCCAGGGCATGAACACCGGCATCGGCGACGCCATCAACCTGGCCTGGAAGCTGGCAGCCGTGCTCGACGGCCAGGCGCCCGACGGGCTGCTCGATACCTATGAAGCCGAGCGCCTGCCCTTCGCGCGGCGCCTGGTCGACACCACCGACCGCGCCTTCAGCTTGCTCACGGCCGACGGCCCCGTCGCCGAGATCGTGCGCACCGGAATCGCCCCGCGCCTGATGCCGCTGATCGGCAAGATGCCGGGCACACGCGAATTCCTGTTCCGCACCATTTCGCAGACGGTGTTGCACTACCGCCACGGCCCGCTGAACAGCGGCCACGCCGGCAAGGTGCACGGCGGCGACCGCCTGCCCTGGGTACGCTACGAGCGCGGCGACAATTTCGCGCCGCTGCCGAAACCGGGCTGGCAGGCCCACGTGTACGGCAGCGCCCGCCCCGACCTGCTGTCCTGGTGCGCCCTGCACGGCGTGCCGCTGCGCCAGTTCGACTGGCATGCCGAGTGCGCGGCGGCGGGACTGGAGCACGACGCCGTCTACCTGCTACGGCCGGACACCTATGTCGGCCTGGCGTCGCCCAAGGCGTCGACCGAGGCGCTCGACGCCTACCTCCGGGCGAATGCGCTGCGGCTGTGAGCGGGCGATCGCACTGCCCACCAGCACCACGAATTAACCTCGGGCAAAGCTGCGCCGCCTCAGCCGATTTGGCGCGATCATCAGGGCGAGCATTTTCGCAACCACTTCATCGGAGAACCATGGAACTCACCGTCAACAACAGCACCACTGCCGCCACCCTCGTCACCGTCTTTGCCGAAATGCCCGACGGGCGCTTCGTCGCCAAGGTCATGGCCGAGACCGACGTCCCCTACACGCCCTATTTCGAGAACGAACTCGACCAGGTCATCGTCTACATCGCGCCCGACGAGGAACAATTGCAGGCGATCCTCACCGCCCTCAACGAGCGGCGCCTGGCGTTCGGCGACCTGCAGAATTACGGCGCGGCCGGAGGCGGGACTTCGGTAATTCCGGTGTAAGGTGGGCAGCTCCACCACCGCAGCGTGAACATCGCCGAAGGTTCGCGCTGCCCACGCGATGATCGTTGGCGGCGAGATCATCCGGCACGACGATGGAGACGCCACGTATCACCGTGTGTTCTCGCCTGGAAGAAATACCCGTAGGGTGGGCGGCTACACCCGTACATTTGCATGCACGCGGCACCTGCGCCGCCCACGCGTCCAACAAAGGCGGACCGCCGCGGTCGAACAGCGTGACCATGTCCGGCACCCGGATAGTCATGGCGCGGGATGATCGACCGCGGCGGTCCGCCTCGTTTGAACGCGTGGGCGGCATTCGTGTCGCGAGTGTGCATATTGCCGGGTAGAGCCGCCCACCCTACGGGTATGCCGGATGCGATCCAATCCGTGCATGCAAGCCGGACACTCACCCGCGCGGCCGCGGCAGTTCGTGGCCGCCGGCATTGCGCGGGGCGCGGCGGGTGCGGCTGGGGATCGGCGCCTTTTCGATGCGCGTCACCAGCACGCAGGCGATGCGCCGGTCTTCGACCTCGGCCACCTCGAAACTGAGGTCGTCGACCACGACCTTCTCGCCCACGCCGGGCAGCGTGCCGAAGCGCTCGAGCATGAAGCCGGCCATCGAGCTGTAGTCGTCGCTCTCGCTCACCAGGGTATCGAGCCCGAGCACCTGCTCGACGTGGTGAAGGTCGGCGGCGCCATCGATGCGCCAGCGGCCCGGTCCCTGCTGGACCACGGCCGGCTGTTCGTCCTCGTCGGGGAATTCGCCGGCGATCGCTTCCAGGATGTCGATCGGCGTCACCAGACCCTGCAGCGTGCCGTATTCGTCGGCAATCAGCACCAGCTGGCCGTGCGAGCGCTTCAGCGTGTCCATCACTTTCAGCACGTCGCCGCTCTCGGGCAGGATGATCGGAGTGCGCACGTGGGCCGGGTCGATGCGCCCGCTGACGGCCAGATCGGCCATCAGGTCGCGCGCGCGCACGACGCCGATGATCTCGTCGAGTTCGCCCTTGCAGACCGGGAAGAAGCTGTGCGGCGTTTCCATGATCTGGCCCCGGATGACGTCGGCGCCGGCGTCGATGTCGATCCAGGATATGTCCGAACGGTTGGTCATGATCGAGCGGATCGAGCGCTGCGACAGGCTCAGCACGCCGCTGACCATATGGCGCTCGGCCGGTTCGAAGGCTTCGGCATCCGGCGCGACAGGAGCCGTCGCGGCGCCATCTTCCGGCTGTCCGCTCTTGCCGCCCAACATGCGCAGGATGGCGTCGGCGGTGCGTTCGCGCAGCGGCATGCGCGCCTCTTCCTTGGCAACGTTGCGCCCGGCCAGCTGGTTGAGCGCTTCGATCAGCACCGAGAAGCCGATCGCCGCGTACAGGTACGTTTTTGGAATATGGAACCCGAAGCCTTCGGCGATCAGCGACAGGCCGATCATCAGGAGGAAACTCAGGCACAGCACCACTACGGTCGGGTGCGCGTTCACGAAGCGGGTCAGCGTTTTCGAGGCGAACAGCATCACGCCCATCGACACCACCACCGCCGCCATCATGACGCCGAGCTCGTCAACCATGCCCACGGCCGTAATCACCGAGTCCAGCGAGAACACGGCGTCGAGGGCGATGATCTGGGCCACCACGATGCCGAAGGCGGCGTATTCGACCGTGCCGGTACGGTGCGCGGTCTTGCCTTCGATGCGCTCGTGCAGTTCCATCGTCGCCTTGAACAGCAGGAACAGCCCGCCCAGCAGCAGGATCAGGTCGCGCCCGGAAAACCCCATGCTGCCGAGCGAAAACAAGGGTTCGGTCAGCGAGACGATCCAGGAAATCATGGTCAGCAGGCCGACGCGCATCAGCATGGCCAGCGACAGGCCCAGCACGCGCGCACGGTCGCGCTGCTCGGGCGGCAGCTTTTCGGCGAGGATGGCGATGAAGATCAGGTTATCGATGCCGAGGACGATCTCGAGGACGACGAGGGTCGAGAATCCTATCCAGATGTTCGGATCGAACAACCATTCCATGTCTGTGTTCGCCTTTTTTTATGAGTGGTACAGCCCCGGTGCAGATTGCTGCACCGGGGCCGTGGATACTGCCAACCGACTTATACGTAGGCCGGCAGTTTCGCCAGCAGCTTGTCGAGCGTGATCGGGTAATCGCGCACGCGCACGCCGGTGGCGTTGTAGATGGCGTTCGCCACCGCCGCCGCCACGCCGCAGATGCCCAGTTCGCCCACGCCCTTGGCTTTCATCGGCGAGGTCATCGGGTCGGTCTCGTCGAGGAAGATCACTTCCTGGTGCGGGATGTCGCCGTGCACCGGCACTTCGTAACCGGCCAGGTCGTGATTCACGAAGAAGCCGATGCGCTTGTCGACCACCAGGTGCTCCATCAGCGCGGCGCCAACGCCCATCGTCATCGCGCCGATCACCTGGCTGCGCGCCGCCTTCGGGTTCAGGATGCGCCCGGCCGCGCACACGGCCAGCATGCGCCGCACGCGGGTTTCGCCGGTGGCGGCGTCGACCGCGACTTCGACGAAGTGGGCGCCGAAGGTCGACTGCTGAGTTTTCTTTTCCAGGTCGCCGTATTCCATGATGTCTTCGCCGGTGACTTCGCCATCGCGTGCGGCCTGTGCCAGCGGCACCGACTTGCCGCCCGCGCGCACGCTGCCGTCGGCGAATTCGGCCGTGGCCGGATCGAGCCCGAGTTTCGTGGCCACCGCCTCGCGCAGCTTGACGCAGGCGGCGTACACACCTGCCGTGGACGAGTTGCCGCCCCACTGGCCGCCCGAACCGGCGGAGACCGGGAAATCGGAATCGCCCAGGCGCACGTTGACGCGCTCGAGCGGCAAGCCCATCATCTCGGCCGCAGTCTGGGCGATGATGGTGTAGCTGCCGGTGCCGATGTCGGTCATGTCGGTTTCGACCGTGACGCTGCCGTTCTTCTCGAGGCGCACACGCGCCGCCGACTTCATGTTCATGTTGTTGCGGAAGGCCGAGGCCACACCCATGCCGATCAGCCAGCGCCCCTCGCGCACCTTGCCGGGCACGGGATTGCGGTTCTTCCAGCCGAAGCGCTCGGCGCCCTGGCGCATGGTTTCCACGAAGCGGCGCTGGGAAAATTTGCGCGAACGCTCTTCCGGGTCGACGGTCGTGTCGTTGATGATGCGGAAAGTGACCGGGTCCATCTTCAGCTTTTCCGCCATCTCGTCGATGGCGATCTCGAGCGCCATCATGCCCGGCGCCTCGCCCGGCGCGCGCATCGCGTTCGCTTCCGGCAAGTCGAGGGTGGCCAGCTTCAATTGCGTGAACCGGTTGGCGCCGGCGTACAGCAGGCGCGTCTGCTGCACCGCGGTTTCCGGCTGGCCGTCGGGCAAGTCGCCGGAGACGCTCTCGTGCGAAATGGCGGTGATGCGCCCTTCGCGGGTGGCGCCGATGCGGATACGCTGGATCGTCGCCGGGCGGTGCGTGGTGTTGTTGAACATCAGCGCGCGTTGCAGCGCCACTTTCACCGGACGGCCGGCGGCACGCGCGCCGAGCGCGGCCATCAGCGCTTCCGAGCGCAGGAACAGCTTGCCGCCAAAGCCGCCGCCGATGTAGGGCGAGACCAGGCGCACGTTTTCTTTCGGAATGCCGAGCGTCTTGGCCATGTCGTTGCGGCCCCAGGCGATCATCTGGTTCGAGGTCCACAGCGTCAGCTTGTCGCCGTTCCACACCGCGATCGAGGCATGCGGCTCCATCATCGCGTGCGACTGGTCGGGCGTGCTGTAGTTGGCGTCGAGTTTCACCGGGGCGTTGGCGAATGCGCTGGCGAACTCGCCCGTTTTCGTTTCCGGCTTGTCCTCTTTCTTGGGCAGTTTGGCGCTGTTTTTCGCCTGTTTCAGGTCGTATTCGCCCTTGGCCTTGACGTACTCGACCTTTACCAGGCTCGATGCGGCGCGTGCCTGCTCGAACGTCTCGGCGACCACCACGGCCACGGCCTGGTGGTAATGCTGGACTTCGGGGCCGGCCAGCAGGCGCGCCGTGTTGAAGTCGCCCTTGTTGACCTTGCCGGCATTCTCGTAGGTGACGATGGCCAGCACGCCGGGCGCGCGTTTGGCCGCCGCGGTATCGATCGAGGCGATCCTGCCCTTGGCGACGGCGGCGCCGATCACGTAGCCATAGGCCGCGTTGGGAGCGGCCGCGTGCTGCTCGTAGGCATACGGGGCGGTGCCGCTGGTTTTCAGGGGACCGTCGATGCGGTCCGTCGGCTTGCCGATGACCTTCAGCTGGTCGATCGGGTTAGTGGTGGCGGGAGTGGTGAATTTCATGCCGTCTGCCCTTTCTTGGCGTCGACCAGCACCGCTTCCAGCGTGCGCTGGACCAGGGGGATCTTGTAGGCGTTTTCGTTTGTCGTGCGGGCGCCGGCCAGCAGCGTGTCGACGGTGGCGCGCGCGCCGCGCGGCAAGGCGGCGTCGGCCGCGGGCACACGCCAGGGTTTATGGGCGACGCCGCCGAGCGCGACGCGGCCGCTGCCATCCTTCTGGATGACGGCCGCCACCGAGACCAGCGCGAACGCGTAAGAGGCGCGGTCGCGCACCTTGCTGTAGCTGTGCACGCCGCCGAGCGGACGCGGCAGCACCACGCCGGTGATCAGTTCGCCCGATTGCAGGCTGTTTTCGATGTGCGGCGTATTGCCCGGCAGCCGGTAGAAATCGGCGATCGGGATCACGCGCGTGGCGCCGTTGGCGCGCACCGTCTCGACGCCCGCGTCGAGCAGTTGCATGGCCACCGCCATGTCGCTCGGATGGGTGGCGATGCAGGCCTCGCTCTGGCCGACGATCGCGTGGTTGCGCGTATAGCCGCCGATGGCCGAGCAGCCGCTGCCCGGCACCCGCTTGTTGCACGGCAGGTTGGTGTCGTAGAAATAGGGGCAGCGGGTGCGCTGCAGCAGGTTGCCGGCGGTGGTTGCCTTGTTGCGCAATTGCGCCGATGCGCCCGCCAGCAAGGCGCGCGACAGCACCCCGTAGTCGCGCCGCACGCGCGCGTCGCTGGCCAGGTCGACGTTCAGGACCAGCGCGCCGATGCGCAGTCCGCCGTCCTGGGTCGCTTCGATCTTGTCGAGTTTCAGGTCGTTGACGTCGATCAGGTGTGGCGGCGCCTCGATCTCGAGCTTCATCAGGTCGAGCAGGTTGGTGCCGCCGGCGATGAAGCGCGAACCCGGATGGCGTTCGGCGGCGGCCGCGGCTTCGACCGGGGTGCGCGCGCGTTCGTAGGTGAATGCTTTCATGCTTTCCCTCCCGGCATGCCCGCCACCGGTGCCCCCGCCACTTCGGCGATCGCATCCATGATGTTCGAATAGGCCCCGCAGCGGCAGAGGTTGCCGCTCATGCGTTCGCGCAGTTCATTCACGCTCAGCAGCGGCCTGGCGTTGAGGTCGGCCGTGACGTGGCTCGGCAGGCCCTGGCGGATTTCGTCGAGCACGGACACGGCCGAACAGATCTGTCCGGGGGTGCAGTAGCCGCACTGGTAGCCGTCGTGCTTCACGAAGGCGGCCTGCATCGGATGCAGCTTGCCGGGCGTGCCCAGGCCTTCGATGGTGGTGACCTCGTCGCCGTCGTGCATGACCGCCAGCGACAGGCAGGAGTTGATGCGGCGGCCGTTGACGATGACGGTGCAGGCGCCGCACTGGCCCTGGTCGCAACCCTTCTTGGTGCCGGTCAGTTTCAGGTTTTCGCGCAGGGCGTCGAGCAGCGTGGTGCGCGTGTCGACGGTCAGTTCGCGCCGCTGGCCGTTGACCTTGAGCGTGGTCTTGACGCTGCTCGGCGGTGGATTGGCGGGCGCGGGCGGCGTCCCTGGTGCCCCGGCCTGGGCCGTGGCCACGGTGGGAATGGCGGCGGCGGTGGCGGCCGCGGCCCCCGTTTTGAGCAAGTCGCGCCGCGACAGTTTCAAGTCGCTCAGGTCGTCCATAGTCGTTCTCAGCTTTCTGGTGTGGCGCCCGCCGGGGGGCGGCGCGCGTGAATGGGTTTCGGGACGGGACGCGCAGGCGGACGTCCGGAAAGTCGCCTTATGATAAAGACATTTGGCAGAGCGGGCGGCACGGTTGACCGCTGGCTTTTTTTACGGCCGGCGTGCCCGATCGCGGTGCAGCGGATGCACCGCCACGGGGCAGGCGCACGGTGTGTGGGCGCGCTCCATGGCGCTGGGCGGCCATGCCGCCGCGTTCGCGTGGCGATGGGGTATCATTTCGCCTTCGCCGGTACTGTCGAGCTTCCCCGTACCGGAACGCGCCCTACTCTCCCTCCCGGAACCACATGAACCCATCGGCCTCGCAGGACCCGGACAATCAGCCGGCGAATTTTCAGCAGGAATACGAACGCCGGCGCGCGTTCGCCGCCCTGTTCGAGGAAGCGCCCATGTTCATGGCCCTGCTGCACGGGCCGCAGCATCACGTGGAATTCGTCAATCCGGGCTACCGGCGCCTGATCGGGCACCGCGACGTCATCGGCCGCCGCCTCGCCGACGAGCTCGAGGATGCCGTGGCGCAGGGCTATGTGGCCATGTGCGACCAGGTCTACCGCACCGGCGAGCCGATTACCGCCACCGGCGCCAAATACGCGGTGCAGGCGCTGCCGGGCGGGCCGGTGATCGACCGCTACATCGACTTCGTGCTGCAGCCGGTGCGCGACCGCGCCGGCGCGATCCACGGCATTTTCCTGCTCGGCTCGGACGTGACCGACCGCGTGTGCAATGAAATCCGGCGCGATGCGCTGATCCGCCTTACCGACCTGGTGCGCGACACGCCGGACGCCGGCGCCATCGTGGCCGGCGCCTGCCGCATCCTGGGCGAGACGCTGGGCGCGAGCCGGGTCGGCTTCGCCGTGGCCGGGCCTGCGGACACGGTGCACCTGAACGGCAACTGGCAGGTGCCGGGCGCGGCGGTCCTGCCCGACACGATCGACCTGCGCCAGTTCGGCGACTTCATCGACGACCTGAAAGCGGGCACGCCGGTCGCCATCGAGGACGTGGCGCGCGACCCGCGCACGGCGCATGCCGCCGCGGCGCTGGCGGCGCTCGATTCGGCCGCTTTCGTCGACTTGCCGGTGCTGGAAGACGGCCGCCTGGTGGCGCTGGTCTACGTCAACAGCGCGCAGGCGCGCAGCTGGACGGCGGACGACATCGCCCTGGTGCGCGAAGTGGCCGAGCGCACCCGCACCGCCAGCGAGCGCCTGTACACCCAGATTGCGCTGGCCGCCAGCGAAGCGAAATTCCGCACCATCGCCAACGCCATGCCGCAAATGGTGTGGTCGACCCTGCCCGACGGCTTTCACGACTACTACAATGCGCGCTGGTACGACTTCACCGGCGTGGTGCCGGGCGAGACCGACGGCGCCGGCTGGGCCAACGTGTTCCATCCCGACGACCGCGACGAAGCCTGGGCGCGCTGGTCGCACAGCCTGGCCAGCGGCGACACCTACGAGGTACAGTACCGCCTGCGCCACCACGCGGGCGGCTACCGCTGGGTGCTCGGGCGCGCGCTGCCGGTGCGCGACGACGCGGGCCGTATCATCCGCTGGATGGGCACCTGCACCGACATCCACGACCAGAAGCTGGCCGAGAACGAACTGCGCCTGGCCAACCAGCGCAAGGACGAATTCCTCGCCATGCTGGCCCACGAACTGCGCAACCCGCTGGCGCCGATCAGCACCGCCGCCCAGGTGATGCGCCTGCGCTACGCCGACGCCGAGTACGTCAAGCGCGCCAGCGACATCATCGGGCGCCAGGTACGGCACATGACCGACCTGGTGGACGACCTGCTCGACGTCTCGCGGGTGACGCGCGGCCTGGTGCAGATGGAACGCGCCCCGGTCGACCTGAAGCTCGTCGTCAACGGCGCCCTGGAGCAGGCGCGGCCCCTGATCGAAGCGCGCCACCATGCGCTCGACGTCCACGTGACGGGCGAACCGGCCTGGGTCGGGGGCGACCGCACCCGCCTGACGCAGGCGGTATCGAACCTCCTCAACAACGCCGCCAAGTACACCCAGCAGCATGGCCGCATCGAGGTCGGCCTCGCGGTCAGCGATGGCCAGGCCACCCTGTCGGTGCGCGACAACGGCAGCGGCATCGCACCCGGCCTGCTGCCGCACGTGTTCGACCTGTTCACCCAGGGCGAACGCACGCCCGACCGCGCCCAGGGCGGCCTCGGACTTGGCCTGACCCTGGTGAAAAGCATCGCTGTCCACCATGGGGGCAGCGTGCAGGCCGGCAGCGGCGGCCAGGGACAAGGCAGCTGCTTCACGATCATGCTGCCGACGATGGCTGCGCCGGCCGCGCATGGCATGCTCGACATGGCCGACGCCAGCGTCCAGGCAGCGCTCGCAGCCCCGCGCCGCATCGTCATCGTCGACGACAACCGCGACGCCGGCGCCTCGCTCGCCGCCGCGCTGGAAGCGCGCGGGCATGGCATCGCCCTGTTCGACGATGCCCAGTCGCTGCTCGACGCGCAGGAACTGGGCCCGGTCGACGCCTACATCCTCGACATCGGCCTGCCCGACATCGACGGCTACCAGCTGGCGCGTTGCCTGCGCCAGGACGGACCGCATCCCGGCGCGCTGCTGGTGGCGCTGACGGGCTACGGCCAGGCGCACGACTTCACGCTCTCGAAAGCGGCCGGCTTCGACCATCACCTGGTCAAGCCGGCCGACCTCGACCAGCTCGAGCGCATCCTGCGCGATGCGCCCGGGCCGCCTGCGGCTTAGCCAAGGTCACTCATTGCTGCGCTAGTTACTGATCACCAGCTGGCCATCCACCGCCGCCATGCCGTCCGACCTGGCGGCCAGCGCCGCCCTGGCCAGCGGCGCCGGGCGCGCGCTGTCGTAATCGACGACCTCGGCGCCGGCGGCGTCGCGGTGGCTGACGCGCACGCGCATGCGGTCGGCGCCGCGGGCGCTGCCGCCGTCGCTGCCGTCGACCACGACGCGGTAACCGGGCCGGCCGTTGTAGCGCCCTGTGCCTTCCAGCCGTACCTGCGCACCCTCGCGCGACACCGTGCTCACCTGCTCGCTGCGGAAGCCGAACGGTCCGGTCAACATGACTTGCGCCCTGGCGCCCGCCTTGGCCATTTCCATCTTCGCCAGCGGCGCCCACCACGCAAAGCGCAGCGGCAGCGCGCGGGTTGCGCCACCCCTTGCACCGGCGGCCGCGCCGGTCGCGCCGGCCAGGGTGCCGCGCCCGCTGAGCGCGGCGACGCCCGGCTCGTTGACCAGCACCTGTTTCTGCGTCTCGGTGCTGCGCCCGCCCGAATCGGTGACGCGCACGGTCACATTCTGGAAACCCGGCGCGCAGAAGCGGTGCTGCAGGCTGGCCTGGCCGCTGCCGTTGGCCTCGACCACCCGCGGATGCGGCGACGGGCAGCTGTCGGTCCAGTCGGCGCTGACGGAATGGGTCTGGCGCGCCGAACTGTCGATGAAGCCAATCTTGGCCGTCACCTCCTGGCCGACGCTGGCGATGTCGGGCAGGCCCAGCAACGGTCCCAGTACCGGCGCGTCGGTGCCCTGTTTGCCGGGGCGTAGCATCACCAGGCCGGCGTTCGAATACGCGAGGATGGTGCCCGCTTCGTTGATCGCCGCGCCCGCTTCCAGCACGAGCCCGGGCGGTGCGCGGTGCAGCCGGCTGTTCAGGTCCACCGGCGCCGACAGCCCGCGCCAAAGCACGGCGCGCGAGCCTTCCGGACGCCAGAGCCGGCCCACGCTCTCGCTGCGGTTGTTGATGTCGAACACGTCGGACTCGAGCGCGCCGGCGCGCGGCAGCTGCACCAGGCCGCGCGCGCGCGACCACTGGTAGGCCGCCAGCCCGCCTGGTGTTTCGGTGATGCCGACCACTTCGCCGCGGTCGTTCAGGCCGGCGACCAGGCGTATCGCGCCATTTTGCGAACCGATCGGCACGGCGCCGCGGCCGGGGCTGCGGAAGAATCCGAGTTCGTTGCCGCCGGCGTCGGCGAACACGCCGGCCGCGTCGCCGCGCTCGTTCACGAGCAGGGCGTAGGCGCCGCTCCCGCCCATATTGCCCAGGTCGGTGACCACGCCGGCGGCGTTGTAGAGCGTAGCGTGGATGGTGCCGTCGGCGTGGTCGGCATAACCGCCGGCAAAGGCGCTGCCGTTGAGCGCCCTGCCCTCGGACAGCGAGAACGGCAGCGGTCCCAGCGCCACACGCGCACCGTTCGGATCCCAGCGCACGGCGCGCGCGCTGATGCCGGGCGCCGGCACCCCGCCGACGACCTGGCCGCGGTCGTTGATGCCCCAGGCCTGGCCCGCGAGCGAATTGGGCAGGGCGCGCATGCCGCGCCCCAAGGTCCAGGTGACCGGATAATAATCGCCGGCCGGCCCGTTGGTGTCGACCGACTCGGCCAGCACCACGCCGCGGTTGTTGAGGCCCTTGATGACGGTGAAGCCGCCGCCAAGCGAGCCCAGCGGCGTGACGCGCTCGCCGTCGAAATAGCCGTTGGTGCCGAACACGAAGGAGCCGACCGCCGCCTGCCCCCGCTCGTTGAGAAGGGCCGCCGCGCCGCCTTCCGGGTCGAGGTTGACGACGCTGTAGACGGTGCCGTTGCAGGCGCATGGCGCCGCAGCCGGCTTGGCGTCGGCGGCGCCGGCGTTGCCGTGCGCGACGGAGAGTGAAGCACAGAGAGAGGTGCAAAGGGTTACCAGGAGCCGCTTGCGCAGGGCCAGTTTGCCGATCGATTGCGTGTTCATTGTTTCCCTTGTTGATGAGTGTTGCGAATTGACGCCGGTGCCAGGCTGGAAGACCGATGCGCTGACGAAAGCGACGCCCTCGAGGCTATGCACATCGGGTCCAGTACCCACTCTAGAAGCGCCGATAGCGGGTCCGTCTGAGGCCGCTCAAACGTACGCTCTTGCATTCGGCGCCGTGCTGTGGATCAAGTTGACTGGCGCAATCGCGTGTCACGCCGCCGTACCACTGTAAAATCCGTCTTTTGCCCCGCGCCCCTGCCATGACCACACAAGTGCCCCTGCCCGCCACCCCGCCCGCTTCGGAATTGATCCTCGGCCTGGAAGACCGTCCCCGTCCCCTGATCGGTATGCTTGCTGCCCTGCAGCACTTGCTGGCGATCATCGTGCCGATCGTCACCCCGGGCTTGCTGATCTGCCAGGCGCTGGGCGTCTCGGCGCGCGACACCAACCTGATCGTCTCGATGTCGCTGGTCATTTCCGGCATCGCCACCTTCGTGCAGTGCCGCCGCTTCGGGCCGCTCGGCGCGGGCCTCCTGATCGTGCAAGGCACCAGCTTTAATTTCGTCGGTCCGCTGATCGCGGGCGGCAGCCTGATGGTGAAAAGCGGCACGCCGGTGGAAGCGGTGATGGCCGCCATCTTCGGCGTGGTCGTGGCCGGCTCCTTCGTGGAGATGGGCGTCTCGCGCGTCCTGCCCTACGTGAAACGGATGATCACGCCGCTGGTGACTGGGATCGTGGTGCTGATGATCGGCCTGACCCTGATCAAGGTCGGCCTGATCAGCATGGGCGGCGGCTTTTCCGCCATGCAGAACGGCAGCTTCGCCAACGGCGAAAATCTGTTGTTGTCGGGCGTGGTGCTGGCGCTGATCGTCGGCCTCAACCGGGTGCCGATCGTGTGGATCCGCAGCTGCGCGATCGTCATCGCCCTGGCGGTCGGCTATGCGCTGGCTGCCTCGATGGGCCGCCTCGACTTCACCGGCATGCACGAGGCGCCGCTGTTCCAGGTGCCG
Source organism: Telluria sp. ZB2R32 (assembly GCF_059685715.1). NCBI lineage: Bacteria > Pseudomonadati > Pseudomonadota > Betaproteobacteria > Burkholderiales > Oxalobacteraceae > Telluria > Telluria sp. ZB2R32. Next base: position 328,854 of record NZ_JCASIG010000005.1, on the reverse strand, counting down.
CGTCCGCTGCACTTCGGGCTCGATTTTTCGTGGTCGCTGTTCATCCCGATGATCGTGATCTACCTGGTGACGTCGCTGGAAGCCATCGGCGACGTCACGGCGACCAGCAAGATTTCGCGCGAACCGGTCGAGGGACCGCTGTGGATGCGCCGCATCAAGGGCGGCGTGCTCCTGAATGGCGCGAACTCGCTGCTGGCCGGCGTCTTCAATACCTTCCCGAGCTCGATCTTTGCGCAGAACAATGGCGTGATCCAGTTGACCGGCATCGCCAGCCGCCATATCGGCATCTATATCGCGCTGTTCCTGATCGTGCTGGGGCTGTTCCCGGCCGTGGCCGGTGTGATCCAGGCGGTGCCGGAGCCGGTGCTGGGCGGCGCGGCGATGGTGATGTTCGGCGCGGTGGCCGCGGCCGGCATCAACATCCTGGCCAGCGTCACGCTCGACCGCCGCGCCTTGTTGATCATCGCCGTGTCGCTGGCGCTGGGGCTGGGCGTGTCGCAGGTGCCCGAGTTCCTGGCGCACATGCCGCACGCGCTGCGCAACGTGCTCGAATCGGGCGTGGCGACCGGCGGCATCTGCGCGGTGCTGATGAACTGGTTCCTGCCGGCGACACACGAGCCGGCGCGCAGTTTATAAACTTCACAAGAGGTCGGCTACACTAGTGGCCCATTCTTCCGGAGCCGCCATGAGAAAGACCTCGATCGCAACCCTCTTGTCCCTTGCCGCCCTCGTTGCAGGCAACGCCTGCGCGCAACAGCCGAACCTCAAGCCTGGACTGTGGCAGGTCGACGTCGCCATGCCCGGCCAGGCGAAAGGCCAGATGGCCGGGATGATGGCGCAGATGCGCGCCCAGATGGCGTCGATGCCGCCCGAACAGCGCAAGGCGCTCGAGAAATCGCTGGCCGATCTCGACGCCAGCGGGACGGAAGTCACCGACAACGGCGTGCGCATGCGCCAGTGCATCACCAAGGACGACATCGCGCGCTACGACTTGCTGGGCAAGAAGGCGCCGGATTCCTGCACGCGCACCTCCTCGCCGACGGCCGGCGGGGCCAAGCTCAGCATGACGTGCACGCGTCCGCAGATGGCGGTCGAAGGCAGTGTGAAGTTCCAGGGAGATAAAGCCTACACCTTCGAATCGGTCGCCACGGTGGCAGGCCCCGACGGCAAGCCGATGGCCCAGAAAAGCAGCGGTTCGGGCAAATGGCTGGGCAGCGATTGCGGCAAGGTCAAGCCCGGCGCACAAAACGGATAGCGCATGCCCCGGCTGGGGCAGCGCCAATGTGAACACCGGGCGCCCGGCCCGATGCCGGCGTTGCCCGGTTTCTTCGACGTGACAGCTTAGCCTTGCTTGCGGCGGCGCGCCGCGGTCATGCCCGCCAGCGCCACGCCCAGCAGGGCCAGCGAAGCAGGCTCGGGTACTTCTCCGATTGGCGGCTCCGGCGGCAGTTCGGCGGCGTTGACGTTCAGGATGTCGAACGCCCACTGCGAATTACGCGTATCGCCGGCGGCATCCACGAAACCATTGCGGAATTGCTGGTACTGCGCACCGTCATAGGCAAAGCCTGCCGCCAGGCTGCCGTTGGCGAAATTGTTGTATTGCTGGACGCTGGCAAAATAGGTGCCGGCTTCCAGCGTGACGGTAAAGTAGGTATCCCAGCATTCGCCGGTGACGCTGTCGGCGGCCACCCTGGAACAACCGCCGTCATCCTGCTGGCCGATCCGGATACCGTCAGCGTCGAACAACGCCAGGATCGGATCAAAGCCGCCCTGGGCGATCGTCTGGCCGGCCGCATTCACACCGCCCGCATACGACCAGCTGCGCAGGCCGATTTCCGAGGTGGCGCCGACGGTGAACTGGAACAGCTGGACGTCATTATCGTACTGGAAGTTACCGGTAAACGAATAATCCGCAGCGTTCGCGCTACAGGCGGCTGCACACAGGGCGACAAGCGCAGCGATCTTTTTCAAGGCCATGTTATTTGACTCCTATAAAAGTTAAAGGGACGGTAATGTTGCACTCGTCGATTAGCATTAACCGTGCCAGCAATTTAAATAACTGATTTTTATAGGAATCTTGTAACCGACTATTTATCTGCGCATTGCAGTGTAAAGACAGTCGACAAATTTATTTGCCTTCTTTTCCATTTATCATATTTTATTTACCAAGATCATTTTCGATGATATCAGGCGGAAAAAGTCTTATCTCCATCGCGTTAAAACTCACGCATTTACGTGCGCCGGACCATTCATAGCGCGCGGTCCGGCCTGAGTCCCATGGCTAGCGCAGCGTCGGAACGATTGCCGTCGGCAGCGCTTGCCCCTCGAAATGCGCAACGAGATTACTCACCGCCAGCCGCCCCATCGCCGAGCGCGTCTCCACCGTAAAACTGCCCACGTGCGGGGTCAGGACCACGTTGTCGCGTTCGCGCAGCGCAGCCGGCACGCGCGGTTCGTCGGCGAACACGTCGAGCGCGGCCGCGCCCAGGCGCCCGTCCTGCAGGGCCGCGACCAGCGCCGCTTCGTCGACCAGCGACCCGCGCGCGATGTTGACCAGCGTACCCTCGGGCCCGAGCGCATCGACCACGGGCCGGCCGATCATCGCGCGCGTGGCGGCGCCGCCCGGTGCGCAGACGACCAGGTAATCGCTTTCCGCCGCCAGCGCCAGCAAGGACTCGCTGCGCGCATACGGGCTGTCGGCCGTGCTGCGCTGGAAGTAGCGGATGGTCATGCCGAAGCTCACCAGGCGGGTCGCGACCGCACGCCCGATGCGGCCCAGGCCGACGATGCCGGCCACCTTGCCGCGCAGGCTGCTCCCCGGCGCCAGCGGCAGCTTCGCCTCCCAGGCGCCGGCGCGCACGTGGCGGTCCAGCTGCGGCAGGCGCCGGCTGGCGGCCAGCACCAGGGCGACGGCAAGGTCGGCGACGTCGTCGGTGAGGACGTCGGGCGTGTTGGTGACGTGGATGCCGCGCGGCACGAGCGCATCGAAGTCGACCGCGTCAACGCCGACACCATGCACGGCCACGATTTCCAGGCGCGGCAGGCGCACCGCCAGCGCCGCGTCGATGCCGGTCATCCCGGTGGTGAACACGCCGCGCACGGTCGCGCCGACGCGTTCGATGAAGGCATCGCGGTCCGCGGGCGCAACCGGCGCCAGGCGATGGCAAACAAAACGCTCTTCGAGCAACTGGTCGACTTCAGGGACCCAGCCGGAACCCAACAGCAGTAATTCTGGACGCACGCGCTTCTCCTATCCTTGTTTTGACAGGTGAAGTATATGGCAGGCTGGCTTCATGGAGGCAGCGCCACCGGCGCGAGGTCGCGTGCGGCTGTTTCGAGCTGAGCGTCTCGCCGATGGCGGCATGGTTAGCGCTTCGGTTGCTAGGCACGTGCGCAAAGTTTGCTTGGGCTTATGAATGCTGCTTATGAATCGGCTGCTAGAATGAGTGAATTACTTCATGAACGCCCTGCGCGCACATCCTCATGGCCCGCGACAACATCAACGACATCCTGGTCTTCTTCGCTGTCGCCAGGGAGCGCAGCTTCACCCGCGCCGCCGCCAAACTCGGCATGACGCAGTCGGCCCTCAGCCACATCGTGCGTTCGCTCGAGGCGCGCCTCGGCGTGCGCCTGCTGACGCGCACCACGCGCAGCGTCTCGCCGACCGAAGCGGGCGAACGGCTGTTGCAGAATGTAGCGCCGCGCATCGAGGAGATCGAAGCGGAGATCGCCGCCATCAGCGACCTCGGCGGCAAGCCGGCGGGCACGATCCGCATCACGGCAATCGACCATGTGATCGACCACGTGCTATGGCCGCGCATCGCGCCGCTGCTGCCGCAGTATCCCGACCTGCACGTCGAATTCAGCGCCGACTACCGCATCGTCGACATCGCCGCCGAACGCTACGACATCGGCGTGCGCCACGGCGACCAGGTCGACAAGGACATGATCGCGGTGCGCCTGACGCCCGACGTACGCATGCGCATCGTCGCCACGCCCGGCTGTTTCGCCACACGTCCAGCCCCCGCCACACTGGCCGATCTGCTGACCCACAACTGCATCAACCTGCGCCTGGCCGGCAGCGGCGGCATCTATGCCTGGGAACTCCAGCACGCGGGTAAGCACATCGAGGCGCGCGTGCGCGGCCAGGCCGTGTTCACCAACGCCGGCCACATCCTGCGCGCGGCGCTCGACGGCGCCGGCATCGCCTTCCTGCCCGACGAACTGGCCGGCGAACACATCCGTGCCGGGCGCCTGCTCAGCCTGATGGAGGACTGGTGCCCGCTGTGGCCGGGCCTGTATGCGTTCTATCCGAGCCGGCGCCATTCCTCGCGCGCGCTGGGGCTGGTGATCGACGCGATCCGCTGCCAGGGTGGCTGAACTACCGGCCGTACTGTTCGTCGCCGACCTTTTCCATCCACTGCACCCCCTTGCCGTCCTCGGCTTCCTGGGTGGCGATATGGGTCATCGCGACCGTGGGCGCGGCGCCGTGCCAGTGCTTCACGCCGGGCGGCGTCCAGACCACGTCGCCCGGCCGGATCTCCTCGACCTTGCCGCCCCAGCGCTGCACGCGGCCGACGCCGGCGGTGACGATCAGCGTCTGGCCGAGCGGATGGCTGTGCCAGGCCGAACGCGCGCCCGGTTCGAAAGTCACGTAGGCGGCAGCACTGCGCGACGATCCCTTCGGCTGGAACAGAGGGTCAACGCGCACGGCGCCGGTGAAATTGACGGACGGTCCCTTGCTGGAGGCCTGGGTGCGGTTGCGGGCGATACTGATCTCGCCGGTTGGGGCAGCGGTCTGCGCTTGCGCGGCGGCTGCGGTGGCGAGTACGAAGGCGGAAATGATCGAACGCTTCATGCGGTTCCTCGGGAGTTCGTGAAAATCGGACTGTAATCCGGCGGCGCATCCATGCTAAGTGCACATTCATTGCATACACCTATGAAGAGCTCTCATGAATAAGCGGATGGCGCATACGCTTGAGCCTGGCCTGCAAAAAATGCAGCCTCGTTTGCGCTGCCTCATTCGTGCGCCTGACACGGCGCGCCACGCGGCGTAAAGTCTTGTTGCGCCCCGCGCTTTTCGTCTGAACGGAGGAGACATGTACAAGACCATCGTCGTGCACGTCGACGACAGCAGCGCCATGGCGTCGCGGTTGCAGGCCGCGGCGCAGCTCGCCAACCTGCACGGAGCGCATCTGGTCGGCAGCGCCGCCACCGGGCTGTCGTGGCCGTCCTACGCCCTGCTCACCGGCTCGATGGCGGTGACGCCGATCGACGAATTCGATGCGATCTGCGTCAGTGCGCGCGCCAGCCTGCGCGATTTTGCGGAAGCGGCGCGCCGGCTCGGCGTCGAATCGGTCGAGGAACGCCTGGTCGAGGACGAACACCGCCATGCCCTGCTGCTGCAGTCGCGCTATGCCGACCTGGTCGTCACCAGCCAGGACACGGGCGCCCGCGACAGCGTACGCGGGCTGCCGCAGTACGTGGCGCTGCACGGCGCGCGCCCGGTGCTGGCGGTGCCCCCGAGTTATGCGGGCGCGCCGATGAACGAGGAAATCGTGGTCGGCTGGGACGGCAGCCTGCAGGCGGTACGCGCCATCGCCGCCGCGCTGCCGCTGCTGACTGGTGCCGCCAGCGTGCGCCTGGCGCTGGTGAACGCCGCGCGCGAGTCCGGCCTGCACGGCGACGAACCCGGCGCCGACATCGCCCTGTACCTGGCGCGGCATGGGGTGCGGGTCGACGTCGTGCTCGAGCAGACCACGGGGCCGGCCGGCGAGGCGTTGCTCGGCATCGCGGGGCGCTACAAGGCCGGACTGCTGGTGACGGGGGCGTTCGGACATAGCCGCTACCGCGAGCTGGTGATGGGCGGCGTGACGCGGGTGCTGCTGGAGCGCAGTACGGTGCCGGTGCTGGTGGCGCATTAGGGGTGCAGGACGTGGCCATGGGCCGCGGCCATGCCAGCGCTGTAGCGGCGGACATGTCCGCCCTACGTTACGCCACGATCGCGGACGCTTCGTCACGGCCGTGCGCCACGCCTGCAACGACAATCACCGGCTGCCGCGTAACGCAGAGGTTGTGAAAAAATCGTCAGGGCAAGGGATACGGCCGCCCGGCGCCGACTCGAAGACAGTACGAGTGTACGGCGAGACGAGGCAACGCAGCCATGGCGATTTTTTCACAACCTCGTAGGGTGGGTTCCGCCCACGCGTACGTGCTCGTCCCATGGCATACCGTCTCCGCTAGGCCGTCGACCGCGACGTGCCATGGGCTGCGTACATGCCGGCGTCCTACCGCGTGGGCGGAGCCCACCCTACGGATCCCGCCTTGCGAACAACGGGATTCCGGAGACCGTCACATCACGGCAGCTTGTCCGTCCCCGCCTTGGCCTCGATCAGCCCCGCCAGCAAGGCATCGCGCGCCGGCGCCAGCTGCGCACCGTCGCGGCCGGCCAGGGCGTCCTGCACGCCGGCCGCCAGCTGCTGCTTCAGCTCTTCGGTGATCATCGGCGTGCCGAGATCGGCCCACCAGCTCTCGATCGGCGCGCCGAGGTGGTCGAGCATGTGGCGGATGCCGCCCTCGCCGCCCGACAGGTGCAGGTTCATGAACGGTCCCATCAGCGCCCAGCGCAGGCCAGGGCCGTAGGCGATCGCGGTATCGACGTCGGCCACGGTGGCCACGCCTTCCTGCACCAGGTGGAAGGCTTCGCGCCACAGCGCCGCCTGCAGGCGGTTGGCGATGTGGCCCGGGACTTCCTTGCGCACGTGGATCGGACGCTTGCCGATGGCGGCGTAAAAGTTCATTGCGCGTTCGACGGTCTCGTTCGAGGTCTGCGCGCCGCCGATGACTTCGACCAGCGGGATCATGTGCGGCGGATTGAACGGATGGCCGAGCACCACGCGGCCCGGATGACGGCAGGCATCCTGCACGCGGCTCATCAACAGTCCCGAGGAGCTCGAGGCCAGGATGACGTCCGCAGGCAGCAGCGCATCCATCTCGCGGAACAGCGACAGCTTCAGGTCTTCGCGTTCGGGTCCGCTCTCCTGCACGAAATCAACGCCCCGCAACGCCTCGGCGAGGTCCACCGCAAAGCGCAGCCGCTCGGGCGAGGCGCCCTCGGACAGCCCCATCCGCGTCAGGATCGGCCAGTGCGCGCGCACCGCTTCGCGCAGCTTCGCTTCTGCGCCCGGCATCGGGTCGCTCGCCGAAACGTCGAAGCCACGCGCCAGGAAATACGCAGCCCAGCTGGCGCCGATGACGCCGGTGCCGACGACGCCGATACAGGAGACCTCTTTCATGCTGTCCTCATGCGTGCTTCTTGTTCAGTCCCAGATAGGTATCGATCACCTTCGGATCGCTGGCCAGTTGCGCCGCCGGCCCTTCCATCACGACGTCGCCGGTTTCCAGCACATAGCCGTAATCGGCCGCCTGCAAAGCGGCGCGCGCATTCTGTTCGACCAGCAGGATACCGACCCCGGTCTCCTTCAGGCGCACGATGACGCGGAAGATCTCCTTGACGATCAGCGGGGCCAGGCCCAGGCTCGGTTCGTCCAGCATCAGGAGCGTCGGTTTCGCCATCAGCGCGCGGCCCAGGGCCACCATCTGCCGTTCGCCGCCGGACATGGTGCCGGCCGCCTGCGTGCGCCGTTCGCGCAGGCGCGGGAACAGGTCGTACACGACGTCCAGCTGGTCGGCATACTCTTTCTCGCGGCGCTTATGACGCGTATAGCTGCCCAGCAGCAGGTTGTCTTCGACGCTCATGGTCGTGAACAGGTCGCGGCTTTCCGGCACCAGGCTCATGCCCTGGGCGACGCGGCTTTCGACCGGCCAGGCGCTGACGTCGACGCCGCGCAGCTGCACCGCGCCCGTGGTCGAGGCATTCGCTACCAGCGCGCCCGCGATGGCGTTGAGCATGGTCGATTTGCCGGCGCCGTTCGGGCCGATCACGGTCACGATCTGGCCGGCACCGACCTTGATATTCAGCCCGTGCACCGCCTCGACCTTGCCGTAGGCAACATGCAGGTCCTTTACTTCGAGGATGGGAAGCGCCATCAGTCAATCCCTCCCAGGTAGGCTTCCAGCACGGCCGGGTCCTGCTGGACCTGGGCCGGATTGCCCTCGGCGATTTTTGTGCCGAATTCCATGACGATCAACCGATCGGTCAGGTTCATGACGAAGTCCATGTCGTGCTCCACCAGCAAGATGCTCATGCCCTCGCCTTTCAGTTTGTTCAGCAGCTCGGCCAGCGCCCCCTTTTCCTTGTAGCGCAGGCCGGCCGCGGGTTCGTCGAGCAGCAGCAGCGCCGGGTCGCAGCAGAGCGCACGCGCGATCTCGAGGATGCGCTGCTGGCCGAGCGCCAGGTTGCCGGCCTGCTCGTACAGCAGGCCGCCCAGGCCGACGCGTTCGAGCTGGCGCCGCGCTTCGAACAGCAGCGCGCGCTCCTCGCCGCGGTCCAGGGCGAGCGCGCTCGTCACGACGCCACGATGCGCACGCAGGTGCGCGCCGATCGCCACGTTTTCCAGCACCGTCATCTCGGGCAGCAGGTGCACGTGCTGGAAGGTGCGGCCGATGCCGCGCCTGACGATCGCGCGCGATGGCAGCGCATCGATGCGCTCCAGGCCATCACCGCCGCCGAAGCGGATCTCGCCGCTCGTCACCGGCAGCACCCCGGTCACCAGGTTGAACATGGTCGATTTACCCGCGCCGTTCGGCCCGATCAGGCCGACGATCTCGCCGCTGTTCACCGTAAAACTCATGTCGTTGACGGCGACCAGCCCGCCGAACTGCTTGCGCGCCTTGTCGATCACCAGCAGCGGCTGGCCGAGCGCCGGCCGCGTGCGTTGCGGCAACGCCGGCGCCGAATTGGTCTCCATAGCGGGCGCGACGGCATCCGGCCGCTGCGGCAGCCAGCGCGCGATGAAGGGCCAGATGCCGTTCCTCGCATGCTGCAGCAGGATCACCATCAGGATGCCGAAGACGATGATCTCGAAATTGCCGTTCGACCCGACCAGGGCCGGCAAATAACTTTGCAGCTGGTCCTTCAGGATGGTCAGCACGGCCGCGCCCAGGATCGCGCCCCACAGGTAGCCGGCGCCGCCGATCACCGCCATGAACAGGTATTCGATGCCCGAGTTCAGGCCGAACGGCGACGGATTCACCGCCCGCTGCAGGTGCGCATACAGCCAGCCCGAGACGCAGGCCAGCAGGGCGGCGATCACGAAGATGCGGATCTTCATGGCCGCCGTGTTCACGCCCATCGCCTCGGCCATCAGCCCGCCGCCCTTGAGTGCGCGGATCGCCCGGCCCGAACGCGAATTGAGCAGGTTGCGCAGCAGCGCGACGGACACCAGCAAAATCAGCCAGATCAGGAAGAACATGCTCTGGCCCGAACCGAGGCTGATGCCGAACAGGCTCAATGGCGGAATGCCGCCGATGCCGTCGTACTTGCCGAGGAATTCCAGGTTCCCGAACAGGAAGTACAGCGACAGGCCCCAGGCGATGGTCCCGAGCGGCAGGTAGTGGCCCGACAGGCGCAGCATGATGGCGCCGATGAACAGGCTCGATGCCGCCGTCACCGCCAGGCCCGCCACCAGGCCGAGCCAGGGCGAGAGGCCGTGCGCGGTCGACAGGTAGGCCGTGGCGTAGGCGCCGAGGCCGACGAACGCCGCCTGCCCGAACGAGGTCAGTCCGCCGACGCCGGTCAGCAGCACCAGCCCGAGGGCGACGATCGCATACAGGCCGATGTAGTTGGCCAGCGTGATCCAGTAAGCGGGCAGCGGCAGCAGGCCGAAGACCAGGGCGGCGCTGCCCAGAATGAGGAGAGGATGCGGTTTCATTCGTCGCCCTCCTCGACCTGCGGATGAACGATCGAGCGCCACAGGAGCACCGGAATAATCAGGGTAAAGACGATGACCTCCTTCAGGGCGCTGGCATAGAACGACGAATACGCTTCCAGCAGTCCGACCAGCAGGGCGCCGCCCGCGGCCAGCGGGTAGCTGGCCAGGCCGCCGATGATGGCGCCGACGAAGCCTTTCAGGCCCATCAGGAAGCCGCTGTCGTAATAGATGGTGGTGAGCGGCGCGATCAGCACGCCGCACAGGGTGCCGATGGTCGAAGCCAGCAGGAAGGCCAGGCGCCCCGCTTGCGCGGTGCCGATGCCGACCAGGCGCGCGCCGCGCCGGTTCACCGCGGTGGCGCGTAACGCTTTGCCCGACAACGTGCGGTCGAAGTACAGGTAGAGGGCGCCGATCAGCACCAGCGCGGTGGCGATCACGACGATGCTCTGGCCGGAAATCGTCAGCGTGCCGACGTTGAATACCGCATCCGAGAATGGCGCCGTACGCGAACCCTCGGCGCCGAACAGGACCAGCCCGACCCCGAGCAAGGCCAGGTGCACCGCGACCGAGACGATCAGCAGCACCAGCACGGAGCTTTCGGCCAGCGGCTGGAAGGCGAGGCGATAGATCATCGGTCCCATCGGCGCGACGATGGCGAAGGTGAGCAGCAGCTGCGCCAGCATCGGCCATGACTTCTCATCAACCGCGCCCTCCGCCGATTTTGCGGCCAGGAAGACGACCATCGGATAGATGATGAACTTGAACAGCCCGATGCCGACCGCGCGCGTGCGGTTGATCTGCCCCATCGGACTACGCATGGTGGCGGCCAGCTCCTGCAGGAAGGCGGCCGCGCCCAGGATCAGCAGCAGCGCGGCGCTGTGCGGCATCTTGCCCGCCTGGAGGGCAGCCATGGTGAGCGCGCCAAAGGCGAGGAATTCGCCGAGGGGAATGAAGATCACGCGGGTGATCGAGAACACCAGCACCAGCGCCAGCGCCAGCAGCACGTAGACCGCCCCGCTGGCGATGCCGTCCTGGGTCAGGATGGCGAAAATCGTTAAATCCATACCGCTGCCCGGAGCATGCCGCTTTGACTGCAGGCGCGCCGTGTCTCCTCCTCGCGCCCCTGCCGGCACTGCCCGCGTGGCCCTCCTTTTTCTGATTGTTGGTCGTGGCCGGCCGATCTTTTCCATCCGCCATGCTTAAATGATATGCGAAAACAGTTAAGGAACCGACATTTTTTCCTCCATGCCAGCCTATACTATCGTTCAGGTCTATAACAAACCGAGGAGACAGCATGACCCGTACCACCCGCTTCAACTTCCTGCCGAAGAGCCTCATCCTGGTCGCCGCCCTGGGCGCCGCCTTCAGCGCACACGCGCAGATCAAGGTCGGCGTATCGATCTCGACCACCGGGCCGGCCGCCTCGCTCGGCATTCCGGAAAAGAATACGTTTGCCCTGCTACCGAACGAGATCGCCGGCCAGAAGGTGCAGTACATCGTCCTCGACGACGCATCCGACGCCACCCAGGCCGTCAAGAATGCGCGCAAGCTAGTTTCCGAAGACAAGGTCGACCTGCTGATCGGCTCCTCGGTCACGCCGACCTCGCTGGCGATGCTGGAAGTGGCGGCCGAAACGGAAACGCCGATGATCACCATCGCCGGCGCCGCCCGCATCGTCGAACCGATGGACGCCAAGCGGCGCTGGGTGTTCAAGACCACCCAGCACGACGGCCAGATGGCGGCCGCCATCACCCAGCACATGTCGAACGCCGGCGTGAAAACCATGGGCTTCATCGGCTTTGCCGATGCCTATGGCGAAGGCTGGTACGCGGAAGCGGCCAAATATGCGCCGGCACGCAAGATCAAGCTGGTGGCCAACGAGCGCTACGCGCGCACCGACACCTCGGTCACCGGCCAGATCCTCAAACTCATGTCGGCGAATCCCGACGCGATCCTGATCGCCGGCTCCGGCACCCCGGCCGCGCTGCCGCAAAAGGCGCTGCGCGAGCGCGGCTACAAGGGCAAGATCTACCAGACCCACGGCGTCGCCAACAGCGACTTCCTGCGCGTCTGCGGCGCCGATTGCGAAGGCACCTTCGTTCCGGTCGGCCCGATGCTGGTGGCGAACCAGCTGCCGGACGCGAACCCGATCAAGAAGACGGCGCTGACCTACGTGAACAAGTACACGGCGGCGCACGGCAAGGACAGCGTCTCGACCTTCGGCGGCCACGCCTGGGATGCGGCCATCCTGCTGGGCGAAGCGGCGAAAACCGCGGTGCCGAAGGCGAAGCCGGGCACGAAGGAATTCCGCGCGGCCCTGCGCGATTCGCTCGAAGGCTTGAAGAACGTACCGGCCTCGCACGGCGTCTTCAACATGAGCCCGACCAACCACCAGGGCTTGGACCAGCGCTCGCAGGTGATGGTCAAGATCGAAAAGGGTGCGTGGAAGTACGTGCCGTAAGACGCCAAGCCTGATGGGTGGCCGGTGCTGCACCGGCCACGCTGATTACTCGGGTGGCGCCAGTCCATAGCGTTCTTGTACGGTGGGCTCCGCCCACGGCCTTTCAACGCGCGCCCCTGCTGCTCCGCCCCGTCATCGCAACCCGCCCATCGCCGCCGTCGCCGAACCTGAACCATGCAGGCGCGGCGCCGACATCCTACCTCCCGGTGATTGTCCTACACCGACTGTCGACCATGGATGACATGCTGCACCGCAGCATTTCCCTATACTGGCAAGCAGGCGAAGAAACATTCGACAAGCCACCATGAGGTAAGAATATGAACCTAGCAAGCGGAACCTGGCCTTTTTTCGGCCTTAACCCATGGACCAACATGCTGGCCCCAGCGCCCTGCGACCCGCGTCAGGGCAAATTCGTCGCGGGGACCTTCGACGGCGGCGCACGGCCGCTGCGCTACAAACTGTACGTGCCGAGCGGCTACCGCGGTGCGCCGCTGCCGCTGGTGGTCATGCTGCATGGCTGCGGCCAGGATGCCGACGATTTCGCGCTCGGCACCGGCATGAACGAGGCCGCCGAGGCGGCGCAATGCCTGGTGCTGTATCCCGAACAATCCTCGCAGGTGAGCTGGAACCGCTGCTGGAACTGGTACGACCAGGCCCATCACGAACGCGACGAAGGCGAACCCGCGCTGATCGCGGGTCTCACGCAAGCCATCGCCGGCGACTACGCCGTCGACCGCGCCTGCATCGCGATCGCCGGCCTGTCCTCGGGCGGCGCGATGGCGGTCATCCTCGGGCGCACCTACCCCGACCTGTTCAGGGCGGTCGGCTGCCATTCGGGCCTGCCGCACCGCAGCGCCACCAGCAGCGCGAGCGCCTTGTCAGCCATGCGCGACGGTTGCGACCTGAGCGCGGCAAAACAACCGATGCCGCCGGCGAGCGTGCCGATCATCGTCTTCCACGGCGACAGCGACGGCACCGTCCACCGCAAGAACAGCGCCGACGTGGTGCGGCAGAGCGTCGAATGCTACATGGCGCAGGCAGCGAACGTGGGCGACCTGGCCGTGCTCGAGGAAACCGGCGAAGCCAGCGGGCGCAGCTTCACGCGCCGGACCCACCGCGGCAAGACCGGCGACGTGGTCGCCGAACACTGGACCATCCACGGCAGCGGCCACGCCTGGTCGGGCGGCACGCTGCGGGGCAGCTATGCCGATACGCGCGGACCGGATGCCAGCCGCGAGATGCTGCGGTTTTTTATGCAGCAATGAGCTCGGAACAGCAAGAGAAATCAGGCGGCCAGGCGCAGCACCAGCGGCACCAGCCACGGCGCCAGTAAAGCAGTCAGCACGCCGTTCAGGCCCATCGCCAGTCCGGCAAACGCGCCCATCTCGGGACTGACCTGGAAAGCGCGTGCGGTGCCGATGCCGTGCGAGGCGACGCCGAGCGCGAAGCCGCGCACCTGGTGCGAATGCACTCCCATGCGCTCGAACAGGAAGCGTGCGCACACGGCGCCGAAAATGCCGGTGCCGATCACCATGATCGCGGTCAGCGCCGGCACGCCGCCCAGCCGCTCGGCCACCGCCATCGCGATCGGCGTGGTCGCCGACTTCGGTGCGGCGGTGGCCGCCAGCGTGGCCGAGCCGCCCAGCATCAGCACCAGCAGCGCGCTCGAGACGATGGCGCCGGCCGAACCGGCGCACAGCGCGGCCGTCAGCGGAAGGAAGGTGCGGCGCAGGGTCGGCATCTGGCGCGCCAGGGGAATCGCCAGCGCCACCGTGGCCGGGCCGAGCAGGAAATGCACGAACTGGGCGCCTTCGAAGTAGCGCTGGTACGACATCCCGGACAGCGTCAAGACCGCCACCACGATGGCGATCGCGATGGCCACCGGATTGGCCAGCGGCGAGGCGCGGCAGCGCAGGTGAATCCACTGGGCGGCGAGATAGGCGCACAGGGTCAGCGTCAGGCCAAGCAGCGGCGACGCCGCCAGGTAGACCCACAGGGCGCCAAGCTGCGGAAATTCAGGCATCGGGCGCCTTTCCGCGCGAGCGTGTCAGGGCGCGCAGCACCGCTGCGGTGACGGCCAGCGTCACCAGTGTGCCGCCGGCCAGGGCGCCCAGCAGCGCCGGCCACTGGCCGCCGATGCTCGCCCCCACCGCGACCACACCGGCGCCGGCCGGCACGAACAATAGCGACAGGTGGCGCAGCAGTTCGGTGGCGCCCGGCTCCAACAGCGCGTGCAGGCGCGGCTTCAGCAGCAGCGTCGCGAACAGCAGCAGCATGCCGATCACGGGGCCAGGCACCGGCAACCTGAACACGAAGGCCACGCCCTCGCCCAGGCACTGGAACAGCAGCAGGATGGCGAGGGTGTGGAGCATGGGCTGGCCTCAGGTTGCGCATATGGACAGGATCGCGCCTCGTCGGTCCGAGCATAGCCGATTCGAGGGACCCGGCGCGCGCGATCGATACGGAAGGCGTTCCCGTTCTCTTTGGACGAAAAAAAACCCCGCATGCGCGAGGCTTCTTCTCTGTCTTGCTGCGGTGCGTGCTGCAGTACGATTACTGGTCGCTGCGGTTCGCCATCCGGTCGAGCTTGCGCGAGACGCCCGAGCCGACCGAGTCGACGCCACGGGACATGCGGTACAGCTGCCAGAGGTCGCCGCTGCCAGCCTGCGTGTCCGCTTCCGACGCGAACAGCTTCTTCACGAACTGGGATGCACTGTTGAACAGGTTTGCGGTTTCGATCGTCATGATGTCCTCACTGGTTGGCTTATGTATCCAGTATGGACCCATTCAGATAGAAATCAAATTGAGATCCATGATGATCTCCATTCATGAATCGTATATCACTAGCCATATCAGATATGCTTTCAGGAAATAACAGGTGACCGCTCCTATGAGAGATCCTTGCTGGCTAGGAAAAAAGGCCGTCCTGCCTTCACAAACGCCACGCTCACAACCGCTTGACATACCGTTGCCACGAGACAACAGCATGGTTGCACCCGCGAAGATCGCCGTTTTAATCATGTAGGATGGACTCTCGAGTCCACGCGTTCAACCAACCGGGGATTCGCCGCCAAGTTTCAGCGTGCGGTTGAACGCGTGGGCGGCATTCAGTTAGTAGTCAGGCATGCGCCCGGGTATAGCCGCCCACCTTACGGGTCTGTGCGTCCTCTCCTAAAAAGTTTAGCGCACCTGACAAACATCAGGCCTGGACCGCACCTTGCGCATTCCCGCGCGCGATCGCAAGCGCTTCGCGCAGGACGCCCAGGTCGCCGATGTGATTCGACAGCAGCAGGATCAGTTGCGCGTTGAGCATGCTGCTCGCCGCCTCGTCCAGGTCCTGGTGCGCGTCCACCAGCAGCGCGTAGAACGCGTCCGGGTCGACCATGTTCGATTCGAGGTTCAATCGGGCGTTCATGCTTGCTCCATGCGATGTGCGGGGTGGCTTGCGCCGTCCAGTACGATGGCGTTGCCACAGGCGCGGGCGACGGCTGTTCGTACGGCCTGACCATCGAAAGCGCGCCAACGCGCGCATAAATGCTGATCGGGACGCAGCAGGAAGAAGCTGCCGGGCGTGGCGTCGTAGCGGGCGGCGAACAGGCCGGCGCTGTCTTCGAACGCCCCTGGCCCACCCTGCCCCGCCGGCGCCACGACCACGATCCGCAGCGGGATCGCATCGCCCGCCAGTGCCGCCATCGCGGCGAAGACGTCGGCGTCATGCGCGCTGCCGGCAAAATACAGCCCGGTGAAACCGTCGCCGGTCTGGCGCAGCAGCCAGTCCGGCCGGCCATACTGCATCAGCGGCGCATCGGCAGCCGGCGCGCCCGGCTGCACCGTGCCGCCGAAGTGCTCGCCATCGGGCGTGTTCAACACCGAAGCAGTGTAGGTCGACGGCGTCGACAGCCGCCCGCTGTTGACCAGCCGGCGCGCGAAGGGCTGGTCCCGTGCCAGTTGCAGCACGGCGTCGCGAAACAGCCGGCTGGCGGCGCTCTTCGGGGTGATGAAGTCGGTGGCGCGGGTCGAATGCAGGATGTTCTCGTCGGCGGCCCCCTCGCGCTCGCGCGCATAGGTGTCGAGCAGGCTGTCGGGCGCCTTGCCCTCGACCACCAGGCGCAGCTTCCAGGCCAGGTTGTCGGCATCCTGCACGCCGCTGTTGGCGCCGCGCGCACCGAAGGGCGAAACGCCATGCGCGGCGTCGCCGGCGAACAGCACGCGGCCATGGCGGAAGGCGTCCATGCGCAGGCAGCAAAAGGTGTAGACGCTGACCCATTCGAGTTCGAAGCGCGCGTCCGGCCCGAGCAGCGCCTGGATGCGCGGGATGACGCGTTCCGGGCTTTTTTCCAGCACCGGGTCCGCGTCCCAGCCGAGCTGGAAGTCGATGCGCCAGAGATTGTCGGGCTGGCGGTGCAGCAGCACCGATTGTCCGGGGTGGAACGGCGGATCGAACCAGAACCAGCGTTCGGCGGGAAAATCGGCGCTCATCTTCACGTCCGCGATCAGGAAGCGGTCGCGGAAGGTGCGGCCATGGCTTTCCAGTCCCATCAGGGCGCGCAGCGTACTTTTGCCGCCGTCGGCCGCGACCACGTAGGCGGCGTCGAGCACATACTCGCCCTCGGGCGTGGACACCGTCAGGGCGACGTGGCCGGCATGTTGGACCAGGTTTATCACTTTGCTGCGCCAGCGCAGGTCGAGCCGCGGCAGTTCCCGCGCGCGTTCGTACAGGTAACCCTCGACATAGTACTGCTGCAGGTTGACGAAGGCGGGCCGCGCGTGCCCGGTTTCGGGCAGCAGGTCGAAGCTGTACACCTCCCGGTCGCGGTGGAACACCCGGCCGACGTGCCAGCGCACGCCCTTGGCCGCCATGCGTTCGCCGCAGCCGAGGCGGTCGAAGATCTCGAGCGTGCGCTTGGAAAAGCAGATCGCGCGCGAGCCGTGCGCGAGCCGGTCGTCGTCGTCGAGCAGCACGGTCGGCACGCCGTTCTGCGCGAGGTCGACGGCGGTCGCCAGGCCGACCGGGCCGGCGCCGACCACCACGACCGGATGGCGGCCACCGCGCGCCGTGCCCGGCGCGTAGTCGAACACGCGACGCTGGTAATCAGTATCCATGGCGCGCCCCGCTCAATTCTGCAGCGCGTGCCACATCTCCTTGTCGCGCTCCGCGGTCCAGATGCGCGGATGCTTGATCCCCTTCGCTTCGTCGTAGGCGCGGGTGACGTCGAAAGGCAGGCAGTGCTCGTAGATGAAGACGTGGCCGAATTTCGGGTCCATCTGCTTGCGCACGTGCGTCATCGTCTCGGCCAGCGTCATCTGCGCGGCCACCGCTTCCTTCGCGCTGTCGAACAGCGTGGTGACGAAGTCCTTCGTATAGTCGATGCCCTCGTCCACCTGCTGCGGGGTGGTCAAGGCTTCGCCGCGGCCCGGCACCAGCTTGTCGAAGCCGAACGCGCGCAGCGCGTCCAGCGTGGCCGGCCATTCCTCCAGCTGGGCGTCGCCGGTATAGGCCGCGGCGCCGTATTCGACCAGGTCGCCCGAGAAGCAGATCTTTTGCGACGGGATCCAGGCGATGGTGTCGCCTTTCGTGTGGCCCATGCCGATGTGCGCCAGCCTGACTTCGAGTTTGCCCATGAAGATGGTCATCTCGTTCTCGAACACCATGGTCGGCCAGGACAGGCCCGGCACCGATTCGACGCCGGCGAACAGGCGCGGAAAGCGCTCGATCTCGGACTGCATGTCCTGCGCGCCGCGCTCGACGATCAGCTCATGGGTGCCTTTCGAGGCGATGATCTGCTCGGCGCCCTCGGCGAAATAGGCCGAGGCGCCCAGCACGCGCACCGCGTGGTAGTGCGACAGCACCACGTACTTGATCGGCAGGTCCGTCACGCTACGGATATGCTTGATGAGCGACTGCGCCATCAGCGGCGTGGCGGTGGTGTCGATCACCATCACGCTGTCGTCGCCGATGATGACGCCCGAGTTCGGGTCGCCCTCGGCCGTGTAGGCATAGGCGTTGTCCGAGAGCTTGACGAAGCTGGTCTTCTTTTCCTGGATGTCGGCCTGCGATGCAAAGGTCTTTTCGGTCATGATGCGGTCTCCTCGTTGGTTTTCTTGGACGCCATGGCGCTGCTCGGACGATACACAGACGATACGACTTTCCGGATGGTCTGTAAATCGGGGCCGCCGCTGCCGCACCGTGCGCCCTGGCGCAGGCGGTACGCGGCGTCATGAAATACCCAAGCGCGAGCGGCCTGCTATCCTACTGTTTCGTGAAACAGTAATACCCACCATGATCGAGACTTCCGCACTCCGTTCCGCCTTCTTCCCCACTGGCACCCTGCGCGCTGCCATCAACCTGGGCAACCCGATCCTGGCCTGCCGCGATGCGGGCGGCAATGCCGCCGGCGTCTCGGTCGACCTGGCGACGGAATTCGCCAAACGCCTGGGTGTCGAACTCGAACCCGTCGTCGTCGACGCGGCCGGCAAGTCGGTCGAGGTCGTGGTGGCCGAGAACGCCGACATCGGCTTCTTCGCCATCGACCCGCTGCGCGGCGAACACATCGCCTTCACCGACGCCTATGTCCTGATCGAGGGCTGCTACCTGGTGAAACAGGATTCGCCGCTGCGCGGCAACGACGAGGTCGACGCCGCCGCCAACCGCGTCGTGGTCGGCAAGGGCAGCGCCTACGACCTGTACCTGACGCGCACGCTGCAGCACGCGCAAATCCTGCGTTCGCCGACCTCGCCCACGGTGGTCGATACCTTCCTCGAGACCGGCGCCGACGTCGCGGCCGGCGTCAAGCAGCAGCTGGAAGCCGATGCACAACGACTGGGCGGCCTGCGCCTGCTGGGCGAGCGCTTCATGGTGATCCGCCAGGCGATGGGCACGCCGAAAAGCCGCGGCCCGGAGGCGGCCGCCTTCCTGGCCGCATTCGTCGAAGAGATGAAGGCGAGCGGCTTCGTCGCCGCCGCCCTGGGGCGGCACGGCATCGCGGGCGCATCGGTGGCGCCGGCGGCATGACGGCGCCGTCGACTTCTGCCGAACGGCCGCGTCCGACATCGCTGACCGACCTGTTCTTCTCCTTTACCCTGCTCGCGCTGCAGGGCTTCGGCGGCGTGCTGGCGGTGATCCAGCGCGAACTGGTCGAGCGCAAGCGCTGGCTGACCAACGAGGAATTCATCGAGGACTGGGCCGTGGCCCAAATCATGCCGGGGCCGAACGCGGTCAACCTGTGCATGATGATCGGCACCCGCTACTTCGGCCTGGCCGGCGCCCTGACGGCGGTGGCCGGCATGCTGGCGCTGCCGCTGGTCTTGATCTTGCTGCTGGTGCTGCTGCACGGCCAGTTCGCCGACCACCCGGCGGTGGCCGGCGCGCTGCGCGGCATGGCGGCGGTGTCGGCCGGCCTGATCGCCGCCACCGGGCTGCGCATGGCGGCGGCGCTGGCGCGCAGCCCGCTGCCGGCCGCCTGGTGCGCCGCCATCGTGCTGGCCAGCTTTGCCTTGCTGGCCTGGGTGCGCGCGCCGCTCGGATGGGTCTTGCTGCTGCTCGGCGGCCTCGGGTGCGTGCTGGCCTGGCGCAGGTTGAAGGCATGAGCGCGCACCAGATTGTCCTGCAGTGGCAGGATTGGCTCGACCTGTTCTGGCACTTCCTGATGCTGTCGATGATGTCGCTCGGCGGCGCGATTTCGACCAGCGCCGAGATGCACCGCTACCTGGTCGAGCAGCAGGGCTGGCTCACCCATGCCCAATTCAACGAAGCGATCGCGCTGGCCCAGGCCGCGCCGGGACCGAACGTGCTGTTCGTCGCCCTGATGGGCTGGCACGTCGGCCTGAACGCCGGCAGCACCACAATGGCCTTGCTGGGCGTGGCGATCTCGATGGTCGGCATCATGCTGCCCTCGACGGTATTTACTTACCAGGTGGCGCAGTGGGGCCACCGCAACCGCGAACTGCGCGCCGTGCGCGCCTTTAAAACCGGCATGGCGCCGCTGGTGATCGGGATGCTGCTGTCGACCGCCTGGCTGCTGGGCACGGGCGGCGACGGTGGCGGCACATGGCGGCTGTGGGCAGTCTCGATTGCGAGCTGCCTGCTGATCTGGCGGACGCGAATTCACTTGCTGTGGTTGTTGGGCGCCGGGGCGCTGCTGGGAGCCTTCGGCGTCGTCTGAGAACGCGCGACAGGACCTGTCGGCCTACCTATTGGCCATAGTGTCCGTCGCGCAAGCGCTGGCGCAGCAGTTCCAGCGGCACGACCCCGCGTTCGTTTTTCATTGGCACCAGATCGATCCCGTCGACCCTGGCCCAGGACTTCGGCAGCAGCACGACCCCATCGTTCGAATAGGTGGCACCGACATAGCGGGCAAATCCCTGTTGGTCGATTTCGGCGACCAACAGCCGCGTTTCCAGCGGTATCGTCGGCCGGTTGAATTCGCCCAGCTTCGATTTGCCGACGACGGTAGCGCCGGGGTCGGCGCCCGCCAGTACCTCGACCACCTGGAGGCTCACCAATTGACAGTCCCCGTGGCGCGACAAGCAGATTCGCGTAACGCCATTCTCCGTCGTCGCGGGAGTCGGACAAGTGACCGGACAATGCTCCGTGCCCTCCTTGACGAATTCCAGCTTGTCGATTGCGCCGAGCAGGATTGTCTTCTGGGCCAAGGCACCCGTACTGAGCAGTGAGAGTATAACAACTGCTATTAGACTAATAGATCGCATCAATACCCCTATTAAATTGACGTTGTCAACATAGTATTTTTTCGTTGCTGTCGCTTGGTTTTTTTCTCATAGCGGGTGGGCGTGCTCCTATGCCCAAACTGTGTAAAACGCGTCATCGTGACACTGCCGACGATCGCATTACCATTGCCGCCTCTTCGAAAACACCATGGTAAATTCTTGGGCAGCCGCATCTGCCAGCAAACTCGCGTCGGCAAGCGTTATTACACGGCCCTGGGCCGAAAGCAGCCTGGCAGCAAGGACCGGAGTCGACACGAAGCTGACCTTCAAAAGCCGCGTATTGGAAAGGCGTTTAACAACCGAACGCACTGCGATGAAAACGTCCCAAATAGCTTTGGTCAATGGAAAAAATAAATCGGTGTTCTTGAGTCAACTGGTCTGGCGTGATTTGCACTGCCATTTCGACTGCGCCAATAGACTTCGCTCTTAACGTTACCGCAATCTCGGGTTCCATGCATTCGAGTTTCGCTTCACCCTCCAAGTCCGCGAGCAGCTTGTCCACGGCATGCTGCCAGTCCTGAATTTCGTTGGTACGTATAAAGGCTCCTCGTAACAGCACGGTCGCACCGTCCGCCGAACAAACCGCCGTAGCGTTCAGCCAATTTCCATCCCAGTAATCGTCGACGTCCCGATACTGGTATCCGTGCACCCAGAGCGTAAGACCAGCGAGGTGAAGATGTGGTTCGCCCAGCTCGCTCAAGTGATGGTTCAATTCAGTATCCGATAGGTCCAAAATGGTCGCGTTTGTCGGGATAACCCTGATGTGATCGTAATTAACAGCTCAGGTTTTCTTCGACACGCAAGACTTCGCCGTCAGATTTCTTGAGGTTTTTTTTGGCGATAGTATAGGCACGCGCTGGAATAGCAGGGCTCGATCTCAGAAGTTCGTCGAAATCCGTGTTCAGTTTTAATAGTTTGGTTTTCAGAGAATTGGTATCTGAGCCTTCAACGACAAGTTCAAATCGCTCGAAGAAGCCAGCAGCGTGATACAGAGCTTCAAAATTCCTCCCTGAAGAGTGGTGGGAACCCGCTCGTTTATGAGGATCAAGAAACGTCAGCAATGACGTTAGGGAGGCGGCAAGTAGCCCAGCCGCGACGGGTAGCCAATCGGGGGCCTCAAGTTTTGGGACTGCGGCCGCTCCGGCTAGCGCAGCAAGTAGAGCGGAAGGAACACCCAACCAATAGTTCATGTGATACCACGGCGTTTCGGCTGCGTAGTGTCGCTCAGCGGCTAGCAAGCTCTGCCGCATAATTCGTCTTGCCTCCATCTTAAGGAGTGTTGCGACGTCATCGGAAATCCCGGACATTTTCACGCCTCCTCATTGGGTGCGAATCTGCTTGCTATCTTAACGGAATCGTCAGCACAATTTCATCGAGTTTTTCGCAGCAGCGGAAATAACCGCATTTGGCCGACAGAGGCCAAGCGAGGTGACTCAGTCTACGGAGCCATTGGGATGGGAACAAGCAATAGATTTCGTCAAACGCTGTAAGCGCTTGTTTTCCTTATCCGGTTACCAGTAAGCTACATGCTCCAATAACAATTCGGGGCAACCGATGACGACAACGACAATGCGCAGCGCCTGGCGCGCCGGACTGCTCTCGCTGCTGCTCTCCGCCTGTGCTACGCCACCAGCCATGCCTCCTGCGCCGGTGGCCGCCACGGCGCAGGCCTGCGGCCCCTGCTGCGACAAGAATCCCGCGGCCGAAGCGGCGGCGACCCAGGGCGTATCGCCGGCCAATCCATCCAGTCCGTATACCGGCAAGGATGCCTACACCAACGTCATCGTCGCCGAAGGCACGCTGCTGTATTCGCTGACGCCGGGAGCGCCGCCCGGCTTCGCGGTGCTGGAACAGACCTTGCGCGACGCCGGCGGCAGCCAGGAGCGCTACTACGCGCTGGTGCAGGTGACGTCCGATCCGGGCCGCGATGCGAACGGCATGCCGCGCACGCTGCGCGACAAGGTGCGCGCCTTCCAGGTGACCGCGCCGCTGTGCGCGGCGAGCGGGACCGCCAGTGCCAATCCGCAGTTCGGCAGCGGCGGCGCGACCCAGTATTACGTGTCGCCGGCGGACGTGGACAAGCTGCGGCCGGCCGCCATCGCGCCGCTGTCGCAGTGGGCGCCTGCGCATTGAATCCGGTACGCGACGATCCGGCCTGGGCCGACAACGGCGGTGACGGCATCCTGCAATACGATTTTTTCCCGCCCGCCGGATGGAGCGACGCACGCATCGCGCAGGAGCAGGCCGCCATCACTGCGGCACTTGACGCACCGGACGCATCGGACGCGCCGGGCTGGCTCGCCCTGGCGCGGCGCCTGCCCGACGCGCTGCGTAGCGTTCTCGTGGCCGAACTACGCGGCGGGAACCGGATTGCCGGTATCGGCAGCGGGGGCTGGCCGCATGCAGGGAGCATCGTCGTGACGCTGCGCGCGCGCTTTACGGTGGCGCGGCAGGCGCTGCCCGAGTGCGTGCGCTGGCGCGCACCGGAAGATCCGCATTACGCGCGCGAAGAGTTGAGCCAGCAGGCGGGCGGGGTCGAGTTCCTGATCCTGGCTTGATGCCCTAAACTCGTAAGGTGGGCGGCTATGCCTCGGCGCGTGCCGGCCCCTTGCCTGGATGCCGCCCACGCGTTCAACCACACGCTGAAACGTCGCGACGTATCATCGGCTGGTTGAACGCGTAGACGGCTGAAACGCCCTGGGTTCGTAAGCTGAGGTGGTAAAGCCGCCCACCTTACGGGTTTTAATCACCTGTGCATCTGCGTCGGACGCACGTAACGCGTGGGCGGAGCCCACCCTACGTTACGCCGCTACCAACGAAAAACGGCGGCGAGTCTGCGGCGCCGTCACGATGAAGAAGCGCAGCCCGATGGGGCCGCGCCAGTTACTACGATTTAGAACTTGTACTCCACCGACAACCGATACACCCGGCCCAGCATGTCCGCCATGCTGGTCACGTAACCGCCGCTGTAGATGCTGTTCGACGTCAGCGGTGGCCATTCTTCGGTGAGGTTGTTCACGCCCAGGCTGATCGTGGTGTTTTTGATGCCCTTGTAGCGCACGTTCACGTTGAACTGGCTGTAGGAATCGACTTCGGTCAGGCTCGAACCGGCGCGCGGGGTCAGGTCGGTCACGCCACGCTGGTAGCGTTGCGACAGGGTCGCGCCCCATGGTCCGGTGGTGTAGGTAAGCGAGGCCGTGTGCTTCCAGCGCGGGTTAATCTGCGGCATGCCGGCCAGGCCCGAATTCGGACCGGCCGAGCCGAAGCGGCCGTCGTTGGTGATCACGCCGACGTTCTGCAGCCAGACGCCGTCCTTCTCGCCCTGGAATTCGTACTTGTGGTACCAGGTGCCGTCGACGCGGGCGTCGAAGGTGCCGATGCGGGTGGTCGGGAAGCGGTAGCCGGCCGCGATGTCGGCGCCGCGGATGCGGGTCTGGCCGCGGTTGGCCTGGCTGGCGACGATGTGGTCGATGATGCCGTTGGCGCCGCGGATGATGTACTGGTCGTACTTGGCCGGGTTCTGCTGCACTTCGGCGATCGCCAGCGCGCCCAGCACGTCCTTCAGCTTCAGGCCCCAGTAGTCGACCGTGAGCGTCATGTTCTTGATCGGCTCATAGGCGAAACCGTAGGAGAAGCCGCGCGACTTTTCCGGTTTCAGGAAGTCGTTGTCGGGCGTCTTGGTCCAGTACGTCGTCAGCACGTTGCAGACCTGGTCGCGGGTATAGCCTGCGACCGGCTGGCCGGTGTCGGCCACGGTCGGCTGCCGGCTCGGGCACAGCACCGGGTCGTCCATCGTCAGGGTGCGCACTTCCGGCGTCGGGTTCTGGATATCCATGATCGACGGCGCGCGGAAGCCGCTCGATACCGAACCGCGCAGCACCAGTTCCGGCATCGGCTCCCAGCGCGCGGCCAGCTTCGGATTGACCGTGGTCTGCTTCAGGTCGTCGTAATGGTCGGCGCGCACCGAGCCGTTCAGGAGGAAGGTCGAGGTCAGCGGCACGTCCGCTTCCAGCACCAGCGACTGGATGTCGCGCTTGAGCTTCTTGGCGACGCCTTGCGGGGTTTCGCCCACCAGGTCGGTCTGGGTCACGTTGCCGGCGGCATCGATGGCGTAGTTGCCGGCGGCGTTCTTCAGCACGTAGTCGAGCGGCGCGTTGAAGGTGCGCGCCGAATCGCGCCGCACTTCACCCGAGACGGCCACCGTCAGGTCGCCGCCCGCCAGCGCCATCACGCGTTTCGTCACGGTCAGGTCGACGCTCTGGTTGTAGGCCTTGTTGCGGCGGTAGGTGTAGTCGCGCGCCTCGATGCTGCGCAGGTATTCGACGCCGGCGGCGTCCTGCAGGCCGAAGGGATTGAGGATGCCGTTGTTGAAGCCTTCCTGCGCCTTCGAGTACAGGATGTAGCCGCCGCCGACGCGCGTATCGCGCTCGGCCACGCCGTAGTTGGCGCCGGCGCGGTAATCCCAGCCGGCCACTTCGCCCTCGACCGCGAGCACGATGCGGTCGTTGGTCTGGCCGTCGTTGCGGTAGGCCGAACCCAGTTCGGCAGGTCCCCACTGGAAGTAGAGCGGACGGTTGTTCAGGTTCAGGTTGCTGACCGTGCCCGGCGTCCTGGCCGGATCGATGAACATCGTCGGCGTATTGCTGCCGGTGTTGCTGCCCACGACCTGCACGTTCGGCGTGATGCCCTTGCCCGGATAGAAGCGGCTGGTCGACGGCAGCGAATAGGTGGTGAACGGCTGCACCGCGCCCGGCGCCTGCATGCCGCGGAATTTCTGCACCGTGAATTCGCTGTGCAGGACGTCGAGGTCGATCTTGTGGCCGCCGGCCAGGTTCCAGCTGGCGCGGCCGGCGACGGTCGTGATCTCGCTGCCGTCGGTGACCGCGTTCCAGTACAGCGGGTTGCGGAAGCAGCCCGGCGCGTAGACCGGCGTCGCATTGGCGCTCTGGTTGCCCAGCACCGGAATCGAATACGGCGCGCCGCAGCCGCTGGCGAAGCTGGTGTTGTAGTTCGAGTTGGCCGCGCGCGTGAAGCCGAAGTTGGCGAACGGGTTGGCGTTGCGCGAGTCCGGGGTCAGGCCCAGGCCGAGCGTGCGCAGGATGGCCGGGTCGTGCTGCTCGTGGCGGTCCTGCTGGAACAGCGCCGATTTTTTCTGGTGGTCGACGGCGATGTAGGCGTTGAAGCCATTCTTGTTCAGGTTACCGTAGCCGACGATGGCGCCGATGCTCCTGGTGGTGCCGCCGCCGCTCATTTCCGGGCGCGCGTATTCGGCCTTGATCGAGGCGCCCTCGTAGCCGCGCTTGGTCCAGTAGTTCTGCACGCCGCCGATGGCGTCGGCGCCGTAGATCGAGGCGGCGCCGCTGCTCAGGGTCTCGACCCGGTCGAGCGCCATGCGCGGGATGACGTTCACCGACACGTACTGGTCCTGCAGCGGCTCGTTGGCCAGGCGGCGGCCGTTGAGCAGCGTCAGCGTCCGCATCGGGCCCAGGCCGCGCAGGTTGGTCACGGGGCCGGCGGCGCCGGAATTCGTGCCGAGCGACAGCGACTGCGGCTGCTCCAGCACCAGGTCCTTCAATTCGGTGTGGCCGCGCGCTTCCAGCTCCGTTGCCTTCAGGACGGTCAGCGCGGTCGCGCCTTCGTTGGCGACGCGCTTGATCAGCGAACCCGTGACCGAGACTGACTGCATCGGCGGGTCGGCCGGGGCTGTGCTCTGGGCGCTGGCATAGCCGCTCATTTGCAGCAGGGCCAGGCCGACGGCGGTGGCCATGACGGCGCGTTGCGGGTTGGGGCGGTGTGGATGCTTCATCGGGTCTCCTCGTTGTAATTATTGAACTACCGGCCGATTGCCAGACTTATATTTATTCGGCCAGACCATAATCTAAATTGGTTCGACCAGTTTGCATAGAAATATTTATGCTGTCCAACCTTGCGCCGGCGTGGTATGACCGCTTTCCTATTCGTGCCAGCCAATAAACGCACGACCGTTTGTGATTTATATGCAACATGACAACCCGTGCTGAATAATATTTTGTTAGCGAAATTGATGGACGGCCGTAAAAACCCTCGATAGTATTTACATAATTGGTCGGGCCACCTAACGATTTTGGTATGCCAAGTTGGTAACTGGACCGAGCAATTCCGTACTACTACAATAACGAGGAGACGAGAAAAATGATTCGAAAACTGCAACGCACCAGCATTGCGGCAGCGGTCGCGGTACTGCTGAGCGCCTGCGGCGCAAGCGACGTGGCGACGCCCGGCGCGCCGTCGGCAACCACCCTGTCGAAGGTCGTCGCCGCAACGGCCGTCACCACAGCTGCCACCGCCTGCCCGGCGCTGGCGCTGGACGGCATCGACGCGCAAACCCTGACCGGAGATTCGACGCCGCTGCAGCTGGGCACCTTCGGCACCCGCCGCCCCGGCCCGCCGGTGCTCATCGACGGCAAGCACGCACCGGCCAACTACCGCGCTGCCCCGGTGCTGCCGGCCTGGCAGTTCGCCACCAGCGACCCGACGGGTGGCGTCCTGAGCTTCGAATGCGACGTGGCGCCGGCCAATGGCTGGCACAGCTACAAGCGCAACGGCGGCACGCACCAGAAGGTGATCGTCACCGGCGGGCGCAACGCCCTGCCGCAGCACGTGTACACGGTGTATAACGGCCAGCAGCTGGTCGCCGCCCTGCACGAAGCCGGCCTGGCGCCGAAGATCATCCGCATCGTCGGCCACATCGACTTGCGCATGAGCGCCAACAACACGGTCTTCAAGGAATACGAGAGCTACAACGACCAGAAATTCGGCGGCTCGATCAACATCCCGTCGAACACCACGCTGGTCGGCATCAACGACGCACAAGGGCGCGCGGCGCGCATCACCGGCACCACCCTGCTCGTCGGCAGCGAACTGGCGACGGCGCCCGGCCGCGATCCGGAAGCCGATTTCAAGGCCTGGGTCGCATCCGGCAAGGACGGCGACCTGTACCCGACCTGGACCCGCAACGTCATCATCCGCAACATCGCGCTCGACACGCCATGGGACGTCAACCCCGAAGATTCGGGCAACGCCTATGCCGACGGCGCCACCATCTCGCGCTCGCAGAACGTCTGGATCGACCATCTGACGGTCAGCGACGGCGACACCCCGGACAAGCTGGCGAGCGACACCCGCCATGACGGCGCGCTCGACATCGTGCGCGGCTCCGACTATGTGACCATGTCGAACAGCTACTTCACCAGGCACGGCAAGACCACCCTGGTCGGCAACGGCGACAGCGGCCGCGCCTGGAGCGACGCCGGCCGCCTGCACGTGACCTTTACCGGCATGTACTGGCACGGCACCGCCAGCCGCCTGCCGCTGGTGCGCTTCGGCCAGCTGCACACCTTCAACAACCTGCTCGAAGCCGATACCCAGCCGGCCGACAAGGACATGAAGTTCGAGGGCGGCCTGGACGTGCGCTTCCAGTCCGACGTGCTGTCCGAGAATAACTACTACCTGTTCACCAACCTGAAGCCGAAAGACGTCGGCGGCAAGGTCTCCGACGGCAAGAGCGCAATCAGCTACCGCGCCGCGGGCGAACTGTTCATCAACGACAAGGGCGACGACACCAGGCCCTGGGTCGGCGGCGCCATCGACATTTCGGAAGCCCTGATGACGGCGACCGGCCTGCCGCGCCTGGCCAACTGGACCCCGCCCTACGCCTACACCGCCCTGCCGGCCGACCAGGCCTGCGTGTTCGTGAAGAACAATGCCGGCGCCGGCCGCGTCAACAACCCCGGCACGGGCGCCACCTGCGCCAGCGGCACCAGCCTGCCGCCGCTGCCGCCGATCGATCCGAACCCGCCGGTGAATCCGCCTGTGACTCCGCCGGTGACGCCACCGGTCACGCCACCAGCGAATGCACCCGTCTGCAGCGGCCTGTTCGCCTGCAACACCGGCGTCGGCGCAGGCAGCATGAGCGCCGGCGTGACCGCGCCGGGCGCGAGCACGACCCTCAACGGCGTGCACACCATCACCGGCGCCGGCAACATCTCGACCTCGACCAGCTACAACCACTACTTCAAGTACATGCCGCTGACCGGGAACTTCGTGATGACGGCGCGGATGCTGGCGCAAGGCGGCAGCAGCAGCGGCGCCCGCGCCGGCCTGCTGGCGACCGATTCGGTCGCGGGCAACGGCACCTATGCCTGGACCGCGCGCTACGCCAACACCGGCGAGATCCGCCGCGCCATCAACGGCGACAACAAGTCGGTGCTGCCGGGCTTCTTGACGAGCACGCTGCCGGTCTGGGTACGCATCGAACGGCGCGGCAACGCACTGTACTCGGCGGCCTCGCGCGACGGCTTGAGCTGGACCGAAGCAACCAGCGTCAACGTCACGGCGCCGACGCTGTACGTCGGCATGGCGGTGTCCTCGGGCAGCAATACGGCGACCCAGACGGCGACCTTCAGCAAGCTGTCGGTGGTCGGCGGCGGCCTGAAGTAAGAGAAAAAAAGACGCACGGCGCTTCCGCGCTGTGCGTCCACAACATTCCACAACTAGATAGACGAGACAAACAACATGAAACTGAAACTGATCGCCCTCCTCGCCGCCCTGTGCGCCAGCGTCGCCCCGGCCAGCGCCGCAAATACTTCGTACACCGGCCAGTTCACCTACGATAACGACGTCCAGCTGATCAACTTCACGGTCGGCGAAACCTCGACCGTCGGCCTGCGCAGCTGGTCGTATGCCGGCGGCGTGAACGCGGCCGGCCAGACGATCGCGCGCGGCGGCTTCGACCCGATCATGGCGCTGTTCAACGGCGCCGGCCAGCTGATCGGCCAGCAGGACGACGGCGAATGCGGCCGGGTCGCGGCCGATGCCGTCAGCCGCCAGTGCTGGGACGTCAATTTCGAGATCGAACTGGCCGCCGGCAACTACACCGTCTCGCTCCAGCAGTACAACAACTACAGCGTCAGCGACAACCTGGCCGACGGCTTCTACTATGCCGGCGCGCAGTACCAGAACTTCCGCAACGGCTTCGTCGACGAAATGGACATCCGGCGCAACGGCAGCTGGGCCTTCGACATCCTGAACGTGAACCCGGCGGCCGTGGTGCCGGCCGACGTGCCGGAACCGGCTTCGCTGGCCCTGATGGGCGTGGCGCTGGCGGGCATGGGCGCGCTGCGCCGCCGCAAGTGATCAGGGACATCCAGGCAGCCTGAGTCCGGCTTGCAGGTCACAGAGTGGCAAGAAAACCGCGCCCGTCGAACGATGGACGCGGCTTTTTTATGGGACGCCGGTAGCGCAGAGAGATCTGCTTGCAGAAAACCCGGCCAATATGCGTAGAATGGACCTATAGGCGGGCTGCGCTTGCCCGGCCAGGCTGCGATATCCTTTGCAACTTCAACCGGGAGCATGCAATGCCTGTCACCAGCTACCTCGATTTCGACCCCGCCATCGGCGCGCGCGTCTTCCTGCACGACTCGGCGCAAGTCATCGGCGACGTGCGCATCGGCGACGACAGTTCGGTCTGGTGCAACGCCGTGCTGCGCGGCGACGTCAACCACATCCACATCGGCCGCTGCACCAACATCCAGGATTTTTCGATGGGCCACGTCTCGCACCGCAACGAGAACAACCCGCAGGGCACGCCGCTGCTGATCGGCGACTACGTCACGGTCGGCCACGCGGTGATCCTGCACGGCTGCACCATCGGCGACGAATGCCTGATCGGCATGGGCGCGATCCTGATGGACGACGTGGTGGTCGGCGCCAGGGTGATCGTCGGCGCCGGCAGCCTGGTCCCGCCGGGCAAGGTGCTCGAGAGCGGCTACCTGTACGTGGGGCGGCCGGCGCGCAAGGTGCGGCCGCTCAGCGCGGAAGAACTCGCCCACAACCGCTACCTGGCCGAGCATTACGTGCGGCTGAAGGACAACTACCTGGTGCAGGAGGC
This sequence comes from Telluria sp. ZB2R32, assembly GCF_059685715.1. NCBI lineage: Bacteria > Pseudomonadati > Pseudomonadota > Betaproteobacteria > Burkholderiales > Oxalobacteraceae > Telluria > Telluria sp. ZB2R32. The sequence continues at coordinate 297,905 of NZ_JCASIG010000005.1, read as the reverse complement.
TGCGCCGGCCGTCACCGGCACGGCGCCGCACGAGGATTGAGCTCAGGCCTGCGATCACCGAAACGCGGCCAGTGTGGCCTGGCTCTCGGCTAACACCGAGCCCGTTGCACAATCCGCGTCGCGCGATACGCAGGGTGGACTCCGTCCACGGCCTTTCTCATGCATATCGGAGTGCTTACGCGGTACCGCGTGGACTCGGGAGTCCACGCTACGATGATCGGAAGGCAGGCAGTGTGGCCAGGCGCAGCGCGCCCTATTCTTTTTCGATGCCCGCCTTGCGAATGATCTCGCCCCAGCGCGTCGATTCGGCCGCCTGGAACGACGCCAGTTCCTGCGGCGAAGTCAGGAACACCGTGGTGCCGCTCATGGCATAGAAGCCGCTGTTCGCCGTCGGGCTGTTGGCGGCGCGGCGCAGCAGTTCGTTGAGGCGGGCGACGACCGGCGCCGGCGTTTTTGCCGGCGCATAGGCCGCGAACCAGTAGCCGATGTCGTAACCCTTGACGCCCGCCTCGGCAATCGTTGGCACCGTCGGCGCCAGCGCCGAGCGGGTGCTGCCCGAATAGCCGAGGGCGCGCAGCTTGCCGCTCTTGATGTGCGGCAGGCCGGTGGCGGTATCGGTAATCATCATCTGGATCTGGCCGCCCATCAGGTCGGTGATCGCATAGGTATTGCTTTTATAGGGCACGTGCAGCAGCTGCACGCCCGCCATTTGCTGGAACAGTTCGCCCGCGACCCGGCTCGACGAACTGCCGCTGCCGAAGGTGATCTTGCCCGGCTCCTTTTTTGCGCGCGCGATGAAGTCGCCTACGTTCGTCACCGGCGAGGTTGCGTTCACGACCATGATCTGACCGCCCTTGCCCAGCGCGGTGATCGGCGCGAAGCTTTTCACAGGATCGTAAGGAACCCGCTTGTACAGGTGCTCGGCCGCGGCATGAGTGGTGTTGGTTGCGATCAGCACCGTGTAGCCATCCGGGGCCGCGCGCGCCGCTTCGTTGGCGCCGATGAAACCGTTGCCGCCGGGGCGGTTGTCGACGATGACCTGCTGCCTTGTCTCGAGCGTGATTGCCTGGCCCAGCGCGCGCGCCAGCTGGTCGGTGGCGGTGCCGGCGGCAAAAGGGACAACGAAGCGGATCGGTTTTTCGGGGAAGGTGGCGGCGGATACCGTGCCGGCGAAGGCGAGGTAGATGGCTGTGATGGCAACAGCGGGCAGTCTTGTGAGGCTCATGGGGTGTCTCCTTGTCTGTTATTCGATTCAGGGCTGCGTTGAGTCGGGAATCTCGATGCCGAGGATGGCCGAGCCCAGGGTCTTGCCGTGCGCGTCCAGCGCCAGCGAGCGCGTGACGCCGCCGCTCAAGGCCCCGTGCAGCACGAAGTTCAGGGCGCCGAGCGCCGGCAGTGCATAACGTCGCACCTCGCCGCCGGCTATTTCCGCGAAGTGCGCCGCCACCCGCTCGGCGGTCAGGTGCCGTTCCAGCAGCGCATAATCGCGCGGGTCGTAGGCGATCACGCAGATGTTCGAGATGTTCCCCTTGTCGCCGGCGCGCGCATGCGCGATTTCACGTAACAGCATGCTGGAGCTCCCCGAAATGGACGGTTGGATGGACGGCCTCGCGCGGCAGCAGGGTCGAGACCACGGCGACCACGTCGCGCGCCGATTTGAAGGCGCCGCCGCCGCCGGCCGGGCCGCAGGTGTACAGGCTCTCGACTTCGTTGCCGATGCGGGTTGCCTCGCGCAGGCTGGCGGTGCGGCCGGCAACGCGGATGCGCACCTCGTAAGGCTCCGGGTGCGCCGCTGCGAGATCGTCGCGGTGCATGGCGTTCACGCCGACGATATCGTAGCGCAGCTCGTCCGCCTGCACGCCGGTGAGCTGCAGGCGCTCCTCGACGATGGCCAGCGCCAGCCGGGCACGCGCCAGCGCACCGGGGCCGGCATACGACATCTGGCCCTCGCCAATATAGCTGTCGATGTAGCCGATCGAGACCTTCAGCGTCTCCGGCCGCGGATGGCCGCTGGCGCCTTCGACCCGCACCCGGTCAGGGCCTATCTCGGTGATACGCACGCCGGAAAAATCGGCGGCGACGTCCGGCGTCAGGTAGGCGCCCGGGTCGTGGATCTCGTACAGCAGCTGTTCCTTGCAGGTGGCCGCCGTCACCTGGCCACCGCTGCCCGCCACCTTGGTGATGACGACCGTGCCATCCTCGGCCACTTCGCCGATCGGGAAACCAAGGCGCGCCAGCCCGGCCACATCCTTGTAGCCCGGATCGGCGAAGTAGCCGCCCGTGATCTGCCCCGCGCATTCGAGCAGGTGCCCGACCAGCGTGCCCTGCCCCAGCCGGTGCCAGTCGTCCATGGCCCAGCCGAATTCGTGGACCAGCGGCGCCAGCACCAGCGCCGGATCGGCGGCGCGGCCGGTGACGACGACGTCGGCCCCGGCCGCCAGCGCATCGACCAGCGGCTGCGCGCCCAGATAGGCGTTGGCCGACAGCAGGCGTTCGCCGAAGCGGTTCACCGGCTGGCCGCTGTCGTCGAGGTAGTCGCCGGCGCGCACCGTGGCCAGCACGTCGTCGCCGACGACAGCGGCCACCTTCAGCCCATCCAGTCCGAGCGAGCGTGCGATCTCGCGCACCCTGGCGGCGGCCGCCAGCGGATTGGCCGCGCCCATGTTGGTCAGGATGCGGATGCCCTGCGCATGGCACAGCGGCAGCACCGCATGCATGCGTTCGGCCAGCAGTGGATCGTAGCCGGCATCGGGGTCCGCCATGCGCGCGCGCTGGGCCAGCGCGATCGTGCGTTCGGCCAGGCACTCGAAGATGAGATAGTCGAGCGCGCCCTTCTGCGCCAGTTCCACCGCCGGCTCCAGGCGGTCGCCGGAGTAGCCGGCGCCGGCGCCGATCCTGATCGTTTTCATGTGTGCTCCTCCCATGCAGCCAGTGTCCCGCGCTTCACCCATTAAGTACAATGGTCATTTCAGATGGATTAATCCGTTTATCGAATCAATCACACGATGACGACCAACATCTCCACCAGGCTGCTGTACGCCTTCGTCGCACTCGAGGAAACACGCCATTTCACGCGCGCGGCCGAACGCTGCCATACCTCGCAGCCCGCCTTCAGCGCGATGATCCGCAAACTGGAAGAAGCGGCGGGTACGCGCCTGTTCGAGCGCGATACCCGCAACGTCACGCTCACGCCCGAAGGCGAACTGTTTTCCGAAGCGGCGCGCACGCTGATCGCCGACATCGAAGCCGCCTTCGACGACATGGCCGATTACGTCGCCCGCCGCCGCGGCCGCGTCGCGATCGCCGCCCTGCCCTCGCTGGCGGCGCGGGCGCTGCCGGCCGTGATCGCCGAGTACCGGCGCCTGTATCCAGGCGTGGCCGTGTCGCTGCACGATGCCTTGTCCGACCAGTGCCTGGCGCTGCTGCGCCAACGGAAGGCCGACCTGGTGCTGACGGCGCCCGGAGCCGACTTCCATGAGTTCGACGCGCGCGTGCTGGGCAGCGACCCGTTCTACCTGGTCTGCCGGCGCGACCATCCGCTGGCAAAAAAGCGCCGCATCAGGCCAGGCGACCTGGCCGGCCACGACATCGTCCACCTCGCCAAGTCGTCGAGCGTACGCCAGTACGTCGACATCCTGCTGCGCGACGTGCCGGCCGTGCATTCGGGCTTCGAAGTCGAACACCTGGCGACGGTGGCGGGCCTGGTCGAACAAGGCCTGGGCGTGAGCCTGGTGCCGCAACTGACCCTGTTCCAGTTCCGCCTGCTGGACCTGGCCGCCATCCCGCTGGCGCCGCAGGAGCAGACGCGGCCGATCCTGGTCGTCACGCGCAAGGACGAGACGCTGTCGATCGCGGCGCAGGGGATGCTGGAACTGATCGAGCGGCATGTCAAGCCGCTGGAAGAGTAGAATCAGGCATCATCATCCGACAACGCACATGTCTTCGCCAGATCCATCGCCGCCATCCGCCGCAACCGAATCGAACGTGCCCGCGTCACTGGCGCCGCTGCTGCATCCGGCGTTCCGCATGCTCTGGGGCGTCTGGCTGACCGCCAATTTGTGCATGTGGATGAACGACGTCGCCGCCGCCTGGATGATGACCTCGCTGACGCGCGAACCGGTCTGGGTGGCGCTGGTGCAGACCGCCTCGACGCTGCCGGTCTTCCTGCTCGGCCTGCCGAGCGGCGCGCTGGCCGACATCGTCGACCGCCGCCGCTACTTCATCCTCACCCAGTTCTGGGTCGCCGCCGTGGCGGTGGCGATGTCGGTCGTCGTGCTGTTCGACGCCATGAGTCCGGGCCTGCTGCTGGCGCTGACGTTTGCGAACGGGATCGGCCTGGCCATGCGCTGGCCGGTGTTCGCCGCGATCGTGCCGGAACTGGTGCCGCGCGCGCACCTGCCGGCCGCCCTGGGCCTGAACGGCATCGCCATGAATGCCTCGCGCATCGCCGGCCCGCTGATCGCCGGCGCGACCATCGCCAGCATCGGCACCGTGTACGTCTTCCTGTTGAATGCCGCGCTGTCGGTCGCCGCCGGCTGCGTGATCATGCGCTGGCGCCGCGAACACGTGCCCGACCCGCTCGGACGCGAGCGCCTGCGCAGCGCCATGCGCATCGGGATCAGCTTCGTGCGCCAGTCGCCGCGCGTCAAGGCGGTGCTGGCGCGCATCGCCGTGTTCTTCTTCCATTCGACCGCCCAGCTGGCCCTGCTGCCGCTGGTCGCGCGCAACCTGCACGGGGGCAGCGACGGCGGCGCCGCCGCCTTTACGGCGCTGCTGGCCTGCATGGGCGGCGGCGCGATCGTCGCGGTGCTGCTGCTGCCGCGCATCCGCAACGCGGTCACGCGCGACACCCTGGTCTGGCATGGCGCGCTGCTGCAGGCCGTGACGACGCTGACGATTGCGCTGGGCAGCAACCTGTACCTCGCCATGGCGGCCATGGCTCTGTCGGGGATGGCCTGGATCACGACCGCCAATTCCCTCAGCGTGTCGATCCAGATGGCGCTGCCCGACTGGGTGCGTGCGCGCGCCATGGCGATCTACCAGATGGCCTTGATGGGCGCCAGCGCGCTCGGCGCCGCGGCCTGGGGCCACCTGGCCAGCCAGGACAGCGTGCGCAACAGCCTGATCGTCGCCGCCGCCAGCGGCGCGCTGACGATGTTCGTCGTCCTGCGCCTGGTGCAGGACCGTGGCCAGATCGAGAACCTGACGCCGGCGACGCCATTGACGAAACCGGTGGCGGCCATCGCGCCGACGCAGGGCCGCATCGTGGTCTCGGTGATCTACCGGATCGACCCCGCGCGCAGCGAGGAATTCATCGCCCTGATGCAGGAGAGCCGCCGCAGCCGCCTGGCCCTGGGCGCGCTCGGCTGGGAACTGCTGCAGGACGTGAACGACCCGGGACAGTTCACCGAACAGATCACCGACGAAAACTGGACCGCGCATTTGCGGCGCTTTTACCGGATCACCGAAGCGGATGTGGCGCTACGCGAACGCAAGTTCGCGTTTCATATCGGCGCGGGCGAGCCGGAGGTGCGGCGCCATCTGGTGGTGGCGTCATGAAGCGCCGCGTGTTCCGGGCGATCGTGTTCAGGTAGCCGGAACCGTCCACCGCCGAAGCAGCATGCCCGTTTCATGTTCCCGAATCGGTATCGGAAATCATCGGCGCACTTGCGCCCATCTCGAAGTCGAGAAATCTGGCAAGAATAACGGATTCCCCGTCCGTAAAAAACACCTCGGCCGTGCACAAGGTGGGCCCATACGCGGACAAGCGGACCGGAAAACCGGCATGGCGTTTGGCCGAGCTGAAGATCCTGTCGCCCCAGTACGAGCCAAAGTAATATTCCACCTTGCTGACAGCGGCCAGGGTGCCTTTTCCTTCATCAGGGATCAGGTAAACCAGGATATCGAATTCCTGTCCCTCGGTCCGCGATTTCGCGAGCCGGTGAACGAGCAACAGGCGCCTGCACTTCCTGTAATAATCGCGCCGGTCATTGGAGCGGCGTCCATCGTCCAGTCGCGCCTCGGCACCAGGCCCGACAAGATTGACGTGGTCGACGTTGACCGCCCCGACCTCGAACGCTCCCATCTTGACCGCAGCCCCGGATCGCAGGCGGACGCTCAAGCTTCGCAACAGGGCATGAATTTCCTTGCGGATGACGAACAGGACCAGCAGCAGCACGCATGGCCAGGCCAGGGCGTTCACCATGTCCGCGATGGCCGGGTAAATGGTCTCGCCGCCGTTCCCGGCTGCGGATGCCACGCTTTTGGAAGGGTCGTTCACGAGCGCTCCTGTTGCCAGAGGTTGTCACGGTTTCAGCTTGACCGGTCGGGCTTTCCCACGACGCCGTTGATCCCGTTGCTTCGTTGCCGGATTCGACCCAGCCGTGCCGAGCGAGACCTGGCCCATTCCTGCCGCAAGCCAAATACCAGCCAGAACACCATCAGCCTGGCGATGTCAAGGCTCAGGAGGAGGCGCACGCGTGGTCCGAATTCTTCCCGAAGGGGGCTGTTCCACAGCGCGGGATTGGCAACCGTCGCCAGCCAGCCTATAACAAACGAACATCCGACAGCCAGGCCGAACGCCGCCGTCTCAGACCGCCCGCGCGACAAGGCCCAGGAAAAAGCAAGCAGCAGTGCAAACGCTTCCGCGAAATGCGTCGGAAACCGATAAAAAAAATCGTACCAGCCGATCTCCAGGTCCATCGCCATGCTCCAGCGGTAAGCGATTGCCATCATGTAGAAAACCGTCCCACCCAGCAGTGCGCTGATCAGCTGCGGCAGAATGCCGCGTCGGATCAATCGGTGGACGATTAACACAATCGAGGCAAACGCCAGGCCGTCCAATGAAGCGGACACTGGGAGCGGGCTGGAAATCCAGGTCGACAGTGTCGAGTGGATGCACCAGTGGACCAGGCTTCCGAGCGGTTCGGCACACAGCAGCGACACGAACAAGCCAACCCTGCGAAAACGGCGTACCCCGGCTTGCGGATTGTCGAGCCAGGCCGCGATGCCCGTGCGGCCTGTCAAGGTAGCGACGATCGAACCCGGCGGCCCGGTTTTCCCCGGTTTCGGCGCAAGCTCTTCCGTACTTGCCGGACATCGCTGTTGCAATGCCCGCAGACGAACGCGCAGGCTGGGATGCGCACTCAAGATCTTCCACCAGGGACGGGGCTCCCCGAACCTCGCGAGCGCCCGCATCAGGTCGCGCGGAGAGGTGACCAGCGCTGCCAGATGATCGGCGGCCGCTTCGGATTTTTTCCGCAACCGCAGTATCGACAGAACGAGCAGGATCCGAAACGAGAGCGGCAGCGCCGCAGCCAGCAGCCGGGAAGCCCGGTCTTCCCGAACCAGCGCGGATTCATCCATCTTCGATTGCCGTTCCTGCGCATCGCGCGCGGCATGCGCCGCGGCGATTTCCAGCGCCCGCCCGGTGTCGCCACGGGCATCCCGCAGGTACTTTTGCTGGCGATAGGCGTCCACGGAGGCCAGGTGCCGTTCACTGGCAAAGCGATGGACGTCGAGTTCGGATGCGACCCCGGTCATCGCGGTCACAATGGCTACCGGAATGCTGAGCCATTTGATGAAAGCGGTCGCAGCCGACGCAAAAGTCCACAGTTCCCAATCCTGGTGCCGCATATGGGCCAACTCGTGCGCCAGGATTGCACGTGCCGCCGCGCGGTCTTCCTGGTAGAACTTGAGGAAACCGAGCGGAATCTCGAGGAAGACCGGCGCCGGTCGCGCCAATCCGAGCAATCTCCCCGCGCGCGGACCACGGATATGCGGGTTGGCGCCGAAATTGGCCGCATTCAGCTTCAGGTGCAGCAACGAGCGGTGCAGGCCAAGCGCTTTGCCGATGTCGTGGATCTCCTGCCGTAATTCGACAAATAGCGGACGCTCCTCACCGAGGTCGGTGAGGGCCGCGGTCGACGGAGGCCGCAACAGGCAGGCCATGACGGCGGTGACGATCGCCAGTTCGATCAAGGCAGCGAGGATATCCCCCATGAGCAGCCGCACGACCGTTGGACCCAGCACAAACAGGAGCAGGATATTGCGTGCCCGTTGTCCACGTGTTTCGGCATCGCGCATGCCATTGCGCCAGACCTCGTCGTCGTCGAGGTTCATGCCGCCGATGAATGACGCGCAAGCGTGATCACATCACTGCGAAACCGCGCCACAACGTCGTCGGCCAAAGCGTTTTCCACGCCCCGCTCGCGAAGATAATCCCGCCACTGCTTGACGATTTCCTCATCCGCGACCTGGGCGCGTTTCTTCCGGATACGTTCGATGACCTTCCAGATCCCTTCGAAGGTCCCGATCATCAGGCCGACGAAATTGAGTAATTCGGTTGCCCCATCGAGAAACTGAAATTCGGTCACGCCACCGGAACCGCCACCCTCTGTTGTACCGTTTTCAAAGAGTTGCCCCGAAATGTACGTCCCGGATAATTCAAACGCCATCAGTTCTTCGGGAATTGCGACCTTGACCATTTCGTGGACAAGCGCCAGGTATTCCTCTTGCGATATCATTCGACGACCTTTCTGGAGGGCACGCTTGAATCGTATTGGATGTCGCTCGGCTTTCCGGACAAGTCTATACCAAAATTACAATAAAAATACGCTGCGCCACTTCAAAAATCCGGCAGTACGCGCAGGGCTACAACGCAGTATCAGCCGGTTTCCTGTTCCGGCACCACGGCCGTGACTTCGATCTCGACCCGCGCCCGGTCCTCCACCAGCCCCGCCACCTGCACCGCGCTCATGGTCGGAAAATGGCGCCCGATCAGGTCGCGGTAAGCCACGCCGATTTCCGGGTAGGCGGCGACATATTCCTTCTTGTCGAGCACATACCAGGTCATGCGCACGATGTGCTCGGGTTTGGCGCCACCCTCGGCCAGCACGGCGACGATGTTTTCCAGTGCCTGGCGCACCTGGCCGGCGAAGTCGTCGGTGTGGAACACGCCTTGCGCGTCCCAGCCGACCATGCCGCTGACGAATACCATCCGCCCCGAGGCGGCGACGCCGTTGGCATAGCCGCGCGGTTTGGCCCAGCCTTCTGGTTGCAGGAATTCCATGGATATTTGCCTCTCAATCGTTAATCACGTACCGGGCCATGCGTTCGCGCATCGATTCGGGAATCCGCGTTGCGCGCGCGCCCTGCAAGTCCATCAGCGCCAGCACCAGGGTGGCGCGCACGCGCTCGGCGCCATCGCCGCCGCGCAGGCGGATCGCCACGCTGACCGAGGCGCCGCCGATCTTCAGGACCGACAGCGTGGCCTCCAGCCGGTCGCCGAGCTTGCTGGTGGCGACGAAGTCGGTCTCGACATGCACGGTCGGCAGGCCGAGTCCACGCACGCCGTGCAGCTCCTGGAACGAGGTGCCCAACGCGTCGGCGCACCAGTCTTCGACCAGGTTGTTGAACATCTCGAAGTAGCGCGGATAGAACACGATGCCGGCCGGGTCGCAATCGCCGAAGCGCACCTGCACGCTGCGCACGAAAGTCTCAGCCACGCGGCACCGCTTCGGCCGCAGCTTCGGCCAACAGTTCGCGCGCGATGATCAACTGCTGCACCTCGGTCGCGCCTTCATAGATGCGCAGCGAGCGGATCTCGCGGTACAGGCGCTCGACCGGCTGCTCGCTCACCACGCCCAGGCCGCCGAACATCTGCACGGCGGCGTCGATCACTCCCTGCGCCGTTTCGGTGGCGGTCAGCTTGGCCATTGCCGCTTCCTTCGTCACGCGCCGGCCCCCGTCGCGCTGCCAGGCGGCGCGGTAGGTCAGCAGCGCGGCGGCGTCGATGCCGGTCGCCATCTGGGCCAGCTTGGCCTGGGTCAGCTGGAAGTCGGCCAGGGTCTTGCCGAACATCTTGCGGCCGGTCGCGCGCGCCAGCGCTTCGTCAAGGGCACGGCGCGCGAAGCCGAGTGCGGCGGCGGCGACCGAGGTGCGGAAGATGTCGAGGGTCGCCATCGCCACCTTGAAGCCCTGCCCCCCTTCTCCCAGGCGTTTCGACGCCGGCACGCGGCAATCGGTGAAGCGCAGGCGCGCCAGCGGATGCGGGGCGATGACGTCGATGCGTTCGGCGATCTCGAAGCCGGACGAGTCCGCATCGACGATGAAGGCGGAGATGCCGCGCGCGCCGGGCGCTTCGCCGCTGCGCGCGAACACGACGTACATGTCGGCGATGCCGCCGTTGGAGATCCAGGTCTTCTCGCCATTGAGCACGTAGTGGTCGCCGTCGGGCGTCGCCGCGCAGGCCATCGCCGCCACGTCGGAACCGGCGTCCGGCTCGGACAGGGCAAAGGCGGCAATTGCCTCGCCGCGGCCGACCCGGGTCAGGTACTCCTCCTTGTTCTCGTCGCTGCCGAACAGGGTGATCGCGCCGCTGCCCAGGCCCTGCATGGCAAAGGCGAAATCGGCCAGGCCGGAATGGCGCGCCAGCGTTTCGCGGATCAGGCAGACCGCGCGCGTGTCGATGGCCTCGCCGGCGCCGCCATATGCGCGGCCGCCGATCGCGTGCTTCAGCCATCCCGCCGCGCCCAGCTGTTTGACCAGGGCGCGGCAGGCGGCGTCGACGTCGTGGTCATGTTGCTGCGCGATGTTCTGCGCAGCCCAGGCGTCCAGCTCCAGCGCCAGTTCGCGGTGACGGCCGTCGAGGAAGGGCCAGTTCAGGTAGTCGGTATCGGCCATGCGTTCAGTCTCCTTCGAATTGCGGTTTTTCCTTCGCCACGAAGGCGTGGTAGGCGCGATGAAAATCGTTGGTGGCCATGCAGATCGCCTGGGCCTGGGCTTCGGCCTCGATGGCTTCGTCGACGCCCATGTTCCATTCCTGCTGCAGCATTTTCTTGGTCATGCCATGGGCGAAGGTGGGGCCGGCGGCCAGCGCGGCGGCAAAGGCTTGCGCATCGGCCAGCACGTGCTCGGGCGCGCACAGGCGGTTGAAGAAGCCCCAGCGTTCGGCTTCCTCGCCACCGAGGCTGCGCCCAGTGTAGAGCAGTTCGGCGGCGCGGCCCTGGCCGATCACGCGCGGCAGCAGCGCGCAGGCGCCCATGTCGCAGCCGGCCAGGCCCACCCGCGTGAACAGGAAGGCGGTCTTGCTGCGCGCGGTGCCGTAGCGGATGTCCGAGGCCAGCGCGAGAATCGCGCCGGCGCCGGCGCAGACGCCGTCGATCGCGGCCACCACCGGCTGCGGACAGGCGCGCATGGCTTTCACCAGGTCGCCGGTCATGCGGGTGAACGCGAGCAGGCCCGGCATGTCGAGTTTCGTGAGCGGGCCGATGATGTCGTGCACGTCGCCGCCGGAACAGAAGTTCTCGCCGGCGCCGGTGACGACGATCGCCTTGACGTCGTCCGCATACGCCAGCGCGCGGAACAGGTCGCGCAGCTCGGCATAGGAATCGAAGGTGAGCGGGTTCTTGCGCTCGGGGCGGTTCAGCGTGAGCGTGGCCACGCCCGCCTCGACGCTGAACAGGAAGTGCTGCGGCTGATGGTCACCCAAGGCAGTGCGGTTGCCCGGCAAATGGTGCGGTTCACCTGTGAGGTGGCGCATGCGTTCTCCTAGTCTTGTACTTGTTCGGGGCTGTTCAGGCCGCGCTTCAGGGTGGACAGCAGTTCCATCAGCGCAGTGCGTTCGGTGCCGGTTAAAGCGCCCATCAATTCCTCTATCCAGCCTTCGTGTGCGGTGGCCATGCGTTTGAAGGCACGGCGGCCGGCTGGGGTCAATTTCACGCTGAAGGCGCGGCCATCGCCCGGTACCGCGTCACGCGTCACCAAATCTTCCTGCTCGAGCATCGAGACGATGCCGGTCACGTTACCGCCCGTGACCATCATGCGCTTCGACAGGTCGCCCATGCGCAAGCCTTCCGGATGGCGGTCGAGCTGCGCCATCAGGTCGAAGCGCGGCAGCGTGATGCCGAATTCGCGGCGCAGGCGGCTGCGGATCTCGGTTTCGATCAGCGTCGTGCACGACAGCATGCGCAGCCACAGCTTGAGCGAGGCATGGTTGTCGTCGGTGAGGCGGCTTTCGACGTCGAGTACCGGGACATCGTCGGCCACGACGGCAAGGGTGGTTTGTTTGCGCGCCATGTCAGCCTTCCAGCAATTTCGCCGCCACCTGCTGCGGTGTGAGGCCCGTGCTCGCCGCAGCCAGCGCGCGTTCGCGTTCGAGATTGCGTTCGAGCTGCAGCTTGCCGGCGTAGTACTGTTTCGGCCACTGCACCGGGGTGTAGCCGAGTTTCGCCGCTTCGTGCAGGGTCCAGGCCGGGTCGGCCAGGTGCGGGCGCGCGATCGCGCACAGGTCGGCGCGACCGGAAGCGATGATGCTGTTGGCGTGGTCGGCTTCGAAGATCGCGCCCACGGCGATGGTCGGGATGCCGACTTCGTTGCGGATGCGGTCGGCGAACGGGGTCTGGTACATGCGGCCGTAGACTGGCTGTTCCTTCTTGCTGACCTGGCCCGAAGAGACGTCGATCATGTCGGCGCCGGCATCCTTGAACAGGCGCGCCACTTGCACCGCGTCAATCGGGGTCAGGCCGCCGGGCGTCCAGTCATGGGCCGACAAACGCACGCTGATCGGCCGCTCCTCTGGCCAGATGGCGCGCATCGCACGAAACACCTCGAGCGGGTAGCGGCAGCGGTTTTCCAGGCTGCCGCCGTATTCGTCCGTACGTTGGTTGGTCAGCGGCGAAATGAAACTCGAGAGGAAGTAGCCGTGCGCGCAGTGCAGTTCCAGCCAGTCGAAACCGGCTTTCACGGCCTCGCCGGTGGCGCGCACGAAATCCAGTTTGATGCGCTCCAGGTCGTCGCGGGTCGCCGCGCGCGCCAACTGCGACACCCCTTCCAGGTATTGCTGGGGCGAGGCCGACACCAGCGGCCAGTTGCCCTCCTCGAGCGGCTGGTCGGTGCCGTCCCAGGCGCGCCTGGTCGAGCCCTTGGCGCCGGCGTGGCCGAGCTGCAGGGCGATCCTGGCATCGCTGTTGGCATGAACGAAGTCGACGATGCGCTTCCACGCCGCCGTATGTTCGGGCGTGTACATGCCGGGACAGCCGGGCGTGATGCGGGCGTCGGCCGAGACGCAGGTCATCTCGGCGAACACCAGCGCGGCGCCGCCGAGCGCGCGGCTGCCCAGGTGCACCAGGTGGAAGTCGCCGGCGACGCCGTCGACTGCCGAATACTGCGCCATCGGCGAGACCACGATGCGGTTTTTCAGCAGCGTGCCGCGCAGGCGGAATGGGGTAAACATCGGCGGCACGCTGGCCGCGTCCGGCGGCACCGCAACACCGGCCTGTTCGAAGGCGCGGCGCGCGATCCAGCCTTCGAAACGTCCGATGTAGTCGGCGTCGCGCAGGCGCAGGTTTTCGTGCGACAGGCGCTGGCTGCGCGTGAGCATCGAATAGGCGAACTGCTCGGCTTCCATCGCGGTATAGCGGTTGACGTTCTCGAACCATTCCATCGAATTGCGGGCGGCGCTCTGGATCTTCAGGACTTCGACGGCACGCACTTCCTGATAACTTTCCAAAACTTTTTCGATGCCCGCGGCGCCATCACGTTCAGGACAGTCTGCAAAACAGCGCGCCAGCTCGATCGCATCTTCCAGCGCCAGCTTGGTGCCGGAGCCGATCGAGAAGTGGGCGGTGTGCGCCGCGTCGCCCATCAGCACGACCGGCACGCGGCGTCCGTCGATGTCGTTCCAGTGCACCCACGCGCGGCAGACGATGCGCGGGAACTTGATCCACATGGCCGAGCCGCGCAAATGCGAGGCATTGCTCATCAACGAATGGCCATCGAGATACTTCGCGAACAGCCGCTCGCAAAAGGCGATGCCCTCTTCCTGGCTCATCCCTTCCAGGCCGGACTTGCGCCAGACGTCTTCCGGCGTCTCGACGATGAAGGTCGAGGTATCGCCGTCGTACTGGTAGCAGTGGGCCTGGAACCAGCCGTGTTCGGTCTGCTCGAAAGCGAAGGTGAATGCCTCGAATTTCTTCTTCGTGCCGAGCCAGACGAAGCGGCAATTGCGGGTATCGATATCGGGCTGGTAGGTGGCGGCGTAGCGGGTGCGAACGCGGCTGCCCGCGCCATCGCAGGCGATCACCAGGTCGGCGCCGTACTGGCTTGCGAGCGCCTGGTCGTCGGCCACCTCCGTTTCGAACACCAGCCGCACGCCCAGTTCCTCGCAGCGCGCCTGCAGGATGTTCAGCAGGCGCTTGCGGCCGATGCCGCAAAAGCCGTGTCCGCCCGAGGTGACGGTGCGGCCTTTGAAATGGACGTCGATGTCGTCCCAATGGTTGAACGATTGCAGGATGGTGCGCGCCGTCGCTTCGTCGGCTGCGACCAGGTTGCCCAGGGTCTGGTCGGAGAACACCACGCCCCAGCCGAAGGTGTCGTAGGGACGGTTGCGCTCGATGACCGTGACCTCGTGCCTCGGGTTTTGCTTCTTCATCAGGAGGCCGAAGTACAGGCCGGCGGGACCGCCGCCGATGCAGACGATGTTCATGAGGACTCCATATCCTGTCGTGCTTCCTGCCTGAGCTTGAAGCGCTGCAGCTTGCCTGTTTCGGTGCGCGGCAGCGATGCGCGGAACGCGATCCGGCGCGGGTATTTGTAAGGGGCGACGGTGCGCTTGACGTGGTCCTGCAGCGCCTTCGCCATGTCCGGGCTGCCCTCCTCGCCGGCGCGCAGCACCACGTAGGCCAGCACCACCTGTCCCCGTTCAGGGTCGGGCGCGCCGACCACGCCGCATTCGGCCACCGCCGGATGCTGCATCAGCGCGTCCTCGACTTCGGGGCCGGCGATGTTGTAGCCGGCGGAGATGATCATGTCGTCGGTGCGCGCCTGGTACCAGTAATAGCCGTCGGCGTCGACCTGGTAGGCGTCGCCGGTCAGGTTCCAGCCGTTGCAGACGTAGTCGAGCTGGCGCGGGTCCGCCAGGTAGCGGCAGCCGGTCGGGCCTTTCACGGCCAGCCGCCCGGTGATGCCGGGGCCAACCTGGTTGCCGTCGTCGTCGAGGATGCAGGCGCGGTAGCCGGGAATCGGACGGCCGGTGGCGCCGGGACGAATCGCGTCGCCCGCCGCCGAGATAAAGATGTGCAGCATTTCGGTCGAGCCGATGCCGTCGATCATGGCCAGGCCGGTGGCACGCTGCCAGGCCTGGCGCGTTTCCAGCGGCAGCGCCTCGCCGGCCGAGACGGTGCGGGTCAGGCTCGACAGGTCGTATTTGCCGGCCAGCGGCGCCATTTGCCGGTAAAAGGTGGGCGCCGTGAAGCAGACGGTGGCGCGGTATCCGGCGATAGCCGCCAGCAGCGACTCGGGCGTGAGTTTTTCCAGCAGCACGGTCGAGGCGCCGTAACGCAGCGGGAACAGCAGCATGCCGCCCAGGCCGAAGGTGAACGCCAGCGGCGGCGTGCCGATGAAGACGTCGCCGGGCGTGGCTCCCAGGGTCGAGCGCGGGAAGCAGTCGCAGATCGCCAGCACGTCGCGGTGGAAGTGCATGGTGCCTTTCGGGCGGCCGGTGGTGCCGGAGGTAAAGCTGAGCAGGCAGACGTCCTGGGCCCAGGTGTCGACCGCCGCGAAGCGCGGCGGCATGGTGGCCATCAAGGCGTCCAGCGAATCCGGCGCGCCGTCGTTGAAGAAGACGACGCGCGGCGGCGCATCGCACCCTGCGCACGCCAGCTCGAGTTCCGCGCGCAGGTCGGCCGCGCACAGCACCGCATCCACCCGCGCCAGCTGGACAATGGTACCGATCTCTTTCGCGCGCAGCAGCGGCATGGTCGGCACCGCGACCAGCCCCGCCTTCCACACCGCCAGCACGCAGGCCGCCATCGTCGGGTTGTTGGCGCCGCGCAGCAGCACGCGGTTGCCGGTGACCAGCTTCATCCCGTCGCGCAGGACGCCTGCGATGCGGTCGACGGTGGCCAGCAGTTCGGCATAGGTCCAGCTCAGGCTGGCGCCGCGCAGCGCGATCGCGTCGCCATGCCCGCGCGCCACCATCGCATCGAGCAGCTCGGCCGCGCAGTTGATGCGCTCCGGGTAGGCCAGCTCCTCGCGCTCGAACAGCAGCTCGGGCCACTGCTCGCGCGGCGGCAGGTTATCGTTCGCAAAGGTGTCCAGGTACGCGGTTCCGTTCATGGGGTCTCCGGGCAGTACAGGAAAGATGGCGCTGGTATGCTGGATGGGCAACGATACAGCCGGTCCGCGATATACTTTAAGCCTAAAGTATCTGCGCGGGCAAGCGCTTGTTGAACCAATTCCTGGTTGCCGTGCCCGGAAACGATCTATGCGAGGATTGACAGCGATGTTGAAGACCTTACGCGAGATGATGCAGCCACCGCCGGGCCTGGCCTTCGACTTCAGCCAGCCCGCGGGCGAGCCGGCGCTGGCGCCGCGGAACGGCGTCACCTGGCGCGTGTTCGCCAATCCGGTCCCGCTGTTCATCGGCGGTGTGGCGGCCGTCCTGCTGCAACTGGCCGAGCCGTCGGTGCGCTCGGGCGTGTGGCAGGCCGGCGGCTTCCAGCGCGATCCGCTCATGCGCCTGCGGCGCACCGGCTTTGCCGCCATGATGACCGTGTATGGTCCGCGTTCGGCGGCCGAGGCCTTGATCGCGCGCGTGGTGCGCATGCACGGCCAGGTGCAAGGCACAACGCCGGCTGGACAGGCTTTTCACGCCAACGATCCGCGCCTGCTCGACTGGGTGCAGGCGAGCGCCGTGTTCGGGTTTGCCGAGGCCTACCACTGCTACGTGGGAGCCTTGTCGGCGCAGGAAATGGATGCGGCTTTCGCGGAAAGCCAGGCGTCCGCCCTGCTGTATGGCGCGACCGGCGCGCCGCAAACAAGGGCCGGATGGGAAGCGCTGCTGGCCGCGACGGCGCCGACGCTGGAAGGGTCCGCCATCCTGACCGACTTTCTGGACATCATGGCCGAAGCGCCCTTCGTGCCCACCCCGTTGCGCCCGCTCCAGCGCCTGCTGGTGCGCGCCGCCGTGGACATCGCGCCGGAGCCGGTGCGCTCGCTGCCGCAGTTGCGCGGGCGTGGCTTGCGCATCGGTGAGGCAGCACTGGTGCGGGCGCTGGCGCGCGCGGCGGCGCTGCTGCCGCTGGGCGATACGCCGGCCAGGCAGGCGGCGCGGCGGCTGGCTGGCGCGGCCGAAAGGAAATAGCGCGCACGCGGTCTTTACATCAATTTACGTGGTGGGTTCGATACCGGTGAAAGCCGGTCACCGCGGGCTGGCTACCATCTGGACACTGGCCGGCGACACGGCCCGATCGACGCCGGCGCCTGCGGGCCGGCGCAAGCAGGCAGACGCCCCCCATGAACATGTCACGCTCCGAATTCCGCAAGAACGTCGCCACCGTCATGGCGGGTGCGACGGGCGCCCAGGCCCTGCCCCTGCTGGCGGCGCCGCTGCTTACCCGCATGTGCACGCCGGCCGACATCGGCGCCTTCAGCGTCTGGCTCGGCATCGTCGCAGTCGCCTCGATCGCCGCCACCTTGCGCTTCGAAGCCGCCATGGTGCTCGATCACAGCAGGCGCCAGCAGCGCCTGTGCTTCGGCGTCGTCGGCTATTGCGCCAGCCTGCTGGCGGTGGCGCTCACGGCCGGCCTGGTGCTTGCCCGGCTTGCCGGCGTCCGCGCGCTGGACGCCATGCCCTGGTTCGGCCTGCTGACGATTGGACTGGCGACCTGGCTCACCGCCACCACCCAGACCACGCTCGCGTTCGCGGCCTCGCACAAGCTGTTCGACAAGGCGGCCAGGGCCAAGGTACTGGCTGCCGCGACGATCGCCGTGACCCAGCTGGGCCTGCTGTACGCCGGGCTCGCAGGCGCCGCACTGCTGGCGGGCCAGTTGATCGGGCTCGGCGCCGGGCTGTGCGCCGCGCGCTTGCTGGTGTCGCCGCCGGCGGCGCGCGTCAGGCTGACGCTCGACAGGGCGCAGCGCGGCTACCTCGTCAAGCACCGCGCGTTCTGGCGCTATTCCCTGCCTTCGAGCCTGCTCAACACGCTGGTCGGCCAGCTGCCCCTGTTCATGATCGGCCTTCACCACGGTGCACTGGCGGCGGGCCTGTTCGCGCTCACCCAGCGCGTACTGAACGCGCCCATCGCCCTGATCGCCGCCTCGGTCCTCGACGTGTTCAAGCGCCAGGCGGTGCACGAATTCCAGGCCGCCGGCCATTGCCGCGCCATCTACCGCGCGACGTTCAAGACCTTGCTGTTGCTCGGCAGCGGCCCGGCGCTGGTCCTGTTCCTGTTTTCGCCACCCCTGTTCGGCTGGGTATTCGGCCCCGAATGGCGCCCCGCCGGCGAACTCGCGCGCATCCTCGCGCCGCTCTACTTCCTCAATTTCGTGGCCAGCCCGCTCAGTTATGTCTTCTTCGTCGCGGGCAGGCAGAAGACGGAACTGCTGTGGCAGGTGGCGCTGTTCATGATGACGGTCGCCGTGTTCGTGGCGCCGCTGTCGCTGCACGACAGCCTCCTCGGATATGCGATCGGACGCTCGCTGCTGTACCTGGCCTACCTGGCCATGTCGTATCGCTATTCCGGGAAGGCACAGCCTGTGTCGGCATGATGCGGTCCTGCGCAGTCGATGAGGGCTAGCGGCCGGCCGGAGGCTTGTCCGCAGCGTCCGCCTCGTCCTGCGGCGCCGCACGCGCGAGCTGCATGCGCGCCAGCGCGGGATACAGCGGCGGACTGACGATGCGCGACAACATGCTGGCAACCAGCGCGCATGCCATCAGGCTCAGTACCATCGAGTGCCCGCCCACCATTTCCATCACAATGATGAACGCCGTCAGCGGCGCCTGCGTGGCCGCCGCGAGAAAACCGACCATGCCCAGCGCGATCAGCGCGGGCGCCTGCGTCTGGTAGAACAGCAGCGCGACGTCGTTGCCGAGCGCGGCGCCGATCGCCAGCGACGGTGCGAAAATCCCGGCCGGTACCCCGGACCAGGCGCTGAGCCAGGTCGCCACGAACTTGAACAGCGCATACAGCATCGGCATCGTCGCGACCCCGTCGACCATGGCGCGCGTAGGGCCGTAGCCGGAGCCGAAGACGGTGCCGGCGGTGACGACGCCGATCACGGCGACGGCCAGCCCGCACACGGCGCCGAACAGCACCGGGCGCGTGGCGCGCAGCCGGCTCAGCGGGTCGCGTCCCTGGCCGGCAAGCGACACGATCAGCAGGCGCGAAAAGAGTCCGCCCGCCAGTCCCGAACAGAGCGCCACCACGAGTCCCGGCAGCAGCAGTTCCAGGTCGATTGCGCCGGCATGGATGACGCCGAAATAGGTGGCATTCCCGTGCACCGACACGGCGACCAGGCCGCCCAGCACGATCGCAGTGATGATCAGCCCGCTGTTGCGCTGTTCCGGCGCGCGCGCCAGTTCTTCGATGGCGAACATGACGCCCGCCAGCGGCGTGTTGAAGGCGGCGGCGATACCGGCCGCGCCGCCGGCGACCAGCAAGCCATGGACCGTGACGTGCGAGCGCGCCGGCAGCAGGCGCCGCGCCTGCAGCATCACCCCCGCAGCGATTTGCACCGACGGGCCTTCGCGTCCCAGCGACAGGCCGCCCAGCAGGCCGCCCGCCGTCAGCAGCACCTTCGCCATGCTCAGGCGCAGCGACACGAACAGGCCGCGCTTCTCGGGGGCCAGCGCCGGCTCGAGCGCGGCCATCACTTGCGGAATGCCCGACCCGGCCGCCCCCGGTGCAAAACGCCGGGTCAGCCAGACCACCATGGCCGTGCACGCCGGAGTCCACAGGAGCGGGCTCCACCAGGCAAGCCGGTACAGGTGCTCGAATGCGGCAAAGGCCTGTTCGCACAGCCAGGTGAACCCGACCACCGACAGGCCGGCCACCAGCGCCAGCGTGACGACGACGACCCTGCCCATCCACAGGGTGCGGTCCGACAGTTCCACCCGCGCGCGCTGGCGCCAGTCATGGCCATGCTTCATCCGCCGCTCCCCGCGCCAGATGCACCAGAGGGGCATGCCGTTGCCCGTATCGCCGCGCCCTTCGTCACTGCCTGGTCCGCCTGCACTGTGTTTCCTATCCTTGTTTCGCCGTCGCCGGCGCTTCTGCTTCCTTGAGATCCGTCTGGCGGAACAGCTTGCCGCGTTTGGCGGCGAGCACCAGCCTGGCGTCGGCCTGTCCGGTCCTGACCTTCAGCCATGCGTCGATGCGCCTGACCTCGTCGGCCCTGGGCAGGCGGCGGCAATCGGCACTCAGGAAGGGCACCGGCACGGCCTCGCCCGCGCCGGGCGGCACCGCCCTGCCCACCAGCACATTGCCGCACTGCGGATACTGCGCCTCGAATTCGCGCGTCACCGCCGTTGCCTGCTCGACCCAGCCATGCTGGCCCGTCAGCTGCTGGCGCAAGGCCGCGATGGTGGCGTCGCGCTCCTGCAGCGCCTGCTGGTTGTTGCGCACGATGTCGGCCAGGATATCGGCTTTCAGGCTGCCGATGTCGATCTTCTCGTCCTTCCTGTCTTCGGCCTGGGCCTGGTGCACCGCCAGGCGCGCCTTTTGCAGCCCGGCTGCGGGCAGGCGGCCCTCGATGGCGGCGATCGCCGTCGCCGGCAACCGCGGACCGATCAGCGTCACCTCGATCTCGTTCGAAGCCGGCGTGACGCGCATGTCGAGCACGTGCACCCGCGCCGCCTTGAATTCCTTGCGCACGAAGTCGCGCGCCCGGCTCTTGAACACCTCGTTGTCGACCAGGCGCGCGGCCAGGTAGATGCTGGGCAAGCCGGTGACGAGGACGATGAACCAGACGGCGCCCTTCACGCGCAGCCCGCGGCGCGGGTCGACGAACTTGCGGTGCGGCAGCCGCAGGAACTCGATGACCACCACCGCGGCGAATGCGATGAACACGCAATTGATCGAGAACAGGTAAAAGGCGCCGCCGAACACCGACCAGTCGCCGTTGGCCAGCCCGTAGCCCGCGGTACACAGCGGCGGCATCAGGGCGGTGGCGATCGCGACGCCGGGAATGACGTTCGACTTTTCGCGGCGGGTCTGGCCGATGATCCCGGCCAGGCCGCCGGCCAGCGCGATCAGCACGTCCCATAGCGAGGGCGTGGTGCGCGCCAGCAGCTCCGACTGCGCCTCGTCCAGCGGGGTCAGCATGAAATACAGGGTCGAGGTCAGCAGGCTGATGAGGGCGGCGATCGCCAGGTTCTTCAGCGAGCGGCGCACCAGCGCGAAATCGAAGATGCCGACGCCGTAGCCGAGCCCGACGATCGGCCCCATCAGCGGCGATACCAGCATGGCGCCGATGATCACCGCGGTCGAATTGGTGTTCAGGCCGACCGAGGCGATCACGATTGCGAACATCAGGATCCACGGCGTGGCGCCGCGCAGTTCGACGCCGGCGCGCAGGCTGCGGTCGATCTCGGCGTCGTCGGCCTTGTCGTCGAGCAGGCTGAAGCGATGGGCGATCGCCGCCCGCAGCGAGGGCGACGGTGGTGGTGTATCGGGTGCGTTCATGGTTGCGGCTTCGATCAGGATTCCCTACAGAAAGGGAGAAGCCGAGATTTTCGCCGCGAATCCGTATTCGCACAAATGTTTCTTGTGCCTTGCGAACTTAGAAATAATAACCCGCCTGCAAATTGATGCGCCGGCTGAACCCCTCGTGCTGCGGGGACGTCGCCGCCAGCCCGCCGAGATCCGGCGAAATATAGGGGTGGTGCTTGCCCAGCATGAGATCGGCGTAGAAGAACCATTTGCCGGATGAAAAACTCAGGCCGGTGACGTTCTGCACCGAGCTCTTGTACGTCCGCACGCTTTTGCGCAGGACACTGAAATCGTTGTAAACCTTGAAGCCGCTGAACGGACCGAGCTTGCCGGCGATATCGTAGCTGAGGTTGGCGATATAAATGTTCCCGCGCGTCGCCACCGGATACGGGTAGCCGAAACCGCCCACGATCACGAAGCTGTTCGGATCGAGCCCGCCATAAGTCTGGGCGGCATCGTGGCTGGTGCGGTAGTTGTAGCGCAAGGCTTCCAGCATCGCCTTGAACGGCCCCCAGGTTCCGGCGAAGTGGACCGCCAGCGCGTTGCGCCTGGTATCGGTGCCGGCGCCGTTGCCGCCGTTCCCGCCGTTCCTTATCTCGCCGCTCAGCCCGGAAACACCGATTTCGTGCTGCGCGTCGTCCCCGATGCGCCATGCCATGCGCCCGACCACCGTATTGCGTTCGCGGTCGTTCTGGCCGGTCCCGAATCCCTGGACGTCGTCGTCCGGCACGATGTTGTACGAATAGCGGTTCGATGCCCTGGCGGTATTCGCGCTGCCCGCGTACGAACCGCCGTCGCGCGGGTAGAAGCCGAGTTGCCATTCGAAGGGGCCAGGCCGGCTCGCATAGGTCAGGCCGAGGTCGTACTTGTCTTCGAAACCGGCATAGAACGCGATCGATTCATAAAAATTATTCGACGCGAACGGCAACAGGCCGAAGGGGTTCTTGTCCAGCCCGACATGCAGCGTGCTCTTGTCGGCAAACCGCATTCCTACCCAGCCGTGATGCAGGAGGTGCTGCCAGTAGCCGCCCTGCCCCTTGGGATACCTGTTGTAGCGGTACTCGGCCGATCCGATCAGGCTGCCGTCGTCGTAGTCGACGTTCAGGCGCGCCGTGTCGAGCCCGAAGAAGCCGCTGGAATACTCGTCCTGCCAACTCTTGTGGACATAATTGAAACGGATCGCGCCGCCCACCTTGAGCGGGGACGTGATCTCTTCTTCGGCGCGGGCCTGGCCGCACGCCACGACAGCTGCCGCGGCCGCCATGGCAAGGAATGCGTGTTTCATTTCAGAGATCGCTTTCATGACTGTGCTCGCACACCCGGCGCCGCGATGCCACCCGATTGCGGGGCCTGCTGCCTCAGCATCAGTTCGCGCATGCGCTGCCGCAGGTCGCGCTCGCGGCGCGTTTCATCGCGCAAATCCTCGGCCAGGGCGCGCCACAACGACACTACCATCAGCAGGATAACGACGGCGAACGGCAAGGCAAACAGGATCGTCGCGGTCTGCACCGCCTTGAGCCCGCCCGCCAGCAGCAGGCTGACGGCGATGCCCGCCACCAGCACGCCCCAGATGATCTTGATTCCGCGCCGCGGATTCGGATCGCCCCCCGTGCTCATCATGCCGAGCACCAGCACGGCCGAGTCGCCCGATGTGACGAAGAAGACGAATACCAGCAACGTGGCCACCACCGACATCACGGCGCCGAACGGCATCGCATCGAACATGGTGAACAAGGCGGTCGCCACGTCGGCCTTGACCGCCTCCGCCAGCGGCACCTGCTGCCAGATCTCCATGTACAGGGCGCTGCCGCCGAAGATGGAGAACCACAGGAACGCCGCCAGCGAGGGCGCCAGCACGGTGCCGAGGATGAACTCGCGGATCGTGCGCCCACGCGAAACGCGGGCGATGAACAGCCCCACGAAAGGCGACCATGAAATCCACCAGGCCCAGTAGAAGATGGTCCAGCTGCCGACCCAGGTGCTGGCGCGGAATGGCGTCGCGCGCAGGCTCATGCGGACGATCTCGCTCAGGTAGCTGCCCAGGGTGTTGGTCAGCGTGTCGATGATGGCTACCGTCGGGCCGAGCAGGAACACGGCCAGCGCCAGCAGCGCCGCCAGGCCCATGTTGAAATTCGACAGATAGCGGATGCCCTTGTCGACACCGGTCACAGCCGAGGCGATGTAGACCAACGCGGTCACGGCGATGATCGCCACCTGGGCCGTCTCGCTGACCGCGACGCCGAACACCGCCTGCAGGCCGCTGTTGATCTGCAGTGCGCCCACCCCGAGCGAGGCGGCAACGCCGAAGGCGGTGGCGACCACGGCCAGCACGTTGAACAGCCCGCCCATGGCGCGCACCGGCTTCCACGGCAGCGACCCGGTGACGGTGCTGATCAGCGGGCTGCCGCCGCGGCGGTACTGGAAGAACGCGATCGCCAGCGCGACCACGCTGTACACGGCCCAGGGGTGGATGCCCCAGTGGAAGAACACGTAGCGCATCGCGGCATTTGCCGCCTCGGGCGTCTGCGCCGCCGTGCCCGGGGGCGCGGTGACATAATGCGACACCGGCTCGGCGACGCCCCAGAACACCAGTCCGATCCCCATGCCGGCGGCGAACAGCATGGCGAACCAGCTGCCGACGCCGAACTCCGGTTCTTCGTCGTCGCCGCCGAGCTTCATGTTGCCGTAGCGGCTGAAGGCGGCGAAGGCGGCGAACACCACCAGTCCGAGCACCACCCACAGGTAGAACCAGCCGAAGTTGCGCGTCAGCGCAGCGAGCATGGTGTCGAACACGGCGCTCATGCTCTCGGGGGCAAAGATGCCCCACAGCACTACCAGCAGGATGAACCCTGCGGAAAACAACATCTGCATCCCTGCTACTCCTTCTTTTCTTCAATCTTTTTCGTGCGCGCCAAATACACCGTCTGCGTCGGGTAGGCAAAGTCGATGCCCTCGTCGGCGAAGCGTTCGAACAAAGCCAGGTTGATGGCCTGCTGAACATCCATGTACACGCCATACTCCGGCGTCTTGACGATGTAGACGACCTCGAAGTCGAGGGACGAGGCGCCGTACGCCTTGAAATGGGCGCGGTCGAACCGCGCCTGCGGCTGCGCTTCCACGACCTCGCGCAGGATGCCGGGGATGGCAAGCACTTGCTGCTTGCTGATCTCGTAGGTGACGCCGATGCCGAACACGATGCGCCGCGTCTCCATGCGCTTGTAGTTGCGGATCCTGCTGCCGAGCAGGTCGCTGTTGGAAAACACCACCTGCTCGCCGCTGAGGCCGCGGATGCGGGTGGTCTTCAGGCCGACGTATTCGACGGTACCGGAGATGTCGTCGACCGAAATGAAGTCGCCGATCACGAACGGCTTGTCGAGCACGATCGAGAGCGACGAGAACAGGTCGCCCAGCACGTTTTGCAAGGCCAGCGCCACCGCGATACCGCCGATGCCGAGGCTGGCGACCAGGGTCGTGATGTTGACGCCGAAGTTATCCAGGATCATCAGGACGATAACCAGCCAGACCGCCACGCGCGCCACGAAGCCGAGCGCCGCGGTGGACGTGGCGCCGGCCGCGTCGTGCACGCTGCGGCGGGTCCGGTAATGGTGCAGCCAGCCATGCACGCCCACGTCGCCCCAGCGCGCGACCTGCAGCAGGAATGCAGCAATGGCCAGGCGCGACAGCAGGACGACGGTTTTCTCGGGCAACAGCAGCCAGTGCGAGCCGGCATACAAGCCCATGAACAGGATGAACAGGGGATTCGTCGCCGACAGGATCTTGTCCGCCAGATCGTCGAGATAGGTTTCGGTGGTGGCCGCGAAGTCCTGCAGGCGCCGGACCACGAGGCGTTTGGCCGCGAACAGCAGCAGCGTCACGCACGCGGCGATGGCCAGTGCGATGGTCCAGGCGATGAGGTCGTTGCCGAAAATAATGTAGCGCATGGTTTATTGCTGAAAATTGGGCCGGGCAGCAATTCAGGCGGCCATGGCCTGGTCCGGCCCGGCCGCATCGACGGCCGCAATAAAGTCCTGCCCCCAGCGTGCGACGTCATGCCCGGCGGTGATCATCGCCATGCGCGCGGTGCGGTAGGCACGCTCGTCGGCGCCCATGGTCAGCGCTTCGTGCAGGGAGGCGGTCATCGCATTCGCATCGTAGGGATTGGTCAGCAAGGCGCCGTGCAGCTCGACCGCGGCGCCGGCGAATTCCGACAGCGCCAGCACCTCGACCGGACGCAGGTTGGCGTCGACGACGGTGGCGCCGACGTCGGCAATGATGTAGTCGGGCGTGGGAACGGTCGGGTCGCTCAGCAGGGGCAGCACCGATTCCAGGGCGCGGTCGGTCACAAAGACCAGGCGCACGTTCGGATGCAGTTTGGCGAACAGTTCGCACACGCTGCGGCGCGCAGCGACGCTGCCGGCAAGCAGGGTGCCGTCGAGATCGGTCGCCAGCACGAAGTTATCGGGGTGCGGGCGCGGCGCCCATTGTGGAGGAATTGCCATGGTCATCGTCTTCGTCCTTTCAGAGCGATGTGCCCGGCGCCGTGGCGCCGGCCTGGTGAGCGTGCCGGCCGCGGCCGCCACGAGGCGAACACAATCGGACGCGCGCGGCGCGCCATCGATTGCCAGGAGAGAAGCAGGTGAACGGTGAGTTCGTTACGCCGGCTGGATCGGGCATGGCCGCCCAGCGAAGGCGACATTGTAACAGAGCAAAAACATTCAGACAAATGTAAATGTTTTTTATATAACTACAAGCATGTGCCGACGCCACCGCCGGCGCGCACCCGCGGCGCCAGTGCAAGCGCGTGCTTTACGGGGACTTCTTGTCGCCGCCGGCGAACCGCTCGATCTTTTTCGTCGGCCCGGAGACGATCAGCAGGTCCGCCGGCAGGATGCGCGTTTCGGGCAGCGCATGCTCGAAGTCCTGGTTGGCGCGCTTGATGCCGACCACGGTGACGCCGAAGCGCGAACGCACGTGCGCCTCGGCGAGCGTGCGGTGATGGGTGTCGGGCGGCGCACAAATCTTCGCAATGGCGAACCCGTCCTCGAATTCGATGAAGTCCATCATGCGCCCGGTGATCAGGTGCGCCACGCGCTCGCCCATGTCCATCTCCGGGTACACCACATGGTGGGCGCCGATGCGCTGCGCGATCTGGCCGTGCTCCGCCGTCTTCGCCTTGACCCAGATGTCCTTGATGCCCAGCTCGGTGAGCACCATCAGCGTCATCAGGCTGGCCGCCAGGTCGGACCCGATGGCGACGATCGCATGCGAGAAATCGGCCACGCCCAGCTGCAGCATGACGCTTTCGTTGGTCGAGTCCGCCTGTACCGCATGGGTCAGGCGGTCGCCCCAGAACTGCACCAGGTCTTCGCGCTGGTCGATGCCCATGACGTCGTGCCCGAGCCGGATCAGCGACTGGGCGACCGAGCCGCCGAAGCGCCCGAGCCCGATGACGACGACGCTGTCGACCGATGAAAATGCGAACTGCTCTGTGAAAATCCTACCCAACAATTGGATGCTCCTCTGGAAAACGGTAAGGCATGCGGCGCTCGCCCAGCACCAGCGAGGCGGCGAAGGTAATGGTGCCGACGCGGCCGATGAACATCAGTGCGGCCAGCAGGAGCTGGCCCGAGGGCGGCAGGTTCGGGGTGATGCCGGTCGACAGCCCGGCGCTGCCGAAGGCGGCGATGACCTCGAAGATCACCTGGTCGGTCGGCAGGTGGGTAATGCGCAGCAGCAGCACGGTGCCGACCGCGACGATGACGCTGCCCAGCACCAGCACCGTCACCGCCTGGCGCTGGGCCGGTGCTCCCACGCGGCGGCCGAAGGCTTCCGTATCGGTGTGCCCTTTCGCCTCGGCCAGCACCAGCAGCGCCAGCACCACCACGGTGCCGACCTTGACCCCGCCGGCGGTGCCGGCGCTGCCACCGCCGATGAACATCAGCAGGTAGTGCACGGCCCAGGTTTCCGGTTCGAGCGCGCCGATGTCGACCGTGTTGAAGCCGGCGGTGCGCGCCGCGACCGACATGAACAGGCTGTTGAGCAGCTTGCCGGGGATGCTCATCATCCCGATGGTGCCGGCGTTGTTCCACTCGAGCAGCAGCACGGCCAGGAAGCCGCCCGCCAGCAGGACGGCCGTCCCTGCCAGGGTCAGCTTGGTATGCAGCGACCAGTGGCGCGGGTCGTGCAGCCGGTGGCGCAGGTCGTGCAGGACGGGAAAGCCGATGCCGCCGACGACGATGACGATCATCAGCGGCAGCAGGATCAGGGCGTCGGCGGCGTAGCGCACCAGCCCGTCCGGATGGATCGAGAAGCCGGCGTTGTTGAATGCCGAGACCGCATGGAACAGGCCATTCCAGCCGGCCTCGCGCCAATCCATCCCGTAGCCGAAGTGCAGGCGCAGCACGAGCGCCGCGGTCAGCAGCACCTGGGCGGCGACCGTCACCTGCAGCACGACTTTCGCCACGCTCGAGATGTCGCCAAGGCCGAGCGAACGGGTTTCCGCCTGCGTCATCATGCGGGTGCGCAGGCGCGGCGAGCGGTTGACCATCAGGCCGAGCAAGGTAGCGGCGGTCATCATGCCGAAGCCGCCCAGCTGGAACAGGACCATGATGGTCGACTGCCCGAAGCCGGACCAGTAGGTGCCGGTATCGACGACCGACATTCCCGTGACGCACACGGCCGAGACGGCGGTAAAGAAGGCCACCAGCAAAGGCGCCGGTTCGCCCGCGCTGCGCGCCGCGGGCAGCCACAGCAGCAGCGTACCGGCCAGGATCGCGAACAGGAACGCGAGCACGACGGCGCGCGTCGGATGGAGTACCGCCCTCATGCGCCCCTGCCCAGCTGGCGGCGCAGGGCACAGCGCGCGCCGGGCTGCCGGCATGGACAGCGCGGCGCAGTATGTCCGCATGACGCGGAAAGGAGCTTGGAGATAAACATATGCAATGGTCGTGGCCGGATAGCGTGGCGGCCCGACCAACGCATATCCTGACCTGCCTGTGCGGCAGGATCACCCTGTCGCGATTATAACGTAGAGCCCGCAGGCCAGGCTGCGCGTGCGCCGCATGGCGGCGCACGCGCGGAATCAGGCGCCACTCATCTGGCGGCACTCCTGCGCGCAGCGCCGGCACGCGGCCGCACAGTCCTGGCAATGCTGCGCCGGGTGTTTCCCGCACTCTTGCGCGCACATCTCGCACACGGCGGCACAGGCGCCGCAAATTTGCCGCGCCGCCTCCCCACCCCTGGCCATGACCGCGGCCGCCAACCGGCACAGCTGGGCGCAGTCGATATCGAGCGCGATGCAGCGCGCCATCATCTTCACGTCCTGCTCGCCGAGACAGGCGGCGGCGCACATGTCGCAGGCGTCCGCGCAAGCGTTGCAGGCCTCGATGCACGAGGCAAATTGCTGGTTTTCCATGGAATGCTCCCGGTTATCCATAACGAACATGCACTGCGCGAGTCGGGCGCAATGCCGGCACGGCGCCGGCAGGTTTCGAGGCTAGCACAAGCGCCGTCGGTCATGAACACGTTACGGAATCGCAATAACCAATTTGTGCAAATGTGGTTTCGATAGAGAATTTAGGGTCCGCGTGGGGAGAGCGCGGGGTCGGAGGCGCCTGCCGAAGCCAGGGGTCCGCAAGCTTGCGCCCCGTGCGCGCCGACAGCATTATCCTGACAACATGACAACGCGGCCACACAAGGCCGCACTCGACTGCATCTTTCCACCGCCAACCCATGAAACCAGCCATCAAGGACACCCGCTTCAGCCAGCTCTTTGTGCAGATTCACTCCAGCCTCTGGTTCGTTCCCACCCTGGTCGTGCTGGCGATGGTGCTGCTGGCGCTTGGCCTGGTCGAATTCGACCGCCATGCCGGCGACATGCTGGGCCAGCGCTGGCCGCGTACCTTTGGTGTCGAGGCAGAGGGTGCCCGCAGCATGCTGTCGGCCATTGCCAGCGCCATGGCCACCGTCTCGGGCGTTGCATTCTCGATCACCGTGGTGGCGCTGGTATTGGCGTCGAACCAGTACACATCGCGCGTCATGCGCAACTTCATGCGATCGCGCTACCCAGGTCGTGCTCGGTATTTTTCTTGGTGTCTACATCTACTGCCTCGTTGTGCTGCGCACGGTCGGCGGGCAGGCGGACGCGTTCGTGCCCACGGCGGCCGTGTTCGGGGCCCTGGTGATGGCCGTGCTGGCCAGCGGCGCCTTCATCTTCTTCGTCCACCATATCTCGGCCACGATCCAGGCCTCCGAGATGGCGCAAGCCATCACCGGCGACACCCTGGCCGCCATCGACGATGTGTTCCCCGAACAGCCCGACGCGGTCGCCGCTGCCACCCCGCCTGCGCATGGCGCCTGCTGGCAACCGGTGCCGGCGCTGCAATGGGGTTATATCCAGACGGCCGCACTCGACAGGATGCTCAGGCTGGCAGTCAGGCACGGCACGGTGATCCGCATGGAACGCCAGCCCGGCGACTTCGCCAGCGCGGACGCGCCATTGCTGGCGCTGGCCATGAACCACCCACCCGAGCGGCGCCTGGTGGAGGAGCTGAATCGCTGTTTCGGCATCGATGCCTTCCGCACCATCGACCAGGACCCGGCATTCGGCCTGCGCCAACTGGTCGACATGTCGCTCAAGGCGCTCTCGCCAGGCATTAACGACACGACCACGGCAGTGACCTGCCTCGACAATATCGGCGTCATTCTCCAGCACTGCGCCGGGCGCGACCTGGCTCCACGCCATCTGCAGGAGGACGGGACGCTGCGGGTCATCACCAGAACGCGCGATGCCGCGCACTTCGTGCGGCTCGCGTTCAGCCAGATCGTCGAAAACGCCGAAGGCAACACGGTGGTCATGCTGAAGGTGCTGGCGACGGTCGGCAACGTCGCGCGCACGCATGCCACCGAAGCAATGCGCGCCGCGCTGCGCCACGAGCTCGAGGTCATCGAGGAAATCGCCTTGCGCGGCGCCAAGTCGGCCGCCGCAAACGGCGCGATCGTTGCGGCACTGGCCAACACGGGCCGGGCGCTGGACGAACCGGCCGCGGACCGCGGCCTTGCGGCGACGATGCCGCCGGCACGCCCAGCACCACTCACCACACCATAAGGATATCCAACATGTTTTTTGATAACTGGCACAACATCTATCGGGTACTTGCTGTCGGCGTCCTCGCCTACGCCGGCCTGGTCGTCCTGCTGCGCATCAGCGGCAACCGAACGCTGTCGAAGATGAATTCGTTCGACCTGGTGGTGACGGTGGCGTTCGGCTCGACCCTGTCGACGATCCTGGTCAACAGCAGCGTCAGTCTCGCCGTCGGCCTGGCTGCGCTGGCGCTGCTGGTCGTGCTGCAGTTCGCGATCACCTGGAGCGCCGTCCGGTCGGCGTTCGTCAGCAAGGCGATCAAGACCGCGCCCACCGTGCTGCTGTTCGAAGGCCGGCTGCAGCCGGACGCCATGCGCCAGGTACGGATCACCCGCGACGAAGTGCTGGCCGCCATCCGCCAGCACGGCCACGGCGCGCTTGAGGATATCGACGCGGTTGTCATGGAAACCGACGGCAGCCTGTCCGTCATCGCCGCGGGCAAGGCGGGAAACCGCTCCGCCTACGGCCCGCTGGCGCTGCCGGACCGGTAACGCCAGCGGCCTCCTCTATTTTACCGCGTCGGCCGTCTCGAAATCCATCGTGTCCGGATCGGGGTCGGAGTCGAGCGGCTTGCCTGCCACCTTCAGCCACAGGAAGCCGATCACGCCGGCACTGAACGACGCGAGCAGGATCGCCATCTTCGAGGCATTGATCACCTCGGCCTGGCCGGTGAACGCCAGGTTGGTAATGAAAATCGACATCGTGAAGCCGATGCCGCCGAGCAGGCCCGCACCCAGCACATGGCGCCAGGCCAGGTCGAGCGGCAGCCGGCACACGCCCACGGCGACGGCCGCGAAGCTGAACAGGAGGATGCCGACCGGTTTGCCGGCCATCAGGCCCAGGAAAATACCGAGGCTGTTGGCCGACAACAGTTCCTGCGCCCAGCCGGCGCCGATCAGAATGCCCGTATTCGCCAACGCGAAAATCGGCAGGATGCCGAAGGCGACCGGCTTGTGCAGCATGTGTTCGAGGCGGTGCGAAGGCGAGGCCTCGTCGTCCTCGAGCGCGGAGTACGGAATCGCGAACGCCAGCAGCACGCCGGCGATCGTGGCGTGCACGCCCGACTTGAGCATCAGGAACCACATCAGGGCGCCGCCCAGCAGGTAGGGCCATAGCGCAAGCACGCGCCCGAAGCGCTTCAGCGCCAGCAGCAGGCCGAACACGGCCAGCGCACCGGCGAGGTAGGCGACCGAGAGTTGCGCGGTATAGAACAATGCAATGACGATGATGGCGCCGAGGTCGTCCATGACCGCCAGCGCCGTCAGGAAGATCTTGAGCGAGGCCGGGACCCTGCTGCCCAAGAGCGCCAGTACGCCCAGCGCGAACGCGATGTCGGTGGCCATCGGGATGCCCATGCCGGGCTGCGTCGGCGTGCCGCCGTTGAGAAGGAAGTGGATCAGCGCCGGCACGACGATGCCGCCCATGGCGGCCACGATCGGCAGCAGCGCATTGCGCAGGTCAGACAATTCTCCGTTGTACAGTTCGCGCTTGAGTTCAAGCCCGATCAGCAGGAAGAACACCGCCATCAGCGCGTCGTTGATCCACAGTTCGACCGACAGTCCCGCAAGCGGGATATGCCAGAAATGCAGATAGGACGCGCCCCAGGGGGAATTCGCGATGGCCAGCGAAACGAGCGTGCACACGATGAGCACGATGCCCCCGGCCTTGCCCGATTCCATGAACTGTTTGAAGCTGCGCGACAAGCGCTTTTCGATACGCACTGGATTTCTCCCCTCGATGCGGCGCCGCATCGCCGCGGCGCCTTCCATTTGAATAAAAAAAGCCCGATGGTCCGGGCAAAGGCTTGCGCCTGCTGATTGTTCGATTTGCTTACGTGATGCCTGCGCTGGCGCCCCCCGGCGCCCGACACGCGATGCCCGAGCGGAATCGGCACGCGCAAACGGTCCGGCGAGCATGCTTGCGGTTGCGGATGAGATACGGACTGAAATGCGGACTGAAATGCGGACTGAAATGCGGACTAAAATGCGGACTAAAATGCGGACAGGAATGCAAACCGGTTCCGGGACCGGAACCGGAACGGCGCGGACGGCGTGCAGGTGAAGGACTAATGAAAGGCAGCATGGGTATGGTCGCAATCGAACCGCGTGGCGGCCCGACCATCGCACATCCTGTCATGCCTGAAGGCATGATCACCCTGCAAACATTTTACCCTATTTCGCTCCTGATTCGCCGCGCGGGCATATCGCCGCGCCCGCCGCAGGACTGCCACCGATGGCGTCGGCATCAATCGGCACCCCGGCGCGGGCCGCACGGCACCAGCCTGCGCACCACCTTTTCGACGCTGAGCCCTTGCACCAGGATCGAAAACACGACCACGATACAAGTCATCGTGACCAGGGTGGCGCGCTCCGGTCCCGCCGGCAGCGAGAGGGCCAGCGCCACCGCTCTCGCGCCGGATCAGCGAGGCGGGTCGCGCCCTGCCCGGCTTCCATCGGCGGGCCAGCGCGACACCAGCCACATCGTCAGCTTTTGCAGTCCGAGGAGCGCCACGGTGATCGCCAACGCCAGGCTGAACAGGACAATGTTGTCCGCATCGCCCGCCTTGAGCCCGAAGCTGAGGGCAGTCGCGACCGCGGGAGGATGGACCACGTCGAACACCACCATGGCGACGATGGCGACCACCATCGCGCTGCCGGCCGAGAGGTAACCCGGACCGAGGGCCAGGAAGGCGCACAATCCGATCAGCGCCGAACCGAGCTGCGACAACACCAGCGTGCGCGCCTGGTTGACGACGTGCCCCGGATCGAGGTAGATCAGGAAGGCGCTCGATGCGAGCGATGCAAACAGCAGCCGCTGCCGGCTGATCGCCTCGACCAGCGCCAGTACTAGCAGGACCGTGGCGGTGGGGGCCAGCGCCAGCAGCAGCTCGCGCCGGATGCCCAGGCGGCGGCGATAAGGTGCCCGGTGCTCGACCATCGGACTAGCGCGGCGCCGCACCCGGTACAGCCCGGCCGGCGCCGTCGTCGTCCGCGCGCTCTTCCCGTATTTCCTTGCTCAGGAAATAGTTCAATGCGGTGCGGATGACCGCGATGGCGGCCAGCTTGCCGATCCGGTCCCAGGTCGGCGCCACCGAGGTCGACAAGATGTCGGCGGCAAGCTGGAGTTCGAGCGCGAGCGTCAGATAGCGGGCAAAGGCAAGCCTGATCGGAATGAAACTGCCTTTGCGCCGCGACAGCAGATGCCGCGCCAGTCCGGCCACCACGATCACGACCCCCGCCGCGATCACCAGCGCGCCCAGCGTTTCCACCAGCAGGCGCAGCCACTCGACGCCCGCCCGTACCTGCTCCTCGATGTGTTCGAACAAATTCACCTTCCCGGC
This sequence comes from Telluria sp. ZB2R32, assembly GCF_059685715.1. Lineage (NCBI taxonomy): Bacteria > Pseudomonadati > Pseudomonadota > Betaproteobacteria > Burkholderiales > Oxalobacteraceae > Telluria > Telluria sp. ZB2R32. Next base: position 263,932 of record NZ_JCASIG010000005.1, on the reverse strand, counting down.
TTCAGGTTGAGCGCGGCGCCATCGCGCACCACCGATGCAGGAAATGTAACTGAACTGCCGCACCGGGCGCGCGCGCCATGGTCCGGCTGCGCATTGTTCTCCAGCGAACCGACGCCATCGCGCCGGCATGCCAGACTGTGCCTTTCGAAGTCAGGCACGCCCAGGCCGGCGCCACCAGTCCGATCATGCCAATCCAGTTTCAATTCCTGTTGAATCGCCTGCACGAACGCCTGTGGGTCAAGCCGTTGATTGCCTGCGTGCTGTCGGTGGGCGGCGTGCTGCTGGCCCATCTCGCCGACAACGTCTCGGTCGACTGGAAGGTGCCCGAGATCGCCCAGGGTTCGGTGATCGATCTCCTGAAGATCATCGCGGCGAGCATGCTCGGCGTGGCGACCTTCGCCGTCGCGTCGATGGTGGCCGCCTATGCCTCCACCGGGCAGTCGGCGACGGCGCGCGCCTTTCCGCTGGTGGTGGCCGACGACGTTTCCCAGAACGCGCTGTCGATCTTCGTCGGCGCCTTCATTTTCGCCATCGTGGCGCTGAGCGCGACCACCAACGACTACTTCGGCAAGGCGGGCCGCTTCACGCTGTTCGTGCTGACCTTGCTCACGCTGGTCGTCGTGGTGCTGGTCTTCGTGCGCTGGGTCGACAGCATCGCCCGCCTGGGACGCCTCGGCGCCGTCATCGCCAAGGTCGAGCAGGCAACCGCACAGGCCATGCTGCGACGGCGCCAGCGCCCCTGCCTCGGCGGCCTGGCGGCCAGCGGTCCGCCGCTGGGCTTCGCGTTCCACGGCGCCGACAGCGGCTTCCTGCAGCGCATCGACATGGCCGCGCTCGAGCGCATCGCCGCCCGGCAGCGACTGCGCGTCACCCTGGCAGTGCAGCCGGGGGCGCTGATCGTGCCGTCGCGGCCGCTGGGCTACGTGGCGCCCGACTCGCCCGACAGCGGGCCGGTCGATCCCGCAGCGCTGCGCAAGGCCTTCATCGTCGGCCCGGTACGCCAGTTCGACGACGATCCGCGCTTCGGCCTGGTCGTACTGGCCGAGATCGCCTCCCGGGCGCTGTCGCCCGGCATCAACGACGGCGGCACGGCGATCGGCGTGCTCGGCTCGCTGCACCGGCTGCTGGACGACTGGGCGCGCCCGGCCGCGCCGGAAGCGCCCGCGTATCCGAGAATCGAAGTACCGCCGCTGGCGGTCGAGGACATGTTCGACGACGTCTTTCCTCCCATTGCACGCGACGGCGCCGGCCTGGTCGAGGTGGCGATGCGCGTGCAGCGCGTGCTCGGCGAACTCGGCCGGCATTCCGATCCGCAGATGCGCCTGGCGGCCCGGCGTCACGCGGCACTGGCGCTGGCGCGCGCCGAACGCGCCCTGGATTTCCTGCCGGACCTGGAGCAGGTGCGCATGCGCCATGGCGAGTTTTGATGGTGCCCCCCCTTCGGGTGGACAGCATGGCGGTATCCCCGACAGCTATATTTCGATATTATTGGAAATATCAACGTAATGCGTGTATGCTCCGATTCACCCGACATTGCGAGAACAGACGACCATGGATACGAAAGCCACGCTGGCGGCACTTGCCGCCCTGGCGCAGGAAAGCCGGCTGGCGGTGTTCCGCCTCCTCGTGCAAACCGGGCCGCAGGGCCTCGCGGCGAGCAGGATCGCCGAGCACCTCGACATCCCCGCTTCGTCGCTGTCCTTCCACCTGAAGGAACTGACGCATGCAGGACTGCTCGCCTCGCGCCAGGACGGCCGCTTCGTCATCTATACGGCGAACATCGACACCATGAACGGGTTGATCGGCTTCCTGACCGAGAACTGCTGCGCCGGCGTACCCTGCCACGCGCTCGGCGGCACCGTGTGCAAGGGCGATTGAAGCCGGCATCGGCGCGCTGCGCCCTCTCGTTGACCGCTCCCCACAGGACTTTTTCGTGCTCATCGCTTTCCTGATCTTTCTCGCCACCCTCATCCTCGTCATCTGGCAGCCGCGCGGACTGGGCATCGGCTGGAGCGCCGGCGCCGGCGCCGCCACCGCCCTGCTGGCCGGCGTCATCGACGTCGCCGACATCCCTGTAGTCTGGGGCATCGTCTGGAACGCGACCGGCGCCTTCATTGCCGTGATCGTCATCAGCCTGCTGCTCGACAAGGCCGGTTTCTTCGAATGGGCGGCGCTGCACGTGGCGCGCTGGGGCAAGGGCAATGGCCGGCGCCTGTTCGTGCTGCTGGTCCTGCTCGGCGCCGCGGTGGCGGCGCTGTTCGCCAACGACGGCGCGGCCCTGATCCTGACGCCCATCGTGGTCGCCATGCTGGCGGCGCTGCGCTTTTCCCCGCAAGCGACGCTGGCGTTCGTGATGGCGGCCGGCTTCATCGCCGATACCGCCAGCCTGCCGCTGGTGGTGTCGAACCTGGTCAACATCGTCTCGGCCGATTACTTCGGCATCGGCTTCGCCCGCTATGCGTCGGTGATGGTGCCGGTCAACCTGGTGTCGGTTTCGGCCACCCTGGCGGCACTGGTCTGGTTCTTTCGCGGCGACATCCCCGCGCACTACGACGTCACGCAGCTCAAACGTCCGGACGAGGCCATCCACGACCGCGCCACCTTCGTCACCGGCTGGTGGGTGCTGGCGCTGCTGCTGACCGGCTTCTTCTGGCTCGACGACATGGGCGTCCCGATCAGCGCCGTCGCGGCGGCGGGCGCGGCGCTGCTGCTGGCGGTGGCGGCGCGCGGACACCGCATCTCGACGCGCGCGGTGCTGCGCGGCGCGCCCTGGCAAGTGGTCGTCTTCTCGCTCGGCATGTACCTGGTCGTGTACGGCCTGCGCAACGCCGGCCTGACGCACTACCTGACGGCCGTGCTGGACGCGTGCGCACGATACGGCGTCTGGGGCGCGGCCCTCGGCACCGGTTTCATCACGGCGATCCTGTCCTCGATCATGAACAACATGCCGACCGTGCTGGTGGGCGCGCTGGCGATCGACGCCACCGCCACGAGCGGCGCGGTGCGCGAGGCGATGGTGTACGCCAACGTCATCGGCGCCGACCTCGGACCGAAGATCACGCCGATCGGCAGCCTGGCCACCCTGCTCTGGCTGCACGTGCTGGCGGCCAGGGATATCCGCATCTCCTGGGCCTACTATTTCCGCGTCGGGATCGTGCTCACGCTGCCGGTCCTGTTCCTCACCCTGTGCGCACTGGCGCTGCGCCTCAGCCAAGAAAGCTTATAAGCCATGGACGTCACCATCTACCATAACCCGGCCTGCGGCACCTCGCGCAACACGCTGGGCCTGATCCGCAACGCCGGCATCGAACCGGTCGTCGTCGAGTACCTGGCGCATCCGCCCGAGCGCGCGACGCTGCTCGACCTGATCGCGCGCGCCGGCCTGCCGGTGCGCGCAGCCGTGCGCGAAAAAGGCACGCCGTTTCACGCGCTGGGCCTGGACGATCCGGCGACGACCGACGCCCAGCTGGTCGACGCCATGCTGGCCCACCCGGTGCTGATCAACCGCCCCTTCGTCGCAACCCCGCTCGGCGTGCGCCTGTGCCGCCCGTCCGAGCTGGTCCTCGACATCCTGCCGGCGCCGCAACGGGGCGCCTTTACCAAGGAAGACGGCGAAGCCGTCGTCGATGCCGATGGAAAGCGCATCAAATGACGGCGATCCCCGACTTGCCCAACGTCCGCGGCGACCTGCTGCACATCCCGAGCGCGGAAAAACTCGAACCCGTGGGCGACATGAAGCACCCGCCGCGCATCCTGATGCTGTACGGTTCGCTGCGCGAACGTTCCTTTAGCCGCTTCCTGACGTACGAAGCCGCGCGCATCCTCGAACACTTCGGCGCCGAGGTGCGGATCTTCGACCCGATGGAATTGCCGATGGCCGGCAGCGTGCCGGAAACGCATCCGAAGGTGGTCGAACTGCGCGAACTGTGCCTGTGGTCCGAGGGCCAGGTCTGGTGCAGCCCGGAGCGCCACGGCACGGTGACCGCGGTGATGAAGAACCAGATCGACTGGATTCCGCTGGAAATGGGCGCGATCCGCCCCAGCCAGGGACGCACCCTGGCCGTGATGCAGGTCTGCGGCGGCTCGCAGTCGTTCAACGTGGTCAACACGCTGCGCCTGCTGGGACGCTGGATGCGCATGTTCACGATTCCGAACCAGTCGTCGGTGCCGATGGCCTACAAGGAATTCGACGACGACGGGCGCATGAAACCGTCGGCCTACTACGAGCGCGTGGTCGACGTGATGGAGGAACTGGTCAAGTTCACGCTCCTCACGCGTGGCCGCGCGGACTACCTGACGGACCGGTACAGCGAGCGCAACGAACGGGCGCAGCAGGCCATCGACAGGCAGCTCGGCAAGATATGACGCTGCCGCGCAGCGAAACGGCGGCGCCGCCGCACGAGGTCGAATCGGCCGGCGCGATCTTCCTGGTCTTCCTCCGGCTCGGGCTCACGTCGTTCGGGGGACCGGTCGCCCATCTGGCGTATTTCCGCCATGCCTTCGTGACCCGCCGGCGCTGGCTGAGCGAGGCCGGCTATGGCGACCTGGTGGCTCTGTGCCAGTTCATCCCCGGACCCGCATCGAGCCAGGTCGGCTTTGCCCTGGGTGTCTTGCGCGGCAACGGTTTGCTGGGCGGCCTGGCGGCATGGCTGGGTTTTACCCTGCCGTCCGCCCTCGTGCTGCTGGCCTTCGCCGCCGGCGCGGCCGCATTCGACGGTCCGGCAGGCGCGGGGCTGCTGCATGGCCTGAAACTGGTGGCAGTGGCGGTAGTGGCCCACGCGACGCTGGGAATGGCGCGCAGCCTGGCGCCCGACCTGCCACGCGCGGCTATCGCGGTCGCCGCCCTCGGGATGGTGCTGTTGCTCGACGGCGCGCCGGGACAGATCGCCGCCATCCTGTGCGGCGCGCTCGCGGGCTCATGGCTGCGCCGAAGCCAGGCGCCCGCCGCGCAGGGCCACCCGCATTTCCCGGTCGGCGCGCGTGCCGGCCTAGCGGCGCTGGGCGCGTTCGCCGTGCTGCTCGCCGCCACGCCCCTGCTCGCGGCGACAGGCCACCCCCATCTGCTGCTGTTCGACGCCTTCTACCGGTCCGGCGCCCTCGTCTTCGGTGGCGGCCATGTCGTGCTGCCCTTGCTGCAAGCCGAGACGGTGGCGACGGGCTGGGTCGGCGAGGCGTCCTTTTTGGCTGGATACGGGATGGCGCAGGCCGTGCCCGGTCCGCTGTTCACGTTCGCCGCCTACCTGGGCGCCGCAAGCAGCCTGGCTTCCAGTCCCGCCGGCGGCGCCGCGCTCGCCACCGTCGCCATTTTCCTTCCCGGGCTGCTGCTGGCATACGGCGTACTGCCGTTCCACGGCCGCTGGCGCGCGCACCCGCGCGTCCAGTGCGCGATGCGCGGCGCGAATGCGGCGGTGGTCGGCGTGCTTGGCGCCGCACTGTATCACCCGGTCTGGACCGGGGCGGTATTCGACGTGCGCGACTTCGCGCTGGCGCTGGCCGGCTTCCTCCTGCTCACGGTATGGAAAGCGGCGCCATGGATCGTCGTGGCGCTGCTCGCGCTGGCCGGCGCATTGCTGGCCACGCCCTAGCGCGTCAGGCGCCGAAGCGTACCCGCACGCGCAGTCCCTGCCGCCCGGGCGCCGGCGCGAACGTCACCGTCGCGCCGGCCCGCTCCGCCACCGCCCTGACGATCGCCAGGCCCAGGCCCGAACCGCCTTCGTGGCCGTTGCCCAGCACCCGGTAGAACGGATCGAACACGCGCTCGCGCTCCTCGTGGGGAATGCCCGGCCCGGTGTCGTCCACGACGACGTCGGCGACGCCCGCTTGCGCTCCCGCTCCCGGCAGCACCTGGACGTCGACCCTGCCGCCGCGCGGCGAATAGCGGATCGCGTTGTCGACGATATTCTTGATCAGCATGTGCAGGTCGAGCGGCTGCACCGCGACCTGCGCATCGCCGGCGCCGACGACGCCGAGGTCGATCCCGCGTTCCTCCGCCAACGGATACAGGTCCGCGATCACCAGGCGTATCGCCTGTTCCAGCGAGACAGGCGTGGCGGCGCCCTCGCCGCCCTGCTGGGAGCGCGCCAGCGCCAGCAGCTGGTCGAGCATGACGCGGGTACGCTCCAGCCCGTCCGTCAGCGCACGCATGCGCAGGCGCGCCTCGGCCGGCATGTCGGCCGCCGCCAGGCGTTCGGCCTGCAGGCTCAGCGCCGTCAGCGGCGAGCGCAGCTCATGGGCGGCATCGGCGACGAAGCGGCGCTGGGCCTGCATGGCGCGGCGCATGCGCATGAGGAGCCGGTTGATTTCCGCCACGAAGGGCTGAACTTCGTCGGGCAGCCCGGCCGGATCGAGTTCGCCGGCGTCGTCGCCGCTGCGTCGGCGCGTCTCGACGGCGAGCCGGCGCATGGGCCGGAACAGTTCCCGGATCAGCAGCCGCACCAGCAGCACCAGCACCGGCGCCAGCAGCGCGAAGGGAAGCAGCGAGCGCAGGGCGCTCCTGACCGCGACGCCATCGCGCACCGTGGTTTGCTGGGCCACTGCGATGCGCATGGCATCGTCGTCGGTCATGACGAAGACGCGCCAGGACTGGCCGCCGATTGTCACCGTATGGACGCCGTCGCCGAGCCGCTCCGGAATCGCCAGCCGTCCGTCGTGGGCGGCGCGGTCGTCCGCGCCGGCGTCGCCCAGGAAGCGCACCACGATGCGCTCCTCGCGGCCGATGCCGTCGATGCGCCGGCGCGCCGCCAGGGTCAGCGGCCGGGTCTGGACGCGGCCGATGAGATGGCCCGTCTGGCGCAGCTGCTTATCCTGCGCCAGGTGCGCGTCGCGCCACGATGCGGCGAAGGTGAAGGCGGCGGCAATCGCCGCGACCGCGACGACGGCGAGCGAAATCGAGGCCGACAGCCGGTACTGCAGCGACGTCTTCATGCGGGTTTGGCCACCATCCAGCCGACGCCGCGCACATTCTTGATGGCGGCGCTGCCCAGTTTCTTGCGCAGCGAATGGATCAGGAACTCGACGGCATTGCTTTCGACTTCCTCGTTCCAGCCATAGATACGGCTTTCGAGTTCGCTGCGCGAGAGGATCGCGCCCGGTCGCACCAGCAGCGCCTGCAGCAGCGCGAACTCGCGCCCGGTCAGGCGCACCGGCTCCCCGGAAGCACAGGCTTCGTGCGTGGCCGGGTCGAGCGTCAACACGCCGTTCGACAGCACAGGTCCCACCGCCGGCCCCTGGCGCCGGGTGACCGCGCGCATGCGCGCCAGCAGTTCGCTCAGCTGGAACGGCTTGACGAGATAATCGTCGGCGCCGCCGTCGAGTCCCGCGACGCGGTCCTCGGTGGCGTCGCGCGCGCTCAGGAGCAGCACCGGAATGCGCTGGCCGTTGGCGCGTATCGCACGCAGCACCGACATGCCGTCCTTCTTCGGCAGGCCAAGGTCGAGCAGCACCATTTCATAAGGCAGGCAGGCGAGCGAATGGAGGGCGGCCTCGCCGTCCACGACCCAGTCGACGCCATAACTGGCGTCGCGCAGCCCCTGCTGCACGACCTGGCCGATCATGTAGTCGTCTTCCACCAGCAAGACACGCATTCTTTTTCCTTTTACTAAAGCCTGTCCCGGCATGAAAGCCGGTGCGGCGCAGAGCCTGCCGCCCGATACTTAGCCCAGCCTTAGCGCGGGCCGGCTGCGGATGTGCAGGCCAATTGTGTTAATTGCCCGGACGTCAAGATGGTACGCTTCCCCTGCGAAGACGGAGCGCAAGGCTGGGCCGCCTGTCGGTGCGCCGGTCCGTCATCGTTCAACCATCCCGAAGCGGATCGCCGCGTGGCCGATCCGCATGACTCACGGCGCAAGGAAATACTGACCAATGAACGATACTGAATCGAAGGACCCCGGCAAGCCAGTCGCGCGCCGGCGGATGCAAGTCAACCCACCGGTGTTCTTCACCTCGGCTGCGCTGATCCTTGCCTTCGTGCTGCTCACCGCATTGTTCCCGCAACAGGCCGGCCGCGTCTTCGACACGGTCCAGGCCGAAATCGTGCGCGATTTCGGCTGGTTCTACATCCTCGCCGTCGCCCTCTTCCTGATCTTCGTGCTCTTTCTCATGATGAGCCGCTATGGCGACGTCAAGCTCGGCCCGGACGAGAGCGAGCCGGAATACAGCTATCTCTCCTGGTTCGCCATGCTGTTCAGCGCCGGGATGGGGATCGGTCTTCTGTTCTTCGGCGTGGCCGAGCCGATCCAGCACTATGCGCTGCCGCCGGTGGGCGAAGGACGCACGGTCGAGTCGGCGCGCCAGGCAATGGTACTGACCTTCTTCCATTGGGGCTTGCACGCCTGGGCGATCTACATCGTCGTCGGGCTGGGGCTGGCCTATTTCGCGTTCCGGCGCGGCCTGCCGCTCACGCTGCGCTCGGGCCTGTTTCCGCTGATCGGCAACCGGATCCATGGCCCGATCGGCCATGCCATCGACATCTTCGCCGTGCTGGGCACCATGTTCGGCGTCGCTACCTCGCTCGGCTTCGGCGTGCTGCAGGTCAATGCCGGCGCTGCCTACCTGTTCGGCCTGCCGGTCAACACCACGGTCCAGATCGTGCTGATCGCCGCCATCACCGGCATGGCGACCCTGTCGGCCGGCACCGGGCTCGACAAGGGCGTGAAGCGCCTCTCCGAGCTCAACATCATCCTGGCGATCGCGCTATTGGCCTTCGTCCTGTTCGCGGGATCGACCGTTTTCCTGCTGCAGGCATTCGTCCAGAACATCGGTACCTACCTCGGCGCCGTCGTGCCGCGCACCTTCCGCATGTACGCCTACGAGCCGAACGCCTGGCTGGGCGACTGGACGCTGTTCTACTGGGGCTGGTGGATTTCCTGGTCCCCCTTCGTCGGCATGTTCATCGCACGTATTTCGCGCGGACGCACCATCCGCGAGTTCATCTCCGGCGTACTGCTGGTGCCGGTGCTGTTCACCTTCCTGTGGATGACCGTATTCGGCAATACCGCCATCGCCCTCGACCTGGGCGGCGCCGCGCCGATCGTGCAGACGGTCGCCGACAACCTGCCGGTGGCGCTGTTCGAGGTATTGCAGCAGTTGCCGTTTTCCGTGATCGCATCCGGGATCGCGACGCTGCTGGTCATTACCTTCTTCGTGACCTCGGCCGATTCGGGCGCCCTGGTGATCGACATGATCACCTCGGGCGCGGCGCCGAACCCGCCGGTCTGGCAGCGCATCTTCTGGGCGATCTGCGCCGGCGTCGTGGCCGCCGTGCTGCTGGTGGCCGGGGGGCTGCAGGCGCTGCAGACCGCCGCGATCGCCAGCGCGCTGCCGTTCGCCGTGATCATGCTGTTCATCTGTTACGGGCTGCTGCGCGCCCTGCAAACGGAAAACGAAGGCACGTCGATGGACCTGTCGATCGCCGCCGAAGCGCCGCCGGCCACGGCCGGCCTGAGCTGGCAGCAGCGCCTGGCCAGCATCACGAACTTCTACGACAAGCCGGAAATCACGGCCTTCCTCGGCGAGACGGCGGGTCCGGCGCTGGAAGCGGTGGCCGCGCAGATGCGCGAGAGCGGACTGGTACCGGAATCGCTCCAGCGCGAAGACCGCCTCGACCTGGTCGTGCCGCACGGCGACCGCGGCGTGTTCCGCTACACGGTGCGCGCGCGCAGCTTCCGCTCACCCAGCTTCGCCTGGGCGGAGAAGAGCGGACCGGGGCCGGACAGCCGCCACTACCGGGCGATGGCCTCGAGTTCCGAAGGCGACCAGCAGCATGACGTCAGCGGCTACACGCGCGAGCAGTTGATCAACGACCTGCTGAACCGCTACGCCCGCTTCCGCCACGCGCGCCGGCTCAGCTGAGCGGCGCGGACGGCGGGCTTGACGGAGACGCCAGGGCGGGCGCGCTAAGTGTCGGCTAAGTGTCGCCAATTACCATTGCCGAGCTCGCCAATCCGACCGGATGCGGGCGAGCCCGACACACCAGGCCGGCCCACCCGGGCCGGCTACTGCCCACTACCCGCATGCGACCGTCTTCCTTCACTTTCCTGTTCCTGCTGGCCCTGGCCGCCTGCCTGTCGTCCGCCCAGGCGCGCGCCCCCAGCGGCGAACACGTGGCGCGGCTGGCGACGCTGCAGTCGAGCGCCGTCGTCATCGTCGACCCGGCAACGAACAAGGTCCTGTACCAGAAAAATCCCGGCGCCGTCATGCCGATCGCCTCGCTGACCAAGCTGATGACGGCGCTGGTCGTGCTCGATGCGCGCCAGGACCTGAAGCAGGTGCTGACCGTAACGCGCGCCGACGTCGACCGGCTCAAGCATTCGTCGTCGCGCCTGCAGGTCGGCACGCGGCTGACGCGGGCGGACATGCTGCACCTGGCCCTGATGAGTTCCGAAAATCGCGCCGCGTCGGCGCTGGGACGCCATTACCCCGGCGGCACCCGCGCATTCGTGGCGGCCATGAACCGCAAGGCGCGCGCACTCGGCATGCGGCACACCCGCTACGTCGAACCCACCGGCCTGTCGCGCCACAACGTGTCGACGCCGGCCGACCTGGCCCGGCTGGTCGTCGCCGCCGAGAAGAAGCCGCTGATCCGGCGCTATTCGACCGACCACCGCTTCGTCATCCGCCAGGGCAAGGCGCAGACGGTGTACGGGAACACCAACCGCCTTACCTCGAGCGCGCGCTGGCGCATCCGCATGCAAAAGACCGGCTACATTGCGGAAGCCGGCCGCTGCATGGTGCTGTATGCGATCGTCAGGAAGCGCCCCACCGTGATGGTCTTCCTCGACGCGCAGGGCAAATTCTCGCATGCGGCCGACGCCAACCGGGTGCGCTCGTGGCTGGCCAGGTTCGGCGCGCGCGTGCTGGCGCGGGCCAGCAGCTGGTAGGCGGCCGGCAACCGCCTGCCGGAATCGGCTGTCGGTGGCGACACGACTGTGGGGGATCTCTACAATTGGAGCGGCAACCTCAACTACCAAAGGAATCCGTCAAGATGAAAAAGCCCAGCCTGCTCTCCTCCGCCCTGATCGGCGCCGTCGCCAGCGCGCGTTCGATGACGCCGATGGCCACCATCGCCGCGGCCCGCCTTGCCCACCGCGAGACGTCCGGCGAACTCTTCCTCCTCGATCGCCCCACCTTCAAATACGGGGCGCTGGCGATGGGCGTCGGCGAACTGTTCGGCGACAAGATGAAGAGCGCGCCGGACCGCACTGTTTTCCTGGGCCTGCTCGCGCGCGTGATGAGCGCCGGGATCGCCGGTGCGGCGCTGGCGCCGAAGGGACGCGAAGGCGCAGGCGCGGCGGTGGCGGTGGCGACCGCGGTGCCGCTGGCGTACCTGACGCTGGCCGGGCGCAAGCAGGCGATGGCGCGGATCGGGCAGACCAGGAGCGGCTTGATCGAAGATGCGCTGGTGATTGCGGCGGGTGCCGCGGTGGTGGCGCTGGCGACGGCAGCTAAAAGCGATTAGCTGAAGTTGTAGGGTGGGCTCTGCCCACGCGGATACGGCGTCGAAAAACCGTCGGCTTCGTGTCCACCGCGAATGCGATGGAGCGGGCTGCTTCAATGGCAGTCGTTGTGCGCAGGGGAGACCGCGTGGGCAGAGCCCACCCAACGGTGCACCACCCTCGCGATCGATGGAGGCGCAGCTGCTACACTCGCGTGTTTCCCATCTTACCAAGCGCGCAAACCATGAAAAGCAGTTCAACCGGCGGCCTCGTCTACTCGACCGACGGCGGCCGCATGTGCCCGCAATGCCGGCAGCCGCTCGCAGGCTGTACGTGCAAGGCCAATGCCGCGCCCAAGGGCGATGGCGTAGTGCGCGTGTCGCGCCAGACCAAGGGCCGCGGCGGCAAAGCCGTCACCGTGGTCAAGGGACTGGCGCTCGATGCCGCCGCGCTGGCCGCGCTCGGCAAGCAGTTGCGTACGGCCTGCGGCTCGGGCGGCACCGTCAAGGATGGCGCGGTCGAGATCCAGGGCGACCATGTCGAGCTGGTGATGGAGGTGCTGACGAGGCAGGGTCATCGCCCGAAGCGCGCAGGCGGCTGAAGTGCGCGCGATTCATGCGGCCAGATCATCAATAAGGTAGCGTATTCAGTACGTTTCCACATGAAAGCGCCCTTCCGCGACCATCCGCGCCTGCAGGCCGGGCCAGTCGATCCCCGCCTGCGCGCACACGTCGCGCAATGCGTCCAGCACGCCGGTCTCCATGCCTTTCAGGCCGCAGATGTACAGATAGGTTTCCCCGCGCAGCAGCTGCGCCACCGCCGTGCCGGCGGCACGGATCTTGTCCTGCACGTAGGCTTTCGGCTGGTCCGGCAGGCGCGAAAAGGCCAGGTGCATGTCGATGAAGTCGGCCGGCAGTTTCAGCAGCGGCCCGAAATATGGCAGTTCGGCCGGGTTGCGCGCGCCGAAGAACAGCATCAGCTTGCCCTCGAGCGGTTTGCCGGCGGCGTACATCCTCCGCCGGTGTTCCGTCATCGCGCGCATCGGCGCCGAGCCGGTGCCGGTGCAGATCATCATGATGTTCGAGCCGGCGTGGTTCGGCATCAGGTAATTCACGCCGAAAGGGCCGGCCACCTGCACGTTCGCGCCTTTCGCCAGGTCGCACAGGTAGTTCGAGGCGACGCCCAGCACCGGCCGGCCGTCGTGGTCCTCGACCACGCGCTTCACCGTCAGCGCCAGGTTGTTGTAGCCGTCGCGCTCGCCGCCGCGCGGACTGGCGACCGAATACATGCGCATATAGTGCGGCTTGCCGTGCTCGTCGAGCCCCGGCGGGATGATGCCGATCGACTGGCCTTCGAGGACCGGGAACATCTGCGAACCGAAGTCGAGCACGATATGGTGCACGTCGCTGGCCGCATCAAGAGCGGTGAGCCGGTAGTTGCCGGCCACCGTGGCGACCACCGGGTTCTTCACCGTGTACAGGTGCGCGTACGGATGCGCGGCCGACCACGGCGGGATCGGCGACGATGGCGAGACCGCTGCGTTTTCCTGCACCGTTTCGTCGAGGGTCGCGCCCTCCGCTTCGTTGGCCGCCTCCATCTGCTCCAGCAGCGGTTCCGCGTGCTCCTGCTGCGGCGGCAGTTCGTCCCAGCCGAACTGCTCGGCGAGCGGATACGCGGCCGCTTTCGGCACGGTGTGCCAGTGGTCGATGGCGCCGGTCGGGCAGGGCGAGACGCAGTTGCCGCAACCGTTGCAGATGCCGGGGTCGACCACGTAGTTGCGGCTGTCGTGGGTGATCGCATCGATCGGACAAGTCTCTTCGCAGGTGTTGCAGCGAATGCAGACCTCCGGGTCGATCAGGTGCTGGCGGATCAGGGCGATCGGCGCAGTTGCAAGCGTGGCATTCACGGCTTCAACCTGATTCAGTTGAAGCGCACGTACTCGAAGTCGAGCGGCTGCTTGTTGATGCCCATCGGCGGCGGCGCGATCCAGTTGGCCATCTTGCCCGGCTCGATCACGCGGCCCATCAGCGAGGCGACGTACGCCCGGTCTTCCTCGCTCGGCAGCCAGGCGCGTTCGTTGGCCGCCCATTCGGCTTCCGACAATACGCGTCCGTCGGGCGAGATGCGGTGGCCGGCGAAGCCGCCGATGTGGCGGTTGAAGGCCTTGTTCGGCGCGCTGAGGCGGAACGGCAGCCCGGCCTTTTCGATGACGCGGTTCCAGCGCCCGATGCCAGCGATCGAGTCGCGGATGAAATCGTCGCGCAGCACTTCGTTCAGCCCGTTCAGCATCGGCACTTCGCGCTCCTGCAGCTTGCCGGCGCCGACCTCGAGGATACGGTAGTGCTGGCCCTTGAGCAGGTGGTCGTCGTCGCGCCTGGTCTCCTCATACCGGCCCTTCAGGCCTGAACTGTAGAAGGTCGCGGCATTCGAGGACTGGTCGGCGCCGAACAGGTCGACCGTCACGCTGAAGTGGAAGTTCAGGTAGCGCTGGATGGTCTGCAGGTCGATCACGCCGAGCGCGCGCACCTGCGCCGGGTCTTCCACGCCGTGCTGGCGCATCACCTCGACGGTGCGCGCGATCACGCGCGAGACGCCCGACTCGCCCACGAACATGTGGTGCGCCTCTTCGGTCAGCATGAAGCGGCAGGTGCGCGACAGCGGGTCGAAGCCCGATTCGGCCAGCGCGTTGAGCTGGAACTTGCCGTCGCGGTCCGTAAAGTAGGTGAACATGTAGAAGGCGAGCCAGTCCGGCGTCTCCTCGTTGAAGGCCTCCAGGATGCGCGGATTGTCCTGGTCGCCCGAATTGCGCTGCAGGAGCGCTTCGGCTTCCTCGCGGCCGTCGCGGCCAAAGTATTTATGCAGCAGGTACACCATCGCCCACAGGTGGCGGCCCTCTTCCACGTTAATCTGGAACAGGTTGCGCATGTCGTATTGCGAGGGCGCCGTCAGGCCCAGGTGGCGCTGCTGCTCGACCGAAGCCGGCTCGGTATCGCCCTGGGTGACGATGATGCGGCGCAGGTTGGCGCGGTGCTCGCCGGGCACGTCCTGCCAGGCGGCGCGGCCCTTCTCTTCGCCGAAGTTGATCTTGCGTTCGTTCTCGGCCTGGGCCAGGAAGATGCCCCAGCGGTAGTCCGGCATTTTCACGTGGCCGAAATGGGCCCAGCCGTCCGGCGTGGTGCTGATCGCGGTGCGCAGGTAAACGTCCATCTGGTTCGAGCCGTTCGGGCCCATGTCGTTCCACCACTGCAGGTAGTTCGGCTGCCAGTGCTCCAACGCGCGCTGCAGGGTCTTGTCTTCCGACAGGTTGACGTTGTTCGGGATCTTGTCGGTGTAGTTAATCGAGCTCACGATGGCATCCTTGGACAGGTTTCACACGCGGTTGAAATCGAATTGGGCCTTGGTGCCCGAACCGTAGACTTTCAGTGCGCCCAGTTCGCCGATGGCATTCGGGCGGATGAAGATCCAGTTCTGCCAGGCGGACAGGCGCCCGAAGACCCGGGTTTCCATCGTCTCGCGGCCGTTGAAGCGCAGGTTCGCTTCCATCCCGGTGAGCGCGTCGGGCGACATGCTGGCGCGCTCTTCCAGCGCCAGGCGGGTCTCGTCGGGCCAGTCGATGTCGTCGCAGGCGAAGGTCACCAGGCCCAGCCCTTCCGCCTCGTCGGCGTCGACCAGGCGGCCCTGTGTGGCGCGCACGGCGGCAACCGGCCCCTCCTCTTCATGGAAGCGGCGGGCAATGCGCGACTGCGCCGAGATCATCGGCAGGCGGCCGAAATTCATCGCGCTCACGCCGATCCGCGGCGCCCGGTCGGGATCGTCCGGCAATGCCAGCATGTAGATGCGGTCGGCCGCCAGCGCCACTTCCAGCAAGGAACCCGCAAAGCAGGAACCGGCTTCGATAAAGGCGAACAGCGAGCGCGAGGACACGTCCAGGCGCGCCAGGGTGCGGCGCATCAGGCCGACCGTTTCGCGCACCAGCCAGTGATCCGCGTGTTCGACCAGGGTCCTGTCCACGGCCAGCACGGCGTGCGGATCGCCGCTGCTTTTCAGGATCCAGGTGCCCATGTCGAGTTCGTTGGTGCGCAGGTGCAGGATGGCGTCGTCGAGTTCGCGCGCCATCTGCAGCGGCCACCACTTGACCCCAAGCGCCTCGATGCCGGCGGTATCAAGCGGCTGCGGCGCCTGCGGTGCGCGTACCGTCAGCGTCACGTTGCGCGCCGCGCGGTCGATGTTGATGCTGACGAATTCGTAGTCGATGGCATCCTCAAGCTGCGTACGTTCGAGCGGCGTCAGCTTCACGCCAGTGGCTTCAAGCGGGCGGATGCTGGTGGCGGCGAGCGCCTGCGCGCGCCCGCGCACGGCGTCGGCGAACTGCGCCGGCCTGGCGACGTGGTCGACCAGGCGCCAGTCCTTCGCCTTCTGGCCACGCACCCCTTCCGAGGTGGTGCAGAAGATGTCGGCCAGGTCGTGGCGCACCTTTCTCTTGTCGGTCAGGCGGGTCAGGCCGCCGGTACCCGGCAACACGCCCAGCAGCGGCACTTCGGGCAGGCTCACCGAGGACGAGCGGTCGTCGACCAGGATGATTTCGTCGCAGGCGGCCGCCAGTTCGTAGCCGCCGCCGGCGCAGGCGCCGTTCACCGCGGCCAGGAATTTCAGGCCGTCGTGGCGGCTCGAGTCTTCCAGGCCGTTGCGCGTCTCGTTGGTGAACTTGCAGAAGTTGACTTTCCAGGCATGGCTCGATTTACCGAGCATGAAGATGTTGGCGCCCGAGCAGAAGATGCGGTCCCTGGCGCTGGTGACGACGACGGTGCGCACGGTCGGGTGTTCGAAGCGGATGCGCTGCACCGCATCGTGCAGTTCGATGTCGACGCCGAGGTCGTAGGAATTGAGCTTGAGTTTGTAGCCGTCGCGCAGGCCGGCGTCCTCGTCGATGTTCATGGTCAGGGTGGCAATCGCGCCGTCGACCGCCAGGGTCCAGTGCCGGTAGCGCTCGGGCGAGGTGGCATAGTTGACCTGCGTGGCCTGCGGTGCGGTGCTCATGACGTCCCCTGTGAAATATGGTGCATCCCTGAATTTGTAGATGAACTATATTGCAGGTAATTTTGAGAGTCAAGCACAAAACCGCACTTGTAGGGTGGGCACTTGTGCCCACGCGGTACAGCGTACGCATATCGATGTGTCACACGGTGCATTATGCCGAGGCACGACCGCGTGGGCACAAGTGCCATTCGTGGCCCGGCCCACCCTACAAGGCGAAAAAAACGCCGGCGAAATGCCGGCGCTTCGGATAACGGCGCTCCCGCCTACCCCATGACGCTTTCGCGCAACTGCTCGAGCAAGCCCACATACGCCGCCTCCTGCGTCATGTCGCTCGTATCAAAGGAGAGATCGGCCTTCGAGTAAAACGCGGCGCGGCTTTCGAGGATGCTCTTGAGGTCGTCCATCGCTTCGCGGTTGCCCATCATCGGGCGCGTGTCGCCCTGCGCCAGCACGCGCGCCATGTGGTCCTTGGGCGCGGCCTGGACCCACACCGTATAGCAGTGCGACAGCAGCAGGTTATAGGTGGCCGGATCGGAGACGATTCCGCCCGGGGTGGCGATCACGGCGCGCGGATAGCGCTTGAGGATGTCTTCCAGCGCGCGGCGTTCGTAGCGGCGGTAGGCGTTCGGCCCATATAGCGCGTGGATTTCGGCGATGCCGCAGCCGGCCAGGGTTTCCACCTCGCGCCCGAGCTCGACGAAGGGCACCATCCAGTAATCGGCCAGCATGCGTCCCAGGCTCGACTTGCCCGCCCCGCGCAGGCCGATCAGGGCGACGCGCTGGCGCCGCGCGGCTTCGCTGGTCGGCGCATCGAACATGCCGGCCAGGGCGGCGCGCGCCTGGGCCAGCTCGGCGTCGCTGCGGCCGCGCAGGATCTCGCGGATCATCAGCCATTCGGGCGAGGTCGCGGTCTCGTCGCCGATCATCTCGGCCAGCGTGCAGTCGAGCACGGTGGTGATCTGGCGCAGCAGCTGGATCGAGGCATTGCCGACGCCCGACTCGACGTTCGCCAGGTGGCGCTCGGAGACGCCGGCCAGCTTGGCCAGCGCCTTGCGCGTCAGGCCGCGGCGCGAACGCAGGGCGCGCAGGCGTTCGCCGAGGGCGAGCAAAAAGGGATCTTTCAGGTCGGACTCTTTTTCCGGGTCGAATCCGTGCTCCGTGCTGAGCTGGGCTGCTGTCATTCTTGATTTCCATCAAAGGTGCATCGTCCCCTTTGGGAACTGGGGCGCAATTATCGCAAATGCAGATCCGTGTGACGAGGCCGCACATGAAATATAAGTCAAACAATACTTGACCGATGCAAGATAGTACACCTACACTCAGCTCGAACGCATTATATCTCCGCTTCTGCAACACGCAGTTTGTTGCGCCAAATCGAGGGGTTGTCGATGGACGTTTCCGCTTTTCAGCAACAGATCGTGCAGTGCACCGCGGGGCGCGCTCCGGTTTCGCCGGCCGCCGCCGCTAACTGAACGGCCCATATAAAAACGGGACGCGCAACTGTGATCCCGCTGAAGGAGACCACGATGGATCACGACAGCACCTCGAATCTGAAGCAATTCGGGCAGCAGTTCAACTTTGCGCGCCATATCCTGGCCCTGAACGCGGGCCGCCCCGACAAGCTCGCGTACGTCGACGACCACGGCAGCCTCACCTACGGAGAACTCGACCGCCGCGTGCGCAGTTTCGCCGCCGCCCTGCTGGCGCGCGGCATCCAGCCCGAGCAGCGCCTGCTGCTGGTGATGCAGGACACGGTCGACCTGCCGGTGGCGCTGCTGGGCGCCATGTTCGCCGGCGTGGTGCCGGTGCCGGCCAACACCCTGCTGCCGGCCGCCGATTACGCCTACATGATCGACCACAGCCGCGCGCGCGCCATCGTCGTCAGCGCCGCGCTGCTGCCCTGCGTGCGCGAAGCGTTGACCATGTCGCGCAACCAGCCGGAGCTGATCGTCGCCGGGAATGAGCCCAATGCGGATGAGGACGCGGCGCTGCCGAGCGTGCGCGCCATGCTCGACACCGAACCTCTCGCATCCGATGCCCACGCCGACACCGGCGCCGACGATTTCGCCTTCTGGCTGTATTCCTCCGGCTCGACCGGCCGCCCGAAAGGCGCGGTGCATTCGCATGCCAACCTGTTCTGGACAGCCGAGCTGTACGGCAAACCGGTCCTCGGCATGCGCGAAGACGACGTCGTCTTTTCCGCCGCCAAGCTGTTCTTCGCCTACGGCCTCGGCAACGCCCTCACCTTTCCCTTGAGCGTGGGCGCGACCGTGGTGCTGATGGCCGAGCGGCCGACGCCGCAGGCCGTGTTCGCACGCCTGGTCGGGAAGCGGGCCACAGTCTTTGCCGGCGTACCGACCCTGTACGTGGCGATGCTGGCCTCGCCCGAGCTGCCGCCGCGCGACGCGGTGGCGCTGCGCGTCTGCGCCTCGGCCGGCGAAGCGCTGCCGCGCGAAGTCGGGGAATCCTTCCGCGATCGCTTCGGCTGCGACATCCTCGACGGCCTCGGTTCGACCGAGATGCTGCATATCTTCGTGTCGAACCGCGCCGGCGACGTCCACTACGGCAGTTCCGGCTTGCCGGTACCGGGCTACGACATCGCACTGCGCGACGAGGACGGCCATCCGGTGCCGAATGGCGAGATCGGCGACCTGTACGTGCGCGGGCCCAGCGCGGCGCTGCTCTACTGGTGCAACCGCGACAAGAGCCGCAGCACCTTCCAGGGTGAGTGGCTGAAAAGCGGCGACAAGTACAGCCGCGACGACCAGGGTTACCTCACCTACGCCGGGCGCAGCGACGACATGCTGAAGGTAAGCGGCCAGTACGTCTCGCCGATCGAGGTCGAGGCGGCGCTGATCGCGCACCCGGCCGTGCTCGAATGCGCCGTGGTCGGCAAGCGCGACGCCGACGGCCTGACCAGGACCGCGGCCTACGTGGTGCTGGGCGCCGGACAGCAGCCGGCGGACGGGCTGGCCGACGAATTGAAAGCCTTCGTAAAAAGCCGGCTGGCGCCGCACAAGTATCCGCGCGAACTGGTGTTCGTGCCCGACCTGCCGAAGACGGCGACCGGCAAGATCCAGCGCTTCCGCCTGCGCGATGCGGCCTGAAGTGGAGACGTGCGGGTTCGCCGCGCTCGACGTCGCCGGCACCGCGCTGCGGCTCGAATACGAGTGGGTCGGCGTGTCGGAATCGCCGCATCCAGCCGTCGTGTTCCTGCACGAGGGTCTCGGCTCGGTCGCGCTGTGGAAGGATTTTCCGGAACGCCTGTGCCGCGCCGCCGGCCTGCGCGGCCTGGTGTTTTCGCGCCAGGGCTACGGCCGCTCGACGCCGCGCCGGCACGACGAACGCTGGCCGGTCGACTTCATGCACAGGCAGGCGTGGGAGGTGCTGCCGGTTCTGTTCGCACAGCTCGGCATCGAAAAGCCCTGGCTGTTCGGCCACAGCGACGGCGGCTCGATCGCGCTCCTGTATGCGGCGCGCTTTGCCGTCACCGGCCTGGTGGTGGTCGCGCCCCACATCCTGGTCGAAGACGTCTCGGTGGCCTCGATCGCAGAAGCGCGCAGCGCTTACCTGCAGGGTGGGCTACGCGAGCGCCTGGCGCGCTTCCACGACGACGTCGATTCGGCCTTCCGGGGCTGGAACGACGCCTGGCTCGACCCCGCCTTTCGCGCCTGGGACATCCGCGCGCACCTGCCCGCCATCACGGCGCCGCTGCTGGCAATCCAGGGCGCCGATGACGGCTATGGCACACTTGAACAGATTGAAGGCATCGCAAGACTCGCGCCACAGACGCGCCTGCTCGTGCTGCCCGATTGCGGTCACTCGCCGCACCGTGACCAGGCCGGGAGGCTCATCGAAGAAGCCGCCCGATTCATGACCGGGCCCCACGCGCACCGGTCGAACTAAAAAAGGAGACGACGCCATGCAACTTCCCGCCACTTTGCGCAGCACCGCCGCCGCGGTTGCCCTGTTCACCATGGGCCTTGCCGGCGCCCAGAATACTGCCCCGATCAAGGTCGGCTTCATGCTGCCCGCCACCGGCACCTATGCCAACCTCGGCACCATGATCGAAAACGGCTTCAAACTGCACGTGGCCGAACAGGGCGGCAAGCTCGGTGGCCGCGAGGTGCAGTACTTCAAGGTCGACGACGAATCCGATCCGGCCAAGGCGGCCGACAACGTCAATAAACTGATCAAGCGCGACAAGGTCGACGTGCTGGTCGGTACCGTGCACTCGGGCGTGGCGCAGACGATGGCCAAGGCGGCCAAGGAAAGCAAGACCATCCTGATCGTGCCGAACGCCGGCGCCGACATGATCACCGGCCCGATGTGCGGCCCGAACATCTTCCGCACTTCGTTCTCGAACTGGCAGCCGGCTTTCGCGATGGGCAAGGTGATGGCGGAACGTGGCCATAAAAAGGCGATGACCGTCACCTGGAACTACGCGGCCGGCCAGGAGTCGGTCAAAGGCTTTACCGAGGCGTTTGAACGGGGCGGCGGCAAGGTCGCCGGCAACCTGACGCTGCCTTTCCCGAACGTCGAATTCCAGGCGTTGCTGACCCAGATCGCTTCCGAGAAGCCGGACGCCGTGTACGTCTTCTTCGCCGGCGGCGGCGCCGTGAAGTTCGTCAAGGATTACGTGGCGGCGGGGCTGAACAAGACCATCCCACTGTACGGCGCCGGCTTCCTCACCGACGGCACGCTCGAAGCGCAAGGAGCGGCCGCGCAAGGGCTGTTCACCACCCTGCACTACGCCGACAAGCTGGGCACGCCGCGCGACAACGCCTTCCGAGACGCGTTCACCAAGAACTACAAGGTCGACGCCGACGTCTACGCGGTGCAGGGCTACGACGCGGCGCAACTGCTGGCCACCGGCTTGAAGAGCGTCGGCGGCGACTTCAGCGGCAAGCGCGACGCCATGCTGAAAGCCATGCACACGGCGACCATCGACAGCCCGCGCGGCAGGTTCACCTTATCAAGCGCGAACAATCCGGTGCAGGACATCTACCTGCGCCAGGTGGCCGGCGGCGACAACGTGGT
Source organism: Telluria sp. ZB2R32 (assembly GCF_059685715.1). NCBI lineage: Bacteria > Pseudomonadati > Pseudomonadota > Betaproteobacteria > Burkholderiales > Oxalobacteraceae > Telluria > Telluria sp. ZB2R32. The sequence goes on along the minus strand of NZ_JCASIG010000005.1, from coordinate 242,423 downwards.
GAAAGGCGTCGCCATCAAGGCGCTGGCCGATCCCGCCCGCGGCTGCCGCCCCTTCTGAGTTCCGTCGTCGTTGCGCCGCCGCCAGGGAGCGGCGGCGCCGCTTTCACTTGAGAGAAGAACGCGATGGATATCTCGACTTTCCTGGTGCAGTGCCTGAATTCGGTCCAGTACGGCCTGCTGCTGTTCCTGGTCGCCAGCGGCCTGACGCTCATCTTCGGCATCATGGGCGTGATCAACCTGGCGCACGGCAGCTTCTACATGATCGGCGCCTACCTGGCCTACGCGCTGGCGCCGCACTTCGGCGACAATTTCATCTCGATGCTGCTGGTCGGGATGCTGCTGTCGGCGGTCTTCGGCTTCCTCCTCGAATGGGTCTTCTTCAGCTTCCTGTACGGGCGCGATCACCTGCAGCAGGTCCTGATGACCTACGCCTTGATACTGGTGTTCGAGGAGCTGCGCAGCATCCTGGTCGGCAACGAGGTGCATGGCGTGAAAGCGCCGGAATGGCTGGCGGGCGGCGTCTCGCTCGGCGGTGTGATGACCTATCCGGTGTATAACCTGTTTGCCTCCGCCGCCTGCCTGGTCGTCGCCTCCGCCCTGTACTGGGTGGTCAACCGCACGCGCCTGGGCATGATGATCCGCGCCGGCGCCAGCAACCGCGACATGACGCGCGGCCTCGGCATCGACATCCGCCTGCTGTACCGCGCCGTGTTCGCGGGCGGCGTGGCGCTCGCCGCCCTGGCCGGCATGATCGCCGCGCCCGCCGCTTCGGTCTATCCCGGCATGGGCGGCGGCGTCCTGATCATGTGCTTCGTGGTCGTCGTCATCGGCGGCATCGGTTCGATTTCGGGCGCGCTGATCGCGGCGCTGCTGGTCGGCTTCGTCGACACCTTCGGCAAGGTGTTCTTCGCCCAGCTGTCGGGCATCGGCGTCTATGTGCTGATGGCGGTCATCCTGATCTGGCGTCCGCAGGGTTTGAGAAACCGAGGATTTTGAAAATGCATACCTCTACCCTTCCCCGCGTCGGCACCACGGCGCCGGCTACGCGGCGCGCGAGCGGCTGGCTGGTGCCGGTGCTGGTTGCCGTGCTGCTCGCCTTTGCGCCGCTGGTGCTCGACACCTACTACCAGGACCTGGTGATGAAGATCGTCATCTACGCGATCTTCGCGCTCAGTCTCGAACTGCTGGCCGGGACCACCGGCCTGGTCAGCCTCGGGCACGCCGCCTTTTTCGGCATCGGCGCGTATGCCACGGCGCTGTTCGCGCCCGAATACGAGGCCGGTTCGCCCCTGTTGCTGCTGGTTTTGGCCATGCTGGCGGCCGCGGCCTACGCGCTGCTGGTCGGCGCGCTCAGCCTGCGCACGCGCGAGGTCTATTTCATCATGGTGACGCTCGCCTTTGCCCAGATGGCTTATTTCGTTTTCCACGACACGCCGATCGGCGGCGGCAGCGACGGCATGTACCTGATGATGCGGCCGGTGCTGTCGATGGGCGGCGTGGCGCTGGTCGACTTCGAACAGCCGCGCCACCTGTATTTCGTCGCGCTCGGCCTGCTGGTGCTGTGCTACGCCCTGCTGGCGCTGGTGCTGCGCTCGCGCTTCGGGCACGCGCTGGCCGGCATCCGCATCAACGAGCAGCGCATGCGCGCGGCCGGCTTCCAGACCTACCGCTACAAGCTGGCCGCCTTCGTACTGGCCGGGGCGCTGGCCGGCATGGCGGGCTTCCTCTACGTGTCGAAGAATGGCGTGGTCAATCCCGAGCTGCTGTCCTGGCACGAGTCGGGCGCGGTGCTGATGATGATCATTCTCGGCGGCCTCGGTTCGCTGCGCGGCGCCGTGATCGGTGCGGCGGCGTTCGTGCTGCTGAAGGAATTCTATTCGTCCGAAGCCTTGCTGGGGCCCTCCATCGCGGGACGCTGGCAGCTGACCCTGGGCCTGACCATGATCGCCTTTGTCGCGCTGATGCCGAAGGGCTTGATTGGTCTCGGCCGCCGCTTCACGCTGCCGGGAGGCCGACCATGACCCCGCTCCTGCAGGCAGCAAGCCTGAGCCGCCGCTTCGGCGGCCTGGTCGCGGTGGACGCCGTCTCGCTCGACCTGCACCGCGGCCAGATCCACGCCGTCATCGGCACCAACGGCGCCGGCAAGTCGACGCTGATCAACCTGCTGTCGGGCGAGATCCCGGTGTCGGGCGGCGAGATCCGCCTGGACGGCAAACCGATCACCACGCTGGCGCAACCGCTGCGCGCCCGCGCCGGCATCGGCCGCACTTACCAGCGCACGACCATCTTCCCGGCCCTGACCGTGCTGGAAAACTGCCGCCTGGCGGCGCAGGCCGCGCACCAGAAACCGTGGACGTTGTGGCAGGCGGCCGGCACCTGCCGCGCCAGCGTCGAACGCGCGGTCGCGGCGCTCGAGGCCGCGGGCCTGGGCGACGCGCTGTATCTTGCGGCCGGCAGCATGAGCCACGGTAAAAAGCGCCAGCTGGAAATCGCCATGTGCCTGGCCACCGCGCCGCAGGTGCTGCTGCTGGACGAACCGCTGGCCGGCATGGGCGCCGAAGAAAGCGAGCGCATGCTGTCGATGCTGGAGCGCCTGCGCACGGACCACGCGATCCTGCTGGTCGAGCACGACATGGACGCCGTGTTCCGCGTCGCCGACCGCATCACGGTGATGGTCAACGGCGCCGTGATCGCCAGCGACGCGCCGCAAGCCGTGCGTTCCAGCCCCGAGGTGCAGCGCGCCTACCTGGGCGAAGCGCATGCATGAACACTGACTACGAGAGGCCCGTCTTGCTGCAGATTAGCGCACTCAATACCTACTACGGCGACAGCCACATCCTGCAAGGCGTCGACCTCACCATCGCGCCCGGCACTGCGGTTGGCCTGCTCGGCCGCAACGGCATGGGCAAGACCACGCTGATCCGCTCGCTGATGGGCTACGTGCCGGCGGCGTCGGGCAGCATCCGCTGGCAGGGCCGCGACGTCACCGGCAGCACGCCCGAGCGCATGGCGCGCCTGGGCATCGGCTACGTGCCCGAGGGGCGCGGCATCTTTCCGAACCTGTCGGTGCGCGAGAACCTGGTGATGAGCGCACGGCGCGGGCCGTCCGGGCGCAACGACTGGACCTGCGAGCGCGTGCTCGCCACCTTCCCGCGCCTGGCGGAGCGCCTCGGCAACGGCGGCAACCAGTTATCGGGCGGCGAGCAGCAGATGCTGTCGATCGGGCGCGCGCTGATGACCAATCCCGACCTGATGATCCTCGACGAAGCCACCGAAGGTTTGGCGCCACTGATCGTGGCCGAGATCTGGCGCGTGATCGCGCAAATCGGCGCGACCGGCATCAGCACCCTGATCGTCGACCGTAATTATCATGCGGTGCTGTCGCATACGGATTCGGCGCTGGTGCTGGAAAAGGGGCAGGTGGTGGCCGGGGGCAGTTCGGCAACGTTGCTGGCGCAGCCGGAGACGCTGGCGCGCTATCTGGGTGTATAGCCGGTATCGTCAACGCAGCGCCTCGTTCAGCACCCGCCCCTCGGCCGCCGCCGGCGGACGGATGCGCAGCAGGTGGGCCAGGGTCGGCGCGATGTCGACCGTTTCGGCGTACTGGCCATAGTCGCCGGGCTTGATCCAGCGCGGGCCGTTCACGACCAGCGGCACGTTGGTATCGTAGGCATACGGCGAGCCGTGCGAGGTGCCGCTGCTGGACGCGCTGAAATACCAGTTCGGCCGGGTGACGACGATCAGGTCGCCCGACAGTTCGCGGTGCCAGGCGCGCCGCATCAGCGTACCCATGCGCGCCGTGCCGGCCGCACCGCTCTCGAACGCGCTGCGCGTGAAGACCTCGGCGACGCCTTCCTGCGTGCGCAGGAACTGGGCGGCGGCGCTTTCGACCTCGGCACGCGCCAGGCGCAAGCTGTCGATCGCCGCGTAATCGAGGTGGAAGTTCGGCGCCGACTGGGCGGCGACCAGCCTGGCATGGCCGTACTTCGCGGCCAGCGCCGCATTCAGGGCGCTGGTCAGTCCGGCCGGGTCGATGCGGCCGGCGTCGCCCTTGGCCGCCTTGACGAATTCCGGCGTATTCGGAAAGCCATGGTCGGCGGTGAGCACCACCAGCAAGTTGTTCGCGCCCACCTTGCGGTCGATGAACGCCAGGAAATCGGCCAGCATCCGGTCCAGGCGCTGGAGGTGGTCGTGCGACATCTTGCTTTCCGGCCCATACGCATGGTTGACGTAGTCATGGGCCGACAGGCTCACGCCCAGCAAGTCGGTCACGCCGGCGGCATTGTTGCCGAGGCCTTCGCCGTCGATGGCGGCGCGCGCGAAATCGAGCGTCAGCTGGTCCAGGAACGGACTGGCCTTCAGGCGGTTGAAATAGTCGGCGTCGACGTTGCCGCTGTCGCTGTACAGGCTGAAGGGAAAGCGGTTCGGCGATGCCGTCGTCGCCGGGAACAGGTCGTCGCTGGCGTCGCCGGCATAGGCCGCATCGGGGAGCAAGGGGCGCCAGGTCTTGCCATAGTAGCGGTCTTGCGGCCGGGCCGCCGCGTACCGCTGCACCCATTGGGGATGGGCCGCCATGTAATAGCTGCTCGACGCGAAATTGCCGGTCTTGTCCATGTACATGTAGGCGGTGCCCGTCTTACCGGCCAGCAGGATCGCGCCGCGGTCCTTGCCGGAAACGGCAACGACCTTGGCACGGTTGCCGCTGGCGTAGCGCAGCTGGTCCCCCAGCGTATCGACACGCAGGCGCGCCGGCGAGGTGCCGTCGCCCGGCCTGGTTTCCTCGCCCAGGTAGGTATGGCGCGTGTCCTCGGTGCAGTAGACCGATGCCTTCGACAGCGGGTCGATCCAGTTGTTCCCGATCACGCCATGCTGGTAGGGATAGGCGCCGGAGAGGATGGCGGCATGCCCGACCGCCGTGACCGTGACCCCATGCGCCTGGTGCGCATTGCTGAACGAGGCGCCGCCATCGAGCAGGCGGCGCAGGCCGCCCTGCGCGAACTGGTGGCGGTAGCGTTGCAGCTGCTCGGCCGGCAAGCCGTCGACGACAAGTATCAGCACCAGTTTCGGCGGCGTCCCGGGCGCAGGGGCGGCGGCGTGCGCCGAAGGGGCGCCGAGGGCCACCAGCAGGTGGCAGGCAAGCAGGCAGGGGAGCGAAAGGTGGCGCATGGGCGGGACAAGGAGTGATCGGCCACGCATCGTAACCGCGCTGTGTGACGCGGCTGTTACAAGCCAGCGCCGCTCAGCACTGGCCGACGCCGCGCCGGCCGCAACTGGTCAGGACGCGGCAGATCACCGTTGCGTCGACCCCGCGGCTTTTCAAATATTCGACCGCGCTGACGGTGCTGGAACTGCGTTGCACCTTGAGCGCACGCTCGACGATGCAGGCATCGTACTGGGCGCCGCCGGCGCCGGTGTGGGAAGAAAACCGTCGTTCGATTGCTGGTGCATTCATTGGAAAATCTCCACTGGTCATGAAGCGCGCTCGTCCCGCATACCCGGGACGAGGATCGGGCGCCCGAACGGGTCCCATACCTCAGCCTGCACCGGCAATATGACAGGCTGATGACAAGCGGTGCGCACGATTCCAATTATCAATAAGTCATCGATTCGTCATCGCTTTGTCACGTGTTGGTCACTTTGCAAGCTTACGCTTCAGTCAATTTCAACCGTCCCAAGCCATCCGATGAAGCTGATGAAGAAGTTCGACCGTGCCGCGTCCCTGCGCCCTTCCCTGACCGCGATTGCCGCCGGCGCCCTGTGCACCTCGCTGGCGCATGCGGCCCCGGCCGCCCCGGCCGCCCCTGCCGACGAGGTTGCCGTAGCCGGGACGCCGGTCCTCCAGGACACCACGCCCGCCGGCGCCGTGGCCACGGTCGAGATCTCGACCCGCAAGACCCGTTCCGCGGTTGCCATGTCCGGCGCCGAAATCCAGAAGGTGATGCCGGGCGTGAACCCGCTGAAAGCCCTGCAAGCCCTGCCCGGCGTCAGCTTCCAGACCGCCGACCCGTGGGGCAACAACGAGCAGAACCTGTCGCTGTTCGTGCACGGCTTCAATGCCCAGCAGCTCGGCTACACGATGGACGGCGTGCCGCTCGGCGACCAGCAGTACGGCAACTACAATGGCCTGGCGCCGCAGCGCGCCCTCACCAGCGAGAACGTGCGCAGCGTCGTGCTGTCGACCGGCGCCGGCGACCTCGGCACACCCTCGACCAGCAACCTGGGCGGCACCATCGAAACCTATTCGATCGACCCGCAAGGCCGCCGCAACGTCAACCTGCAGCAGACCGTGGGCAGCCACAAGGCCAGCCGCAGCTTCGTGCGCTTCGATTCGGGCGACCTTGGCGGCGGCAACAGCTTCTATATCTCCGGCCTGCACCACGAAGCCAAGGCCTGGGATTTCAATGGCCGCCAGAGCAACGACCAGGTCAACGCCAAGTTCGTGCACCAGGGCGAGAGCGGCAAGCTGACCATCTTTGCCGACTGGTCCGACAAGACCGAGCCGAACGAGGACTCGACCCTGCACCAGGCCGGCCTGGCCGCGCCCTACACGCGCCCCTTCCTGTATCCGGATTTCGCCGCCGCGCTGGCCTACCTGGATGCGAACGGCGCGCCGCCGGCAGCCGTGGGCGCGAACTTCCGCAACTACTACAGCGACGCCCAGCGCACCGACAAGCTGGCCTACGTGAAGTACGACGCCTACCTGAACGACGATGTCACCTGGAGCAACCAGTACTACTTCCACCACAACGACGGCGTCGGCGTGGTGGCCGGCCCGATCAACCAGGCCGGCCTGCCGGCGCTGTTCCGCGCCTACTACCCGAACCAGAACCTGAAGACCGTGTTCGGCAATTCCGGCTACGCGACCCGCACCACCGAATACAAGATCAACCGCCAGGGTTTGATCTCGACCCTGCGCTGGGACCTGGGCGCGCACCGGCTCCAGGCCGGCCTCTGGTTCGAGCATAACACCTCGGGCGCCTACCGCCGCTGGTACCCGCTCGACGTCGACAACCCGAGCACGCCTTACCAGCGCCCGTCGAACCCGCTCATCACGCAATATGGCAGCGACATCGACAACCGGGTCGTGCAGTTGCACCTGCAGGACGAATGGAAGCTGCGCCCGGACCTGACGCTGCAGGGCGGCTTCAAATCGAGCCTGCAGTTTGCCGAAGGGACCTTCCCGGTGCAGCAGTTGCCGGCCACCCTGAGCGGCGGCTCGCAGGGCCTGCCTGAAGGAAAGATCAATACCAAAAAATGGTTCCTGCCGCAAGTCGGCGCACGCTGGGACATCTCCGGCACCGACCAGGTATTCGCCAACATCCAGAAGAACATGCGCCAGTTCGTCACCTACGGCGGCGGCGGCAATTCGCCCTGGAGCCTGTCCTCGCAGGCCGCCTTCGATTATTTCAAAGCCACCGCCAGGCCGGAAACCTCGGTCACCTACGAGCTCGGCCTGCGCGACTCGCGCACCCTCGCCCTCGGCCCGCTCACCGGGTTCGACGGCCAGGTCGCGCTGTACCATGTCGACTTTCGCGACCGCCAGCTGGCGATCAGTTCGAACCCGATCATCACCTCGTTCGCCGGCGGCACCACCATCCTGTCGAACGTGGGCAGCGTGAAGACCGACGGCGTCGACCTGGGCGGCACCTTCCACTTCGGGCGCGCGTTCTCGTTCTACGACGCGGTGTCGTACAACCGCTCGGAATACCAGGACAACTACCAGTCCGGCACCGCCACCGTTCCAACCGCCGGCAAGACCGTGCCGAACACGCCCGAATGGATGAACAAGTTCATCGCCACCGTCAAGCCCGGCGCCGGCATCGAGATCCAGCTGCAGGGCGACTACGTGGGCAAGCGCTACGCGACCTATACCAACGACCTGCACGTGGGCAGCTACTTCCTGCTCGGCCTGAATGTTTCGGGGCAGGTGCCGCTGGCGACGAACCTGCTCAAGAACATGCGCTGGAGCGTCAACGTCACCAACCTGGCCAACCGCAAGGGCGTGCTACAGCCGAACGTGGGCCAGGCCAGCGGCAGCTACGCCACCTATCCGATCCCGCCGCGCATGGGCTTCTTCACCCTGAAGGCGGATATCTGATGACGCTCATCCTCCCGGCCAGCCCTGCGCGGCGCCTGCGTCGCGGCCTGCTGCAGGGCCTCGGCGGCGCCATGGCGCTGGCGGCATTCCCGGGCCTGGCGCGGGCGCGGGCCCAGGCTACGCGCCCGGCCCCGGCCCTGGCGGCCATGCCGACGCTGTACGCCCACCGCGGCGCAAGCGCCCTCTTCCCCGAGCACACGCTCGCTGCGTATGCCCGGGCGATCGCGGACGGCGCCGACTACGTCGAGCCCGACCTGGTCTGCACCCGCGACGGCGTGCTGGTGGCGCGCCACGAAAATGCGATCAGCGACACCACCGACATCGCCACCCGCGCCGAGTTCGCCCGGCGCAAGACGCGCAAGGTAATCGACGGCGCGGCGCACGAGGGCTGGTTCATCTCCGACTTTACCCTGGCCGAACTGAAGACGCTGCGCGCCGTGGAACGCCTGCCGAAGATGCGCGGCAGCCGCCACGACGGCGAGTTCCAGATCGTCAGCCTCGAGGAAATCATCGATTTCGTCGCGGCCGAGGCGGCGGCGCGCGGCCGCACGATCGGCCTGATTCCCGAATTGAAGCATTCGACCTGGTTCGCTGGCGCCGGCCTGGCGCTGGAAGAACGCCTGGTAGCGACCCTGGATGCGCACGCCTACACGCGCCGCGCCCCGGTCACGGTGCAATCGTTCGAGACGGCCAACCTCAAGGCCTTGAGGAAGACCCTGGGCCGCTCGACACACGTGCGCCTGGCCCAGCTGGTGGTGGCGGGCGGGCGCAACGACGCCTTGCGCCCGGCCGACGTGGCGCTTGCAGGCGGAAGCCTGACCTATGGCGAGATGGTGACCCCGCGCGGCCTGGGCCAGCTGGCGGCCTATGCCGACGTGGTGGCGCCGGTCACGCGCGCCGTCATCCCGCTCGGGCCCAACGAGCGCCTGGCCAGGCCGACGCCGCTGGTGGCGGACGCGCACCGGGCCGGCCTGCAAGTCGTGGCCTGGACCTTCCGGCCCGAGAACGCCTTCCTGGCCGCCGACTTCCGCAACGGCGACGGCCCGGATGCGCGCAACGAGGCGGGCTCGGTCGCCGAGATGCGGCGCTACCTCGAGACCGGGATCGACGGCCTTTTTTCCGACGACACCGCGCTGGCGCGCAGGGCGATCGGCGGCTGAGGCTGCGCGCGCTTACCCTTTGCGCTTCTTCGGCTGCGGCAGGGCGAACACGTCGGCCAGCACCGTGCTCTCGCCGATCTGGCGCCCGGGCGAGGCCGCATCGTAGACCACCAGCAGCTCGTCGCCGGCGCCGACCTTGTCGTGGAACAGGGTGATGCCTTCGGGATGGTCCACGCCCTCGCCATACGGCAGCGTCAGCACCCGTTCGAGCCGGTCGGCCGGCACTGTCGCGTCGCGTCCGGCCAGCGCCCCGCCGGCCCAGCGAACCACGTACACCGGGCCATCCAGGTCCATGGTCGGTCCGGCCAGGATCAACAAGTCGTCGCCCTGCCTGCACAGGTCGCGGATGCCCAGGCCGCCCAGGTCGAGGAAATGCTTGCGCAGCATCTGCCCGTCGGCGTCGACCGGCCCCAGGCGCATCCAGCCGGCCTCGGCATCGTCGACCGGCGCGATCTCGAGGATGGCCGCCCAGCCGCGCAGCACCGGGCCGCGCAATCCCAGCAGCAGGTGCTTGCCGGCCACCGCGATGCCCTCGATATCGAAACCGTTGTCCTTGCCCGGGATCGCCAGGAAGGGGCCGAAATGCGGGTCGTCCGCCAGCAGCGCGGTCAGTTCGTTGCCGTGCGCGTCGCCGCGCAGCATGGCCGCCGTGCGCAGCTTGTCCTTGCGGCCGGTCTCCTTGACGAGGGTGCAGGCGCCGGGCAGTTCGCCATCCTCCACGACGGGAATGCGCGCCAGCAGGTAACGGTTGCCGTCCGCTTCCACCGAGCACAGGCGCTTGTGGGCCTTTCTGGCGCCGTCGTCGGGCCGCGGCTGCTTGCGGCGCAGGCTGTGCGAACCCGTCAGCCACAGGTACTTGCCGTCGCAGGCAAGACCTTCGATATCCGCCTCATTGATCCTGGCCTCGCTACCATCGGCCGCCGTTACGCCTTGCGCCGGCAGCGGCAGCGGCAAGCGCAGGAAATCGTGCAGCCGGTATTGCCGGTGGTCGCGCGTGAAGCTGCTGCGGCCGGTACTGTCCTTCTCTTCCAGCGTCAGGCGTTCCAGGCTGACCGTCTCGTCGTTGGCCAGCCAGAGCGTGCGGCCCATGTGCAGCACGACCGAGAGGCCGTCGCGCAGTTCCTTGTCAGGCGTCAGGTTGTCGTGTTCCGGCTGAAACTGGAGCAGGACGATGTTCGTTGGATGCATGCGCTCTCCCATGGTTGTCGCCGGCCAGCATACCGCTATCGCCAACCTGGGCGCGCCCGGAAATGCCTTGATGATAATCTTTATCCCACAGCCGGGGTCGCCGCCCCCCATGTAACGTGCCTGTCATATTTGGCAACCATACTGCTTCTTTCGCATGACTTCGCGCCGCAAAATGGAAAAGAAGGTGAAACACGACGAGGCGCACCAGGCGCCCGTGCTCGACCGCGCCACCCAGTTCCTCAACCGTGAACTATCCCTGCTGGAATTCAACCGGCGCGTCCTGGCCCAGGCCGACGATGAACGGGTGCCTCTCCTCGAGCGGCTGCGCTTCCTGTGCATCGTCAGCACCAATCTCGACGAGTTCTTCGAAGTGCGGGTCGCCAGCCTGCTGGCCCAGCACACGCTGGAACGCAGCATCGACGGCATGCCGCAGACGCTGGCCGCCATGCTGGCCAGCGCCAGCGAGGAATGCCGGCGCCTGATCGCGCGCCAGTATGCCCTCCTCAACCAGGAAATCCTGCCGCGCCTGTCCGAGAACGGCATTCACATGCTGCGCCGCGGCGACCGCAATCCGGCCCAGCGCGCCTGGGTGAAACAATACTTCGACAAGGAAGTGCGGCCCCTGCTCACGCCGGTCGGGCTCGATCCGGCCCACCCCTTCCCGCGCGTGATTAACAAGAGCCTGAACTTCATCGTCGAGCTCTCGGGAAAGGACGCCTTCGGGCGCGGCACCGCGATCGCCATCATGAAGGCGCCACGCGTGCTGCCGCGCGTGATCCGCCTGCCCGACGAACTGTCGGACCGGCCGGGCGCTTCCTATTGCCTGCTTTCCTCGGTGATCCAGGCCCACCTTCCCGAATTGTTTACGGGGCGCGACGTCACCGCCTTCTCGCAGTTCCGGGTCACGCGCAACAGCGACCTGTGGGTCGACGAAGAGGAAGTCAAGAACCTGCGCCAGGCGCTGCAAAGCGAGCTGCACAGCAGGCAGTACGGTTTCGCGGTGCGGCTCGAGGTCGGGCGCGGTTGCCCGGCGCACCTGTCGGATTTCCTGCGCGACCAGTTCGGTATCGAGGAGAACCGCGTGTTCGCGGTCGACGGTCCCGTCAACATGGGGCGCCTGCTTGAAATCGTCAACAGCCACGCCCGGCCGGAACTGAAGTTCGCACCCTTCGCGCCCGGTTTTCCGGCCAAGCTCAACCCGCTCGACATCTTCGGCACCCTGGCGCGCCAGGATGTGCTGCTGCACCATCCCTTCCAGTCGTTCCAGCCGGTGATCGATTTCATCCAGGCCGCGGCGAGCGACCCGGCGGTGGTGGCGATCAAGCAGACCATCTACCGCGCCGGCATGGACTCGGAACTGATGGAGGCGCTGATCAGCGCCGCCCAGAACGGCAAGGAGGTCACGGTCATCGTCGAACTGATGGCGCGCTTCGACGAGGAAGCGAACATCAACTGGGCCGAGCGACTCGAGGAAGCCGGGGCCCAGGTGGTGTACGGCGTGGTCGGCCTCAAGACCCATGCCAAGATGGCGCTGGTGCTGCGTCGCGAAGCGGCCGGCCTGCGCCCCTATGCCCACCTCGGCACCGGCAACTACAACCCGACCACGGCCCGTTTCTACTCCGATTTCGGCCTGCTGACGGCCGACCCCGACCTGACCGCCGACGTCAACGAAGTCTTCATCCACCTCACCAGCATGACCAAGCCCAAGCAGCTCAGCTGCATGTGGCTGGCGCCGTTCACGCTGCAGAAGGAAATGGTGCGCGCAATCCGCCAGGAGGCGGCCATCGCGCGCGAGGGCAAACCGGCGCGCATCATCGCGAAAATGAATTCGCTCACCGACGAAACCGTGATCCGCGCGCTCTACGAAGCATCCGGCGACGGCGTCAAGATCGACCTGATCGTGCGCGGCGCCTGCTCGCTGCGACCGTGCGTGCCGGGACTGTCGGCCAACATCAAGGTGCGCTCGATCGTCGGGCGCTTCCTGGAACACACCCGCATTTTCTATTTCCGCAACAACCTCAAGCACGACATGTACCTGAGCAGCGCCGACTGGATGAACCGCAACCTGATGCGCCGCATCGAAGTCGCCTTTCCGGTCAACGCGCCGGCGCTGAAGAAGCGTTTGCTGCGCGAAGGCTTGCAGCCCTACCTGAAAGACAATACCAGCGCCTGGGAACTGGGCAGCGACGGCCAGTACCGGCGCCGCAAGCCGCGTTCCGGGCAAAAGGCCTGCAACGCGCAGGAAACGCTGATGGAGATGCTCGGCGCGGGCGCCAACGGCGATACCGCGAAAGGAAACTAGACATGGACCTGATCCTGTGGCGCCACGCCGAAGCCGAAGACGGCGAACCCGGCGCACCCGACGCCAAACGCGCCCTCACTTCGAAGGGCAAGCGCCATGCGACGCGCGTCGGCGAATGGCTCGACCACCAGCTGCCGGAACAGTGCCGGGTGCTGGTCAGTCCCGCCGTGCGCTGCCTGCAGACGGCGGACGGTCTCGGACGCCGCTACACGATTCATGAAGCACTCAATACCGATTCGACGGCCGAACGCATGCGCGAGGCCTGCGGCTGGCCGGGACACCGCTTTCCCGCCCTGCTGATCGGCCACCAGCCGCTGCTGGGAGAACTGGCGGCGCTGATCCTGACGGGCGCGCCGCAGCCCTTGAAGATCCGCAAGGCCGGCGTGTTCTGGATCAAGGGTTCGGACGCCGAGGACAGCATCCCCTTCATCCGCCTTGCCGTCGGTCCGGAACTGATCGGCAAGCTGCGCTGAGGGCGGACAGCGTCAAGCTTCCCTGAACTGGAAAGTCTGGCCGGCGTCTTCCCAGGCGGTGCACTCCTGTTCGAGCCAGAAACGCATGGTCGGATGGGTCGCCAGCCAGCCCGGCGCCAGCTCGACCTCGATGCGGTTCTTCATGCGCAGCCTGAAGCCGTCGAGGTCGTCGTCGACGCGCGCGTGCATGCAGGCCACCGCCAGGCGCAGGGCCAGCACCATGCGCGCCAGCGCCGGCTCGCCCAGGGCGTCGCGGATCTTGCGCAGGTTGCCCTTGTGCCCCAGCACCAGCGTCGCCATCAGGCGTTGTTCGCGCGTGGTGAAACCCGGCAGGTCGACGTGCTCGACCAGGTAGGCGCCGTGCTTGTGGGCTCCGGTATGCGACACCGCCAGGCCGATTTCGTGCAGCATGCAGGCCCAGCCCAGGTAATGCAGGCAGCTGGCGTCGGCCGCGCCCAGTTGGCCGTACAGGCGCAGCGCGATGGCGGCGGTGCGTGCGGCGCGCGCAGCGTCAACGCCGAAGCGCTCCATGCAGGCCACGATCGCCAGCTCGCGCCGGTCGTGTTGCAGCGAGCGCAGTTCGAGGTCGGACAAGGCGCCCAGGCGCAGGCCGGCATTGATCGCGCAAACGCGCTCGATGCCGAATTCCAGCATTGCGCCCATCAGGATGCTGACGCCGCCCAGCACGGCGACCACCCGTTCGCGCTTGAGGCCCGGCAGGTCGACCCGGTCGACGTGTCCGCACGCGACCAGCGCCGCGCGCAAGGCCCCAAGGCCCGCCAGCGAAAGCGTGCCGTCGCCCAGGCCGCCGCGGGCGATCGCCTCGGCCATTGCGCGCATGGTCCCGGACGAACCATACACGGCGCTCCAGCCATGCGCGCGGTAGGCGCCGGCGCCATCCTCGAACATCGCCCGCGCCATCGTGGTGGCCGCCTCGAAACGGGCGTGCTCGATGCGCCCGTCGGCAAAGAAGCGCGAAGCCTGGGGCTGGGTGCCGATGCTGAAGGAATCGACCAGCGCGGTCGTGTCGCCGCTGCCGGCGATCACTTCGGTCGAGCCGCCGCCGATGTCGATCACCAGGCGCCGCTCGCCCGGGTCGCCCAATGCGCGCGCCACGCCCATGTACACCAGCCGGCCCTCTTCTTCGCCACTGATGACTTCGATCGGATAACCGAGCGCCTTTGCGGCCAGCGGCAGGAATTCGGCGGCATTGCGCGCCACCCGCAGGGTATTGGTGCCGACCACGCGTACGCCGTCGAGCCGGAACTCGCGCAGGATGTCGGCAAAGCCGGCCAGGCTGTCCAGCGCCGCGGCGATCGCCTCGGCCGTCAGGTTGCCGTCGGGACCGAGGCCGGCGGCCAGGCGCACCGGGTCGCGCGCGCTGCGCACGATGCGCATTTCACCCTTTCCGTCACCATCGACCGGTTCGCCGACGTGCAGGCGAAAGCTGTTCGAACCGAGATCTACTGCTGCGAACATGCGAATTTCTTTCGTAAACTTGATTGACGGAGTATACAGCCGCGAGCGCGACAGCGGGGACACGGATGGGGTAGGATGCACGACCGTCATTGCTGTCAATTCCATCGGGCGCGTGTGCATGCGCCCTTGCCTAACATACCGTCGGAGGACCGATATGGAAACCGAACTGAAATTGCAGGTTCCGCCTGCCCAGCTCGAACGAATTCGCCAGCACCCGATGCTGGCCCAACTTGCCGCCGGCGCCGCCGAGGAGCACCAGCTGGTCGACACCTACTACGACACCGCCACGCACGACCTGTGGAAACAGGGCCTGACGCTGCGCGTGCGCGAGAGCGGCGGCGCCTGGGTCCAGACCGTCAAGACCGCGGCGGCCACGTCGCCCGGGCTGCACGAACGCGGCGAATGGGAGTGCGCGCTGTCCGATGCTACGCCACAACCGGCGCTGCTGGCGCGCCAGATCAAGGGGGCGGCGCTGGCGCAGGCGCTGGCCGATGCCGAGGCCCAGCAGTTGCTGCCGATTTTCCGCAACCTCACGCGCCGCACCACCTGGGCGCTGCGCTGGCCCGACGGCGACGAAGTCGAATGTGCGCTCGACGCCGGCCGCATCGAGTCCGGCGGCAGCAATACCGAAATCGCCGAACTCGAACTGGAAATCAAGCACGGCTCGTCGACCCACCTGTTCGAGCTGGCGCTGGCCCTGCACGCCGACATTCCGCTGCGCATGTCGAACGACAGCAAGGCCGCGCGCGGCTTCGCGATGCTCGAGCGGCCACCGACGCAGCCGGTCAAGGCGCAAGCGGTCGATCTCGGAAAGCACGCCACGCTGGAAGACACCTTCCAGCTGATCGGCCTGAACTGCCTGCGCCAGATGGAGGCCAACGTGCCGGGCGTGCTCGACCAGAACGTCGAAAGCCTGCACCAGATGCGTGTCGGACTGCGGCGCCTGCGCGCGCTGGTCGACATGTTCGAAGACCTGGCGCCGCCGCCGGCCGAGATCGCCGAAGGACTCGACTGGCTGGCCACTTCGCTCGGCGCCACGCGCGACTGGGACGTGTTGGCGGACTCGACGCTTGAACAGGTGCACGGCATCGATCCGGCCGCATTACGGCTGGCGGCAAGGGCCAGGGCCGACAAGCTGCACAAGGAATTGCTGCAGACCCTGCATTCCTCGCGCTTTACGCAAGTGCTGCTGAGCGTGAATGGCTGGCTGCATGCGCGCCAGTGGCGCTCCGACGGCAAGTTGCCGAAGCGCTCGCCCCTTGCCGAGCCGGCGACGAAAGCCTGCCTGCCCCTGCTGCGCAAGGCGGAAAAACGCCTGGGCCGCCGCATTGCCGACTTCGACGGCAAGGCACCGGAACACCGCCACCGCATCCGGATCGCAGCCAAGAAAGCCCGCTACGGCGCCGAATTTTTCCGCGACCTGTTGCCGAAGAAAGAGGTCAAGCACTACATAGCGCAACTATCGGAACTGCAGGACCGCCTGGGACTGCTGAACGATTTCGCCGTGGCCGACCATTTGCTGCCCGAGCTACAGAAGGGCAATGGCGAGGTGGCGCGCCAGGCAGCCTACGCGCGTGGCTATCTCGCCGCGACGGCGCAGGCCGACAACGGCGAGCTGGGGGCAGCCCTGAAGGCGGTGGCGAAGCTGCGCCTGTCGCGCTAGCGGCGGTCACCTTCCGAGGGCCACCAGGCGCGGTCCTCAGGGTCGCCGGATAACTCCGCTTCGAGTTCCCGCTCGAATGTCTTGCGGTCGCTCGCATTCACGTGGAGCACCCAGGCGACGAGAACAAGCGCGAGGAATGAAAACAGGATCATGGTCATCATGGCAGCCTTGGCAGTCGGTGGACTTTGTCAATGGGCGAGCAACCAGGCATTCAGGCAAATACGCGTAGCCGGTCGGCAAGGAAACGGCCCGCGATGTCCTCGGCAGGCAGCGGCCGCGCGATATGGAAGCCCTGCACTTCGTCGCAGCCGAGTTCCTGCAGGATGCGCAGCTGCGCCGCAGTTTCCACGCCTTCGGCCACGACCGTCATGCGCAGCGCGTGCGCCATCGAGACGATCGCCTGGAAAAACACCCGGCCCTCGCCCTGCTCCAGTTCGTTGGTAAAGGCGCGGTCGACCTTCAGCACGTCCATCTTCAGCGTGCGCAGCTGCGACAGGGACGAGTAGCCGGTGCCGAAGTCGTCCAGGTGCAGCTTGATGCCGAGCGCGCGCAACCCGGCCAGTTCCGCCGCGACGTCGGCCTGCTCGCCCATCATGGCGGACTCGGTGATCTCCACTTCCACCAGCGCGGCCGGCAAAGCGTGGCGCCGCAGCCCCGCCTCGAACTGGCGCACCACGGCGCCGCGCCCGAACTGTTTCGGCGAGACGTTGATCGATACCGGCACCGGGTCCATGCCGCTTGCGCGCCAGGCGGCCAGCTGGGCGCAGGCCTTGTCGATCACGAGCGCGCCGATCGGCAGGATCAATCCGCTCGACTCGGCCAGCGGGATGAAGTCGCCGGGCGGGACCATGCCGGACTCGGGATGGCGCCAGCGCAGCAGCGCTTCCATGCTCAGCAGCGCGCCGGAGACCGGATCGACCCGCGGCTGGTAGTGCAGCAGGAACTGGTCGGCCTCGATTGCGCGCGCCAGTTGCCCCTTCAGAAAAGCGCGCCGCGCGGTCTGCCCCGACAGGAACTGGTCGAAGAAGCGATATTGTCCCTTGCCTTCGTCCTTGGCGGCATACATCGCGATGTCGGCATTGCGGATCAGGGTGCCGGCGTCGTGGCCATCGCGGGGGAACAGGCTGATGCCGACCGAAGCGCCGATGGCCGCCTGCACGCCGCCATCGAGCGTGAACGGCGCAGCGAAGGCGGCCACGATGCGCTCGGCCACGGCCGCGATGTGGTCCTCGCCAATGGGCGCATCGTCGGTTGCCGGACGCAGCAGTACGACGAATTCGTCGCCGCCGAAGCGCACCACCTGGTCGGTGGGCCGCAGCAGGGTGCCGAGCCGGCGCGCCGCCGCGACCAGCAGCTGGTCGCCGACGGCGTGGCCATGCGAATCGTTGACCCCCTTGAATTCGTCCAGGTCGATGAACAGCAAGGCCAGGCCATTGCCTTCCGGCGGCGCGCCGCCCAGCAGCGCCGGCATGCAATTGAGCAGCCAGCTGCGGTTGCGTAAACCGGTCAGCACGTCTTCGTTGGCAAGCCGCTCGAGGTCGGTCTCGTGCCGCTTGCGTTCGCTAATGTCCTGCAAGGTGATGGCCAGGCCGTCGCCGACGCGCACCAGCCGCCGCCGGCCCCAGGCGATCGTCAGCCGGTCGTCTTGCGGCATGCGCCGGTCTTCCTCGTAAAAGCCGTTGGCCATCGCCTGCCGGTAGGTGGCAATCAGCTCGGCGCCGGCGATGCCACGGTCGATGCCCGACAAGGTGCGTCCGACCAGGTCGGCGCGGCGCATGCCGTAGAAGGCGGCGCCGCGCTCGTTGCAATCGATGATCCTGAAGTCGACGATCTGGCCCTTGCGGTCGCGCAGCGGCGCGGCCATGTAGAAACCGTCGTTGGCGCTTTCGGTCGCGGTGCGGTAGGCCAAACGGACCGCTTCGTGCTCGCGTTCGCGCGCGGCCGCGCGCAGCGACAGCACGCTGGCCAGGCCGGAGAGCAGCAGCAGGCAGAGGCTGGCAGCCAGGGCGCGGTCGCGGCCGGCTTCCCAGTGGCGTTGCGCCGCCGCATTGCCTTCGCGCCGGGACAGCGCGGCGATGGCCACCACCGGATATACCGGCGAATCGCGCCAGCCCAGTGCGCGCGCGACGCCGTCGCGGAAGGCCGCGGCCCCGACCAGCCGCGGTCCACCGTCCAAAATGCCGATCGCGGGAATGTTCAACACCCGCCCGTTCGCCAAGCGCGCAGCCCCACCCTGCTCGATCCAGAACTTGCCGCCGTTGCCGGCCAGGGCCAGCAGCCCGTCGCGGCCGAGTGTCGACGCGCCCACGAAAGAGGTGAAATAGCTGCCGGCCACCGCCATGACGACGATGCCGTCGAATTCGTCGTCGGCGCGATCGAGCCGGCGCGTGAACAGCACCGGCTGGCGATCGCTCCCGAACCCGGCAGGCGCCAGGTCGACGCGCAGCGCGGTGGAATTGTTGTTCTTGTGCTGGAGGAAAAAAGCGGTGTCGGCAACCGTCGGCGGCACGGCGGCGCCCCTGGACGAGGAGCGCACGGCGCCGTCCGCGCCGATGATGCTGACCGAGACGAATGCATGATCGGTGAACATGCCGTCGGCACGCATGTCCTCGATCAGGGACGGCCTGCGCGAATGTTCCCAGCCATACTTGAGCTGCATGGTGATCTGGTCCATCTGCGCGATCGAGCGCGTCACGTACTGCTCGTATGCCTGCGCAAAGGTATCGGCTTCCTTCAGCACGAGTGCTTCGGCGCGCTCGGCTTCGGCCCGGGCGCGCGCCACCGTGACGCTCCACAGGACGGCACAGCACAGCACGGCCAGGATCGGCCACAGGACGGCAAGAAAGCGGTTGGTACGGGATAGCGAAGAGGAAACTGGTGTCGTCATGTACATCACGCGCCGGGGCAGGCGCAAGGTTGGCGGGCCGGGCGAGACCGCAGCTTACAGGCGGAATATGACCCCACCATGACGTACAGACCCATGGAGGATGTGCACGCTCGCTACAGCCGGCATAGCCGCCCCCCATCCACCAGCAGCGAGGTCCCCTGCACGAACGCCGCCTCGCTCGACGCCAGGAACGCGATCGCCGCCGCCACGTCGGCCGGCTTGCCGACCTCGTGCGCATCCAGGCGCTCCGCCCCCGACTTCACCTGCGGGTTGTTCCACAACATCGGCGTATCGATGGCGCCGGGCAGGATGGCATTGACGCGGATGCCCCTGGGCGTTCCCTCGATTGCCGCCGAACGGGTCAGCGACAGCAAGGCGGCCTTGGCGGCGGCATACGGCGCCACGTTCGGCTCGGTTTCCAGCGCATGGACGCTCGACACGTTGACGATGGCGCCGCCGGCTTCCATGTGCAGGAAAGCCTGCTTGATAAAGAAGAAGGCTCCGAGCAGGTCGACCTGCAACACCTTTACCCAGTCGGCGCCGGTCAGTTCCTCGATGGGCTTGAATACCATCAGCCCGGCATTGTTGACGACCACGTCGAGCCGGCCGAAGCGCGCCATCACCTGGCCGACGGCGGCGGCGACCTCCCCTTCGGCGCCGACGTCGCACACGACTTCCAGGGATTGCCCCGGCCCATGCCCGCATAACGCCGCCGTTGCCGCAGGCAAGGCGAGCGCATCGTGGTCGACCAGCGCCACGCTGGCGCCCTCGTCGGCAAAACGCAGGGCCGCCGCCAGGCCGATGCCGCTGGCGGCGCCGGTGACGAGCACGACTTTTCCGGAATAACGCATCGCCCCTCCCTGCGCAGACCAGGACCACTATACCGGCAAACCGCGAGAGATTCGCCAAACGTATGTCGGCCATTCCGAATGGAAATTGGACAGGCGTGTCGCAGCGCAGCATACTGCACCTGTCTCCTCCAACTCTCCTCAGAAAAGAATTGGATTCAGCCCGCCCGCAACGGCGGGCTTTTTTTTGCCCGCCGTCCGCGCGGGTTCCAAAACCGGTGTGCGCGAGCGCTCCCGAACCTGCTAGTATGCGCAGATCGCTTGCCATCATGCGCCGCACCGACCGCCATGCAACCCGTTCCCTCCGCGGACCTGCCAGGCTACCGCGATCCACTGTACGACCACTTGCCGGCGGGTGTCGTGGTGCACGCCGCCGATGGCCGCATCCTTTCCAGCAACCGCATGGCCCAGGAACTGCTGGGCCGCAGCGAAGCCGAGCTGCTCGGCGCCGATCCCGTCACCGGCTCCTGGACCGTGCTGCGCGACGACGGTTCGGCGATGCCTGCCGATGAGTTCCCGTCGAGCGTGGTGCTGCGCACCGGGCGCAAATTGTCCGGTCTGGTCGCCGGCATCGTCGGCCCCGGTCCGATCAGCTGGCTCCTGTGCAACGCCTATCCCGAATTCGACGACAGCGGCTGCGTGCGCCAGGTCGTGGTCTGCTTCACCGACTGCACCGACCTGAAAAACACCCGCGATTCCCTGCAGGCGTCGGAACAGCGCCTGCGGCTGGTGCTCAAGGGCTCCACCGATGCTCCCTGGGACTGGGACCTGGTCACGGACGCCGTCTACTATTCGCAGCGCTGGTGGAACATGCTCGGCTACCCGAGCGGCGACGGGCTCGACGACGCCGGCGCCTGGCGCCGCCTGCTCCACCCGGACGACGCCGTCATGATCGCCGCTTACCTGGCGGACCTGTTGCCGGGCACGCGCGATGGCTTCAACCTCGAATTCCGGCTGCGCCACCGCGACGGCCACTACGTGCCGGTGCTGGCGCGCGGCTACGTGCTGCGCGACGAGGACGGCAAGGCCGTGCGCATCTCGGGCGTGAACACCGACCTCACCGAACGCAAGCGCACGGAGCGGCAGATCCATGAACTGGCCTATTTCGACCACCTGACCGGCTTGCCCAACCGGCGCTTCCTCATCGGCGAACTCGATCACGTGCTGGCGCGCGGCCGCCGTTCGCGCCAGTTCGGCGCCCTGCTCTACCTCGACCTCGACAATTTCAAGCTGCTCAACGACACGATGGGCCACGACCTGGGCGACATGCTGCTGGAACAGGCCGCCGCGCGGCTGCAGGGCACGGTGCGCCACAGCGACCAGCTGGCCCGGCTCGGCGGCGACGAATTCGTGGTGGTGCTGGAAAGCCTGGGCACGACGCAGCAGGGTGCGGCGACCGAGGCCGACCGCGTCGCCGGCAAGATCCTGGCGGCCCTGGGCCAGCCCTACCAGCTCGGCACGCTGCTGTTCAAGAGCAGCGCCAGCATCGGCATCACCCTGTTCGACAGCGCATGCACCGGCATCGAGACCCTGCTCAAGCAGTCCGACCTGGCCATGTACCGGGCCAAGGCCGATGGCGGCAACACTGTGCGCTTCTTCGACCCCGGCATGCAGGATGCGGCCGACCGCCGCGCCGCGTTCGACGCCGCCATGCGCAACGGTCTTTCGCTGGGCCAGTTCCGCCTGTTCTGCCAGCCGCAGTTCGACGTGCATGGAAAGCTGGTCGGCGCCGAGGCACTGGTGCGCTGGCAGCGCGCCGACGACGACCTGGTCGGCCCCGACCATTTCATCGGCTTCGCCGAAGAGTCGGGCCTGATCCTGCCGCTGGGCGAACACGTGCTGCACGAAAGCTGCCGGGCGCTGGCGAACTGGCAGTGCGACCCGGTGCTCGCCTGCGTCAAGCTGGCCGTCAACGTCAGCGTGCACCAGATGCGCGACGCCGGCTTTCCGGCCGCCCTCGCCGGCATCCTGCGCGGTACCGGCGCGCCGGCCGAGCGGCTGTGCCTGGAGATGACGGAAAGCGTCTTCGCCGAGAACATGCAGGAGATCACCCTGCGCATGCACGAGATCCGCGCGCACGGCGTCTGCTTTTCGCTCGACGATTTCGGCACCGGCTACTCCTCGCTGGCCTACCTCAGGCGCTTTCCGCTGACGGCGCTGAAGATCGACCGCTCCTTCGTACACGACATTGGCAGCAACCACGGCGCGGGTTCGATCGTCGAGGCCATCATCGCACTGGCGCGCAAGTTCGAGCTCGAGATCGTGGCCGAGGGCGTCGAAGACGAGACCCAGCGCCGCTTCCTGGCGCGGCGCGGCTGTTCCTCGATGCAGGGCTTCCTGCTGGGCCGGCCGCTGCCGCTGGCCGAGTTCGAGCACAAGTACAGCGCCGCCTGGGGCAGCCACCCCTGACGGACCGCCTTCATTCAAATCAACGATGGAAGGTCAGCCGGTCTCGCCTGGCCGGCGCAGCCGCAGCAGCGCCGCCGGCAAGCCGATCGCGGCCGCCGCCGCGGCAATGCCGAGCGCGGTACCGGCGCCGCGCGTGCCGTGCAGGTCGAGCATGACGGTGGCGATCGCGGCGCCCGCCGTCATGCCGACCATGCGCGACATCGTCATCAGGCCGCCGGCCGCGCCGCTGCGTTCGCGCGGCGCCGAGGTCAGCATCAAGCGGTTGTTCGGGGTCTGGAACAGGCCGAAGCCGATCCCGCACAAGGCCACGCGCCAGACGATGTCGAGGTCGGACGGAGAGGCCGGCAGCAGCGCCAGCAGCACCAGTCCGAGGCTGAGCAGCGCCAGGCCGGCCGCGCCGACAATCTCCGGGTTGAAACGGTCGGACAGCTTGCCGGACAAGGGCGCGACCACCACGATCACCAGCGGCCAGGGCGTCATCAGGAGGCCGGTCGCGGCGGCACTGCGCCCCATCTCCGACACCAGCAGGAAGGGCAGCGCCAGCAGGGCCATGGTTTGCGCCGTGTAGGAAGTAATCGAGGTGCCCACCGACAGGCGCAGCACCGGGATGCGCAGCAGATCGAGCGGCAGCAGCGGCGCCTCCCGGCTGCGTTGGTGGCGCACCAGCACCACGGCGCTGAGGCATCCCAGGGCCAGCATGACGATCGCCGCGCCGCGCGCGTCGGCGTCGCCCAATTCGCTGCCGCCGACGACGAACAGGGTCAGCGTCACGGCGTTGAGCACGGCGCCACCCAGGTCGAAGCTGCGCGCGCTGCGCGTGCTTTGCGGCAGAATACGCGCGGCCAGCACGATCGCCAGCAGGCCGATCGGCAGGTTGATCCCGAACAGCCAGCGCCAGCTGCCCAGCGACAGGATGCCGGCGGCGACGCTGGGGCCGATGGCGGCGGACACGGCCACCGTCAGCGCCAGGTAACCGATCCCGGCGCCGACCAGTGTCGGCGGGTACACCGCGCGCAGCAGCGCCGGCACGATGGTCGAGACGCAAGCCGCGCCCAGCCCCTGCACAATGCGCGCGGCGACCAGGGTTTCCAGCGACGGCGCCCAGGCGCACAGCAGCGAGGCCAGCGTGAAGACGACCAGGCCGGCCATGAACACGCGCTTGTAGCCCAGCTTCTCGCCCAGCGAAGCCAGCGGCAGCACCGCGATCACCATCGCCAGCTGGTAGGCGTTGACGATCCAGATCGCCTGTGCCGCCTGCGCATCCAGGTCGCCGGCGATGGCCGGCAGGGCCACGTTGGCGATCGACACGCCGAGGTTGCCGGCAAAGGTGCCCAGCAGGATCGCCAGGGTGGCCCAGCGCCGTGCCGGCATGGACAGCCCTTCGGCCGGGGCTTGCGGTATTGGTTCCGCTCTCGAAGTGTTCGACACGCGTGTTGTTCCTGTCCTCAATCAGCTCGCGCGATGCGAGCACTACCCATCGATCATAATACGGATCGAAAGGACGGGTTGGACGGAACGAGGGAGCGAGAAAGACTGCTCAGACCCGTAGAGGTTGTGGGCGGCTCCACCTCTTCAATCTGCGGGCCGAAGACACTTGCGCCGCCCACGCGTTCAACCAGCCGGTGATTCGTCGCGACGTTTCAAAGTGTGGTTGAACGCGTGGGCGGCATTCAGGCCGCGGTCAATCACGCGCCCAGGTATGGCCGCCCGGTGAACCCGTCATCAAGGCCACTGGCCTTGACGACCCCATACGGGTCTGTGCATCGGTCTCGAAAGGGAGCGCGGCTTAACTGACCAGCGCCAGACGCCGCAGTGCCACCCGCGCGGCTGCCAGATCCCACGCCGCGGTGCCGACACTCTTGAACACCCTTGGCCGCGCCAGGTCGACCGGCCCGCGCAGCAGCGCGCCCAGAGGAACCACGCGCGACCAGTCGACGCCGGCGCGCAGCAGGTCGCCGGCTTCGTGGCGGGCGCCGGCAGGATCGTCGGCGTGGATGTCGCTGCCGCCCAGGGTCAGCGCGCCCAGTTCCGCCATCGCCGGCTTGAAGGCGCCGACGCCAACCACCAGCCGTCCGGCGCGCGGTGCTTCGTCGTAGACCGGGTCGGTGCTGGTCGTCAGCGTCACCACCACGTCCATGCCGGGGGCCGTGGCCTCGCGCGGGCGCAGGCGATCGTGCAGCGGTTGGTTGGCCTCGCAAAAGCGCATGGCAGATTCCATCGTCCGGCCTTGCACCCAGACCTGCGCCTGGGGATACAGCGCCTGGAAGGCCTGCACGTGATAGCGCGCCTGCGTGCCGGTGCCGATGACCAGGATATGCGCCGGCGCACGCGCCAGCAGATGGCGCATCGCCAGCAGGGTCACGGCAGCGGTGCGGCGGCCGGTCACTTCCGGGCCGTCGAGCACGCACCTGACCTGGCCGGTGGCGGCATCGCAGACGGTGACGGCGCCGTGGATGGTCGGCAGGCCATGGCGCGCATTGTCGGGGTGGACGTTGACCAGCTTGTGGATGGCGATGTCCTGCGCCGCCGCGGGCATGCTGAGCATGACCGCACCCCCGCCCAGCGGCAGCACCAGGCGCTCGGGGCTGAGGATGGCGCCGGCCTCGAGTTCCGTTGCGGCCGTGCCGACCGCGTCGACCAGGTCGGCGAAATCGAGCAGCGCGGCGGTGCGTGCGCGGTCGTGGACGACGATGTCCGCGCCATCGCTGGCATGACGCGCTGTCATGACTGAATTACGGTTGTCCATGCGTCCTCCACTAAACGCTTATTCGAGCCCTCGCCACCACTGCGTAAACTGCTGCCGTCGATCGCCCAGCACTACCGGCTCGCCGATCCGCGGCGTCACCAGCCGGTAAGGCTTGCCCTTGCTCGCCGCAACCGCGCGCTCGAACGGCTCGTCCCAGGCATGGCGCGCCAGGGTGAAGCGACCGGCATGGCCGCTCAGGAGTGCTTCCGCGCCCAGGATCTCGGCCGCGCGAGATGCTTCTTCCGGCGTCATGTGGATGTCGGCCCACTTGGCGTTGTACTGGCCGCCGTCCATCGCGACGAAATCGAAGCGTTCGAAGCGCTTGCCGATGGCGGCGAAATGCGGGCCGAAACCGGTGTCGCCGCTGAAGTACAGGCGCCGCCCGGCCGTCTCGAGCGCATAGCTGGCCCACAGGCTCTGGTTGCGCTGCATGAAGCGGCCCGAGTAATGCTGGGCCGGCAGCACGTGTACCCGCAGGCCGGGATCGAGCTCGACGCTGCCGTGCCAGCTCATTTCGCGAATCTTCTCCGGGCCGTAGCCCCAATGCCGCAGGTGGGCGCCATTCCCGAGCCCGGCGATGACCAGCCGCGTCTTCGGTTCGAGCGCCCGCATCGTCTTGTAGTCGAGATGGTCGTAGTGGTCGTGGGTGATCAGGACGGCGTCGATCTCGGGCAGGTCGTCGATCGCGAAAGGGCTGGTGCCTTCGTAGGCGCGCACCATCCATGGCAGGGGCGCGGCGTAGCCGCTGAAGACCGGATCAATCAGCAGGCGCTTGCCGCCCACCTGCACGAAGTACGACGAGTGCCCGAGCCAGACCACGATGTCCTGCTCGCGCGGCAGCGCGGCCAGGTCCGTTTTGACGGCGGGCAGCGCCACATCCGGCGCCGTACGCGGGTCGCGTGGCTCGAAGCGCCCGCGCAGCATGCGCCACGCCATGCCGATCCCACCAGGGCGTGGCGGCGAGGCGACCTCGTTGCGGAAGGCGCCGTCGCGGTACTGCGGCGCGTTTTGCAGCCGTCCGGGTTCGGGCAGTTGGCCGAGCGAAGGCACGACGTAGGCGCAGGCAGTGATGCCAAGGACGCAGGCCAGCGCCAGGCTCGATAACAGGACGCGTCTTAAATTCGGTTTCAAATCAGCTCCACGGTGAAAACAGCAGGCGTATCCTACACGGTCCCTGCCGTTTTCTGCGCCGGAGCGCGTCCGGGCTGAACGTCGTCAATCCTTCAAGCCCGATCCGGGCTCGGCATCGGCCGCGTGCAGGTCGGCCTTGAGCGTGTCCGGCATCAGGTTGTTGACGACATTGCCGATCAGTTTACTGCTCGTCATGCCGGCCACGACCCGGTCCTTGCAGGCTTTCAGGGCCTCGTAGCCTTCGTGCGCGACCTTGCTCGGCGCCGCCTTTTCGCCCAGGCCGAGCTTGTTGGTATCCATGCCGGCGCGGTGCCAGAACGGCGTGTCGACCTGGCCAGGCAGCAGCAGGGTGATGGTCACGCCGCTGTCCTTGACTTCGGATTTCACCGCTTCGGCAAACGAAATCAGGAAGGCTTTGGTGGCGCCATACACCGACTCGTAGGGCGTCGGCATGGTGCCCGAAATCGACGCCGTGTACAGCAGCTTGCCGGCGCCCTGCGCCACCATGTCGGGCAGCAGGCGCTTGGTCAGGTGCACCTGCGAGACGGCATTCAGCCCGATCATGTTCAGTTCCGCATAGGCGATATAGGCGAAGCCGTCCCAGCGCGGCCGCGCGCAGGGCGGCACGTGCTTTTCGGGATCGGCCGGCAGCCTCCCATTGTCGCCGACCATCGCGCGGTACGGCGGCGGGAAGGACGAGGACGGGCCGGAGGCGATGCGGTGTACGTGGTCGTAGCGCAGCACGTCCGCCGACGAGCTGCCCGGTTCGCCGCAGGCGAACTTCGGCCCATGCACCTTGCGCCAGTATTCGTCCCAGTGCTCGAATGCGAGGTTCGGATTGCCCTCCAGCGCCAGCGCGTGCGGGCGCCGGTTCGGCAAATGCACTTCGTGGCCGTGCCGGCTCTTCGAAGCACCGGCATCCTGCGGACGCTCGCCGCGCGCCGTGTCGTCCACGCGGCTCACAAAAGTAGGCGTCACGATCAGCGGCCTGGTACCCGCGGCCGTGGCCGCACCGAGCGGCGGACGGTGCTGGTTGTCGGTACGGTCGAAGTCGCTTGCCATGGCGGTGCTCCCGGGTGGATGGAACCCGGACGATACGTGCCCGCGCGATGCCTCCGTTCGGTACTTCACCGAGTACGGCTACCGGCGCCGGCCGGCCCCGGCCGCCAATCCTGCTATCCTGAGCGTTTCTCCAGCGCCTGCAACCGCTTGCTACCGCCCCATGTCGATCCACTTCTACGAACCGCGCAACGGCCACGGCCTGCCCCACGATCCTTTCAACGCCATCGTCGGACCGCGCCCGATCGGCTGGATCTCCTCGTGCAGCGCCGCCGGGGCGCTGAACCTGGCGCCCTACAGTTTTTTCAACGCTTTCAACTACGTGCCGCCGATCGTCGGCTTTGCCAGCATCGGCGCCAAGGACACGCTGCGCAACGTGCAGGAGACGGGGGAATTCGTGTGGAACCTGGCGACCCGGCCGCTGGCCGAAGCGATGAACCAGACCTGCGCGGCCGTGGCGCCGGAGGTCGATGAATTCGCCCTCGCCGGCTTGACGACGGCGCCGTCACGGTTGATCGGGACGCCGCGCGTGGCCGAAAGCCCGGTCGCCTTCGAGTGCAAGGTGACCCAGGTGGTCCAGCTGCAGCGCACGAACGGCGACAGCGTCGAGACCTGGCTGGTGCTGGGCGAGGTGATGGGCGTCCACATCGCCGCCGCGTCGCTGAAAGACGGCATCTACGACACCGCCGGCGCCGGCCATATCCTGCGCGCAGGCGGGCCGGCCGATTACTTCACGGTGGGGCCGGAACAGCTGTTCCGCATGTTCCGGCCGCGCTGATCCCCCTTACATCGTGCGCAAGTTCATGCCCACCATGATGCGGCGTCCCGAATAGGCATAGTCCAGGATGTTGGGCGTGCCGTCGGCGAAGGGCGCGAAGCTGCCCTGGCTGTTGGTCGTGGTGGCGTTGCCCAGGTTGCGGCCCTCGACGAAGACTTCCAGGTTCGGCATCAGCTTGTAGGCCAGCTTGGCGTCGATGAAGCGGGTGGTGTCGCGGAAGTTCGGCGAGCCCGGGTTGTAGGGGAAGCGCGTCAGCTGCACGCCCACGGCCGGGTAGTTCTGGATCGCCCCCTGCTGGGTGCAGCCGGCGATGCAGCTGAACGACGAAGCGACCGCCTGCACCGCCACCCGTCCCGACAGGCGTCCGTCGTCGTACCACAGCGCGAGGTTGTACGAATACTTCGACTCGCGCTGCGGCGGCAGCGGCACCCCGGTCAGCAGGTCGACCGCGTTCTGGGTCGTCATCACCGAACGCAGCTTGGTCGCATTTGCGTCGAAGCCGGTAAAGCGCAGGCGCCATGGCAGGAAGGTGAAGGCGGTCTTGGCGCCCAGTTCCAGGCCCTTGCGGGTGGTGGCGGCGCCGTTCACCCACATCGAGTAGTCGAACGGCAGCGCGCCCAGGTCGACCCCGGTGGCCGGATCGATCAGGCTC
Organism: Telluria sp. ZB2R32; assembly: GCF_059685715.1. NCBI lineage: Bacteria > Pseudomonadati > Pseudomonadota > Betaproteobacteria > Burkholderiales > Oxalobacteraceae > Telluria > Telluria sp. ZB2R32. Next base: position 213,550 of record NZ_JCASIG010000005.1, on the reverse strand, counting down.
GAACCGGCGAACAGCGGGAGGTTGTTCACGCCCTGGCTGACGCCCGGCCCGATCTTGCCGCGCTGCTTGAACACGGCCGCCGTCAGCATGGTGTCGCGGTTCGGGTAGTACTCGACGCTGAGGTTCTGGTTGAAGTTCTTCTGCGCCTGCAGGGCCGGATTGCCGAGCGTGCCCGAGCAGCGCTGCGCGCCCGGCTGGTCGCCGTCCGCGGTGCGCTCGTCGTAGGTGCAGGTACCCGACGGCAGCAGGTTCGCCACCGGCGGGCGCGCCACCGTCTTGGCGCCGCTGTAGCGCAGCACCAGCTGGTCGGGCATCAGCCAGGCGGCCAGGTTCAGGCTTGGCAAAAAGTCGTGGGCCCTGGCGTTGACGGCGGTGTTCTGCACGAAGGTGTTGGTCACCGTGCCGCCCACCGCGTTTGGAACAGCCGGATCAAAGTCGGCGGTCTTGGCGATCGAGACCAGCGTCATCAGGCCGCTGCCGCTGACCCGGGTACGCACGTAGCGCACGCCGGCATTGCCGTCGATGGTCAGGCCGAAGGGCAGCGCGCGGCTGGTGAACGGGAAGCGGTCGACCGAAAAATCGCCCATCAGGTAGAACGCATCGGAGCGCTCGCGCAATTCCTGCTTCGGCTGGGCGTACAGCTTGCCGTCGTTGCCGACGCACTCCTTGACGCAGTCGTAATTGGTATTGCGTGCGTTGACGAGTTCGAACAGCTTGTCGACGTCGAGCTGGGTCCAGTTCTCCAGCAGTCCGTCGGGACGGCCCTTGGCGCCGTTGAAGAAGCGGGTCGCGGTGGCCTGCCCGCTCAGCCCTGCCGCGATCAGGTTTTGCCACTGCTGGGCGTTGAGCGTGACGGTGCCGTTGTTGGCCAGGCGCGGATCGGGACTGATCACATAGCCGTATTCGCAGGCCTTGCCGCCCGGCCCGAGGGAACCCGGGGTGTTCTCGCAACCCTGCACCAGGGTGCGCGCGATCGGGGTCGGAATGATGATCGGCGCCTGGTAGCCGGGCTGGCCAAAGGTGCCCACCGCCGCCTGGCGGATGATGCCGGCGCTGTTGCCGTCGCCCGGATTCCAGTTGTCCAGGCCGTTCTTGCGCAGGTTGAAACCGGCTTTCACGCGCGACAGGAAGGGCACCGCTTCGGGCATCGCGTAGCTCAGATCGAGCTTGGCGGTCTGCTCGAAGGTTTCGCGGATCTGCGGGTTCCAGAATGCCTCGGTACGCGGGGTGCCGGGCGTGAGCAGGGGCTGCTGGGCGATCGTATAGGCCGGAATCGCGCGCGTGTTGAGCGGTCCCGCCGCCACCGCGTTGCTGTTCGAGGCCGCCGGGAACAGCCGTGCGTACTGCGCCGGATCGGCCTGGTCGAAGCTCGACCCCGGGAACGAGTAGCCCCACAGGCCGTTCGGCAGCACCTCCATCGTGGCCGGGCCGTAGAAGTTGCTGAAGCTGATGCGGCGCTGGGCGCGGCGGAAATCGGAACGGGCATCGGCGACGAAGAAGTCGGCGTTGAAGCCGTCGCGCTTGAAGGTGCCGCCCAGCTGCAGGTATTTCGCGCTCACCTGGCCGCGGTCGCGCAGCTGGTCGGTGGTGGCCGCGCCGTCGCTGATCGTGTACCTGGTCAGGTGGTGGTTGTCGTCGACCACCACCGAGGCCGGATCGATGTTGATCGCCGTGCCCGGGTACGGGTAGCCGCTGTTGCGCACCGTCGGCGTGTCGTAGGTGTAGTAGCCGGAACCGGGCACCGCCTCGCGCACGCCCCGCGCGTTGTTGTCGACGAAGGCGCGGCCGACGTAACCCGGGCTGATGACGATGCCCGGGTTGGTGGTGATGTTCCCCAGCGCGTAGGTCAGCTGGTGCATGTCGACCCGGCGCCGGTTGTAGCTGCCCTTGGCGAACACCTTGAAGTCATTGGTGATCTTGAAGTCGGCGCGCAGGTCGAGGTTCTGGCGCTTGTCGAGCTCGCGCTTGACGAAGTAGCGTGGTCCGGACGGCGTGTAGTCGTTCCACTGGTTCAGGCAGGTGGTCAGTTCGTTGCCGCGTTGGGTGTAGGCGTTGGCGCGGCCGCCCGAGTCCATCGCATTGACCTGGGCGGGCGTGAGCGCCGGGAAGGCGGCGTAGCAGTCGGCCTTGGTCCGGGCGGCGGCGGAACGGGTCAGCATCTCCAGCGGGGTGGCGAAGTTGAAGGTGCCGCCGGCGCTCAAGGGCGTTTGCAGCAGCGGCGTGTTCACGCTCGAATCGCCCATGTTCAGCGTGCCGGGCATGAAGGTGAAGGTCTTCTCCGGCGAATGGTCGAAATCGGCGGTGCGGTAATAACCCTGCAGCGCCGAGAACGCGGTCTGCACCGAGTGCGACTCGTTGCTGAGCGTGGTGCTCGACGCGTTCAGGATCAAACCGAGGCGGCCGTCGAGGAACTTGTCGGCCAGGATCAGGTTGGTGTCGGGCTTCCACTTCTTGTCGAGCGAACCCTGCGAGGCGCCGACACGCAGCGAGGCATAGGGCTTCTTGAAATCGAGGCCGGTACGGGTCTTGATGATGATGCCGCCGCCGAGCGAGCCTTCGGTCATGTCGGCGGTCGAACCCTTGACCACGTCCACGGACTTGATCAGGTCGGCCGACAGCTGGCGGAACTCGCTGGCGCGGCCGCTGGCGCCGCTGGTGGCGCCCATGTCGGCGCCGCCGGCCGACTGCACGCCCTGGCCGTCGAGTTCGACGCGGGTCAGGTCGGCGGAGTTGCCGCGCACCGCCACGCTGACGCCTTCGCCGTATTCGCCGCGGTCGAGCGCAACGCCGGACATGCGCGAAATCGCCTCGCCGATGTTCCGGTCCGGCAGCGAGCCGACGTCTTCGGCCACGATCGAATCCATCGCGGTGGCGGCATTCTTCTTGCGGTCGATGCCCGATTGCTGCGACGCGCGCGTGGCTACCACCTTCACGGTCTGCATCGCGGATTCCTCCGCCGAGGCTTCCTTGCCGGCGGCCGGGCTCTCCTGCGCCAGCGCCATGTTGGTTGCCACCAGCGATGCCAGCGCAAGCGCGACCGCATAACTCAAACGATTGGGCCGCAATGGGGCCCCCGCCATATCTCGCATGTCCGTCTCCAATTTTTTTGAATGCTGTTTTCGTCGAATTGGCGCGCGCCGCAGGGGCGCACGCAATCGTGGTTTTTTCATTTACCTTGCACGGATGCCGCCGCTTGCGCAGTCGCATCCGCTTCGCCCGCTGCTGGGATAGGACGTGAATCGAGACAGGCGGGCCAGCCTCGGAACCGATTGTGCGTGCTTGTACTGTCGCGCTGCAATTACGAAAATAACCAAGCCGCACCCCGATTTTTCACAAGGGTGCGCGGCCCGCCACAATCGAAAAAAACGCACGCCGCCTTGGCGGATTTCGCAATTGCGGCGCGGTTCGGATCGACGCAAAATGCCCGCAGAATTCCCGCAGAGCCCTTCCAGGAGACCCATGTCGAACCCTGTCCCATCACGTTGGCCAGCAGGCCTTTCCATGCTCGCGTCCCTGGTCGGCGCAGCGCTGCTGCCGGCGCAGAGCGCTGCGGCCGCCGAGCGCATCATCGTGGTCGCCGCCGACGGCTGGCGGCCGCAATGAGCGGCATGACACGCCGCAGCCTGATGCTCGGCATGGGCGCATTGGCAGCGCTTTCGATGCTCCCTGCCCGCGCCGCCGGCCGCCGCGCCGCAGCCCGCACTGGCAACCTGCTGTGGTACCGCCAGGGCGCCGCGCGCTGGGAAGAAGCCCTGCCGCTGGGGAATGGCCGGCTCGGCGCGATGGTGTTCGGCGGCGTGGCGCAGGAACGCCTGCAGCTGAACGAAGACACGCTCTGGGCCGGCGCGCCCTACACGCCCGACAATCCGGATGCGCTGGCCGCCCTGCCGCGTGCGCGCGCCCTGCTCGCGCAAGGCAAGTACGCCGAAGCCACCACGCTGGCCAACGCCGACATGATGGCCAAGCCGGTGCGCCAGATGTCCTACGGCACCCTGGGCGACCTGCTGCTGACGATGGATGGCGCGCAGGCGCCCGCCGAGTACGAACGTTCGCTCGACCTGGCAAGCGCGATCACGCAGACGCGCTACCGCACGCCGCTGGGCGCCTTCCGGCGCGAATGCTTCGTCTCCGCGCCCGACCAGGTGGTCGTCCTGCACCTGCGGGCGCCGCCGGGTCAACTCGGGTTCGAACTGGCCTGGCGCGCGCCGCGCAAGGTCAAGTACGCGGCCTCGAACGACCCTGGCCTGGCCACCGACCTGGCGACAGCCGGACCGCCCGACTGGCTGCGGCGCGAGGAAGCCGGCATCATTCCCGCCGATGCGCAGGTCGTGGCCGACGGACCGGACGCGCTCCTGATCACCGGCCGCAACGAAGCCATGCACGGCATCGAGGCCGGCCTGCGCTACGCGTTGCGCGTGCAGGTGGTCGGTGCCGGGCGCCTCGCCATCGTGGACGGCCGCCTGCGCCTGCAAGGATCGAGTACTGCGACGCTGCTGATCGCCGCGTCGACAAGCTACGTCAATTACCGCGACGTCAGCGGCGATCCGGTGGCGATCGTGCGCGCGCAGACGGCGCGCGCCGCCGCCAAATCCTATGCGGCGCTGAAGCGCGACCACGTGCGCGAGCATGCGCGCCTGTTCTCGACCATGTCGGTCGACCTGGGCAGCACGGCCGCCGCGGCGCTGCCGACCGACGAGCGCATCGCCGCCGTCGGCAAGCTGGCCGACCCGGCGCTCGATGCGCTCTACCTGCAATACGGGCGCTACCTGCTGATCGCCTCGTCGCGGCGCGGCAGCCAGCCGGCCAACCTGCAAGGCATCTGGAACGAGAGCACCAATCCGCCCTGGGGCGGCAAGTACACCATCAACATCAACACGCAAATGAACTACTGGCCGGCCGATGCGGCCGGGCTGGGCGAGTGCGTGGAGCCGCTGCTGCGCATGGTCGAGGAACTGGCGCAGACCGGCGCGCTCACCGCGCGCACGATGTACGGCGCGCGCGGCTGGGTGGCCCACCACAACACCGACCTGTGGCGCGCAGCCGCGCCGATCGACGGCGCCAGATACGGCATGTGGCCCTGCGGCGGGGCCTGGCTGTGCAACACCCTGTGGGACCACTACGACTACAGCCGCGATGAGGCCACCCTGCGCCGCCTGTATCCGCTGCTGCGCGGCGCCGCCCTGTTCTTCCTCGGCACCCTGGTCGAGGACCCGCAGGGACGCGGCCTGGTCACCTCGCCCTCGCTGTCACCGGAAAACAGCCACGGCTTCGGCTCTTCGCTGGCCGCCGGGCCGGCCATGGACCGCCAGATCGTGCGCGACCTGTTCGCCCACACCGTGACGGCGGGCCGCCTGCTGGGGCAGGACCCTGTGCTCTTGGAGCAGGTCACCGCCACGCGGGCGCGGCTGGCGCCGGACCGGATCGGCGCCGGCGGCCAGTTGCAGGAATGGCTGGAAGACTGGGACGCGGGCGCGCCCGACCCGCATCATCGCCACGTCTCGCACCTGTATGCGGTCTATCCGAGCAGCCAGGCGAACCTGCGCGACACGCCGGATCTGGTGCGCGCGGCGCGCACCGCGCTGGTACGGCGCGGCGACTTCGCCACCGGCTGGGGCACCGCCTGGCGCCTGTGCCTGTGGGCGCGCATGGGCGACGGCGAGCATGCGTATTCGGTGCTCAAGGGACTCACGGGACCGATGCGCACCTACCCGAACATGTTCGACGCCCACCCGCCGTTCCAGATCGACGGCAACTTCGGCGGCGCGGCCGGCATCATGGAGATGCTGCTGCAGTCGTGGGGCGGCGAAGTGCTGCTGCTGCCGGCGCTGCCGGCGGCTTGGGGTACGGGCAGCGTCAAGGGTATCCGCGCACGGGGGGCGCTGAGCCTCGACCTGGAGTGGCGCGACGGCCGGCTGGCGCGCGTGCGGATCGAGGGCAAGCCGGGGACCAGCATTCGGTTACGTTACCGGGGCAAGCTATCGGTTGTTACCCTGAATGGCATTGGGCAGTTTGCAGTCAACAGTCTGTAGGGTGGGCTCTCGAGCCCACGCGGTGCGCGATATGAGTATCGAAACGCAGAGCGCGGCCCGGAGGCAACGAAATCAATAGCCGACCTGCTCCGCATACGCCAGCAACGGCGTGCCATACGACCCGCCCCACTGGTAGGTGTAGCGGCTTTCCGCCCCGATCTTCATGATGTCGTACTGCTTGCCGACGCCCGGGGGATTATCGGTCGGCAGGCGGCCGCTGAAGAAGCCGGTGTCGGTGGCGAGGTCGTAGAAGCGGTACCAGGTCGTGGTGCCGGGGCTGGGCACGAAAGGCGAGATGCCGGCTGCGCGTGTCATGCGCGGGTCGAACGCGGTGTCCTTCAGCTGCACCGCGCTGCGGCGGTACCAGGCCAGGGCGGCCTTCACCGCCGCGGCCACCTGCGGCGTTTGCGGACGCGTCATCAGGAACTCGACGATGCGCGCCGATTCCGCGCCGCTCTTGGACGGCAGTTCGTAGGACCGCCCCGTGACCGGCGCATAGGTCACCGCGTCGTGCTGGGCGCACCAGACGGTCTTGACGCCGTCCTGCACGATCTGCGCCTTGAGGATGAAGTCGACCGCGCGCTCGAGCGCACCATCGAGGCGCGCGCGCTGCGCGTCGGTGAACACATCGCCGCCCAGCGGCGCCTCCTCGCGTGCGGCCTGGTCGAGCAGCAGCAAGGCGCGCACCATGGCGTCGTCGTTGAAGGTGACGTGGTTCGAATAACTCTTCGGTCCGCGCGACGGATACACCTGCGGAAAGCCGCCCGAGGGGTGCTGCATGTTCAGCACGAAGTCCAGCGCCTTGCGCGCGCTGTCGCGGTAAGCGGTCTTGCCGCTGCGCGCGTACACGTCGGCCAGCACCAGGATCTCGGTGACCGTCGCATTGTTGTCGATGGTGCCCAGTTCGACGCCGTTGCCGAACCAGCCCGAACGTGGCGCGCTGCCGTTCCATGGCGCCGCGTACCAGGCGGTGAGTTTATAGAAGCCGCCGTGCGGCATCTGCCACGAGACGATGTTGTCGGCCAGCGCGGTGTCGGCGGCGAGCGCCGCGGCGCGGTCGGCATGCCTGCCGAGCAGGCGCTTGTAGCCGGCCAGTTCGCCATTGATCGGATTGCCGGCTTGCTGCAAGAGCGGCGCGGACGCTGACGCTGGCATCACTACCGCGGTCCGCTGTTCGACAGCAGCCGCGCACGCGTCCGCGCCATGGTGTCCACCGAATGCCACGGCCAGCACGGCCGCCATCCAGGTCTTCTTCGACATTCTTGCCTCCTCGTTGTTTGCAGGCGATCGTAGCGAGGCCCGTTGCCGAAGTAAAGCACCTGGCGCGCCGCTGGTGGTTTTCGCACACGCGCGTGGTGATTCTCGAAATACGGCCAGGCGTTCGTCAATACGTACATCCCGCCGCTACGCGAAAACGGATCGCCGCTTGGCGATTTTCGCAATTGCCCGGCGCCGCCATCGCATGCAGAATCTTCCCACTTCGAACCCGGCTGTTTTTTCGCAGAGGCTGCATGAGCACAATCATCGATCACCGGCGCCGCGCCGTGCTGCGCGGCGTCTCCGCCGCCGGCGTCCTGTTGACCGGCACCGGATGCGCCCTGCCGGCGGCGCCGGTTGCGGCCGCCGATCCGTGGCAGCGCGCCACCCGGATCAAGGCGCGCTTCGCGACGCCGCTGGCGTTTCGCGACGAGGATTTCGTCATCACCGCTTACGGCGCGCAGCCGTGCCGGGTGGTCGCGCGCGACACGGCCCGCATGACGCCCGCACCCGCCTCGCACGACTGCTACCCGGCGCTGCGCGATGCGATTGCCGCCTGCCACCGCGCCGGCGGCGGGCGCGTGCTGATCCCGGCCGGCAGCTGGTATTGCGCCGGACCGATGGTGCTGCTGTCGAACGTGCACGTGCACCTGGCCGCCGGCGCCCAGCTGTATTTCAGCCCGAATCCGGCGCATTTCGCGCTGTATGGCGACGTCGACTGCGGCGCGTACGGCAAACTGGTGCAGTCGCGCTGGCAAGGCAACGACGTCCTGAATTTTTCGCCGATGGTGTATGCGCGCAACCAGTCCAACATCGCCCTCACCGGCGCCGACTGGACCAGCATCCTGAACGGCCAGGGCAGCGTGCCCTACGAAGCGGGCGGGCGCTGCTGGCACGACTGGGCCGGCAAGAGCAAGCGGCCGGGCCCGAGCGCCGGCGCGATCAACCCGGCCAACCCCGTCTCGCTGACGGCCGTGGCGCCGCACCTGTCGGCGGCCGAGCGTGCGCTGATCGAAGGCGACGACGCCACCTGGCGCGCCGACCACCGCTACCCGCCGACGCTGTCGGAAGCGGGCGTGCCGCTCGCGCAGCGCGTGTTCGGCATCGGCCACACGCTGCGCCCGTGCATGGTCCAGTTCATCGGCTGCACCGACGTGCTGATGCAGGGCTACCAGCTCAACGATGCGCCGTTCTGGCAGCACAATCCGTTCGACTGCCGCAACGTCCACATCAGCCGCGTCAACATGGATAGTCTCGGCCCGAACAGCGACGGCTTCGACCCCGAGTGCTGCGACACCGTGCTGGTCGAAGGCTGCACCTTCAACACCGGCGACGACTGCATCGCGATCAAGGCCGGCAAGGCGCGCGATACCGGCAAGGGGCCGACCCGCAACGTGCTGATCGAGCACTGCGTCATGAACAGTGGCCATGGCGGCATCACCCTCGGCAGCGAGATGGCGGCCGGGATCGAGCACGTGTATGCGCAGCACATCGAGTTCCGCAACAGCCACTGGGCCACCGATCCGCTCAGCACCGCGATCCGCCTGAAAACCAACATGAACCGCGGCGGCTTCCTGCGCCATTTTTACGTGCGCGACGTGTCGATCCCGAACGGCGTGCAGACCCGCCCCGGCTTCTACAAACCGCTGCCCGGCTCGCCGGTGGCGCCGAATACGCTGTCGGCCGGCGGCGGCGCCGTCATCACCTTCGACTGCGACTATGCGGTGAAACACGACAGCGTGCGCACGCGTCCACCCGCGGTGTCCGACGTGCACATCACGCGGCTGCGGGTCGGGAACGTAAAGACGCCGGAAGGCGAATTCTCGTGCTACCAGGCGCTGGTGCTGCTCGGGCCCGTCGCCTCGAGTTTTAACGGCACCGCCGGCACGCCGATCCTGCCGATCGTCGACATCACCCTCACCGACTGCGACTTCGGCACGCCGCGCAGCGCCATGCCCTGGGCCGTCCACAATGCGCAGCGTGTGACATTGACGCGCGTGCGTGCCGGCGGCAAGCTCGTTACGACCACATTGGCCGCTTGATCCTGCGGCCGATTACAACAAAGGAGACAGCATGCCCGCCAAACGAACAGAGGTCACCACCGGCCGCCGCCGCTTCATGAAAACCGTCGGCGGCTCCAGCCTGGCGCTGGCGGGCATCCACCCGGCCAGCCTGCTGGCGGCTGCACCCGATCCGTGGGACCAGGCGCAGGCGATCATCGACCGCTTCGCGCAGCCTTTGAGGTTCCGCAAGGAGGATTTCGTGGTCACCGCCTATGGCGCGCGGCCGTGCGAAGTAAAACCCGTGCATGCCTGGGTGTCGCTCAAAGCCAGGGCGCACATGCACACCCCGGCCGCCGGCGCGACCGACTGCTACCCGGCGATTGCCGCGGCGATCGCGGCCTGCCACCGGGCCGGCGGCGGGCGCGTGCTGATCCCGGCCGGGAACTGGCTGTGCGCCGGTCCGATCGTGCTGCGCTCGAACGTCAACGTGCACCTGGCCGCCGGCGCCCACGTCTACTTCAGCAACAACCCGCTCGATTATGCGAAGTACGGCGAGCACGATTGCGGCAAGAACGGCAAGCTGACGCTGACGCGCTGGGAGGGCAACGATTGCCTCAACTATTCGTCGATGGTGTATGCCCACGGCCAGGACAATATCGCGCTGACCGGCGAAGACTGGACTTCCATTCTCGACGGCCAGGGCGGCGTGCCCTTCGAAGGCGGCACCGATTGCTGGTGGTCGTGGAAGGGCCGCGCGCCGGCGAATGCCGAAGGCGTGCCGCACGACCCGGCGCTGGGCCAGAGCGAGCGCGCCGTCAACCCGCTCAATCCGCCCACGCTGGCCGGCATCGCGCCGCACCTGTCGCCGGCGGAGGCGAAAAAGCTGCAGGGCCCGGAAGGCTGGCTGCAGCGCGACCCGCACTTCCTGCGCTCGCTGTCCGAGGCGCGCGTGCCGGCGACGAAGCGCATCTTCGGCATCGGCCACTTCCTGCGCCCGAACATGGTGCAGTTCATCAGCTGCACCAACGTGCTGGTGGCCGGCTACCAGACGGTCAACACGCCGTTCTGGCAGCACAATCCGGTCGACTGCCGCAACCTGCATGCGAAAGGCATCCATGCCAACAGCCTGGGGCCGAACAACGACGGCTTCGATCCGGAGTCGTGCAACGGGGTGCTGGTCGAAGGCTGCCAGTTCAACACCGGCGACGACTGCATCGCGATCGATGCCGGCAAGGGCACCGACACCCAGTTCGGCCCGTGCCAGAACGTCGTGGTCCAGCACTGCCGCATGCAGAGCGGCCATGGCGCGCTGACGCTGGGCAGCATCATGTCGGGCGGGATCCAGAACGTGTACGCCCAGAAGCTGGTGTTCGAAAACCTGAACTGGCGCACCGATCCGCTGAACATCGCGATCCGCCTGAAGACCAACATGAACCGCGGCGGCTTCCTGCGCAACTTCTACGTGCGCGACATCAGCATCCCGAACGGCATCCGCACCACGCCCGCCTTCTATAAAGCGCAGCCGGGACCGGGCATGCCGGCCGGGCAGATCGCTACCGGCGCCGGCGGCATCATCACCTTCGACTGCGACTATGACGCCGCCAACGATGCCGTGCGCACGCGCCCGCCCGTGGTCACCAACGTGCACATCTCGCGCGTCACCGTGGGCGACGTGCAGACACCGCAGGGACGCTTCTCGTGCTACCAGCCGATCGTGATCATGGGACCGGTGGCGGCCAACTACAACGGCGCCGGCACGCCGCAGGTGCTCCCGGTCAGCAACGTGACGATCAGCGACTGCGACTTCGGTACGCCGGTGAATGCGGCGCAGCCGGTCTACCTGCACAACGTGAAGGGGCTGGTGCTGAAGAACGTGAAAATCGGCGGCAAGCTCTTTAACGCGACGATGTCTCCCTGAACCCCGCGCCGGGGCGGCGTGGGGAGTGGGTCTTTGGGCAGCCAGGCGCTGCCCTTTTTTCATGGCGCGCCCACGCACTCGAAACGGAAAAAAACGCAGGACCGATTGGCGGTTTTCGCAATTGCTGCGCCGTGCGAGTACCCACAGAATGGCTGCAACAGTCATCGAACCTCCAGGAGAACCATGCAGCTTTCCGCCCCCTCGCCTTTGCCATTCCCCTCGCCTGCGCCCTCTTGTGCGCAGCCGCCGCCAGCCATGCCGAAGCACCGCCCGCGTTTCGCAACACCGCCCCGGAACCCGAAGAGCGCGCGCGACCTGGTGGCGCGCATGACGCTGCAAGAGAAAGCCGAGCAGATGCAGGATAATGCGCCGGCCATCGAACGGCTCGGCCTGAAGCGCTACGGCTGGTGGAACGAAGTCCTGCACGGCGTCGCGCGCGCCGGCAATGCCACCGTCTTCCCGCAGGCGATCGGGCTGGCCGCCACCTGGAACACGAACCTGATGCGCGAGATCGGCGACACCATCGCGCTCGAAGGCCGGGCCAACCACAACGCGGCATTGAAACGCGATGCGAAAGGCACCAGCCGCTATGTCGGCGTGAATTACTGGACGCCGAACATCAACATCTTCCGCGATCCGCGCTGGGGCCGGGGGCAAGAGACCTATGGCGAAGACCCGCACCTGGCCGGGCAGCTGGGCATCGCCTTTATCCGCAGTGCTGGCGGGTTTCCGCCGCATCCACCTGGCGCCGGGCGCGAGCCAGGCCGTCACCATCGGCATCGATGCACGGGCCCTGTCGCAGGTCGACCGGCAAGGCGTGCGCAAGGTGCGCGCCCGCGCCTACAAGCTGCACCTGGGTGGCGGCCAGCCGGCTTTCGCCAAAACGGTGACGGCAAGCGTCCAGGTCGAGGGTGAAAAATTGCTGCCGAAATAGCGGTATTGCGCGGCCGGTCCAGCGCCGGTCAGTGATGTAGGGTGGACTCCCGAGTCCACACTACGTTAGAGATGATTCCCGCTTAATGGACTGGAATCATGGACTGAGGCGGGACCTGGCAGGACGTTTGGCAAACTCGCCACATGCAGGCCGGGTATTGACAACGAAGGGTATGACGGCCTGCAAAAATGTGTTACCTTCGCTATAAGTTGTACGACGTCATACCACATATTTTGATCACACCTGTTTCATCGTTCGCTGTCGGATCCAACCCACCCGGCCATGAGGGCCACATCAGGAGGAAGACATGCAGGTCCCGAGTAACCATTTCAAGAACGCGCTGCGCAAGGGCGAGATGCAGCTGGGCCTCTGGTCCGGGCTGTCGAGCCACGTCACGGTCGAACTGCTGGCGAATGCCGGTTTCGACTGGCTGCTGCTCGACACCGAGCACTCGCCCAATGAGCTGCCGATGGTGCATTGCCAGCTGCAGGCGATCGCACGCGGCACGGCGCACCCGATCGTGCGTCCGGTCTGGAACGATACGGTCAACATCAAGCGCTACCTCGACATCGGGGTGCAGACGCTCCTGATCCCGTACGTGCAGGATGCCGGGGAAGCACGCCAGGCGGTGGCGGCCACCCGCTATCCGCCGCGCGGCGTGCGCGGCTATGCCGCCGCGGCGCGGGCCTCGGACTTCGGCCGCATCAAGGATTATCCGAGCGCCTGCGAAGAACAACTGTGCCTGCTGGTGCAGGTCGAGACCCCGGCCGCGCTGGCGAATATCGAGGCGATCGCCGCGGTGGATGGCGTCGACGGCATCTTCATCGGCCCGGGCGACCTGGCGGCGGCGATGGGTCACATCGGCCAGATCGGGCACCCGGACGTGGTGGCCGCCATCGACGACGCCATCGCCCGCATCCGCGCCTGCGGCAAGCCGGCCGGCATCCTGGCCGGCGACGAGCGCCTGGCGCGCCACTGGATCGGGGCCGGCGCGAGCTTCGTCGCCGTCGGCAGTGACACCGGCATCCTCGCGCGCGGCGCCGAGCAGTTGGCCGCCAGATACCGCGACGCCGCGCCGAGCCTTGCTTGAGCGCGCATCCACCGTTACCATCATCAAAGGAGACAACATGAGCAAGATCGGATTCATCGGCCTGGGCATCATGGGCACCCCCATGGCGGGACACCTGCTGGCAGCCGGCCACCAACTGTTTCTGCACGACGTCAAGCCGCTGCCGGAAGAATTGACCGGCAAAGGTGCGCAGGCTTGCGCCTCAAGCCGCGCGGTGGCGCAGCAGGCCGACATCGTCATCGTGATGGTGCCGGACACGCCGCACGTGGCCGCCGTACTGTTCGATGCCGGCGGCGTGGCCGAGGGCCTCACGCCCGGCAAGGTGGTGGTCGACATGAGCTCGATCTCGCCGCTCGAAACCAAGAAGTTCGCCGCGCGCATCGACGCCCTCGGCTGCGACTATCTCGACGCGCCGGTCTCGGGCGGCGAGGTCGGCGCGCGCGCGGCCAGCCTGACCATCATGGTCGGCGGTTCGCAGGAAGCGTTCGACCGCGTCAAGCCGCTGTTCGACCTGATGGGCAAGAACATCACCCTGGTCGGCGCGAATGGCGACGGCCAGACCACCAAGGTCGCCAACCAGATCATCGTCGCACTGAACATCGAAGCGGTCGGCGAAGCGCTGCTGTTCGCCTCGCGCATGGGCGCCGACGCCGGCAAGGTGCGCCAGGCGCTGATGGGCGGTTTCGCCGCCTCGCGCGTGCTGGAAGTGCATGGCGAGCGCATGGTCAAGCGCAGCTTCGACCCGGGCTTCCGCATCGAACTGCACCAGAAGGACCTGAACCTGGCGCTGGCCAGCGCGCGCGAGCTGGGCCTGTCGTTGCCGAACACCGCCACCACCCAGCAGCTGTTTTCCACCTGCGCGGCCAATGGCGGCAAGGCCTGGGACCATTCGGCGCTGGTGCGCGCACTGGAAATCATGGCGAATTTCGACATCGGTGGTACGGTAGCGCAATGAGCCAATTCACTTCTCCGCGCGCCCTCCTGCGCGCGATGTTCGACGCCGCCGTCGCGGCCGCCCAGCCGGCCTTGTGCCTACCGCAGCATCTTCCTCCGCTGCCACGCGGGCGCACCCTCGTCGTCGGCGCCGGCAAGGCCTCGGCCGAGATGGCGCGCGTGCTGGAACGGCACTGGCCCGGCGACTTGAGCGGCCTGGTGGTCACCCGCTACGGCTATGCGGTGCCGTGCGAGCGCATCGAGATCGTCGAGGCGGCGCACCCGGTGCCGGACGCCGCCGGCATGGAGGCCGCGCGGCGCATGCTGGAGATGGTCGGCGGCTTGACGGCCGACGACCTGGTGATCTGCCTGATCTCCGGCGGCGGCTCCTCCTTGCTGCCGCTGCCGGCGCCCGGGCTGGACCTGGCCGACAAGCAGCGCCTGAACGCCGCGCTGCTGGCCAGCGGCGCCACCATCGGCGAGATGAATTGCGTGCGCCGTCACCTCTCCGCCATCAAGGGCGGCCGCCTGGCCGCCGCCTGCCACCCGGCGCGCGTGCTGACCTTGCTGATCTCGGACGTGCCGGGCGACGACCCGGTCGACATCGCCAGCGGGCCAACCTGCGCCGACGCCACCACCTGCGCCGACGCGCTGGCGGTGCTGGCGCGCCACCGCATCGACGTGCCGCGGCACGTGCGCGAGGTACTCGAAAGCGGGCGCGGCGAGTCGGTCAAGCCGGGCGACCCGCGCCTGGCCGGCCACGAGATCCGCCTGATCACCACGCCGCAGATGGCGCTGGAAGCCGCCGCCGCGGTGGCGCGCGCGGCCGGGGTGCCGGCCCATATCCTGGGCGACAGCATCGAGGGCGAAGCGCGCGACGTCGGCATCGTCATGGGCGGTATCGCCCGCCAGGTGGCCACGCGCAGCCAGCCGTTCGCGCCGCCCTGCATCCTGCTGTCGGGCGGCGAGACCACGGTCACGCTGCGCGGCCAGGGGCGCGGCGGACGCAACGTCGAATTCCTGTTGTCGCTCGCCGTGGCGCTCGATGGCCTGGCCGGCATCCATGCGATCGCCTGCGACACCGACGGCGTCGACGGCCAGGAAGAGATCGCCGGCGCGCTGCTGGCCCCGGACACGCTGGCGCGCGCCTGGGCGCAAGGCATCCGCGCCCGCGCCAGCCTGGCCGACAACGACGGCCACGGCTTCTTCGGGGCGCTGGGCGATTCGGTGGTGTGCGGCCCGACCCTGACCAACGTGAACGACTTCAGGGCGATCTACATCGACACCGATTCCTGAAGCTGTGTCCATACGGCGTCGAAACCGGTTCGAAATTGACCAGGCGCCGTTATGTTTTTTGTTACTCCTGTTATTTTCGGTCCAACCAGATCTACACTGGCCCGACCAAAATAACATTGAGGAAGCAAAAAATGGAGACACAAGTCAACGGATTCAAGGCTGTCATGGGGCCGCGCAGGAGCGGCATGGGCATGCTGGTTGCGGCGTTGTTCCTGCAGGGCTGCGGCGGCGATGCGGCCGTCGATACGGGTGCCGGCGCGTCGCTGGCAACGGCGGCGACCGCCGTCGCCCAGCCGGCCGATGCCGCACCCAAGGCGCAGGCCAACCTGGTCAGCGGCTGGGCATCGCAGGGCGACGGCACCACCGGCGGCGCGGCCGCTCCCGCCAGTAACATCTACACGGTGCGCACCTGGGCCGAACTCAAGGCCGCGCTGGCGAACGTGAACAGCCCGACCTACCAGACCAGTCCCGCCGCGGCGAAACTCGAACCGAAGATCGTGCAGTTCAGCGGCACCATCTACGGCACCGACATCGGCAACGGCCGCCGCGCCGACGAGGCCTACTATAAATCGCTCAACGCCACCGCCGCCAAGTGGGACTGGAACCTGTACCTGCAAAGCCTGGACACGGCCTTCATGGCCGACCTGAACGCCAGGGTCGCCGCCGGCGAAGCCGACGCGATCGCGCTCAAGGCGCGCATCCAGGCCCTGAGCTCGGCGAAAAGCACGCTGCGCAATATCCAGAAGGAGCAGATCCAGGCCATCGTCCCCTCCAACACGACGATCGTCGGCATGGGCGACGAGGCCAAACTGATCGACGGCTACTTCTCGATCAACGCCAGCAAGAACATCATCATCCGCAACCTCGAACTGGAAGCGCCGCTCGACCTCACCGCCGACTGGAACGGCAAGGAATGGAATGCGCGCTACAAGGCGATTTCGGTCGTCACCGGCAAGCAGCTGTGGATCGACCACAACACGCTCAGCGACGGCAGCCATTTCGATTCCGCCGAAATCGTGACCATCAACGGCGTCACCAGCCGCGTCCAGCGCCACGACGGCCTGCTCGACATGGAAGACAGCACCGACTTCGTGACGATCTCGTACAACGTCTTCAAGAACCACGACAAAACCAATATGGTCGGCGGCTCGGGCGACCAGAATGGCGCCAAGGAACGCGCCTTCAACCGCCTCACCTTCAGCAACAACATCTGGACCAACACCACCCAGCGCGCGCCGCGCGCCCGCTTCGGCCGCATCCACCTGTACAACAACTACTACCAGGGCGACACCGCCGCCCAGGAGTACAAGCTGAGCTACTTCATCGGCATGGGCGCGGAATCGAAGATCCTGTCCGAGTCGAACGCCTTCGACATCACGGGACCGGGCGACTATGCATCGAAAGTGGTGTCGAACCTGAACGGCTACCAGTTCAAGGACGTCGGTTCGTGGATCAACGGCGTGCCCGCGTCAGCCCAGATCGAGGCCGCCGCCAGGGCTGCGCTGGAGCGTAACTGGACCAGCGCCAGCAACGCCTCGGTCTCGAGCGGCTTCGCGCTCGGCCCCTACACCAACGACCTGGGCTGGGTGCCGACCTACGGCTACACGCCGTTCACTTCGTTCGAGGACGTCAAGGCGCATAACCTGGCGCTGGCCGGATCGGGCAAGGTGACCTTCAACCCTGCCCCGCTCGAAGCCACATCGCGCTTCGCGCTGCTGCGCTCCGGCCTGACGCTGAACCGCGTCAGCGGCAAGTACAGCGCCACCATCACGCTGACCAACACGGGCGGCGCGGCGCTGACCGGTCCGTTCGAGCTGGTGTTTGATAACCTGACGGCGGGCGTCACACTCGACAACGCCAGCGGCACGCACAATGGCGCGCCCTACGTCAGCGTCGCCGGCAATGCCATCGCCGCCGGCGCTTCGGTGACGGTGCCGCTGACCTATACCAATCCGGGCAGGGCCGCGATCGGCTACACGAATGCCGTCTTCATCGGCACTTTCTAAATCGGGACATCCACATGAAAAATCTCTTCTCCACGTTCTTCCTCGCCCTGGCGCTGTTCGCCAGCGGCGCCGCCCAGGCCGGGCCGACCTGGCGCGTCGACGTCGACACCCATGCTTACAGCGGCCAGGGCTTGATGGACTTCACCTTCCTGGCGAATGCCGGGGCGACGCCGGCGACGGCGCTGTTGACCAACTTCCACGGCGCCTACGGCGCGCTGTTCGAGAGCTCGGCCGGCGTCTCCGGCACCCTGGCCGGCGGCTTCGTGCTGAATAACCAGGATGGCGGCAGCTACCTGACGCGGTTCGTCGACCTGGGCGGCCGCTTCAGCTTCGACCTCAGCTTCGAGGGCGACTTCGCCTCCACCGACAACATCGACGCCTCGCTGTTCAGCGCGAGCCTGTACAACCCCGACTTCAGCGGCTACATCGGGGAGGCGGGCAGTTTTGCGGCGTTCTCGCTGCTGCCGCAGGTGAACGGCGTCGCGGGCGGGGTGCAGGTGTTGCCGGGGAATGGGCTGGCGGACGTCAGCGAAGTGCCGGAACCGTCGTCGCTGCTGCTGGGGCTGTTGGCGTTCGGGATGCTGGGGCTGGTGCGGCGCAAGCGTGCGTGATGACAGCTTGAGCCTGTCTGAATGGAAAACAGCCGCGATCGTCGCGGCTGTTGTCGTTTACCAGCTCGGAATACCCTTTGCCGTCACGACAAGCCCAGATCCAGGCTGAGCCTGCTCACAAGGAGCCAGGTCATAAAGCCCAGTCCCAGCAGCGCCAGCACGAAGATGACGGCCACCTTGATGGCTCCGCGCAACACCTCGCGCCGCTCCTTTTCCCTTCCCTTCTTCCCCTGGTCGTAATGCCACTTGATGGCGAAGAACATGCCCGTGCCCAGCACGAGAAACTTGAATATCACCGCGACTATCGGGAACCAATCGATCATTTTGAGTATTTTCCAGGCTATTACTTGACACTGTCTATCGGCAGGAACACTGCTTAATACGCTGCTTCCGTAGCGTCGTTTCGTGCATGGATAGTATTGCTGCACGTTCTGAGGCATTCTACGCAAAAGCAATATCCATACATCGAGACAAAATGTCCCAGTTGAAAACCATACAAGACGATGATTCGCCAATCTGGCTGCCGCGCCTGGCCAGGAACAAAGGGCCGCGTTTCCTGCAGATTGCGGATGCCCTGCAGGCGGCGGTGGCGGATGGATCGCTGAAACCGGGCGACCGCCTGCCACCGCAGCGCCTGCTGGCGGCGCAACTGGACGCCGACTTGACGACGATCACCCGCGCCTACGACGAAGCCAGGCGCCGCAACTTGCTGGAGGGCCGCGGCGCGCGGGGCACC
This sequence comes from Telluria sp. ZB2R32, assembly GCF_059685715.1. NCBI lineage: Bacteria > Pseudomonadati > Pseudomonadota > Betaproteobacteria > Burkholderiales > Oxalobacteraceae > Telluria > Telluria sp. ZB2R32. The sequence continues at coordinate 194,758 of NZ_JCASIG010000005.1, read as the reverse complement.
TATGTCGCGGCGCCGAAAGTCGAATTGACCTCGGTCCTCGACCTGAGCATGAATACCCCGCCGCCTCCGGACGGCGTGGACTTCGGCGACCTGATGAAACAAGGGCTGTCCCAGGTACTGACGAGGGCAGACAATGAATTGCTGATGACGTACCACCTGGGCGGCGGCAGCCACGTCGACCGCAAGGCTGGCGCCAGGTGGCTCGAACCGATGTTCGGGCATCTCGATTGCGGGCAGGTTCTTGTCTGTCCGGGTGCGCAAGCGGCGATCGCCGCATCCATCCTTGCGCTGACCCAGCCTGGCGACGCCATCCTGTCCGAGCCGATGAGTTATCCCGGCGTGCGTGCCGCAGCGACCCGGTTCGGCCGGCGGATCATTGCTGTCGAAGCGGACAAGGACGGGATGGTGCCCGGGATGCTGGAGGAAGCGTGCCGCCGGCACAAGCCTGCGCTGGTCTACCTCAATCCGACATTACAGAACCCGACCGCCGTCACCATGCCGGAACGCCGGCGCAAGGCGCTTGCCGGCATCGCGCAGCGCTGCGGTGTACGCATCGTCGAAGACGATCCCTACTGGCTCCTTGCCGACGCCCCGCCGCCGCCGATTGCCACATTCGCGCCGGAACAGGTGGTCTACATCTCGACCCTGTCGAAATGCCTGACGCCCGGCTTGCGTGTCGCCTTCGTGCTCATACGCGATCCGGACGAACGCGAACGTTTCCTGGTGGCGCTCAGGGCATTTGCGCTGATGGCCGCTCCGCTGACGGCAGCACTGGCGACGCAGTGGATCCTCGACGGTTCGGCCGGCGGATTGATGGAAGGCGTTCGCAGGGAGGCGCGCCTGCGCCACCGGATGGCGCGCCATATTCTTGCCGGGCGCTATAGCGGCAGCGGAGACGGGCTGCATGTATGGCTCGCGTTGCCGGCGTACTGGACCTCGTCCCAGCTTGCGCGTGCGGCCGGCAGCGAAGGCATCGCGGTCACGCCGGCCGAGGCGTTCGCGACGGACGCCGCTTACGTGAATGCGATCCGCATTTCCCTGGGCAGCATCCAGGATCGGGGACGCCTGCAGGCGGGTCTGCAGCGGCTGTCCCGGCTGCTTGCGCGGCGGCCCGAGCCGTTCGGCGCTGCCGTGGTCTAGCTGATCATGCCGCCAGCGGCGCAAGCGAAAGCGTCCAAGCGTGTCGTCCCCAGGCCGAGGCATCATGTACAGTCTGGTTCTGTCATGGCCTGCCTGCATGCGCAAGCGCTCCTCCGGTGTGCGAATGCGTGTGTCGCCGTGCCAGGTTCGAACGGTGCACGAGACCTTTCGGCCCTGGCAAGCCAGGCATGTATTTCAACTCCCTGCCCGAGAATCCCGCAATGACCGTCGAACTGATCCTGGCAGCGGCCAGAAGCTTCCTGTTCGTGCTGGCGGCGATGCTGCCGATCCTGAATCCGGCCGCCACCGCGCCGATTTTCCTGAGCATGACGGAAGGGGCGTCGCCCGCGACGCGCACCCTGCTGGCGCGCCGCATTGCCCGCAACATGTTCTGGCTGATGACGGGGTCGATGCTGGTTGGCTCGTACGTACTCGATTTCTTCGGCATTGCGCTGCCCATCGTGCGCGTCGGCGGCGGCCTGATCCTCGCGTCGGTTGCCTGGCGCCTGCTGGGCGCGACCCCTGCGACGCCCGACAGCCGGGCCGCGCTGGCGGAGGCTTTTACGCCGGACCATGCGCACCGGCAGGCGTTCTATCCGCTGACCTTCCCGATCAGTTGCGGACCAGCCTCGATCTCGGTCGCCATCACGGTGGGCGTCTCCCTGCACGACGTCGAGCTCGTCATCTCGCTGGCGCGCATGGGCGGCGCCTTGCTGGCGCTGGCGGTCATCGGCGTCCTGCTGTTTCTCGCCTTTAAATATGGGGAACACTTCCTGCGCCTGATCGGCGAGGCGGGCACAGCCGTTTTCCTGCGCCTCACCGCCTTCATCCTGCTCTGCCTCGGGGTGCAGATCGTCTGGGAAGGCGTGCGCGAACTGCTGCGCGAGGTCACTTCCGTGCCGACGCACCTGGCCGCGATCGAGGCCATCGTCGCACGCCTTTGAATGGCGGCGGGCCGCAGCCTGTGCGCGAGCCAACATTACTAGCACATTTAGACCAAAGTCGTTAGTTGACTTTCAGATATTTTTTCGCTATAATTGCCACCTGTTTATAACAAATACCCTCAGTAACACCTCTGCCGCACCTGTTTTCCACTTCATGTGTGGGAACTATTCCTGGGCCATGCGCCCGCATCTCGTTGGCGTTTGACGCATTTGTCGTCAACTGCTCCGGTGCCCTGCCCTTGCAGCGCGCCTGCGTGCCAGAAAGTCCTGAACCACAGCCTCTTTCGGTACGCGCACGACACCCACGAACGGCATCGTCCCGTCGCGAACACGTGTCTCGCCCCCTTTGCGTCGCCCGCGCGGCTTTGCGCCGTCGCGGCGGCGGGGTTTCATTCATCCGCCACATCGGAGGACAACAACAATATGGCCAAACAAATCATCATCGACGGCGTCTTCAAGGTCTACGGCGACCAGCCTGACGAGGCCCTGGCGCTGGTCCGCCAGGGCGCCGGCAAGCAGGACATCCTGGCGCAGACCGGCTGCACGATCGGCGTCTTCGACGCCAGCTTCACCATCGAAGCGGGCGAGATCTTCGTCATCATGGGCTTGTCCGGTTCGGGCAAGTCGACGCTGGTGCGCATGCTCAACCGCCTGGTCGAGCCGACCGCCGGCCGTATCCTGGTCGACGGCGACGACATCAACACCCTGCCCGACGCGCAGCTGCGCGCCTTGCGCCGCAAGGACATCAGCATGGTGTTCCAGTCGTTCGCGCTGCTGCCGCACGTGTCCGTGCTCGACAACACGGCCTTCGGCATGGAACTGGCCGGTATCCCGAAGGCCGAACGCCATGCGCTGGCGCGGCAGGCGCTGGAACAGGTTGGCCTGGCGGCCTATGCCGCCAGCTATCCCGACGAACTCTCCGGCGGCATGCAGCAGCGCGTGGGACTGGCGCGCGCACTCGCTTGCGACCCGTCGATCCTGCTGATGGACGAGGCGTTTTCGGCGCTCGATCCGATCATGCGCACCGAGATGCAATCGGAACTGCTGCGCCTGCAGCAGATCAAGCGCCGCACCATCGTCTTCATTTCGCACGACCTCGACGAAGCGATGCGCATCGGCGACCGCGTCGCCATCATGAAGGACGGGCACGTGGTGCAGGTCGGCACGCCGGAAGACATCCTGCGCCAGCCCGCCAACGACTACGTGCGCAATTTCGTGCGCGGCGTCGATGCGGCGGCCGTGTTCAAGGCCGGCGACATCGCGCGCAAGAGCCAGGTCGTGGTGTCGGAGTCGCCCGCCCGCGGGTCGCGCGCGGCGCTGTCGATGCTGGAAGAAGAAGACCGCGCCTACGCCTACGTCGTCAATCCGCGCCGCGAATTCCTCGGCATGGTCTCGGCCGATTCGCTGCGCAGCGCGCTCGACGGCCATACCGGTCCGCTCGGCCTGGCGCATGCCTTCCTGCCGGAGGTGCGGACCATCGGTGCGGACGAGCCCGTGGCCGGCCTGTTCGGCCAGGTGGCGCAGTTGCCGTACGCGGTGCCGGTGGTGGGCGACGACGGGCGCTTTCGCGGCGCCATCAGCAAGACCACCCTGCTGAAATTCCTCGACCGCGATACGCCGCCGATTCCCGAAACGCAGAAAGGACAAGCATGAATCCGAGTACCACCATTGCAGCACAAGCAGCAGACGCGGTCCAGGCCAACCCATGGCTGCCTACCCCACCGGGCGACACGTCCTGGCTCGACGCGGCCGGGCCGGCGGCCACGCCCGCGCACGCCGGCGGCATCGACCTGGCGCACATCCTCGACGGCGCGCTGCCGCTGCAAGCCTGGATCAATGACGGCCTGGGCTGGGTGGTTGAGCACTTCCGTCCACTGTTCCAGGCCGTGCGCGCGCCGATCGACGCGGCGCTGAGCGCCGCCGGCGCCGTGCTGCTTGCCGCGCCGGCGCCGGTCGTGATTGCCATCATCGGTTTGCTGGCCTGGCAGTTCACCGGCGGCGCACTGGCCGCCGGCACCGTGCTGGCGCTGCTGGCGCTGTCGGTGCTGGGCGTCTGGCCGGAAGCGATGATTACGCTGTCGCTGGTGCTGACCTCGCTCGGCTTTTGCCTGGCGATCGGCTTGCCGCTGGGGATACTGCTGGCCAGCAGCGAGCGTGCGCAAAACACCCTGCGCCCGCTGCTCGATGCGATGCAGACCACGCCCGCCTTCGTCTACCTGGTGCCGGTGGTGATGCTGTTCGGGATCGGCAATGCGCCGGGTGTGATCGTGACGATCATCTTCGCGCTGGCACCGCTGGTGCGCCTGACCAACCTCGGCATCCGCCAGGTGCGGCCGGACTTGGTCGAAGCGGCGCGCGCGTATGGCGCCTCGCCCTGGCAGCTGCTCACCCGCGTGCAGCTGCCGCTGGCAATGCCGTCGATCATGGCCGGCATCAACCAGTCGCTGATGCTGTCGCTGTCGATGGTGGTGATCGCCTCGATGATCGCGGTCGGCGGCCTGGGCCAGATGGTCTTGCGCGGCATCGGCCGCCTCGACATGGGCCTGGCCACCGTGGGCGGCCTCGGCATCGTGCTGCTGGCGATCACGCTCGACCGCCTGACCCAGGCGCTGGGCCAGCCGCGCCGCGGCGTGCGCCACTGGTACCAGACGGGGCCGGCCGGTTTCATCCTGCGTCTTGTACGCGGCAGTGCGCCGCGCGCCGATGCGGCCGCACCCATCACTGCACACTAATACACAAAAGGATCTCGATGCAGCATATTAAAAACTTCACACTCACGTACAAAGCCAAGCGCAAGTTCCAGTGGCTCTCGGCCATGGTGCTGGCCGCCCTCACCTTGAGCACCAGCCTGGCCATGGCGCAAACGCCCGATGTTGACCTGCGCGGCCTGCCCGGCCAGGGCAGCCCCGTGCAGGCACTGCAAGGCTCGGTGGCCGAAGAAACCTTCCAGACCATGCTGGTGAACAGCGCGCTGGAAAAGCTCGGCTACGCGCCGCAGCCGATCAAGGAAGTCGCCTATCCGACCGCGCACATCGCGGTCGCGAATGGCGACGCGACCTTCCTCGCGGTCCATTGGGACCCGCTGCACCGCGACTATTACGAGAATGCCGGCGGCGACGCCAAGCTGCTGCGCACCGGCCAGTATGCCGGTCCGGCCGCGCAGGGCTACCTGATCGACAAGGCCACGGCCGACAAGTACAAGATCACGAACATCGACCAGCTGCGCGACCCCAACCTGGCAAAATTGTTCGACCAGGACGGCGACGGCAAGGCGGACCTGACGGGTTGCGATCCGGGCTGGGGCTGCGAAGCGATGATCGAACATCACCTCGACGCCTACAAATTGCGCGCGACGGTCACGCACGTGCAGGGCAGCTATGCGGCCCTGATCGCCGACACCATCGGCCGCCACGGGCGCGGCGAACCGGTCCTGTACTACACCTGGACGCCCTACTGGGTCAGCGGCGTGCTGGTGCCGGGCAAGGACGTCGTCTGGCTGCAGGTGCCGTTCTCGAGCAATCCGCAGAAGTCAAATACCCGCCTCGGCGACGGCAGCGACTATGGCTTCGCTGTGAACACGACGCGCATCGTGGTGAACCGCGCCTGGGCCGCGAAGAATCCGGCGGCCGCCAAACTATTCGAGGTCATGCAGTTGCCGATCGCCGACATCAATGCCCAGAACGAGCGCATGCGCAGCGGCGAAAACACCCAGGCCGACATCGCGCGTCATACGGCCGGCTGGATCAAGTACCACCAGGCGCTGTTCGACAGCTGGATCGCGCAGGCGCTGGCGGCGGCAAAACCCTGATCAACGCCTCCCTGCCCGCGTCACCACGTCGCCCACACGGCCAGCGTCAGGATCGCGCCCTTGACGATCATCTGCCAGTAGTAGTTCGTAGGGTGGACTCTCGAGTCCACGCGGTCAAACCTGTGCAAACCGAAGCGCCTGGAACGGTCCGTTGCAGATGCGCCCAAGCCTGCGAGATTCATTTCGACATGCAAACGTAGCACCGCGTGGACTCAAGAGTCCACCCTACGGATCTGATCGGGCCGGACGAGGAACGAAGCGCCCCGCCTCTTCCTCAACGCCTCCCGGCCCGCGTCACCACGTCGCCCCACACCGCCAGCGTCAGGATCGCACCCTTGACGATCATCTGCCAGTAGCTGTCGACGTCCAGCATCGACATGCCGTTGTCGAGGCTGGCCATCACCAGCGCGCCGATCAGCGCGCCGTAGACGGTGCCCGAGCCGCCGCGCATCGAGGTGCCGCCGATGAAGCAGGCGGCGATCACGTCGAGTTCGACCGAGGTGCCGGCCGAGGGCGAACCGGCCGCCAGGCGCGCGGTGTTGATCAGGCCGGCGAGCGCGCACATCGTGCCCATGATCCCGAAGATCCACAGTTTCACGGCGCGCACGTTGACGCCCGAAAGCCGCGTCGCTTCGGCATTGCTGCCGACCGCGTAGATGCGGCGGCCGAACACGGTCTGGGTGGCGACGTAGCTGAACACGCCCAGCAGCAGCAGGAGCAGCAGCACCGGCAGCGGGATGCCTTCGTAGCTGTTAAAGGTGCGCACAAAGGCGAACAGCACCACACCGACGGCGACCACGCGCGCGGCCGATTGCCACAGCGGGCCGACCGGGAGGCCATGCAGCGTGCGATTGGCGCGTCCGCGCCAGGTCAGCACGATCGCCAGCGCGAACAGCACGAGACCGAGCGCCACGCCCGGCGCGTGCGGCAGGTAGCCCTGCGCCAGGTATTCCATCTCCGGCGAGACCGGGGCGATGGTGGTGCCGCCGGTGATGCCGAGCACGGCCCCGCGGTAGGCCAGCATGCCGCCCAGGCCGACGATGAACGAGGGAATGCCCGCATACGCGACCAGGTAGCCGTTGAACAGGCCGAGGAACAGGCCGCAGGCCAGCACGGCGACGATCGTCACCGGCAGCGGCAAGCCCTGGCTGACGTCGAACACGGCGGCGGCGCCCCCCATCAGCCCGAGCAGCGAGCCGACCGAGAGGTCGATCTCGCCGGCGACGATCACGAACACCATCGCGCAGGCGAGGATGCCGGTAATGGCCATCTGGCGCATCAGGTTCGACAGGTTGCGCGGCGAGATGAAGCCGCCTTCGGTATGCCAGGAAAAGAAGGCCCAGATCAGGGCGATGGCGCACAGCAGGGCCAGGATCTTGTACTGGGTGAAGATCTTCTTGAAGTTCATCTTGCCCGATCGCTGTTCTCGCGCGGGGCCGGCCCCGCTCGCGGGCACGGCCGCATTCACGTTTGCACTCATGCGTGCATCTCCTGGTGTTGATTCTGATTCTGGTCCAGGGCCGCCGCCAGGACCTGCTCCTGGGTCAGCCCGTCATTGATGAAATTCCCGCGCAGCCGGCCCTCGCCCATCACCAGCACGCGGTCGGAAATGCCCAGCACTTCCTGCAGTTCGGACGACACCATCAGGATCGCCACGCCCTGGGCCGCCAGTTCGAACATCAGCTTGTAGATCTCATACTTGGCGCCGACGTCGACGCCGCGCGTGGGCTCGTCCAGGATCAGCACTTGCGGGCGGGTCAGCAGCATTTTCGCCAGCACCGCCTTTTGCTGGTTGCCGCCCGAGAGGCCGGTAATCGGCAGCGCCGCGCTGGACGTCTTCAGGCCCAGACGCGCGATCTGTTCGTTGATGGTCACCAGTTCCGCATCCTCGTCGATGCGGGTGAAGCGCGAGAAGCGTCCCAGTACCGACAGGGTGATGTTCTGGCCGACGCCGAGGTCGCGCACGATGCCGTGCTGCTTGCGGTCTTCGGGCACCATGGCGAAGCCGGCGGCGATCGCCCGCATCGGCGTGCCGGTGTCCACGGTCTGCCCATTCAACCGCACCTCGGCCTGCGAGCGTCCCGGATAGGCGCCGAACAGGGTCGACACCAGTTCGGTGCGCCCCGCTCCCACCAGTCCGGCGATGCCGAGGATCTCGCCCTTGCGCAGGCTGAACGAGACGTCGTCGACGCGCTTGCGCTGCGGCGCATCGGGGTCGTAGCAGGTCACGCCCCGCACCTCGAGCACGACTTCGCCGATCGCGTGTTCCTGGCGCGGATACAGCTGGTTCATCGGGCGTCCGACCATCTGCGCAATGATGCGGCCGGTATCCAGCTCGGCCATCGGCGTGGTGGCGATGTGGCGGCCGTCGCGGATCACGCAGATGGTGTCGCAAATCGCCGCCACCTCGTCGAGCTTGTGCGAGATGTAGACGCAGGCGACGCCCTTGGCTTTCAGGCCGCGGATGATCTGCAGCAGCACTTCGATCTCGGCCGCCGTCAGCGAGGCCGAGGGTTCGTCGAGGATCAGCAAGCGCGCCTTCTTGTTCAGGGCCTTGGCGATCTCGATCATCTGCTGGTGGCCGCCGCCATAACTTTTCACCGGCAGCGCCACGTTCAGGGCCGGCAAGCCCAGTTCGCGCAGCAATTCCTCGGCGCGGCGGTGCATGGCCGGATAGTCCATGCGTCCGCCGGGCCGGGTGATCTCGTTCCCGAGGAAGATGTTCTCGGTGACCGACAGTTCGGGCACCAGCATCAGTTCCTGGTGGATGATGACAATGCCGGCGGCTTCGGTTTCGCGGATCGACCCTGCGCGGAGCAGCTGGCCCTCGAAGCGGATCTCGCCGCGCCAGCTGCCGTGCGGGTAGACCGCCGACAGCACTTTCATCAGGGTCGACTTGCCGGCGCCGTTTTCGCCGCACAGGCCGACGCATTCGCCGGCGCGGATCCGGATGTCGATGCCGTCCAGTGCGCGCACACCGTCGAATTCCTTGACGATGCCCGCCATCTCTAACAGATACTCGGCCATGACGCCTATTTCCCCGCCAGCTGGGCCCGGGTATAGAAGCCGTCGGTCACCAGCAGGTCGACGTTGGTCTTGTTGAGCGGGATGGGTTTCAGCAGCACGGCGCTCACCTGCTTGAAGCCATTGTTGTATTGCGCGTTGTAGGCCGGCTTTTCGTTGCGCACCAGCTGCACCGCCAGTTTGGCGGCGGCGCCGGCGATCGATTTCAGCGGCTTGTACACCGTCATCGCCTGCGAGCCGGCCATCACGCGGCGCACCGCGGCGATGTCGGCATCCTGGCCCGATACCGGTACCTTGCCGGCCAGCTTTTGCGCGGCCAGCGCCTGGATCGCGCCGCCGGCGGTGGCGTCGTTCGAAGCGATGATGGCGTCGATCTTGTTGTTGTTCGCGGTCAGCGCATTCTCGACGATCGACATCGCCTCGGCCGGGCTCCAGTCCTTGACCCACTGCTTGCCGACGATCTTGATGTCGCCCTTGTCGACCAGCGGCTGCAGCACCGCCATCTGCCCTTCGCGCAGCAGCTTGGCGTTGTTGTCGGTCGGCGCGCCGCCGAGCAGGTAGTAGCTGCCCTTCGGCCGCGCCGCCACCAGCGCCTGCGCCTGCATCTGGCCGACCGCCTTGTTGTCGAACGAGACGTAGGCGTCGACGTCGGCGTTCAGGATCAGGCGGTCGTACGAGATCACCTTGATTTTCGCCTTCTTCGCTTCGCGGATGGCGTTGGCCAGCACGGTGGCGTTGTAGGGCACGATCACCAGCGCATCGACGCCGCGCGCGATCAGGTTCTCGATCTGGGCGATCTGCTTTTGTTCGCTGGCGTCGGCCGACTGCACGTAGACCTTGGCGCCGAGCTGGGTGGCGGCGGCCGTGAAGTAATCGCGGTCGCGCGCCCAGCGTTCGAGGCGCAGGTCGTCGATCGAGAAGCCGATTTTCGGGTTGGTGGCATCGGCGCTGGCGTGGCCGCAGCCGAGAATCATCACGGCCGCCGCGATGGCGGCGCTCAGTTGCTTTTTCATGTTGTCTCCGTCTGTTTTAGTATCCCGGCGCACGGCCGGGCTGCATCATCTGGTAACGCGCATCTTACACATCAGTGGTTATGCCGCGGCATATCCTGGCCCACGCCGCGGTAAGGCAGCGCCATTTCCATGCAGGCGCCGGTTTCGAGCTGGCCGACGGTGGCGCGGTAGAGTTCCTGCCAGGGCGTCTGGCTGGCCGGCACCGGCGGCGCGGGTTCGGCCTTGCGCCGCGCCAGCACGTCGTCCGGCACCAGCATGTCGCAGCGGCCCGTGTTCAGGTCGACGCGGATGGTGTCGCCGCTGCGCAGCCAGGCCAGGCCGCCGCCCGCCGCGCTTTCCGGCGAGGCGTTCAGGATCGACGGGCTGTCGGAAGTGCCCGACTGGCGTCCGTCGCCCAGGGTCGGCAGCGTGAACACGCCGCGCCTGACCAGCGCATCGGGCGGCTGCATGTTGACCACTTCGGCCGAACCGGGCCAGCCCACCGGGCCGGCGCCGCGCATCACCAGCATGCACGATTCGTCGATCTCGAGCGCCGGATCGTTGATGCGGACATGGTAGTCGCCGGAACCGTCGAACACGACGGCGCGGCATTCGAACACGTTTTCCTGGCCGGGCCGGCTCAGGTAGCGCGCGCGGAAAGCGGGGCCGATCACGCTGGTCTTCATGATCGCGAAATCGAACAGGTTGCCCGACAAGACCACGAAGCCGGCGTTTTCCTTCAGCGGCGCGGCGTACGGCGCGATCATTGCGCGGTCGGCGCTGGCGCGCCCTTCCAGGTTGGCGGCCATGCTCTGCCCGGTGACCGTCGGCCGCCCGGCGCGCAGCAGGCCGGCCTGCAGCAGTTCCCACATCACGGCCGGCACGCCGCCGGCGCGGTGGAAGCGCTCGCCCAGGTATTTGCCGGCCGGCTGCATGTTGAGCAGCAGCGGCACCGCGTGGCCATGGGTCATCCAGTCCGACGGCAGCAGTTCGACACCGGCGTGGCGCGCCATCGCCATCAGGTGCGGCTGGGCGTTGCTGGAGCCGCCGATCGCGGCATTCACCACGATGGCGTCGAGGAAGGCGTCGCGCGTGAGGATGGTCGATGGACGCAGGTCGAGGTGCGCCATCTCGACGATGCGGCGGCCGGTGTCGTAGGCCATCTGGCCGCGCTCGCGGTAGGGAGCCGGAATGGCCGAACAGCCGGTGAGCGACATGCCGAGCGCTTCGGCCATGGCGTTCATGGTCGACGCCGTGCCCATCGTGTTGCAGTGCCCCGCCGATGGCGCCGAGGCGGCCGCGATCTGCAGGAACTTGGCGTTGTCGATCTCGCCGGCGGCGAGCTTGCGGCGCCCGTGCCAGATGGCGGTGCCGGAGCCGGCCAGTTCGCCTTCGAACCAGCCGTCGAGCATGGGGCCGCCGGAGAGCACGATGGCCGGGATGTCGACCGTGGCCGCCGCCATCAATTGCGCCGGCGTGGTCTTGTCGCAGCCGGTGGTGAGCACCACGGCGTCAATCGGGTAGCCATGCAGGATCTCGACCAGGCCGAGGTAGGCCAGGTTGCGGTCGAGCGCCGCGGTCGGGCGGCGGCAATTCTCGAAGATCGGGTGCAGCGGGAATTCCATCGGGATGCCGCCGGCGTCGCGGATGCCGTCGCGCACCCGCTTGGCCAGTTCCAGGTGGATGCGGTTGCAGGGACTGATGTCGCTGCCGCTCTGGGCGATGCCGATGATCGGGCGGCCCGAACGCAGCTCGTCGGCGGTGATCCCGTAGTTCATGAAGCGCTCGAGGTAGAGCGCGGTCATGTCGATGTGGTCCGGGTTGTCGAACCAGTCCTGGGAGCGGAAACGGCGTGCCGGTTGTTGTGGCGTATTCATTTGAATGCGTCTTTCGAAATCTGGTGCGTCGCCAGCCCCGGCGCGTCGACCCGGAAGGTGAACAGGTGGCCAGCCAGCGGCTGCGCCGCGCGCTGCTCAGGGCTCAAGCCCTTGCGCGCCGTGGTGACACAGGCGGTGCGCAGGTCATCGCCGCCAAAGGCGATTTTTGTGATGTTCGAGCACGGGAAAGCGACCGTATCGGCCAGGCTGCCGTCCGGCGCGTAGCGCTCGATGCGGGCGCCGCCGAACAGCGCGATCCAGACGTGGCCTTCGCTGTCGACCGCCATCCCGTCCGGGTGGCCCTTGCCGGTGAATTCGGCGAACAGCCGCTTGCCTGCCAGGCTGCCGTCGGGCGCGAGATCGAAGGCGTAGGTGCGGCGCGCCAGCGTGTCGGTGTGGTACAGGGTGCTGCCGTCGGGACTGACGGCGGGGCCGTTGGTGATGATGTAGCCGTCGTCCATGCGCGCCAGGCCCCGCCCGTCCAGCCGGTACAAGGCGCCGCTGTGCGCGCTTTCGCCGTCGTCCATCGAACCGAACCAGAGCGCGCCGGCGGCGTCGACGTAGCCGTCGTTGAGGCGGTTGCCGGGGCGGTCGGGTTCGACCGCCAGCAGGCGCGTGAATTCGCCGGATACGGTATCGAGCCGGACCAGGCCGCCCTGGATCCCGCACAGCAGGCCGCCGTCGTCGAAGGGGATCGCAAAGCCCACCTGGGCCGGCGCCTCCCAGCTGCGCCGGTCGCTGCCGTCGAAGGCGCAGCGGTGCACGCGCCGGCCCTTGATGTCGACCGAGACCACCGAGCGGGTCGGCGCATGCCAGAGCGCGCCCTCGCCCAGTTCGGCGCCGATGTCCCACAGGACTTGGGGTTGGTGAAGCGTCATGCGCCGTACCACCCGGCGTCGACGTAGTAATCGCGGCCGCTGCAGCGCCCGGCGCTGTCGGACGCCAGGAACAGCGCCAGCGCCGCCACGTCTTCGACCTCGACACGCTGGCCCAGGCATTGCGAGGCCAGGATCCTGGCTTCCTCTTCCGGGCTGCACCAGAGTGCTTCCTGGCGTTCGGTGCGCACCGCGCCCGGCACGATGCAGTTGACGCGGATACCGTCGGCGCCGAGGTCGCGCGCGAGGCCGCGCGTCATGCCTTCGATCGCGGCCTTGGCCGTCATGTACAGGCTCAGTTGCGGCAATGCGAGATGCCAGGAGATCGAGCCCAGGTTCAGGATCACGCCGGCGCCTTGGGCACGCATGCCGGGCGCCACGGCCTGGGCGCAAAAGAACTGGTGGCGCAGGTTGACCGCCATCCGTTCGTCCCAGTAGGCGGGCGTCACGTCGGCCACGGCATGGCGGTCGTCGTTGGCGCCGTTGTTGATCAGGATGTCGACCGATCCGGCTTCGGCGATGGCGTCGAAGGCGCGGCGCAGCGCGTCGAGGTCGGTCAGGTCGCAGTGGATGAAGCGCGGCGGCTGCGGCAGGTGTGCCAGCTCGGACTCCAATGCCTGCGAAGCGTCGAGCGCGATGTCGAGGAAAACCACGCTGGCACCCTGGCGCGAGAAGGCGTTGACCATTTCGGCGCCGATGCCGCTGCCGCCGCCGGTGATTACCACGCGCTTGCCCGGCAGGTCGGGATAGCTGGCGTAGGGCTTGATTGTGCGTGCTCTGTTCATTGCGTGCTTTTCAAAAGGCCGCGTCGGCCCAGGTTGTCGAACAAGGCGCGAACGCCGAAGGTCCAGGGAGGCAGCTGGTCGGAGCGCTGCACGTGATTGGTCAACGTGCCCAGCGCCGGGGTCGCGATGCTGACGCGGTCGCCCAGGTGATGGGTGAAGCCGGCGCCGGCGGCATCGCGGTCCTCGATCGGCGAGAACATGGTGCCGAGGAAGAGCATGAAGCCGTCCGGATACTGGTGGTGGCGGCCGAAGGTGTGCGCCACCAGTTCCAGCGGGTCGCGGCTGATTTCGCGCATGCGGCTGCTGCCGGCCAGGGTGAAGCCATCACTCTCCCCTTCGACCAGCAGGCTCACTTCGGCGTTGCGGATGGTGTCGAGCGTGAAGTCGTCGTCGAACAGGCGAATGAAAGGTCCGATCGCGCACGAGGCATTGTTGTCCTTGGCCTTGCCCAGCAGGAGCGCGCTGCGGCCTTCGATGTCGCGCAGGTTGACGTCGTTGCCGAGCGTGGCGCCGACCGGTTCCCCCTTGCCGTTCACCGCCAGGACGATTTCCGGTTCCGGGTTGTTCCAGTGCGAATCCGGATGCAGGCCGACCGCCGCGCCGGCGCCGACCGCCGACATCGGCTGCGCCTTGGTGAACACTTCGGCGTCGGGCCCGATGCCCACTTCCATGTAGGGCGACCAGATTCCGCGCGCCACCAGGTCCTGCTTCAGTGCGGCGGCCGCGGGCGAGCCGGGACGGATCGCGGAGAGATCGGCGCCGATACATTCCTGCATCTGGGCGCGCAGGGCGGCGGCGCGGGCCGGGTCGCCCTTGGCCTGTTCTTCGATCACCCGTTCGAGCAAGCTGACGGCGAAGGTGACGCCGCAGGCCTTGATCGCCTGCAGGTCGCAAGGGGCAAGCAGGCTCCCTTCGTCCAGGCCTGCAAGCGTGCCGAGCGACTCGCCCGGCGCGCTGCGCACGACCTCGTTCAGGTCGGCGCGTTCGAACAGGTCGGACACGGTCGGCGCATGCCGGCTGATGTCGACCAGCTCGCCGCCGCGCAGCGTGACCACCGCGGGTCCCCCTTCCGGACCGCCGCGCCAGACGCGGCCCACCAGCAGCGCGCGCTCTGCGTCCTGCGGCAACATGGCATTTCTCGAATCTTTCATCATTCCCTTTCAGCTTGCTGCATCAGTGCTCGCATGGTGCCCGACGCGGCAAGGCCCGGCAATTGCGAAACTCACCAAGGCGGCTCATCATTTCTTGCAGCGTCTTTACGCCTGCAAGGACAGCCGGTAAACCGTGGTCTGGCGGTACACCTGGCCAGGGCGCAGGATCACGGCGCCAGCGTGTTCGCCATTGACCTGGTCGGGGTACGCCCCGGCCTCCAGGCAAAAGCCGGCGTGGCGCACGTAGGGCCGCGGCGCGCGCCCACGCACGCCTTCCAGGCTGTTCCCGCTGTAGAACTGCAGGCCGGCCTCGGTGGTCGACACCTGCAGGCGCCGCCCCGATCCGGGGTCGACCACCCGGGCCACTTCGCGCAGCGCGCCGTGGCGCCCGCCCGGCTCGTTGCCGACGCAGTAGCAGTGGTCGAAGCCACCGGCCAGGCGCACCTGCGGGTCGGGCCAGCGCAGCCGCGGGCCGATGGCGGCCGGGCTGCGAAAGTCGAAAGGCGTGCCCTCGACCGCCGCCACGCTGACCGGGATGCCGGTGGCGTCGGTCTCGATGTAATAGTCGGCGTCGATCTGCAGCATGTGGTCGCCGACGTCGCCGCGCCCGCCGTTGAGGTTGAAATACGGGTGCGCGGTGAGGTTGAGCGGCGTGGCGGCGTCGGCCACCGCTTCGTATTCGATGCGCAGGCTGCCGTCGTTACCGAGTTCGTAATCGACCATCACTTCGACGTTGCCGGGAAAGCCGCCCTGCCCGGCCGGCGAATCGAGGCGCAGCGAGGCACGCCGTTCGGTGGCTTCGCCATGCCAGCGCGCCGCATGGAAGCCGTGCAGGCCGCCGTGCAGGTGGTTGCCGCGGTCGTTCACGGCCGCCTGCACCGGCTTGCCGTCGAGCGCGAAGCGGCCGCGCGCGATGCGGTTGGCCCAGCGCCCGACGATGGCGCCGAAATAGGCGGCGTTGCCGGCGTATTCCTCGGGGTCGCGGTAGCCGAGCAGCACGTCGGCGCTGCGGCCATAGCGGTCGGGCGCGAACCACGACACCATGGCCGCACCGCGTTCGCTGATGGTCAGCTCCATGCCGTGCGCGTTACGCAGCGTGAACAGGCGCGGCGCGGCCAGGCGGCCAGGGTCGGAGTTCGCAGTAGTCACGGCAGGGGTGTTCGTCAATATGCTGGTCATCGTTATCCTTCTTGCGGGTCGGGAACCGGGCAAGCCCTGGCCTGGCCGGGTTGGCCGCTGTTGGTTGCCACGCGCTCCTGGTAGGCGCGCGGCGAGCAGCCGAGTTCACGTTTGAATACGGAGTGCATGTACTGGCTCGAGGTGAAGCCGCACTTGCGCGCGACCTCGGACAGGTTGCAGTCGCCCGAGGCCAGGATCGCGGTGGCGGCATCCAAGCGGAAGCGCAGGATGGCGTCGTGCACGCTGCAGCCGAGCTCCTGGCGAAAATAGCTTTCCAGCGAAGAGCGCGAGATGCCGACATAGTCGGCCACCTGGCTGGTGCGGATGCCCTGGCAGGCGTACTGGCGGATGAAATGGCGGGCGCGCATCACGTGCGGGTGCTTGGCCGCCTCGTGGCGCGACGAGGCCAGCACGTTGATGCCGGTCGGCGGCACCAGGATGCGGGTGTCGCCCAGGCGCAGGCCATGCAGCATCTGGTCCAGCAGGTGGGCGGCGGTGCGGCCCATCTCCTGCGCGCCTTGCATCACGGAGCTCATCGGAATGCGCGTGAGCATGCGCGCCAGCGGATCGTTGTCGATGCCGATCACGGCGACCTGCTCGGGCACCACGATGCCGGCCAGCGCGCACGCCTGCATCAGCTGGCGCGCGCGGGCGTCGGTGACGGCGATGATGCCGACCGGCTTTGGCAGGCTGTGCAGCCAGGCCACCTGCTGCTCGATCGCCTCGTCCCACGAAGGCGCAGCGGTGCACTGGCCGCGGTAGATTTCGGCCTGCATGCGGTCGCCGCGCATCAGCGTTTTAAAGGCTTTTTCGCGCTCTTGCGCCCAGCGGTTTTCCTGCGCCTCGGGCAGGCTGAAGAGCGCGAAGTTGCGCAGGCCGGCGTCGATCAGGTGTTCGTAGGCGAGCTTGATCAGCTTGAAGTTATCGGTTGCCACGTACGGCACGCCGGCCGGATAGTCGTCGGCGTTCTCGTAGGAGCCGCCCACGGCCACCAGCGGAATGCGGCTCGGCGCCAGCGCGGCGGCGACGGCCGGGTCGTCGAAGTCGGCGATGATGCCGTCTCCCTGCCACTTCTCGATGCCGGACAGGCGCAGGCGAAAGTCCTCTTCCAGGAACAGGTCCCACGAGGTGCGGGTACTGGCCAGGAAACCGGCGATGCCGGTGATGACCTCGCGGTCGAATATCTTGTTTGCGTTGAACAGCAGCGCAATACGATGCGTCTTTGGCGTCAACATGGGTCCTTGTCTCCTTCCGGCTCGGTGTTGACGCGATTGTAAACATGCGTCCCCGAGTTCACCTCATTGTGCAATGCCGGCCGGAGGCCCGGCAATTGCGAAATCCACCAAGCGCCGGTGCGATTCTTTCCATTCCGCGCGCCAGCCATGGCCTGATCGTTTCGCGTCTGCTAACCTCCGCTTCGACTCGACCGTGACCTCACCCATACGCCCATGAAGACGACGCTGATTGCTACGCTGCTCTGTTCGACATTTTCGTTGCACGCCCATGCGGCCGCAGCCTGTCCGGGAGGCGCCGCGTGGTGCGATGGTTTCGATGACGGCGCCTCGCGCTGGACGACGGTCGCGGGCACGGCGGACAGTTCCGGCAACCATCTGCTGCGGCTGGCCGACGGCGCCACGCTGGCCAGCCGCGAGGCAGTCGCGCCGGCATCGGGCGCCTGGTTCGTCGAAGCGCGCATGCGCGCCGTTGCGAACGCAGGGCCCGGCCAGTCGTACCTGCTGGCGCGTTATGCGGATGAGCGCAACTGGCTCGGCGCGGGCGTCGAAACCACGCCGGGCAGCCCCAAGGTCAACGTCGTCATCGTCAAGATGGAAGACGGCAAGCTGACCAGGCTGAAACAGTGGGGCAAGGAGTCGCTGCCCGACGGCGCCTTCTACAACGTGCGCCTGGCCCTCGATGGCGAAGAACTGACCCTGTACCTGAACGGCGAGCGCCTGACCAATGCCAGCGAAGCGGCGGCGCCGGGCGCTCGCATCGGTTTGTTCACGCAAGGGGCTTCGTACGAGATCGACGACGTGCGCGTCGGTTCGGCCGCCATGCCTCCGGGCCGCATCGGGCTGGCGCGCGTGAACAACCGCGTTGCGGTGCAGGCGGGCGATGCGCCGCGCCGCTACCTGGTGAGCACGCAAATGAATACGCAAGGTCGCCGCCCTGCCCTTGCCGCCGTCTCGAGCGACCCGTCGGTTGCGCGCGCCGTCATCGAAGGCGGCGCGCTGGTGGTGACGCCGCTGCGGCCCGGCCGCGCCACGGTCGGCGTGCAGGACGGCGCCGACGCCAACGTCGCCGCCTGGCTCGGTGTCGATGTGGGCACGAAGTTTAGCGCGCCGCAGCGCGCGTATCCGGCGCAGGGCCGCTTCACCCCTGCCACCGCCGAGGTGCAGGTCGACGCCGTGCTGCGCATCCGCTTCGACCGCCCGCCGACCCTCGGCACGAGCGGCTCGGTGCGCATCTTCCGCGCGGCCGACAATGCGCTGGTCGACACGATCAACGTCGGCGACGAACGCGATACGATGGGCACGCGCCGCCAGGCTTTTAAACGCGTGGTGCGGCGCAAGCTGGTGAACGTCGACGGCGACAGCGCCGTCATCCGCCCGCACTCCGCCAGCCTGGCCTACGGCACCGCCTACTACGTGCAGGTCGATCCCGGCGTGTTCGCGAACGCCACCCTGGGCGGCGTGCCGTTCGCGGGCCTGGGCGGGCAGCGCGGCTGGACCTTCCGCACCCGCGCGGCGGCGCCGTCGAACGCCACGCTCACGGTCGACGACGACGACCCCGCCGACTTCCGCACCGTGCAGGGCGCGCTGAACCACGCGATGGGCAGCCTGCCGCGTGCGACGCCGGTGACGATCCGCGTCGCCAATGGCCGCTACGACGAACTGCTCTACCTGAATGGCAAGGACAACGTCACGTTGCGCGGCGAAAGCCGCGACGGCGTCGTCATCGGCTCGATCAACGACGACGGCGCCAATCCCGGTTCCGGCAGCGGGCAGGGACCGCTCGCGCCGGGCGCCACCGGCGGGCGCGCGGTGTTCCTGGTCGAAGACGCCGACCTGCTCACGCTCGACACGCTCACCCTGGTCAACACGGCGCAGCGCGTGCGCAGCCTGGGCGCCCAGGCCGAGGCGCTGAACTTCAACAGCGACCGCGGACGCCTGGTGGCGACGAATGCCAGCTTCTTCAGCGAACAGGACACGATCCAGGTGAAGGGTTATTCGTGGTTTTACCGCTCGCTCATCGCCGGCAACGTCGACTTCATCTGGGGCGGCAACCGCGCCGCGCTGTTCGAGGAGAGCGAGATCCGCTCGGTGGGCGACAGCGCCAACGCGCGCAGCGGCGGCTACGTGGTGCAGGCGCGCACCATCGGCGCGAACGATCCCGGCTTCGTGTTCCTGAACAGCCGCCTGACGCACGGGCCGGGGCCGGCGGGCAACGACGTCCCGCTCGGCACCACTTACCTGGCGCGGCCAGGCACGTCGCAGAGCTTCGACAAGGTCAGTTACATCAACTGCAGGATCGATGTGCACGTCGCGCCGGTGGGCTGGTCGCTGCCGCGCAATGCGCACGCCGGTGCCGGCGCCGGCTGGAGCGAGTACGGCAGCATGGACATCGACGGTGCGCCGCTCGACCTGGCGCGCCGCGCCGGCGGGCGCGCCCTGGATGCGGTGCAGGCTGCGGCGTTATCGGACCGTGCGCAGGTGTTCCGCGGTTTCGACGGCGGCAAGGGCTGGAACCCGATGCCCACAAAACACCCAATAACATTAAATCAATTCATTAAAACGAGACAACGATGAAAAAAATGCATGCAACGACCCTCCACCTGGCGAGCATCTCCCTGTTGCCGCTGCTGCTGGCAGCCTGCCAGTCCACCACGCCGGGCGCCGCTTCGCCCTGGGTCGCCGACCTCGGCGATGGCCGCTACCAGAACCCGGTCCTGCATGCCGACTATTCCGACCCCGACGCCATCCGCGTCGGCGACACCTATTACATGACCTCGTCGAGCTTCAACGCGGTGCCCGGCCTGCCCCTGCTGACCTCGACCGACATGGTCAACTGGGAGCTGGTCGGCCACGCACTGCCGCGCCTGCTGCCGGCCGAACGCTACGCCAGCGCGCGCCATGGCGAAGGCGTGTGGGCGCCGTCGCTGCGCCACCACGACGGCAAGTTCTGGATCTTCTATCCGGACCCGGACGTCGGCATCTTCGTCACCACCGCCACCAATTTCACCGGCCCGTGGAGCGAGCCGCGCCTGCTCCTGCCGGGCAAGGGCATCATCGACCCGACCCCGCTTTGGGACGACGACGGCAAGGCCTACCTGCTGCACGCCTGGGCCAAGAGCCGCGCCGGCATCAACAACATCCTGACCCTGCGCAGCATGGCGCCCGACGGCAGCCGCCTGCTCGACACCCAGGGCCAGACCGTCATCGACGGTAACAAGCTGCCGAACTACCGCACTTTGGAGGGACCGAAGTTCTACAAGGCGAACGGCTATTACTACGTGTTTGCGCCGGCCGGCGGCGTCGAGGAAGGCTGGCAGTCGGTGTTCCGTTCGCGCAGCATCGCCGGGCCCTACGAAGACCGCATCGTCATGGACCAGGGCAATACCCCGATCAACGGGCCGCACCAGGGCGCCTGGGTACGCGCCCAGGACGGCAAGGACTGGTTCCTGCACTTCCAGGACCGCAAGGCCTACGGCCGCGTGGTGCACCTCAATCCGATGCGCTGGGCTGACGGTTGGCCGGTTATCGGCGAAGACGGTCCGCGCGCCGGCACCGGCCAGCCGGTGCTCACCCATGCCAAGCCGGTGGCCGGCTCCGCCATCAAGGTGCCGCCCACCGGCGACGAATTCAGTGCGCCGCAACTCGGGCTGCAATGGCAGTGGAACGCCAACAGCGACCCGCGCTGGGCCTCGCTGAGCGAACGTCCCGGCTTCCTGCGCCTGCACACGCAAGCCGCGCCCGGCTTCGCCGACTACGTGCGCGGCGCGCCCTCGCTGCTGGGACAAAAACTGCCGGCGCCCAGCTTCGTGGTCGACACCCACGTCACGCTGAATAACGGGGTAGACGGCGACCGCGCCGGCCTGATCGTCAATGCCATGCAATACGCCTGGCTCGGCCTGCGCAAGACCGGCGCCGCCACCGAACTGGTGTACATCACCTGCACGCCGGCCAAGGAACGCTGCAAGGAGACCAGCACGGTGCTGCTGCCGGCGGCGCCGGCCTCGCTCTATCTGCGCATGAACATGGCGGCAGGCGCGCTCGCCAGTTTCTCGTACAGCCTGGATAACGTGAACTTTGTTCCGGTGGCCCAGCCGCTCGAGATCAGCAAGGGACGCTGGGTCGGCGCCCAGGTCGGCCTGTTCAGCATCGGCAGCGGCAACAGCGCGCCGGCATCGAGCCTGGACGTCGATTACTTCCACGTGAGCGCGAAATGAGGGCGCGCATCTGGCCAGCCCCGCTGGCAGCAGTAGCGGCCCTGGCCTTCTGCCTGCCCGCGCTGGCCGAAGCGCAGGCGCCCGCCGGCACGCTGCGCTTCAATTTCACCGACGCGCCGCGCCCGGATGCGGTCGCCGTCAAGTGGAGCGCCAAGGGTGCGCCGCTGTTCGACGTCGCCACCGGTTTCGGTTTCGTCGAGCGCACCGGCGCCCTGCCCGCGCGGCCGGTGCATACGGCGACGATCCGCAGCGACGGTAACGGTTTCACCATCGCCGAGCCCAAGTTCGATGCCGAAAAGGGTTTCGAAAAGGACCACTACAACAACTACGGCATGGCCTTCCGCATCAAGGCCGCGCCGGGCGCCTACGCCATCCGCGTGCGCACCACCTCGCAGGCCGAGGACACGGTCGTCTCGGTCACCGGCATGCAGACCAGCCGCCTCGGCCCCGGCACTTTCTGGGATGCCGCCAGCCTGCTGCCCAACAAAACCCTGGTGACCGCGCAAGGCCAGGAGTGGAACTACCGCTACGTCAACGGCCGCGACTTCATCGACATCGAAATCGAACCGAAGCACCCGAACGTGGCGGTCGGCGTCGAGGAAATCATGCTGACCCCGATCGCACCGCAGGCGCGCCCCGCCGGCGTGCTGCCGGCGATCTACACGCTGGGCGACTCCACCGTCAAATCCTACACCTTCGACGAAGCGCCGATGAGCGGCTGGGGCCAGGTGTTCGACAAGCTGTTCGACCCGGCCAGGGTGCGGGTGCTGAATTATTCGATGGGCGGGCGCTCCTTCAGGAATGCATACGCCGAGGGCCGTATCAACGACCTGCTGTTCGCCGGGCACGTGGGCGACGTCGTGATGATCCAGTTCGGCCACAACGACGAAAGCGAAGACGAAACGCGCCGCTACGGCCGCGGCTCGACCGAGGCGATGGTCGAGACCTTCATCACCGAGTTTTATTTGCCGGCGATCCGCGCGCGCGGCATGGTGCCGCTGTTCGTGACGCCGATGTCGCGCGTGAAGGGCAACGCTCAGCCGGGCGAGGTCTACGTGAATTCGTTCAGCAAGCGCCGCTTTCCCGACCTGATGAAAAAACTCGGCGCCGCGCAGGGCGTGCCCGTGGTCGACCTGAACGCGCGCAGCGTCGCCTTCTACAACGAGAACGGCGTCGCGGCGACGACGGCGATGGTGATGGCGATCGAGGCCGGCGAAACGCCTGGTAAAACCAACGACGGCAGCTATGCCAACGGCCACCCGGCCAACAAGATCGACGGCACCCATTTCAGGGAATCGATGTCGAAGCAGTACGCGCGCATCGTCGCCACCGAACTGGCGCGCCTCGGCCAACAGGGCGACCCGGTGGCGGCCGGTGTCGCGGCGCAGCTGCGCAGCGACGTGCGCGCCGCGATCGCGCGCGGCGACTGGTCGGCCATCCACCCCGAGATCGCCCGCGACATCGTCGGCGGCGAGAATGCCTACTACCGCGACCAGATCGAGAAACTGCTGCAACTGGGCGCCCTGCGCAAGGACGCGCAGGGCAATTTCAGGCCGCAGGAAACGATGCGCACGACGGAGTTCATCGGCGGCCTGCGCGCCGTGATGAAGCTGCCGGCGTCGAGTCTGACTCGGTACGGTGACGGACCGTTGTCGCGCGAAGTCATGGGCGCCATCCTCGCCGATGCCTATGCCAGCGCGTTCAGCGCCCCGCCCAGGTACATAACCGACTACAACGGCAAGACCGTGGTGCCGGGCGCGCCCGGCTACGACCCGAACCTCGACAGCGGCGCGCAAGGGGCGATGTATTACCCGCTGGTCGGCTGGCAGCGCCTGGCCGATACCAGTTCGATCTCCGCACCGTATGCCGCCAAGGTGAAGACGGCTTACGACCTGGGCCTGATCCGTTCGGAAGCAGGCATCGCGCGCGGGCGCATGGTCAACGGGAACCTGCTGGAACCGCAGGCGCTCGTCACCCGCGCCAGGGCCGCCAAGGCGCTGTACTTCATGTGGGTGCTGGCACAGCCGCCCAAAGCCGAAAACGACAATTGAACCTGGATAGGTAATCGACATGGTCTCACGACGCAATGCCATCAAATCCGCCGGCCTGGGCACACTGCTGGCCGGCGCCCAGGCGGGCGCCATCGCCGCCACGGCAACTACGGCGCCGAACAACCAGCCCGTAACCTGGGCGCGCGGTGTCGAAGGCCAGCGCAAGGCGGATCTCGGCAACGGCACCTACCTGAACCCGATCCTCGCCGGCGACCACCCGGACCCGTCGATCCTGCGCGACGGTGACGATTACTACATGACCTTTTCCACCTTCGACGCCTATCCCGGGCTGACGATCTGGCATTCGCAAGACCTGGTCAACTGGCAGCCGCTGGTCTCGGCCCTGACGCGCAATATCGGCTCGGTCTGGGCGCCGGAACTGTGCCAGCACAAGGGCCGCTATTATCTCTACATCCCGACCAAGAAGACGGCGGTGGCCGGCTCGCGCACGACGTCCTGGGTGATCTGGGCCGACGATATCCGCGGTCCCTGGTCGGAGCCGATCGACCTGAACCTGCCGCGCCACATCGATCCGGGCCATGCGGTCGGCGAGGACGGTTCGCGCTGGTTGTTCCTGTCCGGCGTCGACCGCGTGCGCCTGGCCGACGATGGCCTGTCGACCGTCGGCGCACCGGAGAAGGTGTACCAGCCCTGGCGCTATCCGGACGACTGGGAAGTCGAGGCGTTTTCGCCGGAAGGCCCGAAGGTGCTGCGCCATGGCGACTACTATTACCTGGTGCTCGCCGTCGGCGGCACCTCGGGGCCGCCGACCGGGCACATGGTGATCGCGGCGCGCTCCAAATCCATCCACGGACCGTGGGAACACCATCCGCGCAATCCGCTGGTGCGCACCACCCGGGTCGAAGAGAAATGGTGGTCGCGCGGGCATGCGACGCTGGTGCAGGGTCCGGCTGGCGACTGGTGGGGCGTCTACCACGGCTACGAAAACGGCTTCTGGACCCTCGGCCGCCAGGCGCTGCTGGCGCCCGTGTCCTGGTCGCGCGACGGCTGGCCCGAGTTCGGCGGCGGCGACCTGTCGCAGCCGATCCCCAAGCCGGCCGGCGGCAAGGCGGTGGTGCATGGATTGGCCCTGTCCGACGATTTCACGCGCGACAAATACGGCATCCAGTGGAATTTCTTCAGCCCCGCGCCGGACGAGGCCCAGCGCCTGGCGCGCAAGGACGGCGTACTGCACCTCAAGGCGAGCGGCGACATGCCCTCGAATTCCTCGCCCTTGGTCTTCATCGCACCCGACCAGGATTACGAATTCGAATGCGAGATCGAGATCGATGCGGAGGCACGGGCCGGCCTGCTGCTGTTCTATGACCACAAGCTGTACTGCGGCCTCGGCTTCGGTGCCGACCAATTCGTGATGCACCGCTACGGCACCGAGCACGGGCAGTTCGCCAACCCGTACGGCCGCCGCCTGTTCCTGCGCATCCGCAACCGCCGCCACGTCGTCAGCATTCACATTTCGCCCGACGGCAAGAACTGGAAACGCGGACCGCGCGGCTACGAAGTCTCGGGCTACCACCAGAACGTGCGCGGCGGCTTCATGTCCCTGAAACCGGCCCTGTACGCGGCCGGCAAGGGCGAGGTGCGCTTCCGCGGCTTCCGCTACCGTGCGTATGCTTGAGCGAGGCGTGGGTCTGCTACTGGCGTTGGCCCTGGCGACGCCGCTCGCGGTGCAGGCAGCCGATTGCGTGGAGCCTGCGCCGGACCCGAACAATACCTACGACGCCGCGCGCACCTATCCGAAGCAACTGCGCAACTACCCGTTCATCCGCATCGCCAATGCGGACGTGCCGGACGGCGTGCGCGTGGTGCGCGACCAGACCTATGCGCGCTACGGCAGCCGGTGCCTGAAGCTCGACCTGTACCTGCCCGCCTCAGCCCCACGCGAAGGCATGCCGGTGGTTGTGCTGGTGCATGGCGGCGGCTGGAACGCCGGCTACCGTTCCGAATTCGTGCCGCTGGCGCTGCGCCTGGCCGAGCGCGGTTACGCGTCCGCTACCGTCAGTTACCGCCTGTCGGGCGAAGCGCGCTATCCGGCCGCGGTCGACGACGTGCGCGCCGCCGTGCGCTGGGTGCGCAAGCACGCGGCGCGCTACGGCATCGATCCGCAACGTATCGCGCTCGCGGGCGGGTCGGCCGGCGCGCAGATCGCCAGCCTGGCCGCGTTGACGGCCGACCTGCATCCGGTCGATCCGCATGCCAGGGATGCGAGCGTATCGAGCGCGGTGGGGGCAGTCGTCAACATCGACGGCACGGTCGATTTCACCACCGAGGAATCGCGCCGCCACGACACCGATCCGGACAAGCCGCCCTCCCCGGCCGCGCTCTGGCTGGGCGGGCGCTATGCCGAAGCGTCGGCGGCGTGGCACGCGGCCTCGCCAATTAACTACGTGCGGCGCGGGATGCCGCCGGTGCTGTTCATCGGCAGCGCCCAGCCGCGCTTCCAGAGCGGGCGCGATGAGATGGTGGCGCGGATGGCGGCGCATGGGGTGGCATCGCGCGTGGTGCTGCTGCCGCAGACGCCGCACACGTTCTGGCTGTTCGATCCCTGGCTGGCGCCGACGGTGGAGGCCACCGCCGGCTTCCTTGACGCGCACCTGCGCAGCGGTCCGCCAGCGTTACGATAGCGGGCTTACTGCAGCTGCGCCAGATTGATTGCCGCGGCCATCGCGGCGTAACCGGCGTCGTTTGGATGCAGATGGTCGCCGCTGTCGTAGGCCGGGTTCATCACCAGCGGATCGGCGGGATTTTGCATGGCCCGGTCGAAATCGACCACGCCGTCGATGTCGCGGTTGCCGCGGATGAAGGCGTTCACGGCCTGGCGTTTGGCTTCGCCGTCGAGCGAGTAATAGCCCGCTCCCTTGAATGGCAGCAGCGTGGCCAGGTAGACCTTGATGCCCCTGGCCTTGGCTTTCGCGACTGCCGTGGCCATCGACGCCGTGATCTGTTGCGCGCTGACCGCCTGCGCCGGGACGAAGCTGGCAAACCCGATGTCGTTGATCCCCAACAGGATGATGGTGTGGGTGACGCCGGCGACGTTGACGACGTCGCGCTCGAAGCGGCCATTGCCGTTCGGGCCGACGAAGTCGTTCAGCCAGCGGTTGCCGGAAATGCCGGCGTTGACGACGCTCGTTTGCGCGAAGCCGGCCGCCTTGAGCCGGTCGTCGAGCTGGTTCGGATAGCGTTTCGCCGCGTTGACCGTGGAATTGAAACCGTCCGTGATCGAGTCGCCAAAGGCCACCACGACCTTCGCCTGCGCGATGCTGATGGCCTCCACCGCCGTCAACGCATAATAGGATTCGAGCTGCGTGGCCGCCACCGTCGGAATCGTCGCCGCGGACGACTGGTCGCCGGCGCCGACATAGGCGGTCTGCCGTCCCAATGCATGGACCGTGGCGACCTCGGTGCGCGTGGCGAAAAACATGCTGACGGCGATGTTCGACAGCGGCGCCACCGGCAGGTCGATCGCGTCGCTCAGCGCCTCGCTGCCCGGAGCCAGCGTCAGGCTGCGCTGGCCGCCGAAGCTCACCGCGCGGTCGCTGGCGGCATCGATATTCGATGCGCCGCTGCTGCGGGCAACGCGGATTGCCGAAATGGTGAGCGGCGCTTTGCCGAACAGGTTCGAGACCCGGATGCGGATCGCGGTGCTGCCGAGCGAGACCCGCACTACCTGCCTGACGGTCTGGTTGTCGAAGACCTGCACGGCCGGTGGCGGAAATCCGGGCAGCGACTGGGCGGCATCGGACAGCGCGCCGGTCCAGGACGCGTGGTACCGGACCTCCTCGTCGCCGCCGCTGCCGCATGCGACCAACCCGGCGCCCAGCGCAAGGGCTGCGAGCATGGATTTGACGACCGTCCGGCGTCCGGGCTGGGGCAGTGCTTTTTGCGTGGTGTCGTGCATCATGGTTCGTCTCCTGGTCTGCCCTTTCTTGCGCAGGGCATGGTGTGGAATGGGTGACTGCCTCCACAGGCTCGAACTGGCGCCTTACGCAATGCTTACTCTGTCGCGGCGGCTTCTCCTAACAACAACACGACTCTGCCAGCTGGCGCGCGCGCTGCTTTTGTGCTCATTTCCATCATGTGGACGCTGCGGTTGCGGACGCGTTGTCATTGGTGCATCATCGTGTTCGTCTCCATTCCCGACGCCGCACCGATGAAACGATCGCGCATCGCCGCACTCGCGTTGCTGGCAGCATGCAGCGCCGCCTGCTCGCCAAAGAGCGGGCCTGCCGCGCCCGTAGCCGACAGTAGCGCCGCCGGACAGGCGCAGGCGTCATTGGAAACGCAACCGAAAGCGCTGCTGCGCATGCTCTTCCCCGCCGGGCGCATCGTGGAGGACGAGGTCAGCTTCGGCATCGTCCACCCGGGCGGCAAGGGTGAATACCACTTGATGATGCTGGCGTCGACAAAGCAGTTCGACGATGGACGGCTGGTCGCCGTCGTCAGCAGTGCGCCCTGTAGCGCCGACGGCGACCACGAATCCGAGCACGGTTCCAGCACGGTCAACGTCTACACCTTGCGCCGGCAGGACGGCAGCTGGCAGGTCGTCGCGCGCCATGAGCAGGTCGCGGATACAGGGACCTTCGGCGCCGCCGGCGACGTCAAATGGGTGGCGCTCGGCCCCGGCAAGCAAGGGTTCGTCGTGTCCTCGCAAACCTGCGATATCGAGATGAACGCCATCAATGGCGATGCCGACGTGTTCGAACTCGCCGGCGGGGTGCGTCACCTGGGCGCCATCCCGCAAATGCAGGATGAAGCGCGCGGCTGCGCACCCGAAGACGGCGTCTGCACCGATGCGCACGGCTTGCTGCACGTCGCTGACGAACCGGCGGAGGGCCCCTATCGCGACCTCGTGCTCGATTTTACCGGCAGGCGCTACACGGTGACGGCGAACGGCGATGACCAGGCACAGGACAAGATCGAGCACCTGCAGGCGCAGCTCAGGGAAAGCGCGCGCTACCGCTACAACGGCAAGGGTTATGTCCTGGTCGCGGGGACCACACCGCTGCCCGGACCCTGAGCGGCGTTCTGGTCTACTTCCGCGAACGACCCGGCGACCAGCGCGCGCAGCCAGCGGTTGCCCTCGTCCTGGTTGTAGCGCCGGTGCCAGAACATGTTGGTCTGCAGTTCCGGCAGCGGCAAGGGCGAGGCCGCGTACTGCAGCCCGAAGGGGCCGGCGGCGCGCTCGGCCAGCTTGTGCGGCACCGTCGCCACCAGGTCGGTGGTACTGACGATGTAGGGGACGGCGGCGAAATGCGGCACGCTGAAGCTGGCGGCGGCGGAGATGCCCGCCGCTTCGAGCGCCGTGCGGATGGCGTCGTAGGGGCTTTCCATCGCCGTCACCACCAGGTGCCGCGCCGCGGCCAGGCGTTCCAGGGTCAGCGTGCCTTCGCCCAGCGGATGGCCGCGCCGCAGCAGGCTGACGTACGCCTGGCGGAACAGGCGGCGCTGGTAAAACGACGCGGGCGCATCGCCAAAGGCGCCGATCGCCATGTCCACCCGGCCGGCTTCCAGCGCCGCGCGCAGGTCGACCATGCCGGCACGTACCGAAGCGACCGTGACCTGCGGCGCCAGGGCCACGCAATGCTCGACCAGCTTCGGCATGAAATAGGTTTCGCCGACGTCGGTCATGGCAATGGTGAAGCGGCGCCGGCTGGTGGCCGGGTCGAACGGCTGTTCGGGCCGCAGCGCCAGTTCCAGGCTGGCCAGCGCCGCGGCGACCGGCTCGGCCATCCCCTCGGCATACGGCGTGGGCTGCATGCCGTCGGCCGTGCGCACGAACAGTTCGTCGCCGACCGCGCGGCGCAGGCGCGCCAGCGCATTGCTGACGGCCGATTGCGTCAGGCGCAAGCGTTTGGCCGCGCCCGAGATCTGGCGCTCGCGGAAGACTTCGCGGAACACCAGCAGCAGGTTCAGGTCGAGTTCGCGCAGCTCCATTCGCGGCCCATTCGCAATATGAATAGTCACGATTTTACTATTGATATTGCAAATACCGAGGCTCGCTGCGAGTTACTCGGTCAAGCGATGCGCCCGAGCGCTTGACCAGGTTCGCGTGCTTTCTTGGCTGAAAATCCTCGCTTTCTCACCGGCGCGGCTTGTGCCTGGCGCAAACCTGCGCTGGCCTGGTCGGGGCGCACCACAGTGAACGGTGACCGACAAGGCCCCGACGACATGCCCCGAGCGGAAAAAGCGGACAAAAAGGTCCTGGTCGACCGGATGGAAGCGGCCGAACAGTGCCCCCCGAGCAGCTCGTGCCAGCGAATGGGGTCGACGTCGGCGCCCGTGAAGCCGATGTCCGACAGTTCAGCAGCGTCGCGCAGGAGAATCCGTGCAATGGCCGCCGTCTCGTTGGTGCAGTACACGAGACCGCGAAAGCTTTTTTGTAGAGCATCGGGATCAGGCCGCAGTGGTCGATGTGCGCGTGCGTCACAAACTTGAGTTTCCGCGGACCGAACGGCCAGTCGCATGCATTCCAGTCGGCGGCGGTGCGCTCGCCCTGCTGCATGCCGCAATCGACCAGGAAATTCCAGCCGCGCGACTCGTCGCGCATCCAGGCGCATGAACCGGCAACTTTTCCAAGGGCAATCGTGCATTTTTACTGCACTTTGCAGAGCATGGAATGATCCTTAAAAAAATTTGAGAAGCTGATGTTCAGGCCCATTGACAGCGCCCGCATCGCCAAGGGATTCCACACTGGCCATGCGCCTTGCACAGAGGATCGCATGTCCATCCGCGAGTCCCGGGACTTCCTGGCGCCAATGCTGCTGCTCGAAGCACTGCACGGCCGGTGGCCTGTCGATGTCGGATGACTCTCCAGCATCATCGGCCACCAGCATGCCCGGATCGGCACGGATTGACCAGCCGCCATCGCCGGTATCGACGAAACGAAAGAAGGTGTCTTTCAACCTGATTCGTACCACGACCCGAACCGTGGCGGGCACGCCGTCTCCACAGGTGAGGCAGTCGCACTGAACGTCGATAATGGGTTTCGCTGCCGGCAGCAGATCGGAGATTCCGTCCAGGGCCATGCCTTCGGCGATTGCCTTGGCAGGAATTCACGGAACGGATGTGCCTGGCTCCAGAACAAAGCAAAAAGGCCTGCAACAATAAAGTTGCAAGCCTAAGACTGTGCTACGAATTCTGGTGGGAAGTGCAAGTTTCGAACTTGCGACCCCTGCAGTGTGAATGCAGTGCTCTACCCCTGAGCTAACCTCCCTGACAACGAGGCGTATTATGCCAAAAACTTTCTCCACCGTCAAACTTTTGGCGAATAATTTCTCCACACGCATTCGCCCTTGACGCCTTTGTCGAGTCCGGCCAGCAGATCCTCGTGCAGCGCGAGCTCGTCCGCGCTGGCCGAGACGACGATGATGTCGCCCAGCGGCACCGCGTCGAGTTCGATGCCGTCGTTCGACGTCTCGACTTCATGGTCCATCGACAGCGAGTTCTGGCCGCGCGTCATCGACAGGTAGACGTCGGCCAGCAGTTCCGAGTCGAGCAGTGCGCCGTGCAGCTTGCGGTGCGCATTCGAGACGCCGTAGCGGTCGCACAGGGCGTCCAGCGAGTTGCGCTTACCTGGGTGCATTTCCTTGGCGTTGACCAGCGTGTCGATCACGCCGCTGCAGTGCGAGGTGAAGCTCGGCAGGCCGAGGCGCTGGAATTCGGCGTTCAGGAAGCCCAGGTCGAACGGGGCGTTGTGGATGATGACTTCGGCGCCTTCGATGTAGGCGCGCAGCTTGTCGACGATCTCGTGGAATTTCGGTTTGTCGCTCAGGAATTCCGTGGTGAGGCCGTGCACTGCGAGCGCGGCCTCGTCGGACTCGCGCTCGGGATTGATGTATTCGTGGAAGTTGTTGCCGGTCAGCGTGCGGTTGACCAGCTCGACACAGCCGATTTCGATGACGCGGTCGCCGGTTCGTGGGTTCAGGCCGGTGGTTTCTGTATCGAGGACAATCTGGCGCATGGCAGGCTAAAGATGAAGTAAGGCAAGCCCAGCAGTATAGCGGACTCCAGTGGACTCTTCCTAACGCCGCACCGTCGCCGCGCCGCGGTTGGCCAGCACGTCGGCACGCTCGTTGCCCGGATGCCCATTGTGGCCGCGTACCCAGCGCCATTCGACGGCGTGCTGCTGCTGGGCCTGGTCAAGCGCCTTCCACAGGTCGTCGTTTTTCACCGGTTCCTTTGCCGCCGTTTTCCAGCCGCGCGCCTTCCAGCCGTGGATCCATTCCGAGATGCCCTTCTGCACGTACTGGCTATCGGTGTGCAGCACGACTTCGCAGGGACGGTTCAGGACGCCCAGCGCCTCGATCACGGCTTTCAATTCCATGCGGTTGTTGGTCGTGTTCGGCTCGCCGCCGAAGATTTCCTTCTCGTGGCCGTCGGCCACCAGCAGCGCGCCCCAGCCGCCGGCGCCGGGATTGCCCTTGCAGGCGCCATCGGTAAAAATTTCCACTTTCGTCGTCATGCTGCCTGCTTTTCCTTTGATTCTTTATGCTCGGGTTTATTCCCGATTCGTTGCCGGGACCGCCTGCGGCGACCGGCTCGACTTCCTGTTCCACGCCGGCCCGATCAGGTGCATGCCCTTGACGCGCTTGACCGCGTGCACGATGTAGACGGCGCCGAGGTAGGGCCAGTACTTCTGCCCCGCCCCTTCCATCACCGCGCAGCGGTCGATCCACTGGGCCGTGCGAAACGGCGGTGCGTAGCAGCCGAAGTGGCTGCGCGTGACGCCAAGATTCAACAATTTTAACCAGTCTTTCATGCGCGGCATAGAGATGAATTCGCCTGCGGCCGGCAGGTAGCCGCTGCGCGTGACCTTGCCGAGACCCTGGCGCAGGCCCCACAGGCTGGCCGGATTGAAACCGCAGATGATCACCTGCCCTTCCGGAATCAGCACGCGCTCGACCTCGCGCAAGACCTGGTGCGGCTCGGCCGCGAACTCGAGCACGTGCGGCAGCACCACCAGGTCGAGGCTTTGCGAGGCGAAGGGGAGCTCGGCGAAGTCGAGGGCAACGGCGATCTGCTTGCCGCTGGCGGCGAACGCGAGTTCGTCGAAGCGCGAGGTACGCGTTGCTGCCTGCCACTTGTTCGGCATCCGGTTGGCGGCCAGGGCGTCGATCTGCGGCACGCCGATCTGCACCGCGTTGTAACCGAAGATGTCGGCCGTAAGCTCGTCGAGGCAGGCTTGTTCAAAAGCGCGCACGTACGCACCCGCCGGCGAAAGCAGCCATTCGTCGAGCGCTATAATGGATTTTTCGGACGCAGCGCTATCCATGCCACCCTCTTATGCAAACCACACCTGATTCCCAAGGCGACACCGCCGCCCGTAACGATTTGAGTGTCTTGACCGTGCCCGCGTTCAATGACAATTATCTTTGGTTGATCCATGACGGCGCCAACGCCGCCGTCGTCGATCCCGGCGATCCGGCGCCGATCCTTGCCAGCCTCGAGGAGCACGGCCTCACCCTGACCGCCATTCTACTCACCCATCACCATGCTGACCACATTGGCGGCGTCGCCGCCCTGCTGGCGCGCACCCCGGTGCCGGTGTTCGGTCCGCGCAACGACGGCATCGAGGCCGTCACCGATCCCCTGGGCGAAGGCGACACCGTCACCGTGCCCGGACTCGGCCTGGAACTGGCAGTGCTCGAAGTACCGGGCCATACGCACGGCCACATCGCCTACATGCGCAAGACGCCAGGCCTGCACTGGCTGTTCTGCGGCGACACGATGTTCGCCGGCGGCTGCGGACGCCTGTTCGAAGGCACGCCGGCGCAGATGGTGGTATCGCTGGAGAAACTCGCGGCCCTGCCCGAAGATACCGAAGTCTATTGCGCGCACGAATACACGCTGTCGAACCTGCGCTTCGCGCTGGCTGTGGAACCGGGCAACGAGGCGCTGACACTGCGCATGCGCGACGAGAGCGCCAAGCGTGCGGCCGGCTTGCCGACCGTGCCGTCGAGCATCGGGCTGGAGCGGCGTACGAATCCGTTCCTGCGTTACCGGGAGCCGGAAATCGTGGCGTCGCTGGTCGCTGCTGGCCGCCTGCAGGAAGGCGCGGCGTCGGTGGAGGCGTTTGCGGCGCTGCGTGAGTGGAAGAATACGTTTTGAGTCGGTTAGTTACAGAACTTGCTGAGCGGCGTGTGTTGGAGGGCGGCGCTGAGCAGCGTTTGTAACGCGTGGACGGAGTCCACCCTACGGGATTGCCCTGTCGAAGGATGACTGATCAGCCGTCAATTGCCCGGCGGGCGCCGCCCTGCCGCTTCGGTGGCGGCAGGCTGGGTATGTTGGTTAGTTACTTAATTTGGAAGATTGATGGCCGGCAGTGGTGAGCTGCCGGCCATCACTTAGCGCCCTGCCCGACTCAGATCTCTTCGTACAACGGCAGCGTCAGGAATTCCGCGAATTCTTCCGACGTCGACATGTCTTCGAAGATTTGCGCGGCGCGGGCATAGCTCGGGTTGTCGCCGTTCGGCGCGGCGGCTTTGGCGTTGGCCAGTTCTTCCGGGATCATGGCGCGCACCATCTCGGCAGTGACCTTGCGGCCGTCCTCGAGCACGCCTTTCGGCGAGCGGATCCACTGCCACACCTGCGAGCGGCTGATTTCCGCGGTGGCGGCGTCTTCCATCAGGTTGTGGATCGGCACGCAGCCATTGCCGGCCAGCCAGGCGCCAAGGTAGTGGATGCCGACATTGATGTTGTAGCGCAACCCTGCTTCGGTGATCGGCGCCTCCGGCTTGAAGTCGAGCAGTTGCTCGGCGGTGACTTCGACGTCGGGGCGCTGCTTGTCGATCTGGTTCGGCTTGTCGCCCAGCACCTTGGTGAATTCGGTCATGGCCAGCTCGACCAGGCCCGGATGGGCAACCCAGCCGCCGTCGTAGCCGTCGGTGGCATCGCGCGCCTTGTCGGTACGCACGCCGGCCATCGCGGTCTCGTTCTTTTTCGGGTCGTTCTTGATCGGGATCAGGGCGGCCATGCCGCCGATCGCCGGCGCGCCGCGCTTGTGGCAGGTCTTAAGCAGCAACAAGGCGTAGGCGCGCATGAAGGGCGAGGTCATCGTCACCTTCGGGCGGTCGGCCAGGCAGAAGTCCTTGTCCAGCTTGAACTTCTTGATGCACGAGAAGATGTAATCCCAGCGGCCGGCATTCAGGCCGGCGCTGTGTTCGCGCAGTTCGTACAGGATCTCGTCCATCTCGAAGGCTGCCAGGATGGTTTCGATCAGCACTGTCGCCTTGACCGTGCCGCGCGGCAGGCCGAGCGCTTCCTGGGTCGCGATGAAGATGTCGTTCCACAGGCGCGCTTCCAGGTGCGATTCCATCTTCGGCAGGTAGAAGTACGGACCGGCGCCGCGCGCCAGTTGCTCCTTGGCGTTATGAAACATGAACAGGGCGAAGTCGAAGATGCCGCCGGAGACGCGCTTGCCGTCGACCAGCACGTGCTTTTCGTCCAGGTGCCAGCCGCGCGGGCGCACGACCAGGGTCGCGACCTTGTCGTTCAGCTTGTAACTCTTGCCGTTCTGTTCGAGCGAGATGGTGCGGCGCACGGCATCGATCATGTTGATCTGGCCGGTGATCTGGTTGTCCCAGTTCGGCGAGTTCGAATCCTCGAAGTCGGTCATGTAGCTGTCGGCGCCCGAATTGAGGGCGTTGATGACCATCTTGCGCTCGACCGGGCCGGTGATTTCGACGCGGCGGCATTCAAGCGCTTGCGGGATCGGCGCGATTTTCCAGTCGCCGTCGCGGATGTGTTGCGTCTCAGGCAGGAAATCGGGACGCTCGCCGGCATCGAGCCGCTTGGCGCGTTCGACGCGGGCGGCCAGTAATTCCTGGCGGCGCGGTTCGAAGGTGCGGGTCAGCATGGCGACCAGCTCGAGCGCCTCGGGCGTGAGAATCTGTTCGTAGCCGGGCTTGATCTCAGCCTTGATTTCCAGGCCTTGCGGGGTGGCGATGGTCATGTGGTGCTCCTTGAAGAATGGCGATGGTGGGAAGACGAAGCCGATACGGTGGAGTATATGCCAGCTTGGCGTTTGTCATATCATCAAGTATATTCAACACAAAGTAGTGGAAACGAACCATTTATGCATTTCACTTGTGCGGATTTGTCACAAGTGAAGTCACCAAGCGGACCAGGGGCGGCGTGGGTAAATTCAGGGAAATCACGACTTTTGTCGAGGTGGTGGCGCGCGGCAGTTTGTCGGCAGCGGCGCGGGCCGAGGGGATCGCGCCGGCAATGATCGGGCGCCGCCTCGATGCACTGGAGAGCCGGCTCGGCGTCAAGCTGCTGCAGCGCACGACGCGGCGTTTGGCGCTGACCGACGAAGGCGCGGCTTTCCTGGAAGACTGCCAGCGCATCCTGGCCGAGATGGAAGAGGCGGAAACGGCCGTCTCCGAGCGCAGTGCGCATGCGAAGGGCCACCTGCTGGTGTCGGCGCCGGCGGGTTTCGGACGCCAGCACGTGGCGCCCCTGCTGCCCTCCTTCCTCGCCGAACACCGCGAGGTGACGGTCAACCTGAACCTGAACGACCGCGTCGTCGACGTGGTCGGCGAAGGGGTGGACGTGGCGATTCGCATCGCCACCCTGGGCGACTCGAACCTGGTCGGCGTCAAGCTGGCCGACAATGCGCGCGTGGTCGTGGCGAGCCCGGATTACCTGAAGCGCCACGGCACGCCGCGCACGCTGGCGGAGCTGGCGCGCCACAATTGCCTTGCGATCAGCAGCGAAGGCAGCCAGCGCGGCTGGACCTTTCGCGAAAATAACCGGACCGTAACCCTCAAGGTGGCCGGCAATATGGTGTGCAACGATGGCGAAGTCCTGCACGACTGGGCGTTGGCCGGCAAGGGACTGGCCTGGCGTTCGATGTGGGAAGTCGCCGCCCAGATCGAGGCGGGACGGCTGGTAACGGTGCTCGACGATTATGCAGCGCCCGGCAACGATATTTATGCGGTATTCGCCCAGCGCCGGCATTTGCCGCTGCGCATACGCGCCTTTGTCGATTTTCTGCGGCGCGCTTATACGCAGCCGGATCATTGGCGATCAGAAATCAAACAAGAACGTGAAAGCTGAGATGCACGACGGCGGCCGCCAGATGGCAGCGCCGTTCAGAATCGATGGACGAAAAAAATCCCCGGCAAGCCGAGGATTTTTTCATCGGTAATTCAGACGATTAGATCGGCTGGATGTTCGATGCTTGTTTGCCCTTAGGACCCGAGGTCACGTCGAACGAGACGCGCTGGTTCTCTTGCAGGGACTTGAAGCCTTGGCTCTGGATAGCCGAGAAGTGAGCGAACAGATCTTCGCCGCCTTCGTCAGGGGTGATGAAGCCGAAACCCTTGGAGTCATTGAACCATTTAACGATGCCAGTTGCCATTACAATTTCCTATTTCAGTTAAGTGGGCTTGCGCCCGTTTATGATCGTTTGAAGTAGCAAGAAAGAAATGACAGACAGACTGCACTACTAGCTCGAACCCAACGATCCCGTATTATACCGAATAAAACCGCGCACACGCGCTTTTCGTAAAATAAATAATCGGGCCGTTTCACAAGGCAACCAACCTTGCATGAGCACCGCATTTAGCGATGCCGTAAACCAACTAACCCGTTCCTTATTTCGCCATCGGCACAGGGACAATATAGGTCATCGAACATCTTCAAGTTTGCGATGAATCAAACGGCTCGACGCTAGACTTTTGGCTCAAGGCAACAACGAAAAAGCGGCGCGATGATAGGCCGGTGCGGGCCCGGCCAGGCCGGCGCGGACAAAATCGTCCAGTGCCGCCAGCCAGGCGCGCCAGTCGTCGGCGCCGACGCGGTCGAACGCGGTCAGCACGCGCAGGCGCTGCTCGAGCGCACGCGCGCCCTGGCCCAGCTCGCGATAGCCGAAGGTGACGGCGGCGCCGGCCAGCGCGTGCAGCAGCGACTGCAGTTCGCCCGCCAGCGGCGCTGCCGGGGCCGCCGGGTCGAAGCCGGCGCCGATGCGCTGCAAGCGTCCCAGCGTGGCCGGCAGGCCGGCGCGAAAGCCGTCGTTCGCCTGCGTCAAGCGGACAAAGAAGTCCGCATCGACAGATGGGCTCATTGCGCTTACTTGGTGCCGAAGATGCGGTCGCCGGCGTCGCCCAGGCCCGGCACGATGTAGGCGTGCGCATCCAGGTGCGAGTCGAGCGAGGCGACGTACAGCTTGACGTCCGGGTGCGCGTCGTGGAACACCTTGACGCCTTCGGGCGCCGCCACCAAGGCCAGGAAGATGATCTGGTCGTCGCGCACGCCGCGCTTTTTCAGCACGTCGATCGCGTGCACCGCCGAGTTGCCGGTGGCGACCATCGGATCGCACAGGATGAAGGTGCGCTCGGCGGTATCCGGCAGGCGCACCAAGTATTCGACCGGTTCGTGGGTGTCCGGATC
This sequence comes from Telluria sp. ZB2R32, assembly GCF_059685715.1. Classification (NCBI taxonomy): domain Bacteria; kingdom Pseudomonadati; phylum Pseudomonadota; class Betaproteobacteria; order Burkholderiales; family Oxalobacteraceae; genus Telluria; species Telluria sp. ZB2R32. Next base: position 157,071 of record NZ_JCASIG010000005.1, on the reverse strand, counting down.
GCGGTAGACGCCGATGTGGCCGACGCGTGCCGACGGCACCAGTTCCAGCAGGCCGTCGCTCATGCCGATGCCGGCGCGCAGGATCGGCACGATGGCCAGCTTCTTGCCCGCGATGACGGGCGCATCGATGGTGACCAGCGGGGTCTGGATCGGACGCGTGGTCAGCGGCAGGTCGCGCGTGATCTCGTAGCCCATCAGCAGCGTGATTTCCTTGAGCAGCTCGCGGAAGGTGCGCGTCGAGGTGTCGTGCTCGCGCATGTGCGACAGCTTGTGCTGGATCAGCGGGTGGTTCAGGATGTACAAACTGGGAAAACGCGGGTCTTGTTTCATGGTGGACATATGGGATGTTCTGTGGTTGAGGCTCGTAGCCGGGCATTATCCCAGCCACGAGCGCTTTTGTCGCGCCCCGCTTGTAGAAATATCACCCTAGACGGCCAGCGCGCGCGCCAAAATCGACTCGAAATCGGCGTCGGCCGGCAGCCGCCCGAAGGCGCCGCCCACGTCCTGCGCAATGCGCGACGCGACGAACGCTTCGGCCACGAAGGGCGGCGCATGGCGCAGCAGCAGCGCGCCCTGCACCGCGATCACCAGCCGCTCGGCCAGCCGGCGCGCGCCCGCCTCGCCGGTGTTCAACATGTCCTGCCCGAGTTCGTCGACGTAGCGTGCGAAGCGCGGGTCGAGCGCCGCCGCCGGCGCCAGTTCGGCTTCCAGGGCAGCGCGCGCCACGTCGGGCGCCTTGCCGAGCGCGCGCAGCACGTCCAGGCACATCACATTGCCCGATCCTTCCCAGATCGAATTGACGGGAAATTCGCGGTACAGGCGCGCCAGCGGGCCATCCTCGACGTAGCCGTTGCCGCCCATGACTTCCATCGCCTCGGCGCCAAAGGCCGGGCCGCGCTTGCACAGCCAGTACTTGCCGGCCGGGGTCAGGATGCGGCCGAGTGCGCTTTCAAGCGGAGCGTCCGGGCGGTCGAAGCAGCGCGCCAGGCGCAGGGCGAACGCGGTGGCCGCTTCCGACTCGAGCGCGAGGTCGGCCAGCACGTTCTGCATCAGCGGTTGGCGTGCGAGCGCCTTGCCGAAGACGGCGCGCCCGCGCGCGTGGTGCAGCGCGTGGCACAGCGCCGCGCGCATGATGCCGGCGGTGCCGACCACGCAGTCGAGGCGGGTATGGCTGCCCATCTCGAGGATGGTTGGAATGCCGCGCCCGACCGCGCCGACCAGCCAGCCGACGGCATCCTGGAACTCGACCTCGGACGAGGCGTTCGAGCGGTTGCCGAGCTTGTCCTTCAGGCGCTGCACACGGATCGCATTGCGGCTGCCGTCGGGCAGGAAGCGCGGCACGAAGAAACACGACAATCCGGCGCTGCCGCCTTCGTCCGTCTGCGCCAGGATCAGGTGCGCGTCCGACTGCGGCGCCGAAAAGAACCACTTGTGGCCGACGATCCGCCAGGCGGCCTCGCCTTCCTCACCGAACCGTTCCCTCGCATCGGCCGGCAGCAGCGGGCGCGCATGCGTGGTGTTGGCGCGCACGTCGGTGCCGCCCTGCTTTTCCGTCATGCCCATGCCGACCAGGGCGCCGCGCTTCTGGTCGACCGGCAGCGAGCGCGGATCGTAATCGTTCGAGAGGATCTTCGGCAGCCAGCGCACCCTCAGCCACCCCGGCGCATCGGCGCGGCGCAAGGCCGGCACGCTGGCATAGGTCATCGTCACCGGGCACTGGGCGCCGTTTTCGACCTGGCCGAACAGCAGGTAGGCGGCCGCGCGCGCCACCTGGGCGCCGGGGCGCGGGTCGCGCCAGGGCGACGAATGGGCGCCGGCCCCGATCATCAACGCCATCAGGGCGTGCCAGGCCGGGTGGAACTCGATCTCGTCGACCCGGCGCCCGCCGCGGTCGAATGCGACCAGGCGCGGGCCGTGGGCATTGGCCAGGCGCGCCAGGTCGAGCACGTCAGCCTGGCCCAGCCGCGCGCCGAGCGCGTCGAGTTCCTCTTGCGCCCAGGCCGCGCCCTCGCGTACCAGGCCTTCGCGCAGTGCCGGGTCGCAGCGCAGCAGGTTGACGTCGCCGAAGGGCGGCGCCTGGTTGAAGACCTGGTGCGTATCGAATTGGTTCGTGAAACCGTTCATGGGGCGCTCCCGGCAAGGTAATGCATGCTGGTCTATAATGTTGCAAGAAAGCATCGAATTGCACGGTTTTGCTTTCCCCGATGCAACAGTTAGGCGACAATGGCCACTTCCGGTCGACAATGCATGTTGGCGATCCGTCAAGAGGCTAGCGCAAAGTGGTGTGCGAAGCAAGGCGCCTCTGCGCTAACGCAAATAAAGCGCAAACGAGGTGCGAAGAGGTTCTGGCCCTCAATTTTTTTAGTGCCCCTTGGAATTTTTCAGTGATAAAGTGTCCCGTGGTTTGTTAAACTCGCACGGTTCCACCTGTCCCGGGTGCCAGCAATAAGGCAGATATTTTAACGATGCACTCCATTTCCGCCGCTGTGCCGTTCGACCAGGCGCGCCCTCCACTGGCCCCTGGCGTGGACAGCCTGATGGAAGCGGCGGGCGATTGCGCGTTCCGGATCGCCGCCAGCGGCGAGATCAGGAGCGCAAGCCGCCGCGCCGCGCGCCTGGCCGGCGTGCAGGCGCCGCTCGAGGGAATGCTGCTGTCCGCCTTGTTCATGGAAGGCGACGGCGCTGTCCTGCGTACCGCCATCGTCGACGCGCTTGCCGCCGCCGAACCGACCCTGGTGCGCGTGCGCCTGCGCTGCGCCGACCTGGCCACGCCGTTCGAACTGCGCATTGCGGCGCTCGATATCGGCGACAGCGCGGCCGAGGGCGAGCGCGACCTGTTCGTCGTCGGACGCAACATGAGCGCGCAGCACGCGACCGAAGAGCGCCTGCGCCACATGGCGACCCACGACGCCCTCACCGAACTACCGAACCGCCTGCTGCTGTCGGACCGCATCCGCATGGTGGTGGCCAATGCGCGCCGCTCGGGCCAGGGCTTTGCTGTCGCCACCATCGGCATCGACGGCTTCAAAAAGGTCAACGACGCGCTCGGCCACACGGTCGGCGACACCGTGCTGCGCCAGGCCGCCACGCGCCTGCGCAAGGCCATGCGCGACAGCGATACGCTGGCGCGCGTGGGCGGCGACGAATTCGTCGTGATCCTGCCGGGCACCGCCAGCGAAGCCCAGATCAAGCTGGTCACCGGACGCCTGCTGGCGACCCTGCAGTCGCCCTTCGAGGCCGACGGCCACACGATCCACCTGGGCGCCTCGATCGGCGTCGCGCTCTACCCGCAGCACGCCGAGGACGACCATGGCCTGCTGTCGCTGGCCGACGCCGCGCTGATGCGCGCCAAGGAAACCGGCCGCGGCCGCGCGCTGGTCTGGAGCGCGCGCGAACAGGGGCCGCCGCAGCACGACATCTCGCTCGAGGCGGCCATGTTCTCGGCCGTTCGCGAAGGCGAATTCCTGCTCTACTACCAGCCCATCGTCGACGCGCGCACGCGCGAAATCGAAGGTTTCGAGACGCTGATGCGCTGGAAGCACCCGACCCTGGGCATGGTGCCGCCGGTGCGCTTCATCCCGATCGCCGAGACCAACGGCCTGATCAACATGCTGGGCGCCTGGGCGCTGCGCTCGGCTTGCGCCCAGCTGCTGCAGTTCGAGGAAGCGGCCAAGCGCGAACTCTACATCTCGGTCAACATCAGCCCGCGCCAGTTCAGGAGCGACAAGTTCCTCGGCGTGCTCGACGAAGCGCTGGCCCTGTCGGGCATGCCCGGCCACAAGCTGGTGCTCGAGATCACCGAAGGCACGCTGATGGTCGACCCGCAGCATGCCGAGACCATTCTCACCAAAATGGCGGAGCGCCGGGCGCGCATCGCGATCGACGACTTCGGCACCGGTTACTCATCGCTGGCCTACCTCAAGCGCTTCCCGATCTCGGTCCTGAAGATCGACCGCGCGTTCGTGAAGGACTTGCCGGGTGCGCCGAAGGAAGCGGCCATCTGCAGCGCCGTGCTCGACATGGCGCGCCACCTCGACCTGTCGGTGGTCGCCGAAGGGGTCGAGACCGAGGAACAGCTGGGCTTTCTTCAGCAGCGCGACTGCCGCTATATCCAGGGCTACCTGACCGGCAAGCCGATGCCGGCCCACATCGCCCTGGCCGCCCTGCAGGACAACCATTACACGGCATTGCTGCCACCAGAACTCCGGTCAAGACCATCATGACGCCATCCACCATCGAACGCACACCGCGGGCCGACGCCACCCTGGCCCTGCTGTGGGAACGCATCCGGCGCCAGGGCGACATGCCCGGCTTCACGCGCGCCATCAATGCCATCCTCGCGTCGATGCGCGGCGAGGACGAGCAGGAATTCTCGATGACGCAGACCGTGCTGTCGGACCCGGTCCTGACGCAAAAGGTGCTGCGCCTTGCCAACAGCGGCATGTACTCGGCCTTTGGCCAGCGCATCAACACCGTCTCGAAAGCGGTGCTGGTGCTCGGCACCGAAGCCATCGGCCACCTGGCGCTGGGCCTGAAACTGATCGAGGAACTCTCGAAGAGCACCCCCGATTCGGCCAACGCCCACGTCGAGATGGAAAAGGCGGTGCTGGCCGGGATGGTGGCGCAGCAGGTCGCCGCGCGCGCCGCCACGCGCGACCCCGAGGAAGCCGTGGTCTGCTCGATCCTGCATTCGCTGGGCCGGATGATGGTCACCTTCTACATGCCCGAGCGCTGGAGCCAGATGCAGGCGCAAGCCGGCGCCGGCTGCGAGGGCGAAGCAGCACCAGCGGTGCTCGGATTGACGCTGGAGGCGCTGGGCCGCGCCACGGCCGAGCACTGGGGCTTGCCGCGCAACCTGGTGGCGGGCATGCGCACGCTCGAACCCGGCGCGCGCGAAGAGGGTTTCGACCACGACGACTGGCTGGCCGCGCTCGGCACCATGTCGACGCGCTGCGCCAACTCGCTCTGGAACGATGACGAAGCCGGCGCCGCCGAAGTGGCGGAGCTTGCCGCCGCCTTTGCGCCGATGCTGGGCGTGGCGCCGGAGCAGGTGCTGGCCGCGATCGACAGTGCGAAAATCGACGCCGCCGCCGACCTGACGATCGCACCGCTGGCCAGGCCGGCGGCGAAGCAGGCCGAGGCCGACGCGCAGGTCCAGGCACAGGCCCGCAAGCGCGAAGCCGGCAACCGCATTCTCATGAGCGGCGCGGCCGACATGCGCGATGCCGGCGTGACGGTCAACCCGGGCCAGATGATGTCGATGGCGCTGGAAACCATTTACCAGGGCTTGTCGTTCAAGCGCGCCTTTGCCTTCCTGCGCAACCGGCGCGAGGGCAAGTACGTCGCGCGCATGGGCTTCGGCGAAGGCACCAAGGCCTTGATGCCGAACCTGGGTTTCGACGACACCTACGCCGCCGACGTGTTCCACGCCTCGCTCGCCAGCGACCGCGTGATCTTCATCGAGAATGCGCACGATCCGAAGTTCGCCGCCAAGCTCCCCGGCTGGTGGCGCGGCACGCTGTCGGAAGCGCGCTGCTTCGTCGTGATCCCGATGTGCATGAACGGCCAGCCGGTCGGCTTCATCTACGGCGACTGGGACGACACCTATGCGTCGATCAACCTGAGCCAGACCGAGTTCGCGCTGCTGAACGATTTGCGCGCCCTGGTGGTGGGCGCGCTCGAGCGGCGCACCCAGGCGGAGCTGGCCGGGGCCGGCAAGGCCTGAGCGGACGGCATTCCAGGTTGGATCATCCTGGTTTGCGCGTGTTTCTCTCGCCTGGCTGCCAACCTGGCTGTGCAGCCGGTGCCTGCATGTCGGCATCCACGGAGGCGGGCCCTGCCTGGCCTTGCGCATGCATGCTTGCGTTTGCCGCCGAGGCCATGGCTGCCGGGTTCGTGTCCGCCTGGGCACTATCCTCGTTGCGTTGCGTGCTTAGCCAACTGGAAATCCAAATGCGCCAAATGCGCGCGCAGGAGGATTGATAGGTTGGGAAAATGAAAGCATGGAGTCCCTTTTCGGTGTATGCCGCCCGACGTGCGGCACATGAGGCGATGATGGCGCAGACTGGCAAGCCAGGCAAGGAGCGGCAGCATGCCGCCCTGGATGCAGGATCGCAGAAGGATCGTGCGAGCAGACGACACGATGCGCTGTAAATCATGGTCACGCGAAAAACTGTAAAAACTATTTTCCGGCATTGGACCTGGGAAATATGCGCAGGCCGACATGCCCCCCTTCCGTGATAGGCGAAAGTGCTAGGTGAAGTGGCGACACGCGAGTATTGTTTTCTTTTGCATCGCGTCGCCGGACCGACCACACTGGCCCCGGGGATTACCCTGCTTTCTTTTCAGTGGGAACATCATGGACGCAACATCAGCCCTGCCGCCTTCCGCGGTCGCTCTCGGCATCTCATCCAGCGGACGCGAATATCGCTATCGGGAATATAGCTACGATTGGCTTGCAGATGCAGTCGCTTATGCAAAGCTGGACCGGGCCAGGCCAGGCTTTCGCGCCCACCCCGTTTCACTTCCGTGCGCGCAATTACCCGGCCCAACGGCTGAGGACTGCGTGCACATGGCCGCGCATGGCATCCGCTACGAGCGCGGCCGTTATTTGTACGGGCCGTATCGATACGACTTGCTCGCCTGCGCCCTTGACTACGCGAGGCGTGAACCGGGGCTGCCGTGCACGACAGATGAGACTGCAAGAGAGGGTGGCGATCGATGAACACGCCCGTCATCGACACGCCGCAACTGCTCCCGGCCCAGTTGCGCGCGCTGCTGGCCTTCTCGCGCGACATGTTCCAAAGCGACGACCTGCCAAGCGCTGCGCGACTGGTCGGCCAGACCCTCGCTGAAGTCATTCATCCCGACGAGGCCCTGTTGCTCACGGGTGGCACCCAGCCCGTCAGCGTGGGCTTCGACCGCAATGGCAGCGTCCATCCGGCCGGAACAAATCATGCGCTGTATCACGCCGCCATGCACCAGTTGTCCGCGCCGCCGGGTATCCGTGCCGCCAGCCGCCCTGGCGACCGCCAATATCTGGCCGGGAGGGTCATGCTTGCCGTGGCGCTGCCGGCACCTGCCCCGATCGCGACCCTCGTCGTTGCATGGAAAAATGAGCAGTCCGCGAAAGGGCTGGATCTATACGCACTGGCGCTCGAGGTCATCCTGGAGCTGGCGGCAGCGGCGCTGGGCAAGATCGAGACGCACGACACCTTGGCCCGGCTCGTGCATGCGCAGCGCGAAAAAATCGCGCGCACGTCCATCACCCATACCGCGCAATTGGCGCAACGGGACAAGGCGGCCTCCGAAATGCGCACCCTGTCGCTGACCGACGTTTTGACAGGCTTGTATAACCGGCGCGGTTTTTTCCTGCAAGCGGAACAGATATTCAGGCTGGCGCAGCGCCAGCGGGGAAAAAGCGCCGTGATCTTCGCCGACATCGACGGACTGAAACTTGTAAATGACGAGCTCGGTCATGCAGCGGGAGACCGCATGATCCAGGACACCGGGCACGTACTACACCAGTCCTTTCGCGACGCCGACGTGGTTGCACGTCTTGGCGGCGACGAATTCGTTGCCTATACGCTGAACGATGAGCGGCCCGGGGTCATCCTGGAACGTATCCGTGCCAACCTGCATGCGTTCAATCTGATGGAGGACCGGCCATACACGCTATCGATCAGTGCGGGGGCCGTGCAATGCGACCCGAGCAAGCTGCAGACCTTATTGCATTACGTGACAGTGGCCGACGAACGAATGTATGCACTGAAACGCCGCCGGCTGCACTAATACGCACACTTAGGATGAACGGCGGCAAGCATGCCGGTCCGTGTCGGTCGACTCTTCAGTTTCAGCGGTCGTGCACTCTGCCGCCGTGCTTTCATCCCAGGGCTCGATCTTGTCCTCCAGGACTTCCGGCGGGTCGAGCATATCGCCGAGCATGGCCTGCAGCTCGGGGGTATCCCATGGCTCGCCCCTGCGCCCCTTGGTGTGGATATAGTGCTTGATTTCCTGGTCCTGCTCGCTGGTGAGAGGAAGCCCGCGGAACGCCCGCCCCGGAGTAATGTCGTCCATGATATTCACGCTTTCCGTCGATCACGCCGAACGATGTGCGCGCGAGCCAGGCACGGCGTTGCGCTGGCGGCGACGAGACGGCATTCCAATTAACCCCGTGTGACCCTACTCTAGGCGCATTGCCGGCAGATGGGCGCACGTTCCCTGTGCGGGATGCGCCAGACGCACGCCACCAGCAGGTCAGATGCGCGGTGTATCGACGCGCACGTCGCCGCACTGGGCGCGCTGCATCAGCGCATGGTCGATCAGCACCAGCGCCAGCATTGCTTCGGCGATCGGCGTGGCGCGGATGCCCACGCAGGGGTCGTGGCGGCCAAAGGTTTCGACGGTCGCCGGCGCACCCGCCTTGTCGATCGAGCGACGCGGCACGCGGATCGAGGAGGTCGGCTTGATCGCCAGCGACACCAGGATGTCCTGCCCGGTCGAGATCCCGCCCAGCACCCCGCCCGCATGGTTGCCGACAAAACCTTCCGGGGTCAGTTCGTCGCCGTGTTCGGAACCCTTCTGCGCCACCGAGGCGAAGCCGGCGCCGATCTCGACGCCCTTGACCGCGTTAATCCCCATCATGGCGTAGGCAATGTCGGCGTCGAGCTTGTCGTAGATCGGCTGGCCGAAGCCGACCGGCACGCCGGTCGCGACCACGTCGATGCGCGCGCCGATCGAGTCGCCGGCGCGGCGCAGCTCGTCCATGTAGCTTTCCATGCGCGCCAGCAGGACGGCGTCGTCTGTCGCGGCGAAGAACGGATTGTTGGCCACGTGTTCCCAGCCGCCGAAGGGCACGGCGATCTCGCCGAGTTCGCGCATGCAGCCGGCAAAGCCGATGCCGTAGCGCTCGCGCAGCCATTTCTTGGCCACCGCGCCGGCGCCGACCACCGGCGCCGTCAGCCGTGCCGAGGAGCGCCCGCCGCCGCGCGGATCGCGCACGCCGTACTTGTGCCAATAGGTATAGTCGGCGTGGCCGGGACGGAAGGTCTCGGCGATGTTGCCGTAATCCTTGCTGCGCTGGTCTTCGTTCTGAATCAACAGCGCGATCGGGGTGCCGGTGGTGACGCCCTCGTACACGCCCGACAGGATCTGCACCCGGTCGCCTTCCTGGCGCTGGGTCACGTGGCGCGAGGTACCGGGCTTGCGGCGGTCGAGTTCGGGCTGGATGTCGGCTTCCGACAAGGCCATGCCCGGCGGGCAGCCGTCGATGACGCAGCCGATCGCGGGACCGTGCGATTCGCCGAAGGTGGTGACAGAGAACAGCTTACCGAAGGAATTACCAGACATGAGCGTAGTGGCAAAGGTACAAAAAAGCCATTCTACCAGCCCGCGCGCGGATCGACCGGCCTCGGAAAATTCTCATCATGGAAGATCAATTCATTTCTCTGTGGACATAAATTTCGCTGCGGAAACAATTTTGAACCTTCACCTCCGGCAATGTCCGTTATACTGCACGGGTATGAAGTGCCGAGAATAGTCTTGGAGACGCAACAATCATGTCCGCATCAAGTACACCCGGCGTCGCCGCGCCCCTGCACGACGACCTGGTCTTCCTGGATGAGGCGCCGCTTGGCGGCAGCCCTGTCCAGCGCGCCGCCGGCCCCGGTTGGCGCATCCTGATCGTCGACGACGATGCGGACGTCCACTCGACGACGACCTTCGCCCTCGCCGGCCTCGAAATCCAGGACCGCCCGCTCGAATTCCTGCACGCCTATTCGGCGCAGGCCGCGCGCGAACTGCTGGCGCGCGAAGCCAGCATCGCCGTGATCCTGCTCGACGTCGTCATGGAGCAGCCCGACGCCGGCCTGCACCTGGTGCGCCACATCCGCCAGACGCTCGGCATGGTCGAGGTGCGCATCATCCTGCGCACCGGCCAGCCGGGCTACACGCCCGAGATGGAAGCGATCCGCGACCTCGACATCAACGATTACCGCACCAAGTCCGAACTGACCCGTACCAAGCTGTACACGACGGTGGCCGCCGCCGTGCGCAGCTACCAGCAACTGCATGCGCTCGGCGTCGGGCGCGCCGGACTGGAACGCATCGTCCATGCCGGCACCGATCTGATGCGTCTGCATGGCGCGCGCGACGTCGCCCGCTCGGTGCTGCAGCAGGCCGCCGCCCTGCTCGGCCCTGACGTCTCCGGCCGGCTTGCGTCAGGCGTGCTGTGCGTGCGCGAGGGCGACGGCATGCGCGTGCTCGGCGCGGCCGGCGCCGCGCTGGCCCTCGAAGGACAGCTGCTGGACCAGCAGCACGGCGGGCCGCTGGCCGCCGCGGCCACGCGCGCACTGGCCGAGCGCCAGGGCGAATTCGGCCCGACTTGCATGACGCTCTATTTTCCCGGCAAATCGGGCCGCGATTTCTGCGCTGCGCTGCCGCTCGCGCAGCCTGTCGGCGAAGGCACGGCGCGCCTGCTGAAAGTGTTCGCCAGCGTCGTCGCCGTCGGCCTCGACAACGTCGAACTGGTCGGACGCCTCAACACGGCGGCCTTCTTCGACCGCCTGACCGGCCTGCCGAACCGCACCCGCCTGGTCGAGCAGCTCGACGCGGCCGTGGCCGCGGGCAGTACCGCTGAAGCCACCACCCTGGCCCTGGTCGACCTCGACCATTTTGCCGAGACCAACGACGCGCTCGGCCACGGCTTCGGCGACGAACTGCTGGTCACGGTGGCGCAGCGCCTGCAGCACCAGCTCGACGCGCGCCTGACGCTGGCGCGCATCGGCGGCGACATCTTCGCGGTGTTCGGCCCGGGCGAACTGGCCACCCCGGCCGCGATCCACGCGCTGTTCGCCGCACCGTTCGCGATCGACGGCCAGGAGCTGCAGGTGTCGGCCACACTGGGCCTGGTATGCCTGCGCGAGCACGAGGGCAGCGGCGCCGACGTCCTCAAGGATGCCGACATCGCGCTCAAGCGCGCCAAGGCGCAGCAGCGCGGCGGCCACTTCTACTTCACGCGCAGCATGGGCGTCGAGACGCGCGAACGCGTACGCCTGATGCATGCGCTGCGCAGCGGCGTGGCGCGCGGCGAACTGTTCCTCGCCTACCAGCCGCAGGTCGACCTCGCCACCGGACGCCCGTTCGGCGCCGAAGCGCTGCTGCGCTGGCGCCTGGAAGACGGCAGCCTGATCGCGCCCGACCGCTTCATTCCGATCGCCGAACATTCCGGCCTGATCGTCGAGATCGGCGCCTGGGTGCTGCGCGAAGCCTGCGCCGAACTGATGCGCCTGCGCGGCGCCGGCTATCTCGATTTCACGATGTCGGTGAACGTCTCGCAGGCGCAGTTCCGCCACCCGCAGTTCATCGACGTGCTGCGGCGCGCGCTGGACGAGAGCGGCGCCCCGCCGGCCTGGATCGAACTGGAAATCACCGAATCGATGGCGATGGAAGAGCCGCAGCAGCTGGCCGAAATGCTGGCCGAGGTCAAGCGCACCGGCGTCTCGATCGCGATCGACGACTTCGGCACCGGCTTTTCGTCGCTGTCGCACCTGCAGCGCCTGCAGATCGACCGCCTCAAGATCGACCGCTCGTTCGTGAGCGAAATCACGGAATCGGCGCGCGGCAGCAGCATCGCCGCGATGGTGATCCAGCTCGGGCGCAACCTCGGTCTGTCGGTGATCGCCGAAGGCGTGGAAGACGAGCGCCAGGCCCGGATCCTGCAGGCGCTCGGCTGCCCGCTGGCGCAGGGCTACCTCTTCTCGCGGCCGCTGTCGCCGCAGGATCTGCTGGCGTGGCTCGGGGTGCAGCGGCTGGATGCTGCGTGAACCTTAGCGTGGGCGGGTCTCCCGCCCACGCGGCGATAATTACCAGCAAGATCATCCGGCACGAAAACGAAGCCGGCAGGTATCACCGGCCGTCTACTCAATCCTCCGCCGCCTGCTCCGCCGGCCAATCCCGGATATACGCCTTGAGCATGCGGTTCTCGAAACTCTGCGCCTCGAGCACCGCGCGCGCGACGTCGTAGAACGAAATCACGCCCAGCAGCGTCTTGGCATCCATCACCGGCAGGTAGCGCGCGTGCTTCTCGAGCATCATGCGGCGCACCTCGTTGACTTCGGTTTCGGGCGTGACCGTGATCGGGGCTTCGTCCATGTGCTTGCGCACGGTGCCGCCGCCGAGCGTGCCGCCGTTGGCATGCAGCGCCTTGATCACTTCGCGGAAAGTCAGCATCCCGACGAGGTCGCCGTATTCCATGACGACCAGGGAACCGATGTCCTTTTCCGACATCGTATTGACCGCGTCGGCGAGCAACGTTTCAGGGGTCACCGTGTAGAGGATGTTGCCCTTCACCTGCAGGATTTCTGAAACTTTCATATTAGCCACCCCGGCTTTTGTTGGAATATTCACTGGTTGATTTCTTTGTCTAAGGCATAACACGAATGTAGCCTAAGCCTATCAGAAAATCCAGTTACGCGAGGAAGTAAGCCCCGGGGCATGGCAGAGCGATGAAAGAATGCTACGATGCCGTCCATAATAAAACCGAACTTCTTACAAAACGAGACGATCATGAGCGGTCCACATTACCCGGGCTTCGATACCCTGGCGCTGCACGCCGGCGCCGCGCCCGACCCGGTCACCGGCGCGCGCGCCACGCCGATCCACTTCACTTCCTCGTTCGCCTTCCGCGATTCAAGCCACGCCGCCTCGCTCTTCAACATGGAGCGCAGCGGCCACGTCTACTCGCGCATTTCGAACCCGACCAACGCCGTGCTGGAAGAGCGCATCGCCGCGTTGGAGGGCGGCGTGGCCGGCATCGCCACCGCCAGCGGCCAGGCCGCGATGCACCTGGGCCTGTCGACCATCGCCGGCGCCGGCTCGCACATCGTGGCCTCGCGCGCGCTCTACGGCGGCTCGCACAACCTGCTGGCGTACACCTTGAAACGCTTCGGCATCGAGACCACCTTCGTCGACCCGCGCGACCTCGACGCCTGGCGCGCCGCGATCCGCCCCGACACCAAGGTGCTGTTCGGCGAAACCCTCGGCAACCCGGGCCTGGATGTGCTCGACATCCCGCGCATCGGCGCGCTCGCGCACGAGCACCACCTGCCGCTGATGGTCGACGCCACCTTCACCACGCCCTACCTGCTGCGCCCCTTCGACCTCGGCGCCGACCTGGTATTCCACTCGGCCACCAAGTTCCTGTGCGGGCACGGCACCGCGATCGGCGGACTGCTGGTCGACGGCGGCACCTTCGACTGGCAGGCGGCCTACGAGCGCACGGGCCGCTTCGCCGAGCTGTGCGAACCCTACGAGGGCTTCCACGACATGGTCTTCGCCGAAGAATCGACCGTCGCCGCCTTTGCCCTGCGCGCCCGCCGCGAGGGATTGCGCGACTTCGGCGCGGTGATGAGTCCGCACAACGCGTTTGCCGTCCTGCAGGGGATCGAGACGCTCGGCCTGCGCATGGACCGCCACGTGACCAATACGCGGCGCATCATTGACTTCCTGCTGTCGAATCCGGCGGTGGCCTCGGTCTCGTATCCGGAACTGGAGAGCCATCCCGATCATGCGCTGGCCAAGACGCTGCTGCCGAAGGGCTGCGGCGCCGTGTTCACCTTCAACCTGAAGGGCGACCGCGCCGCCGGCCGGCGTTTCGTCGACGCCCTGAAAGTGTTCTCGCACCTGGCCAACGTCGGCGACGCCAAATCGCTCGTCATCCACCCGGCCTCGACCACGCACTTCCGCGTGCCCGCCGACCAGCTGGCGGCGTCCGGCATCCTGGAAGGCACGATGCGCCTCTCGGTCGGCCTGGAAGATGCGGACGACCTGATCGAAGACCTGGCGCGCGCGCTCAAGGCGTCGCAGAAAGGGGCTTGAACATGAACATTGATATCGCAGGCAAGGCCGCCTATGCCTACAGCGGCGGCAAGCCCTTCGACGCGGCGCTGCCGACGATCGTCTTCATTCACGGCGCCCAGAACGACCATTCGGTCTGGGGCCTGCAATCGCGCTGGTTCGCGCACCACGGCTACGGCGTGCTGGCCGTCGACCTGCCCGGCCACGGCCGCAGCGCCGGCCCGGCCTTATCCACCGTCGAAGCGATGGCGGACTGGCTGCTGGCGCTGCTCGATGCCGCCGGCGTCGCCCGCGCCATCCTCGCCGGCCACAGCATGGGTTCGCTCGTCGCGCTGGAAGCATCGCAACGCGCGCCCGGCAAGGTACGGGCGCTGGCGATGCTCGGCACGACTTACCCGATGAAGGTGTCGGACGCCCTGCTCGCAACGTCGCGCGACGACGAGGCGAGCGCGATCGACATGGTCAACATCTGGTCGCATTCGAGCATCGCCCACAAGCCGTCGAGTCCCGGACCCGGCTTCTCGGTACTGGGCGGCGCGCGCCGGCTGATGCAGCGCATGTCGGCCATCAATCCCGACCGGCTGTTCCATAACGATTTCGCCGCCTGCAATGCCTATGCCAACGGCGAAGCCGCGGCAAGCGCGGTGCACTGCCCGACGCTGTTCATTTTCGGCGTTAAGGACATGATGACGCCGCCGCGCTCGACCAAAACGCTGACCGGCGCCATCGCGCATGGCAAGGTGGTGCAGGTCGACGCCGGCCACTCGCTGATGAGCGAGCAGCCCGATGCGGTACTCGATGCGCTGGCGGCATTTGCCGCCCGCCTCGAACAAGAGGAGACAGCATGACCTTCGCCGAATTCTATCCCTTCTACCTGACCCAGCACGCCGACCGCCGCTGCCGCCGCACCCATTTCATCGGCAGTTCCGGCGCGCTGCTGGCGATCGCCACGGCAATCGTCACCGGCAACGCCTGGTGGATCCTGGTGGCGCTGGTGTTCGGCTACGGCGGCGCCTGGATCGGGCATTTCTTCTACGAGCACAACCGGCCGGCGACGTTCGCGCAGCCGTGGCTGTCGTTCAAGGCGGACTGGGTGATGTACTGGCAGATGCTGACGGGGAAGCTGAGTTTTTAGTCGAAACGGTGGGGTACCGTCGTTGTAGGGTGGAGTCCTGACTCCACGCGGTAGGGAAGCCAATTCGTCGAGACGCCTGAACCAGTGTTAAGGTTGCCTATCGCCCTGGAATGCCGCGAGTCCGCAAGCGCCGTACCGCGTGGACTCAGGAGTCCACCCTACAGCTGCGCCGCGTTCCGCGTGGGCTCGGGGCGCCCACCCTACGACTCATCAAGGTGTTGGCCGCCGCATATTGTAGGGTGGGCGCCCCGTGCCCACGCGTTCGTGCGGGTGCATGCCGCAACGTGTCCAGCGTCGCAACAGTCGCTCATCCGACGCGTTCCCGCGCCGCGAAATACGCACTGATCGGCTGATCCAGCCCCTGCCCCACTGCCGCCTCGACCTCCCGCGCCAGCGCCGCCGCATCCAGCGACAGGCTTGACCCCGGCACCTGCTGCGCACTCGGCGCCAGCACGCCGCCGAAGACGAACAGCCGGTAGACGTCGGCCACGCGCAGCACGGCGGGGTCGGCCAGCAAGACCCAGGCCTCGGCGCCGGCACGCTCGCTGGCGCCCCAGCCGCCCTGCGGCGCATCCGGCTGCACCCGGCCGACCCAGCCGGCGGCCACCATCTGCTCGAGCAGCAGGCTGATTTCGTCGTAGCCGATGCGGGTGTGGGTGCGGATCGCACCGGACGACACCAGCGCCGAGCCGGTGGCGTGCGCCCCGCCGTGCAGCACCTTCAGTACCGCCATGGCGTCGACGAATACCCCGCCCGGCGCCGGCACGTGCCACCAGCGTTCATATTTAATGACCGGCAAGGCGGCCGCCACGACCGCGCCGAGCAGCGTGATCAGCCACGACAGGTACAGCCAGACCAGGAACAGCGGCAGCGCCGCCAGCGCGCCGTAGATGATGGCGTAGGTCGGGAACTGGCGGATGAACAGGGCGAACAGGCGCTTCGCCAACTCGAAGGCAATCGCCGCCGCCAATGCACCCCACAGCGCGTCGCGCCAGCCGACGTGGCGGTTCGGCACCGCCACGTACAGCAGCGTGTAGGCGCCGGTACTGAGCGCGAGCGAAGCCAGCGCCGACAGCAGCGCGCCGAGGATCGAACCAAGCAGGGGTACCGCTTGCGCCATGCCGCCGGTGGCCGTGAACAGCTGGCCCGTGAGGCTGATCGAGAGGCCGAACAGCAAGGGTCCGAGCGTGATCAGCGCCCAGTAGGTCAGCAGGCGCTGCATCAGCGGGCGCGGACGGCGCACGCGCCAGATCTGGTTGAAGACGCGCTCGATCATCGCCATCATCGCCGTCGTGGTCGACAACAGCGCCACCGCGCCCAGCGCCGACAAGCCCTTGGCTTTGTCGGCAAATTGCGTCAGGTTGGCGATGATCGTGTTCGATATCGCGCGCGGGATCAGCGCCTGGGCGAAATACGTTTCCAGGGCCGTACGGAGCTGACCGAAGATCGGAAACGTGGTAAAAATGGCCAGTACGATCGTCAGCAAGGGCACCAGCGCCAGCGTCGTGGTAAAGGTGAGGCTGCCTGCCACCTGCGGCAGCCGTTCCTCGCGCAGGCGCCGGCGCGCGAAGCGGATCAGGTCGCGTACTTCGGGCAGGGTCAGCCCGCGCACGCGCTCGAAGTCGCTGACGATCTCGTTCTTCGAGCGCGCAATTGCATCAACCGTTTTGGAAAGCATGTTGTTGTTATTCTGGATAGTCCCGAAGACATTCGGTGCAGCAAAGCATTCTATAATACCAACGATGAACCCGACCCTGACCATACTCGTGTTGTACTACTCGCGCCACGGCGCCACCCGCAAGCTGGCCGAGCTGATCGCCCAGGGCATCGAAAGCGTCCCGGGCGCGGAAGCCCGCCTGCGCACGGTGCCGGCGGTGTCGACGGTGGCGGAAGCGACCGCGCCGGCGATCCCGGCGGACGGCGCCCCCTATGTCGAACTGTCCGACCTGGCCGAGTGCGCCGGACTGGCCCTGGGCTCGCCCACGCGCTTCGGCAACATGGCGGCGGCCATGAAATACTTCCTCGACGGTACCGCGGCCGAATGGCTGGCCGGCACCTTGTCCGGCAAGCCGGCGGTCGTGTTCGCCTCCACCGGCAGCCTGCACGGCGGCCAGGAAGCGACCCTGCTGTCGATGATGATTCCGCTGCTGCACCACGGCATGCTCGTCATGGGCCTGCCCTACACCCATCCGGAACTGATGACGACCTCCAGCGGCGGCAGCCCCTACGGCGCCACCCACTGGGCCGGCATCGACGGCGACAAGGCGGTTACCGAAGACGAGAAACGCCTGGCGATCGGGCTCGGGCGCCGCCTGGCCGAAGCCGCCGCCAAGTTGCAATCCACATTGCCTGGACCACGCTGATGCAAACCCAAAAGCTGTTTCATGGTGGCGCCATCGCCAGCCTGATCTGGCTGATCGGCTGGCTGGTGGCCTGGGAAATCTGGGTCGCCCCGCTGCATCCGGGCGGCTCGCTGCTGGCGCTGAAAGCGCTGCCATTGCTGCTGCCGCTGCGCGGCGTCATCAAGCGCGACCTGTACACGCTGCAATGGTCGTCGATGGTGATCCTGCTGTATTTCGCCGAAGGCGTGGTGCGCGCCTGGAGCGATACGCGCGAACTGTCGCGCATGATGGCGCTGGGCGAAGTGACGCTGGTCTGCGTGTATTTCGCCTGCGCCCTGCTCTACCTGCGCCCCTATAAAAAGGCGGCGCAAAAGCTGGCCAAGGAATTGCTCGACAAGGTGAAAGTGCCGCATGACTGAGGATTTCCTGGAACGCTGCCGCGCGATCGTGGGCGCACCAATGGTGCTGACGCTCGAGTCCGACATGGCGCCCTACCTCACCGACTGGCGCGGCCGTTTCACCGGACGCGCGCGCGCCGTGCTGCTGCCCGCCACGCTCGCGCAGGTGGCGCAGCTGGTGGCCGCCTGCGCCGCCGCGCGCGTGCCCATCGTGCCGCAAGGCGGACGCACCGGCCTGGTGCTGGGCAGCGTGCCCGATGCCAGCGGCGCGGCCGTGGTGCTCTCGCTGCGGCGCATGAACCGCATCCTCGACATCGATACCGTCAACCGCACGATCACGGTCGAAGCCGGCGCCATCCTGCAGCAGATCCAGGACGCCGCCGCCGAGGCGGGCCTGCTGTTCCCGCTGTCGCTGGCGGCCGAAGGCAGCTGCACGATCGGCGGCAACCTGTCGACGAATGCCGGCGGCACCGCGGTGCTACGCTACGGGAACACGCGCGACCTCTGCCTCGGGCTGCAAGTCGTCACACCGGCCGGCGAAGTCTGGGACGGCTTGCGCGGCCTGCGCAAGGACAATACCGGCTATGCGCTGCGCGACCTGTTCATCGGCGCCGAAGGCACGCTCGGCGTGATCACGGCCGCCGTCCTCAAGCTGTATCCGCAGCCGAAAGCGTCGACCACGGCCCTGGTAGCGATGGATTCGCCGGAAAGCGCGCTGGAACTGCTGTCGCTGATGCAGGACGGCTGCGGCTCCAGCCTCACCGCCTACGAGCTGATGTCGGACTTCTGCCTGCGCCTGGTCGGCGAGCACTTCCCGCACCTGCCGCGCCCGTTCGCGCACGGCCATGCGCAGTATGCCCTGCTGGAAGTGTCGAGCAGCGAATCGGAAGCGCATGCGGTCAGCCTGCTCGAAAGCGGGATCGAAGCGGCCCTCGAGGGCGGCCTGGCCATGGATGCCGTCGTCGCCACCTCGATCGCGCAGAGCAACAGCCTGTGGCAGCTGCGCGAACACATTCCGTTGGCCCAGGCCAGCGCCGGCAAGAACATCAAGCACGACGTCTCGCTGCCGATCTCCCGGATCGCCGCCTTCATCGCCGCCACCGACGCCGCCCTGGCCGCCGCCTTTCCCGGCTGCCAGGTGGTCTGCTTCGGCCACCTGGGCGACGGCAACCTGCACTACAACGTCGCGCCGATGGCGGGCGTGGCGCACGACGATTTCCTCGACAACCAGGCCGCGATCAACCGCATCGTGCACGACAGCGTGGCCGCCTTCGACGGCTCGATTTCGGCCGAACACGGCATCGGCGCGCTGAAACGCGAAGAACTGCAACGCTACAAGGACCCCGTCGAACTGAACATGATGCGTGCCATCAAAGGCGCCCTCGACCCGCTCGGCATTATGAACCCTGGCAAAATTTTGTGACCTGGGAGAGCATATGACGAGGACGATGATGGCGGCAGCGATGGTGTGCGCGCTGGCGCAGCCGGCAACGGCGCAGACAATTTACAAATGCACGGTTGGCGGCAAGACCAGCTATGGCGAACAGCCGTGCGCGGATGGCAAGGCGACCACGCTGGCCGTGCCGGCGGCGCCAGCCGACGCGGACGCGGCGCGTGAACGGCTGGAACGCGACAAGGCGCGCCTGGCCGCCTTGCGAAAGGAACGGGCCGCCGATGAAGCGCGGGCCGAACGCGACAATCAACGCGTGGCGCGCGCCGCAGCGGCCACCCGCCAGAAATGCGAACGCCTGCGCCTGCAGGGCAAATGGGCGCGGGAAGACGCGGCACGCGCCGACAAAGCGACGGTGGCAAGCGCGCGCCTGAAGGCGCAGCGGCAGGCGGAGGCATTGGCGGTTGAATGTCCGGCCTGAACGTCCTGTCCCGTTGGCTGCTGGTCGGCGAATGGCGCGCGCATCCGGTGCGCGCCGTGCTGGCGGTGACGGCGATCGCGGTCGGCGTCGCCATGGGCTTCGCCATCCACCTGATCAACGCCGCCGCCTTTAACGAATTCTCCAGCGCCATCAAGAGCCTGTCCGGCCAGGCCGATGTCCAGGTGGCAGGGCGCGAAGCCGTGTTCGACGAAGCCATCTATCCGCGCCTGGCCGAATACGCGGGCGTGGCGCTGGCCGCGCCGGTGCTCGAAGTGCAGGCGGCCATTCCTGCCGCGCGCGGCTCGCTGCGCCTGGTCGGGATCGATCCGCTGCGCGCCGGCTACATCGCGCCCGACCTGCTGGGCGTGCCGGCCGAGGGGCGCGGCAGCGACGTCCTGGCCGACGACAGCGTTTTCCTGTCGCCGGCCGCGCAAGCCTGGCTGACCCTGCAAACGGGCGCAGCGCTCACGGTGCGCGCCGGCACGCGCGACGTCGCGCTGCGCGTGGCCGGCCCGGTGTCGCGCGCGCGGCCCGGCCAGCGCTTTGGCGTGATGGACATCGGCGCCCTGCAGTGGCGCTTCGACCAGCTCGGCAAACTGTCGCGCGTCGACCTGAAACTGCGCGACGGCGTCAACCGCGCCGAGTTCGAGGCGCGCCTGACGGCCGATCTCGAGCGCGACTTCCCGGGGCGCTTCCGCGTCCAGCAGCCCAACGACAGCGACCAGCAGAGCCGCAACAATAACCTCAGCCGCGCCTATCGCGTGAACCTGACGGTGCTGGCGCTGGTGGCATTGTTCACCGGCGCCTTCCTCGTGTTCTCGACCCAGGCGCTGTCGGTGATGCGGCGGCGCAGCCAGTTCGCGCTCTTGCGCGTGTTCGGTGTCGAACGGCGCCAGCTGCTGCGCCAGGTGCTGATCGAAGGCGCCAGCCTGGGCGTGATCGGCGCGCTGCTGGGCGTGGCGGCCGGCTATGCGCTGGCGGCGCTGGCGCTGCGCTTTTTCGGCGGCGACCTCGGCGCCGGCTACTTCCCCGGCATCAAGCCGCAGGTCGTATTCACGCCGGTCGCGGCATGCGTGTTCTTCGCGCTGGGTCTGGGCGTGGCGCTGCTGGGCTGCCTGGCGCCGGCATTCGAAGCGGCGCGCGCCAAGCCGGCCGTGGCGCTGAAGGGCGGCAACGACGAAGCGGCGCTGGCGCACCTGTCGCGTGTCTGGCCCTCGCTGATGTGCCTGGCGCTGGCCGGCGTGTTTTCGTTTGCGCCGCCCGTGCTCGAACTGCCGCTGTTCGGCTACTTTGCGATCGCCCTGCTGCTGATCGGCGGTATCGGCTTGATGCCGCGCCTGGCGGCCGGAACCTTCCGCCTGCTCAGCCGGCCCTTGCAACGCTCAGCGAACCCGCCGCCGGTGCTGGCGTTGACGCTCGCGCGCCTGGCCAATGCACCCGGCCAGGCCTCGATCGCCCTCGGCGGCGTGCTGGCCAGCTTCAGCCTGATGGTCGCGATGGGCATCATGGTGGCGAGCTTTCGCATCTCGGTGGACGACTGGATGCGCCACATCCTGCCGGCCGACCTGTACGTGCGCAGCAGCGCGGGCGGCAGTTCGGGCTTTTTCGGCAAGCCTGAACAGGATGCCATCGCGCGCGCCGCCGGCGGCAATCCGGTTCAGTTCCTGCGCACGCGGCCGCTGTCGCTGGCCGCCGACCGGCCCGACGTGGTGCTGATCGCGCGCGACATCGACGCGCTTGACCCGGGCCGGCTGCTGTTCCTGGTCGGGCAATCGGCTCCCGTTCCCGCCGGCGCGCGTCCGGCCTGGGTATCGGAAGCGATGCTCGACCTGTATGGCGTCCAGGTCGGGCAGACCCTGAACCTGCCGCTGGGCGGGCATCCCGCAACCTTCTTCATTGCCGGCGTCTGGCGCGACTACGCCAACCAGTCCGGCTCGATCGTGGTGCGCCTGGCGGACTACCGTGCGCTGACCAACTCCCTGGAAGTGACCGACGCCGCCATCTACGCCGGCAGCGAGGCAAATACCGACCGCATCGAACGCGCGCTGCGCCAGCTCCCCTTCGGTGGCGCGCTGCAACTGGCGCGTCCCGGCGAGATCCGCGCCGCCAGCCTGCAGATTTTTGACCGCAGCTTCGCCGTGACCTACCTGCTGGAAGCGATCGCGATCGTCATCGGCCTGTCCGGTGTGGCCGCCACCTTTTCGGCGCAGACGCTGGCGCGCGCGCGCGAATTCGGCATGCTGCGCCACGTGGGCGTGACGCGCGGCCAAGTGCTCGGCATCCTCGCCGTCGAGGGCGGCTTGCTCACCACACTGGGCGTGGCGTGCGGCTTCGCGCTCGGCCTGGTGATCAGCCTGATCCTGGTGTTCGTCGTCAATCCGCAATCCTTCCACTGGACCATGGGGCTGCACCTGCCCTGGGGTTTGCTGGGGACGGTGGCGGCGGTGCTGGTGGCGGCTTCGGTCGGCACCGCGCTGGTGTCGGGACGCTATGCGTTGTCGGGCGGGCCGGTGCGCGCCGTGCGGGAGGATTGGTGATGCGTTTTATCTTTGTTATGCTGCTCTTGTTCATGCCGATGCTGGCCGGCCTGGCGCAGGCGGCGCCGCCGCAATTCGCGCCGGTGAAGCCGGGCCAGGCGCTGGCCTTTCCGCGCGATTACGGCGCCCATCCGGAATTCCGTACCGAGTGGTGGTACGTCACCGGCTGGCTGAAAACGGCGGCCGGCAAGCCGCTCGGTTTCCAGGTGACGTTCTTCAGGAGCCGCACCGAGCACGATCCGGCCAACCCGAGCGCCTTTGCGCCGCACCAGCTGGTGATCGGCCATGCGGCCCTGTCCGACCCGGAAGTCGGGCGCCTCGTGCACGACGAGCGCAGCAGCCGCGCCGGCTTCGGCCTGGCCTGGGCCAAGCCGGGCGACCTCGACGTCAAGCTCGACGACTGGCGCATGGTGCGCGGGGCGGACGGCAATTACCGCGTGACGCTGAAATCCGCCGCGATGACTTTCGATCTCACGCTGGCGCCGACCCAGCCGCCGCTGGTGCAGGGCGAAGGCGGCTATTCGCGCAAGGGGCCGGCCGCCCGGCACGCCAGTTACTACTACAGCCTGCCGCAGTTGAAGGTGACCGGCGTGGCCGGGCGCGCCGGCGCTGCCGGGCCGGTCACGGGCAGCGCCTGGTTCGACCACGAATGGTCGAGCGAAGCGCTGCAGCCGGAAGCGCAGGGCTGGGACTGGATCGGCGCCAACCTCGACGACGGTTCGGCGCTGATGGCTTTCCAGATCCGCGCCAAGGACGGTGGTAAACTATGGGCGCACGCCACCGTGCGCGGGCGCGACGGCAAAGTGACCCGTTACGCGCCGGGCGAGGTGACGTTTACTCCGCAGACGCGGTGGAAGTCGCCGCGTACCAATGCCGACTACCCGGTCGCCACCACGATCGCGACCGGCGGCACGCGCTGGCAGATCGCACCGCTGCAGCCCGACCAGGAACTCGATTCGCGCCGCTCGACCGGCGCCGTCTACTGGGAAGGCGCAGTGACGGTTGCGCGCGATGGCGTGCCGGCGGGACGCGGCTACCTCGAGATGACGGGCTATGTGCGCCAGATGAAACTTTGAACCACCAGATAAAACAAGCAGAACAACAAGCGACACGATGACCCAGCGCTCACCCAGCACCAGTACCGACAAGACCACCGGCAGCAGCACCGGCAAACCCGACTCCGCTCCTGATAACGCATCCCGCAAGGGCAGCCTCGCCGCGCTCAAGGGGCTGATGCCGTTTCTTCGCCCGTATCGGCGCCAGTTCATCCTGGCCGGCATCGCCCTGCTGTTCGCGGCCGGCGCCACGCTGGCCATTCCCGCCGCCTTCAAGCAGATGATCGACCTCGGCTTCGGCGCCTCGGCCGGCGCCCAGAGCATCCGCCACGTCGACGCCACCTTCCTCGCCCTGTTCGGCGTTGCCGCCGTATTGGGCGTGGCCACCGCCGCGCGCTTCTACATGGTGTCCTGGCTGGGCGAACGCGTCACCGCCGACATCCGCAGCGCCGTCTACCGCCACGTGGTGCACCAGAGCCCGGAATTCTTCGAGACCACGCAGACCGGCGAAGTGTTGTCGCGCCTGACCACCGACACCACCCTGATCCAGGCCGTGGTCGGCACCAGCATCTCGCTTGCCTTGCGCAATACCCTGCTCTTCACCGGCGGGCTGGTGATGCTGTTCGTGACCAGCGCCAAGCTCACCGCCATCATCCTGGCTTTACTGGTGGCCGTGATCCTGCCGATCGTCCTGTTCGGGCGGCGCGTGCGCAAGTTGTCGCGCGATTCGCAGGACCGCATCGCCGACGCCTCGGCGCTGGCCGGCGAGATCCTGAACGCCATGCCGACCGTGCAGGCCTACACCCACGAAAAGATCGAGGCCGAACGTTTCGGCACCAGCGTCGAGGGAGCGTTCAGCGCCGCCATGCAGCGCATCCGCGCGCGCTCGTTGCTGACCATGCTGGCCATCGTGCTGGTGTTCGGCACCATCGTGTTCGTGCTGTGGCTGGGCGCGCACGCGGTGCTGCAAGGGACCATGACTGGCGGCGACCTCGGCCAGTTCATCCTGTACGCCTCGATCGTGGCCGGTTCGATCGGCGCCCTGGCCGAGGTGATGGGCGAAGCGCAGCGCGCCGCCGGCGCCACCGAACGCCTGCTCGAACTGCTGGCAGCACGTTCGGACATCCGCAACCCGGCGCATCCGCGCGCCTTGCCGGCGCGTTCCTCGAACGGCGCCGCGCTGGCCCTGAACGACCTGACCTTCGCCTACCCGTCGCGCCAGGACACGGCGGCGCTGTCGCACGTGTCGCTGGCGATCCGCCCCGGCGAGACCGTGGCCGTGGTCGGCCCCTCGGGCGCCGGCAAGACGACGCTGTTCCAGCTGCTGCTGCGCTATTACGATCCGCAATCCGGTTCGATCACGCTCGACGGCGTCGACATCCGCGACCTCGACCTGCATACCTTGCGCGGCGCGATCGGCATCGTTCCGCAGGACACGGTGATCTTCTCGGCCGACGCAATGGAAAACATCCGCTACGGCCGGCCCGATGCCTCGGACGAGGAAGTCATCGCCGCCGCCAAGTTGGCGGCCGCGCACGAGTTCATCGAGCGCCTGCCGCAGGGTTACCGCTCCTTCCTCGGCGAGCGCGGCGTGCGCCTGTCGGGCGGCCAGCGCCAGCGCATCGCCATCGCGCGCGCCCTGCTGAAGAATCCGCCGCTGCTGCTGCTCGACGAGGCGACCAGCGCGCTCGACGCCGAATCCGAGCGCCTGGTGCAGGGCGCGCTCGAAGCGGCGATGGTCGGCCGCACCACCGTCATCATCGCGCACCGCCTGGCGACCGTGCAGCGGGCCGACCGCATCGTGGTCATGGAAGACGGCCGCGTGGTGGAAACCGGCACCCACGCCTCGCTGGTGGCAATGAAGGGCATCTACGCCAACCTGGCGGCGCTGCAGTTTCATAATGTGCATGTCGAACATTAAAGATGTGTCGCGGGTGATACGGAAAACCTGATCGTTTCGACATTTTTTAGTTGATGCGAGGAAACTTACTGGTAGGATCCGCAACACCCTCCTTTGTTTTCATCGCCATGTCCAACAAATACCACCCCGCCAACTGGAACGTTGGCACCAAGATCAGCGCCTTCAGCTTCGCGCTGGTCGGCCTCCTCATCGCCGCCCTCATCCTGGCGATCTCGGTCTCCACCGCCACCCTGCTGGAAGAACGCGCCAGCGAAGGCATGCAGGACGAACTGCATGGCGTGGTCAACACGATCGACATGTTCAACCGCACGGTGTCGGCCGAAGCGGTCAGCTTCGGGCGCATCTTCGGCGCCGAATTCGGCGGCAGTTTCGAGGCGGATTCCGCAGCGCCGGTCGACATCGGCGGCCGGCAGGTGCCGGCGCTGAAGCATGACGGCAAGGTCCTGAACCTCGACTTCAGCGCCCCGGACCGCTTCAGCGGCGAGACCGGCGGCAACGCCACCATCTTCGTCGCCGACGGCGACGACTTCGTGCGCGTGAGCACCTCGGTGAAAAAGGAAAACGGCGAGCGCGCCGTCGGTACCCTGCTCGACCGCGCCAGCCCGGCGTATGCCGCCCTCAAGGAGGGCAAGGTCTACGTCGGCCTGGCAACCCTCTTCGGCAAGCAGTTCATCACCCAGTACGCGCCGGTGCGCGACGCCGGCGGCAAGGTGGTCGGTGCGCTCTACGTCGGCGTCGACATCAGCGCGGAAGCAGCGGCCCTCAAGGAGCGCATCCGCGCCATCAAGGTCGGTGATACCGGCTATTTCTACGTACTGAACGCCGCGCCCGGCAAGGCCGAGGGCGACCTGCTGGTGCACCCGACGCGCGAGGGCCAGAACATCCTCGGCGAGCGCGCATCGAACGGCCGCGCTTTTGTGCGGGAGATCCTCGACAGGAAGACCGGCACGCTGGTCTACGACTGGCAGAACCCGGGCGAGACGGCAACGCGCGAAAAGATCGTCGCGTTCGCGTTTTTCAAGGACTGGAACTGGGTCATCGTCGGAGGCACCTACCGCGACGAAATCACGGCGCACGCGACCACGCTGCGCAACCAGTACATCGTGTTCGGCCTGGTCGCCCTCTCGGTCTTCGCCGCCATCCTGTACGCTTTTGTCCGCGCCACCATCACCCGTCCGCTGGCCACGGCGCGCGACGCCGCCGTGCGCATCGCCGGCGGCGACCTGACGGTGCAGGTCGAACGCCGCCACGCCGACGAGATCGGCCTGCTGCAGGACGCCATGAACAACATCAGCCGCCAGCTCTCGGCAGTCGTCGGCAAGGTGCGCGACGGCGCCGAGCAGATCGCCAACGCCTCGAACGAGATCTCGACCGGCAACCTCGACCTGTGCGCGCGCACCGAGCAGCAGGCCGGCAGCCTGGCCACCACGTCCTCGTCGATGGGCGAACTGACCGACACCGTGCGCCAGAACGCCGAGCATGCGCGCCAGGCCAACACCCTGGCCGTCTCCGCCTCGAGCATCGCCCAGAAAGGCGGGACCATGGTCGCGCAGGTGGTCGAGACCATGGAATCGATCAACCAGTCTTCGCGCCGCATCGCCGACATCACCGGCGTCATCGACGGCATCGCCTTCCAGACCAACATCCTGGCGCTGAACGCCGCCGTGGAAGCGGCGCGCGCCGGCGAACAGGGACGCGGCTTTGCCGTCGTCGCCGGCGAAGTGCGCAACCTGGCCCAGCGCAGCGCCGCCGCCGCGAAGGAGATCAAGACCCTGATCGCGGCATCGAGCGCCGAGGTCGACCTTGGGCGCGACCTGGTGTCGCAAGCCGGCGCCACGATGCACGAGGTGCTCGCCAGCGTCGGCCGCGTGACCGACATCATGGCCGACATCACCGCCGCCAGCCTCGAACAAAGCAGCGGCATCGAACAGGTCAACCGCGCGATCGGCGAGATGGACGACACGACGCAGCACAACGCGGCGCTGGTCGAACAAGCCAGCGCGGCGGCGCAGGCGATGCAGGACCAGGCGGCGGAACTGGCGCGCGCGGTAAGGTTGTTCAGGCTGGGTGAGGGTGTGGGGGCGCCGGAAGCGCCGGTGCAGCGCCTGGCGTTGACGGCGGTTTAACGTAGGGTGGGCATGCCCGCCAAATCACCCTTCGATCCGTGCCTGCCGGGTTGCGACCGAAAACCGATGGTCACACGGCGGTTTGCTTCGGACGCATTGCGGCACGCACCCGTACGACCGCGTGGGCACAAGTGCCCACCCTACGCCCTCCGTTTGATTTCCGTGTAAAGTGGCCTCCCCACCCAGGAGCCCACCTTGACCGACGCTGAACTCATCCGCCGCTGCGACACCGTCTTCCCCGGCCACCGCGCCCGCACGCCCGCCGACATGTACGCCGCCATGGCCGCCTGGTGCGAACAGCACGGCGTCGAACACGACGTCTACGGCGCCGGCGCCCTGATCGAAGGCTTCGAGAAGAAGGTCGCCGCCCTGTTGGGATTCGAGGCCGCGGTGTTCTGCATCAGCGGCACCATGGCGCAGGTCACCGCCCTGCGCCTGGCCTGCGCCGAGCGCGGCAATGCGCCCGCCGCCCTGCACCCGACTTCGCATATCTTCGTGCACGAACGCTCGAACTACCAGATGCTGGGCCACTTCGACGCGCTCCAGGTCGGCGACCGCAACCGCCCGTGGACGGTCGCCGACCTGGACGCCGTGCCCGACCGGTTGGGCGCCGTCGGCCTCGAAATCCCGATGCGCGAGATCGGCGGCCAGGTCTCGGCGTGGGAGGAACTCGACGCCATCAAGGCGCATTGCAGGGCGCGCGGCGCCCACCTGCACATGGATGGCGCGCGCCTGTGGGAAGCGCAAGCCGGCTATGGCAAGAGCGCGGCCGAGATCGCGGCCGGCTTCGATTCGGTCTACCTCTCGCTCTACAAGGGCATCGGCGGCCTCGGTGGCGCGCTGCTGCTCGGCACGCGTGAATTCGTCGACCGCGCCGCCGAATGGTTCCGGCGCCAGGGCGGCAACGTCATCCACCGCTCGCCTTATGTCGTATCGGCGGCGATGCAGTTCGATGCGCGCCTGGCCGCCATGCCCGGCTACTTCCGCCGTACCGAGCTGCTCTACGCTCTGCTGCGCGCGCACCCCCCGATCCGCGTCAACCCAGGCAAGCCGGCCGCCAACATGCTGCACCTGCATTTGCCCGTGAGCCGCGAGCGCGCGCTGGCGATCCGCACCGAACTGGCCGAACGCCACGGCATCTGGCTGTTCAACCGCATCGCGAACGGCGTGCTGCCGGACACCAGCTTTTTCGAGCTGTACGTCGGCGACAACCTGCTGGGCATTCCGGAAGCGCGCCTGCGCGAGGCACTGGCCATCTTCGCAGATCAGTTAGAATAGCCGGTCTCATTTAAAGAACCGTCTGAAGGACAGCAATGCGCCAATACCTCGACTTCATGCGCCATGTGAAAGAGCACGGCGCGCTCAAGACCGACCGCACCGGTACCGGCACCCTGTCCGTGTTCGGCCACCAGATGCGCTTCGACCTGGCCGCAGGCTTTCCGCTGGTGACCACCAAGAAGGTGCACCTCAAGTCGATCATCCATGAACTGATCTGGTTCCTGCAGGGGTCGACCAACATCGCCTACCTGAAGGACAACGGCGTCTCGATCTGGGACGAATGGGCCGACGCCAATGGCGACCTCGGTCCCATCTACGGCCATCAATGGCGCAACTGGCCGACGCCGTCGGGCGCGCACATCGACCAGATCTCGCAAGTACTCGAACAGATCAGGACCACCCCGGACTCGCGCCGCATGATCGTCTCCGCCTGGAACGTGGCCGACATCCCGCAGATGAAGCTGCCGCCCTGCCATGCCTTCTTCCAGTTCTACGTCGCCGACGGCAAGCTGTCCTGCCAGCTCTACCAGCGCAGCGCCGACATCTTCCTCGGCGTACCCTTCAACATCGCGTCCTACGCGCTGCTGACCCACATGATGGCGCAGCAGGCCGGCCTGGACGTGGGCGACTTCGTCTGGACCGGCGGCGATTGCCACCTGTATTCGAACCACCTGGAACAGGCCGACCTGCAGCTGTCGCGCGAACCGTTCCCGCTGCCGAAACTGGTCATCAAGCGCAAGCCGGATTCGCTGTTCGACTACCGCTTCGAGGACTTCGAGGTCGTCGATTACCAGTCGCATCCGGGCATCAAGGCGCCGGTGGCGGTGTAAGCGCGTGCACGCCGGCTGTCTCGAAGGACTTTCCTGGCGCCCGGCCAGAGGCAAGCCCGTGGGCGCCGACAGCCTGCGCCTGCTGGCCGGCGTGGGCATTGCAGGCGACCTCCACGCCGACGCCCTCTCGCCGCGCCAGCTGCTGCTGGCAAGCGCGTCGACCTACGCCGACTTGCACTTGCCCGCGCAGGCGCTGCGCGAAAACTTCCTGCTCGACCTCGACACCTCCCGTCTCGCTTCCGGCACCGTGCTGCAGATCGGCGACGAGGCGCGCCTGCGCGTGATGTTCCAGTGCGAAGCCTGCGGCCAGCTCGACGCGATCCAGCCACGGCTGGCGGCGCGCATCGGCACCCGGCGCGGCGTTCTGGCGCGGGTGCTGGCCGGCGGCACGGTCCGCCATGGCGACCGCATCCGCGACCTCGGCGTCCTCGAACAGCCCTGGCCCGACGACTGGCGCGAGCGCGTGCGGCGCGTGCTCGATGGCGTGCCGCACGGCGCCGTGGTCGAATACCGCCACCTCGCGCGCCTGGCCGGCATCCAGTCGAGCTATTGCCGCGCCTTTCCGCGGCTGGTGGCGAAACTGGGAGATGGCTATGCGTCGAAGGCGGTGTCGGCGCAGTCGGCGGTGGCGCTGCCGCGCTGGGAAGGCGCAGGCTTGTTCGATCTGTATTAAGTGGACCGCACCGGTGCAAAGAAACTTGACACACCGCCCCACTCGCGACACCATCTGCCCTCCGCCATTTTCACCTTCACAGGACTCCCTTCATGCCCGTCCCCGCCTCCAACCGCCACCCAGGACACGCCCGATGACCCGCCTGACCCTGGTCGTGGCGATCGACGCGCAGCGCGGTATCGGTATCGACAACAAGCTTCCCTGGCACCTGCCCGAAGACCTGGCGCACTTCAAGCGCGTCACCCTGGGCCAGCCGATCATCATGGGCCGCAAGACCTTCGATTCGATCGGTCGTCCGCTCCCTGGCCGGCGCAACATCGTCGTCACCCGCAATGCCGGCTGGCGCCACGATGGCGTCGATGCCGTCGCCTCGCTGGAGGCGGCCGTCGCGCTGGTGGGCGAGGCGCCGGCCAGCATCATCGGCGGCGCCCAGGTGTTCGCAGCGTCGATGGACATCGCCGACCGCATGATCGTCACCGAGATCGACCACAGCTTCAATTGCGATACCTTCTTCCCGCCGATCGACCGCGGCGTGTGGGCCGAGACCGCGCGCGAGACCCATCGCTCCGAGGCGAATGGCTACGACTACGCCTTCGTGACCTACGCGCGCCAGGGAAGCGCAGCGTGAGCAGGTTCGCTTCACGTGGCGGCGACGGCTTCGCCGGCAAGGTGGCGGTGCTGATCGCGGTGCTGGCCACGATCGGCACGCTGTTCGGTTTCCTCGGCAGCAGCACGCACAACGAAGCTTCGCTCTACAAGAGCAATGCGGCGATCGACAAGACCAGCGCCGCCAACGCCTGGAACCACTACCAGGCCAAGTCGAACCGCCAGAACCTGGCGGAACTGGCGACCGGCATTCCCGGCGTGGATGCGGCGCGCTACCGGCGCGAGGTCGACCGCTACCGGCTCGAGAAGGAAGAGATCCGCAAGGAAGCCGAGCGCTGGGAAGCGTCGTCGAACGCCTGGAACCAGAAGTCCGACCAGGCGCTGCACCGCCATCGCCAGTGGACGCTGGCCTCGGTGGCCCAGCAGATCGCCATCTCGCTGGCCGCGGTCGCGCTGCTGGCGCGGCGCACCTGGCTGCTCGCCGCGACCTGCGGCGTGGCCACCTTCGGCCTGACGCTGGGCGTGTTCGCCGCCCTGCGCGCCGATCCGATGCCGACCATGCTGATGCCCTTCGGCGCGGCGGCGGGCGCGGTGCTGCTGGCGGCGCTGGTCGGGCGCCTGTCACCGCGCGCGCCACGGCGGGATCCGGGCTGACCCGCGGGCGCGGCACTGATGTGCGCCGTACCGGGACGCATCCCGGTACCCTAGTGAAAAAATCCCCACCGGACGGCGGATTTTCTGCGAAAATCCGCTTCTTATTTTTCGGTGCCGTGTCGGCAAGCCGCCTGTGAAAGGCGTCGCTTGTTCCCACGGCGCTTCGCATTGGAGCAGTCAATGAAATTTCGTTTCCCCATCATCATCATCGACGAGGACTTCCGGTCCGAGAACACGTCCGGCCTGGGCATCCGCGCCCTTGCCGCCGCGATGGAAAAGGAAGGCATGGAAGTGCTGGGCCTGACCAGCTACGGCGACCTGTCGCAGTTCGCCCAGCAGCAGTCGCGCGCCTCGGCCTTCGTGCTGTCGATCGACGATGAGGAATTCGGCGGCGGCTCGGTCGAGGAAACCGATACCGCGCTGACCCGCCTGCGCGCCTTCGTGCAGGAGATCCGCCACAAGAATTCGAACATCCCGATCTATATCTACGGCGAGACCCGCACCAGCCGCCACATCCCGAACGACATCCTGAAGGAGCTGCACGGCTTCATCCACATGTTCGAGGACACGCCGGAATTCGTCGCGCGCCACATCATCCGCGAAGCGAAAGCCTATCTCGACTCGCTGGCGCCGCCTTTCTTCCGCGCGCTGGTGAACTACGCCTACGACGGCTCCTACTCTTGGCACTGCCCGGGCCACTCGGGCGGCGTCGCCTTCCTGAAGTCGCCGGTCGGCCAGATGTTCCACCAGTTCTTCGGCGAGAACATGCTGCGCGCCGACGTCTGCAACGCGGTCGAGGAACTCGGCCAGCTGCTCGACCACACCGGTCCGGTCGCCAAGTCCGAACGCAACGCCGCGCGCATCTACGGCGCCGACCACTGCTACTTCGTCACCAACGGCACCTCGACCTCGAACAAGATGGTCTGGCACTCTACCGTCGCGCCGGGCGACATCGTCGTCGTCGACCGCAACTGCCACAAGTCGATCCTGCACTCGATCATCATGTGCGGCGCGATCCCCGTGTTCCTGATGCCGACCCGGAACAACCTCGGCATCATCGGCCCGATCCCGCTGGAAGAGTTCACCGAAGAGTCGATCGCCCGCAAGATCGAGGCCAATCCGTTCGCGCGCGAAGCGAAGGACAAGAAGCCGCGCATCCTGACCATCACCCAGTCGACCTACGACGGCGTGGTCTACAACGTCGAGACCCTGCGCGAAATGTTGGACGGGAAGATCGAGACCCTGCACTTCGACGAAGCCTGGCTGCCGCACGCGACCTTCCACGACTTCTACAAGAACATGCACGCGATCGGCCGCGACCGCCCGCGCGCCAAGGAATCGATGATCTTCTCGACCCAGTCGACCCACAAGCTGCTGGCCGGCCTGTCGCAGGCCTCGCAGGTGCTGGTGCGCGAATCGGAATCGGTCAAGCTCGACCAGGACGCCTTCAACGAAGCCTTCCTGATGCACACCTCGACCTCGCCGCAGTACTCGATCATCGCTTCCTGCGACGTCGCCGCCGCCATGATGGAAGCGCCGGGCGGCACCGCCCTGGTCGAGGAATCGATCCTGGAAGCGCTCGACTTCCGCCGCGCCATGAAGAAGGTCGACGCCGAATACGGCGAAGACTGGTGGTTCAAGGTCTGGGGCCCGGACGTCGAAGGCGAGGAAGGCATCGGCGAGCAGAAGGACTGGATGATCCGCGCCGAGGACGACTGGCACGGCTTCGGCAACCTGGCCGAAGGCTTCAACATGCTCGACCCGATCAAGTCGACCGTCGTCACGCCGGGCCTGTCCCTGGACGGCAAGTTCGGCGAGACCGGCATCCCGGCCTCGATCGTGACCAAGTACCTGGCCGAACACGGCGTGATCATCGAGAAGTGCGGGCTGTACTCGTTCTTCATCATGTTCACGATCGGGATCACCAAGGGACGCTGGAACACGCTGGTCACGGCGCTGCAGCAGTTCAAGGACGACTACGACCGCAACCAGCCGATGTGGCGCGTGATGCCGCAGTTCGCCGCCGCCAACCCGCGCTACGAGTCGCGCGGCCTGCGCGACCTGTGCACGCAGATCCACAGCTTCTACAAGCAGTACGACGTGGCGCGCCTGACGACCGAGATGTATTTGTCGGACATGGTGCCGGCGATGAAGCCGTCGGACGCATTCGCCAAGATGGCGCGCCGCGACATCGAGCGCGTCGCCATCGAAGACCTCGAAGGCCGCACCACCGCGATCCTGCTGACGCCGTACCCGCCGGGCATTCCGCTGCTGATCCCGGGTGAGCGCTTCAACAAGATCATCGTCGACTACCTGCGCTTCGCGCGCGACTTCAACGAGCGTTTCCCCGGCTTCGAGACCGACGTGCACGGGCTGGTCAAGCGCGAGGTGGATGGCAAGCGCGATTACTTCGTGGATTGCGTGAAGCAGGACTGATTGCTGTTTGATCGGATATGAAAAGAGGAGCCGCTGGCTCCTCTTTTTTTTCTTGCAAATTGTAGGGTGGACGGGTCTCCCGTCCACGCGTTCAATCCGTGCTGGCAATGTAGCGCCATGATTGTTCACGCGACCGTTGAACGCGTGGGCGGGAAGACCCGCCCACCTTACGGGTATGCCGGATACGGTGCGGGCTATATTTCAAAGCCAGACATGATACAGATTCAAGAACCTGTATCGAAAAACCGTATCAGGTCTTCGGCAGCGTCACGCCATGCTGGCCCTGGTACTTGCCGCCGCGGTCCTTGTACGAAGTCTCGCAGACTTCGTCCGATTCGAAGAACAGCACCTGGGCGCAGCCTTCGCCGGCATAGATCTTGGCCGGCAGCGGGGTCGTGTTCGAGAACTCGAGGGTCACATAACCTTCCCACTCGGGTTCGAACGGCGTCACGTTGACGATGATGCCGCAGCGCGCGTAGGTCGATTTACCGAGGCAGACGGTCAGCACGTTGCGCGGGATGCGGAAGTATTCGATGGTGCGCGCCAGCGCGAACGAATTCGGCGGGATGATGCAGACGTCGCTCTTGATGTCGACGAACGAGTTCGAATCGAAGTTCTTCGGGTCGACGATGGTGCTGTTGATGTTGGTGAAGACCTTGAACTCGTCGGCGCAGCGGATATCGTAGCCGTACGACGAGGTGCCCCAGGAGATGATGCGGCGGCCCTCTTCCTCGCGGACCTGGTTGGGAGAAAAGGGCTCGATCATGCCGGTTTCTTCCGCCATGCGGCGGATCCATTTATCGCTCTTGATTGCCATGCTCGCTTCTTTCAGGATTACTTGGAATCCGGCGATTTTACGCGAAAAGCAGCCACCGGATTAACCTTCCGCCAGCATTGCCTTTCTTTCCAGCCGCGTACCGAGCAGGCGCCCGATCATCTGGTGCGTGAGCTGGGCCGTGCGCAGCGGGTGCTCGAGCGGGTACAGATGCGAACCTTCGGTCATCACGAAATTCGCGCCGACGAGTTTGCGCGTCGAAGCGACGCCGGCCTGGCGCAGCTCTTCCGAATGGTTCGCGCCGATGAAGCCGACCGGCACCGGAAAGTCGCGCCGGATCACCTCGCCCATGTGGTGCGGCAGCGCGTTGTAGATCGCGGTCTCGACGGCGCGGTCGAAACGCAGCTGTACGCCATCCGGATGCGGTTTCAGGCCGACGTCGAGATAGTCGTCGAGCACGCCCGGCGCCCAGGCCTTGAAGATGTCCTTCGCGATGAAGTGCTCCCAGGCGGCGGCGCGGTCGGGCCAGACGTTGCGGCGCCGCTCGGAAAAGCGCGCCGGCGAAAAGCGCGAGCCTTTACCCAGCAGTTTCACCAGGCGCCATGCCAGCGCGCGCCAGCCGGCGACCACGGGCGAATCGAGCATCACCACGCAGCGCGCCAAGTCGGGGCGGCGCGCGGCCGCCATCGTGCTCAACATGCCGCCGAGCGAATGGCCGACCAGGATCGCAGGACGGCCGTGGGCTTCGAGCTGCGCGATCAGTTCGTCCACCAGGCCGCTCCAGCCATCGCCCACCAGGAAGCGCGGATCGTGGCCGACCATGTCGGTGAAGCGGACGTCGTAATGGCGACCCAGGCCATCGAGCAGCTGGCGGTAGGTACCGGAGGGGAAGCTGTTACCGTGGCAGAAATGCAGCAGGGGCTTGGACGGGTTGGTCATGGAAACGCGGGGACTCTCGACAGGAAGCCCCGATTGTAATGTGCCCCGCTCGCCCGCGAACTCCTTTAGAGGGAAACACCTACGGTCAGCGTCGCCACGTAGCCGTTGACCATGTCGCCGCTCATGGCGGCCATCTGCAGCGCGGTGCCGTCGCTGAACACGTTGTCGCTCGCATAGCTGATGCGCGCCAGGTTGCGCACCGAGGCGGCATAGCCGGTCGCCGTGTACACCTCGTTGCAGGTCGCCAGCGGGAAGGTGAACTGCGAGGTCGTCACGCGGTTGACGGCGCTCGTGGCCTTGGCCAGGCTCGGATACACCTCGAAGTGCACGTGCGGCATGCGCCCGTCGTAACAGCCGGGGAAGATGGTGGTGAAGGTGACGATGCCGTCGGCATCGGCTTCCTGCACGCCGCGCAGGTAGTTCTCGGCGCTGAGCGCGCTCGCATACATCGAGTAGTTGCCGTCGCGGTCGCAGTGCCACAGGTAGACGGTGGCGCCGGCAGCGTTGGCGCAACTGTTCGCCACGTTGACGATCCTGAGTTTGATCGTCAGCGGCACGCCCATCGCCACGCCCGAGGCGCCGGCCACGCTCCAGCGGATGTCGGGCCGTACGATGCCGGACAAGGTCAGCGCATTGGCCACCTTGCCGTTGACGGAGTTGGTGCCGTCGGCCGGGTATGGGCCGCCGGTCTCCTCGGGAATGACCGTGCAGGCGGTCGTAGCCGCACCGGTCGTGGTTGCCGAGGTGGCTGCGGTAGTAGCGCTGGCCCCGCTGCCGCCGCCGCAGCCGTAGAGCGGCACGGCGGTGGCGCCGGCGAACAGCCAGCGCAGGCTCTGGCGCCGGCTGGCGCTGGCGGCGAGCAGCTTGTCGAGGTCGGACTGGAGGTCGCCGTGGTGGTGGTGTGCGGTGCTCATGTTCTCTCTCCTGTCAACGTGGCGCGCGCTGGACCTGGGCGCGTTGTTCGGCCGTGAGCAGGGCCATGACCTGCGCGCCGGTGCGCACGCGCAGCAGTTCGCGCGCGGCGATCGCCTGGCCCAAGGCCCTGGCGTGGCCCGCCGCCCTGGCTTCGCTGTAGTCGCCTGCCTCGGCCATGGCGCGCAGTGCTTCGTGCGCCTTGTCTTCGATCTTGTCCTGCTCGCGCAGCTGCGGCGCCTCGGCCTGCAGGATGGCGAACAGGCGGTCTTGCTGGGCCTCGGTGAGTTCGACGCCGCGCAAGAACGGCAGACCGTGGCCGCCCGGGCCGCGGCGTTCGCCCGGGCCCGGTCCGGCGTCTGGACCGTTCTGCGCACCGCGATCGATGCCATGCCCCGGCGGCGAGGCCTCGGCAAATGCGGCCGGCGCGGCGGCAAGCATGGCGGCGGCGAGGAAGATGGCGGTGCTGCGGAACGGTTTCATCTTGTTGCTCCTGATGGGATCTCGAAAGACCTCATTCTGGCGGGACGACTTGTAAAACGCCGTTAATCCGACGTAAATCGAGGTAAGTCCGACCAGCCCGCAGCCCGTGTAAAGCTGGGTAAAATCGTTCCGCGGCCGTGCCTCGTCATGCGCGCCTTTGCTATCATCCCTGGATGAATACCGTCCTGCTGATCGACGACGACACCGAGCTCGTCGCCATGTTGACCGAATACCTCGAAGGCGAAGGCTTCACGGTCGCCTGCGCCCACGACGGCGCCACCGGTGTGCGCGAAGCCCTGAGCGGACGCCATGCGATCGCCGTTCTCGACGTGATGATGCCGGCCCTGAACGGCATCGAGACGCTGCGCCGCATCCGCGCGACCAGCAAAATCCCGGTCTTGATGCTGACCGGGCGCGGCGACGACGCCGACCGCATCCTGGGCCTGGAGCTGGGCGCCGACGACTACGTCACCAAGCCCTGCACGCCGCGCGAACTGACCGCGCGCGTGCGCGCCATCCTGCGCCGCACCCACGACACCCGGCCGGACGCCAACGCCGGCGCCGTGCTCGGCGTGGGCAAACTGACCGTGCTGCCCGAACAGCGGCGCGCCACCTGGGATGGCGCCAACCTGGAGCTGACCAGCACCGAATTCAACCTGCTGGAAGTGCTGGCGCGCCATGCCGGCCGCCCGGTCAGCAAGAACGAACTGTCGGAACAGGGCCTGGGCCGGCCGCTGGCGCGCTTCGACCGCAACATCGACGTCCACCTCAGCAGCCTGCGTCATAAACTCGGCCTGCTCGACGACGGGCGTTCGCCGCTGCAGACCGTCTACCGGCTCGGCTACCAGCTGCTGCGCACCTGACATGAACACGCGCGCACGCCCGGCGGGACGCCTGTTCTGGAAGTTTTTCCTGTCGATCCTGCTGGCGCAGGTGGCGGCCGCTGTCGGCATCGGCAGCTACTTCTGGCTGCGCGAACAGGCGCGCCTGTCGCACAGCGTCGCCAGCATCGAGACCGGGCCGCCGGCCGGCTTCCTGCTCGATGCGAGCGCGGTCGCCCTGAAATACGGCGGCATGCCGGCGCTGCGCGAAATGATCAAGCAGATGACCCGGCATACGGTTTACATCGTTGATTCCAGCGGGCGCGAACTGCTCGGACGCGCCGTGCCGCCGGCGGTGCTGGCGCAGGCGCGGCGCGAACTCGGGGCCGACCGGCCGTTCCGGCCGGTGCGCGAACTCACCGCGCCCGATGGCCGGCGCCTGCTCGCCTTCGTGCAGCGTCCGCCGCGTGCAGGCGCAGCGGCGCACATTGCGGCCCATCCCGGACCAGCGTCGACGCCTGGCGACCCACCCGGCGGTCCGGAGTTTGCACGCGGCGACGGCCCGCGTGGTCCCTTCGGTCCCGGCCTGCCGCTGAGCAAACCGATTCCGCTGCTGGCCAGCGTCATCGTCAGCCTGCTGTTCGCCCTGCTGCTGGCCTGGTATTTTTCGCGCCCGATCCGCGCCCTGCGCAATGCCTTCGAGGCCGCCGCCGCCGGCGACCTGGCGCCGCGTTTCGCCGACAGCAAAAGCTCCGGGGGCGACGAACTGAACGACCTTGGACGCGACTTCGACCGCATGAGCGGCCGCCTGCGCGCCCTGATGGATGGCCAGCGCCGCCTGCTGCACGACGTCTCGCACGAGTTGCGCTCGCCGCTGGCGCGCCTGCAGGCGGCGATCGGCCTGGCGCACCAGCAGCCCGACAAGATCGCCGCCTCGCTCGAACGCATCGAGCGCGAGAGCGTGCGCATGGATAAACTGGTCGGCGAACTGCTGACCCTGTCGCGGCTGGAAGCCAATCCCGAACTGCCCAAGCGCGAGCCGGTCGACCTGCCCGAACTGGTCGACGCCATCGCCTCCGACGTGCGCTTCGAGGCCGGTCCCGATGGCCCCGCGATCGAGGTCGAGGGCGCAGGAGAGTTGCAAGTGCATGGCGCGCCCGACCTGCTCTGGAGCGCGATCGAGAACGTGGTGAGGAACGCCGTCAAGCATGGCGGCGCCGGTGGCGTGGTTACCATCGCGCTGCGCGCCGATGCGCGCTTCGTCCATGTCGATGTGCTCGACCGCGGCCCCGGCATCGCGCCCGCCGACTTGCCGACGATCTTCCAGCCTTTCTTCCGCGCCAACCCGTCGACCAACAATGTCGATGGCCATGGCCTCGGCCTGGCGATTGCCGAGCGCGTGGTGCATGCACATGGCGGCACGATCAGGGCCATGAACCGCGAAGGTGGCGGGCTGCAGGTGGCGATCGTGCTGCCGTTGGCCAGCTAGCGGTCGTACCAGTAGCGCGGATGGTCGCGCCGGTATTTGCCGGTGGCGATGCCGGCGCCGAATTCGAAGGTGATCGCGCCCGATTCGTCGGTACGCAGGCGTTCGATGGCGAGCTCGCCATAGCGCTCGAATACCTCCTTTTTTGGGTGCTTGTAACGATTCCTGTGCCCGACCTGGAACACGCCGATCGACGGCTTCACCGCCGCCAGGAAAGCCGGCGTGGACGAGGTGCCGCTGCCGTGATGCGGCGCCAGCAGCACGTCGGCGCGCAGCAGGGCCGGGTCGCTGGCGACCAGTGCCGCTTCCTGCGCCGCTTCGATGTCGGCCGCCAGCAGGATCGCCCTGCCCTGCGCCGAAATGCGCAGGGTACAGCTGCGCGCGTTGGCCTTCAGGCCGCTGTCTTCGTAGCTGGCCGCGGTCGGCTGCAGCATCTCGAACACGACGCCATCCCACGCCCAGCGCTGGCCGGCCACGCACTGGCGATGTGCTTTGGCCGCGGCCACTACGCGGTGCCCCGGTCCCAGTGAACTCCTCACGCTGTCGATGGCCAGCGCGTCGAGCAGGGTCGGCGCGCCGCCCACGTGATCGAGGTCGCTGTGCGAGACGACCAGGGTGTCGAGGCCGCGGATGCCGCGTGCGCGCAGGTAGGGCAGGAGCACGCGGCTGCCGGCGTCCTGGCCCGGCGCATACTGCGGGCCGGCGTCGTAGAGCAGGCGATGCCGCGCCGTTTCGACCAGCAGCGCCATGCCCTGCCCGACGTCGAAGGCGGTGACGGTGAAGCGGCCCGGCGCCGGCGACGCCGGCTGCAGCAGGAACAGCGGCAACCAGGCCGCCGCGCCGCTCCAGCGCTGCGGCCAGCCGCGCGGCGCCAGCATCCAGGCCGTGCCGAGCAGCGCCAGCGCGAACAGCGGGGGCGGCGGCGCAGGCGCGCTCCAGACGGCGAGCGGCAGCGCCGCCAGCCACCCAAGCGCGAGCGCCAGCCATTCGAGCGCGAGGTGCGCGCACCACAGCACCGGCGCGGCCAGCGGCGCCGGCAGCAGGCTGCCGACCAGCGCCAGCGGCGTGACGACGAAACTCACCACCGGAATCGCCACCGCATTCGCCAGCGGACCGACCAGCGAGACCTGGGAAAACAGCAGCAGCGTCAATGGCACCAGCCCGAGCGTCACCGCGTACTGCGTGCGCGCGGCGAGCGCCAACGTGGCGCGCCATCCGCTCCCCACGGCGCCGCTGCGGCCCAGGCCCGCATACAGGATCACGCCCACCGCCCCGAACGACAGCCAGAAGCCCGGCCACAACACCGCCCAGGGGTCGAGCAGCACCACCAGCCCGAGCGCCAGGCACAGGATGTGCGACACGCTGGTGAGCCGCCCCAGCCACAGCGCGGCCGCGACCACCGCCAGCATGTACAAGGTGCGCTGGGCCGGCACGCCGAAGCCGGCCAGCAGCACGTACAGCAGCGCCGCCAGCGCGCCGCCGAGCGCGGCCACCTTTTGCGCGGGCAGGAACAAGGGCAACTGGGCGCCGGTGAAAAAGGAGCGGCGCCACAGCCAGGACAGCGCCAGCGCCGCGAGACCTGCCACCATCGTGATGTGCAGGCCGGAGATGGCGACCAGGTGGCTCACGCCGGTGCGGTTGAACACGTCCCAGTCCGGCTGCTCGATGCCGCGCTGGTCGCCGACCACCAGCGCCACGATCACGCCGGCATAGGGTTCACCGGCGAGCGCCTGCAGGATGCGCGTGCGCAGGACGTCGCGGCTGCGTTCGACCAGGTGGCCGGGCGTGACGACGAACTCGTCGAGGCGGCGATTGCTGCTTGCTGCGCGCACGTAGCCGGTGGCGCGGATGCCCTGCCCCAGCAGCCAGGCTTCGTAATCGAACCCGTGCGGGTTGGCGTTGCCGTGCGGGCGCTGCAGGCGGAGTAGCAGGCGCCAGCGCTCGCCGGGACGCAAACGCAGGCGGTCGCCCTCGGCGCGGTACCAGGACAGGGCCAGCGTCGGCGGCACGGTGGCCGCATCGGTCAGTACCTGCTCGACCGCGAACTGGAAGCGCACGCCCTGGCCGAAGTCGTGCGGCAGCTTGGCGACCGTGCCGACGACCTCGATGTCGCGGCCTTCGTCGGCTTTGGCGAGTTCAGGCGCGAGCGCCAGCTGGGCGATGAAGGCGGCCCAGGCGAAGCCGGCCAGGGCGCCGGCGAGTGCGGCGCGCAGCGGGCCGCGCAGGGCCAGCAGCAGGGCGACGGCCGCCAGCAGGCAGGCGCCGATCTGCCAGCCGGCGGGCAGCGCGGCGCGCGTCTGCAGTAAGGCGGCGCCGGCGACGAAGCCGAGGATGAGGGAGCGCATCGTGCGCTGAATGGCTGGACGGTGTCAGGCCCCGGGCGGGCGCGATGCCGTGGCAGACTTGCTCGTGTGTGAAGACGGGGCGCGGCCTTTGTCCGGGCCGGTATGGTGAAAGCGGATGCTCGACGATATCTTAGCCCAGAGCGTTATGGCGGCGTCTTGCGACAGGGACGATGGAACTGGACCGTTTTGGGTTTTACCGACATACATCTTGAATACGAAGTGAGGAATAAAAACGTTGGTTTCCGTCCCGGCGACTTCCCACCAGAACGTATAAACGACAGCGTCATTTATCTCATTGACCCGTCTAATGAGTTCATCTCCGGTAATTCCACCGATTGTGCGAGGATCAGCGCGCAGTCGCGATACGCGAAATTTTTGGGCGAGCGAGAACCGTGCCTCCGTGTTCGCGCTCCTTTCTAGCAAGCTTTGGGCAGCAGGCTTGTTGCCGGCGGCCAGAATGGTCAGAAACTGGATGTCCGGGTGGCTCGGCAGTAGAGCGGACATCATGATTTCCTCGCCCTGATCGGCCGTCAGCGGATCGCGGAACCATGCGCGGTCGATGCAGAAGCCGGGCTCCGTCGGAATCTTGTTCAGGGGGTTCGGCACCAGTTTGGCGACCAGCCTGGGCAAATTTTCGATGTTGTCGGGGTTATAACCGTTCGCTGCCAGATCGAAACGCATTCCCTGACCATGCACAATTGCTTCAATGGCAATACTTTCGTCGCGGTAGCGTTCCAGTTCCAAGCCATTCGCTTGAGTGCCTTCTGTCACCTTTCGGCTATGGAAAAAAATCTTGCCGAAGACGCCCTTGTCCATCTTTACCTCCCTGACCGATTCGAGGTTATTGTTTCCTCCAAACTGATCCGGCGTCGCCCGCAACTCGGCTTCGCGCTGTACAAGGCGGACTTGAAAATCGGCCTTTGACTCATCGACGGACGAGATGTTAAGGCCGTCAATGCGCGGCCCGTGCAGCTCAAGGCGCGTCTCTTCGGGCAGGTCGATAAGGAACCTGCCGATGCATACCGTCTTCATGTTCTTCGTCATGCGCGCAACGTCGGCTTGATCCCGCCGCGTCACCTCGGCGTCCCGTACCTGTCCAACCGCAAATGCTGCCGCCCCACTCCCGATGACGACGGCGGCAAGCAGTTTGGCGAACCTGCTACGGAGCGCGCGCCTCATGCTGTTTCTCCGGTGTTGCTGCCGCCTACTTGATTGGGCGACTGGGCCAACCGCACCAAGCGCCACGCACCGCGGCGTTCGATCGACCTTGCGGCGTTGGCCGAACGACCGAAGGCGGCGGGCGACACGGCGAAGGTCGCCGAGGGCAGCAGACTGCCGCGCGCGAACCAGCGCGTTCCATCCAGCGCGCGTGGGTCTTCGCAATGCCACCAGCCGCTGGCCGGGCATGGAATTCCAGTAGCGGCAAAACTGCCGACCGCGACGCCCTGCTGTTCCATGACGCTAGGGCCAAGCCCAGCCGTCGTGATGCTGGCGGGCGCCGCCGGCGTGGCCTGGGCCAGCGGCAGTGGCGATGGCACGCGCTTGCGGTTGCGCTTGTCGACCAGCTTCCACGAGGTTTGCGTCTTCGATTCGTAACTCGGCTGCATGCCGCGCAGCTTTTCCCACAAGGTCTGTGGCGGCAACAGCAAGGCTTGCGGCATGCGCTCGCCTTTCTTGATGTACTGGCGCTGGCCACCGAGCACGCCGACGCCGTTGCCACCGGCGCTGCACGACCACCAGCCGCTTTCGGGGCAGCGGTCGCCGGCCCAGGCGTAGGTGCCGAGCGGGGTTGGCGGCACGACGGCTGCGACAGGCTTGCGTTCCTGCGTGGGGCGCAATCGAATGCTGGACGATATCTTGTCCCAGAGCGCCATGGCGGCGTCTTGTGACAGGGAAGTGGAAACCGGCCCGTTGTCGCCCTCGCCGGTGGTCATTTTGAAAACAAAGTGCGGAACGAAAACGTTGTCGTCCGTTCCGGCGACCTCCCACCAGAATGAATAACCGACAGTGTCATTTATCTCGGCGTAACGTGTGACCAGTTCATCGCCGGTGATGCCGGCAATTTGTCGCGGTGCTGAGCGCAGAGTGGATATGCGCCACCGTTCCGCCAGTGTCAACCTTGCATCCGTGTCTGCGCTCCTTTCGAGCAAGCTTTGACGAGAGGGCTTGTTTCCGGCGGCCAGAATAGTCAGGAACTCGAAGTCAGGGTGGCTCGGCAACTGAGCGGACATCATGATTTCTTCGCGCTGGCTGGCCGTCAGCGGATCGCGGAACCAGGCACGGTCGATGCAAAAGCCTGGCTCCGTCGGAATCTGGTTGTGGGAGTTCGGCACTAGCTTAGCGACCAGCCTGGGCAAGTTTTCGATGTTGTCAGGATTGTAATTATTGGCCACCAGGGCGAAGCTTACTCCCTGACCATGCACTACGGCTTCAATCGCGATACCTTCATAGCGGTAACGTTCCAGTTCCAGGCCGTTCGCTTGAGTCCCTTCCCTGACCTTTCGGCTGTGGAAGAATATCTTGCCGACGACGCCGTTCTCCGTCTTCACATCCCTGACCGATTCGAGATTCTTATTTCCGCCTAACCGGTCCGGCATCGCTCGTAATTGCGCCTCGCGCTGGGCAAGCCGAACTTGAAAATCGGCTTCAGGTTCATCGAATGACGAGATGTCAAGCCCATGGATGCGTGTCCCCCGAAGCTCGAGGCGTGTCTCTTGCGGCATGTCGATTAGAAACCTGCCGATGCATACAACCTTCATGTTCTGGGTCATGCGCGCCACCTTTTCCTTGTGCCCTTGCGCCGCAGCGCGCTGTTTCACTTCGCCGGCGGCCAAGGCGGCCGTCAGTCCGGCAACGAGGATGACGACCAGCAGCAGCGCCGGCCCTCGCCGCCCCCAGGGCTTCACGGCATCTCCTGGACGATCTTTACCACGAGGCGCAGCGTCAGCATGAGCATGTCGGGGTGCTTGTACGATCCCTGGTGGTCGTAGCCTTGCGTCGCGAACACCTGCCTGACCTTGCCTCGCGGCGCCGTGCCCGATTGCTGCGGCACCGTGCCATCGCCGCGTGCGTCTTGCTGCTCCAGCGCAAACACCAGGTCCGCCTTGCCTTCCAGACGAACGCGCCGCTGACCCAGCGCCGTATGGCCGAGGAAGCTTGCTGCACCGACATTTGCCGCCGTGACGGCCGTCGCCGCTCCCGCCTGCTGCCACGCTACCCAGCGCACCTGACCGTACGCGCGTTTGTGCTGATCGTCGCCATAGAACGCATAGGTATTTGGGTGGTAATAGTCTTTCAGGGAGCGGTGAAATCGTTCGG
The DNA here is from genome assembly GCF_059685715.1 of Telluria sp. ZB2R32. Lineage (NCBI taxonomy): Bacteria > Pseudomonadati > Pseudomonadota > Betaproteobacteria > Burkholderiales > Oxalobacteraceae > Telluria > Telluria sp. ZB2R32. Next base: position 112,276 of record NZ_JCASIG010000005.1, on the reverse strand, counting down.
CAGTGTCGATTGCATCTAAAATCGCGTTTTTCACGCCGTCCTTTTCCTCGAGATATCTCCCCGCCGGATCAGCCAACGCTGGATTGATCAGCCGATACCAGGAGTTCATGTCGCGGTACAGATCGTAGGGATTCAGCGACCGGCCGCCCGGAAGATGCAGGCAATCGCGCGTTGCCGGGCCGTGGCCTGCGACGTTGGTGTGCCCACCGCTGCTTGCGGGCGGCGTTGCAACGCCCGTCATGACACGCACGTGCAGCCAGGGTCCCGGATACAGGTGGTTCGGCAGCAGTTCAAGCGCACCGGGCGAGGTTGCCAGCACGGGTGTGGTTTTCTCGGTGGTCTCGCCCAGGATCAGCGCCAGCCTGGAGGCGGCCAGGTTGTCGCCCGGGCCATTGTCCGGACTCTCGCTTTCGGTACCGCAGGCAAGGCGGCGGTAGGCGGCCGGTGCGCCGAGCGCCGGCATGACGCCGTGGATGACGCCGGCGATCTTGTCGGGAATGCGCTTGGCGCAGGCGCGCGCAACCAGGCCGCCCATCGAATGCGTGACCAGGATCACCTGGTCGCAGCGCCGTTTCGACTTGGTCCAAAAGGCGATGATCTCGAGAATGCGCTGCTCCAGCCGGCGCGACGACTGTCCGCAATCCTCGAGCCAGTTATAGCCGACGGCATACACCGGATAATTGTACTGCGCATGTTTTTTGAGATGGGCCAGCGTCAGCGGCTCGAATTCGCGCACTCCCCACTTGGCCGGTGCGCAGGCCATTACCTCCTGCCAGTGCCGGCGCGGGACGCTACCCTTGCCGTTGTACCCCGGCTCGAAGGTATGGTTCAGGCGTATCTCCAGCGCGTCGAGCAGGGCGCCGTAGGAGTCGGCATGGACTTCGCCCCAGCCGCGCGCGCGCGCTTCCGCCGCCGTCAGGACATAGCCGTAGGCGGCGTTCTCCAACATGACGGCGCCGCGATCGTCGACTTCCAGCGTCGGGCCGTCGAACAGTCTCTGGCGGTCTTCCGGCGAAACGCGGCTCCATTCGGTTGATGCCTTCAAACCTTCCTTCGGGCCATTTGGCGGACGCCACACCGGCGTACCCGGCGCCACCTTCGTATTCTTCTCATTAACCCCACCGTCCGTCCGCGGCTTGCGCTTCGCCCGCAAATTCGTCCCCATGATGCCCGGCACGACGATCACCGGCACCACCCGGTCCGTCGGCACCAGGGCAAGCCCCATGATTTTGTAATCGGTCGATGAAGTGAAAGAATCGACCGCCCAGCCGCCGCCGGGCAAGGGGGATGGAGGCGGTAACGGCCTTGTCGGTTCGCTCATGGGGACAATCCGGGTGGGTTCAGGGAAGCAGTTCGAAACGCACCGGGCCGAGGGCGGCGGTGGTGACCAGTTGCGTGCGGCCGGCCTCGTCGCTGACGCCGCTGACGGTGCTGCCGTCCTCGAGGTGGGCGATGTAGCGCTGGTGCGCGATCGGGTCGAGGGTTTGCCGGTGGCGCAGGACGACGCGCTCGTCGGCGCGGATCTTCGACGAGGCGAAATCGAGCGTTGCCGGGGCGCCGCCGCCCGGCCCGCCGTGCACGACCGACGCGGCTTTGACGACGTGCTTGCCGCTGCTTTGCTGGGCGATTGCGCCATCGGCCCATTCCGTTTGCGCGCCCTTCGAGACGATGCGCACCAGCGGCGCCTCGATGTAGATGGCTTCCGAGGAGACCAGGCTGATGCGCCTGGACGACATGATGTCGATGCCGCCTTCGTGCGCCTCGAGGGTGACGTTGCCGCGCGCCGCGACGAGCTTGATGCCGAGCGCATGCGCGAAGGCGCGGATGCCGCGCCCGGCGCGCACGAACACGTTGCGGCCGGCCGTGACGGCGGCGTCGGCGCCGCTGACCACATCGACCTTCTTTTCCGACCCGAGCGCCACGTTGTCCTGGCTGGCCAGCACCATCCCGGCCGGCGCGGTGACGGCGACGATCGGCGCGGCTTCGGTGGTGCCGTCGGCGCCTGGTGCGGCGTTTGGTGCCGTATTGGTACCGTCTTCCCAGTGCTTGAGTTTCTCGGCCAGTTCGGCCAGCCTGCCGCTGCTGTGCTCATCGCCGGCATGCTGCTCGGCGAGCCTGGCCAGTTCGTCGACCACGCTTTGCATCACTTCGGTCAGCCCGATCAGGCCGCTGCGCGCCATTTGCCGGCCGGCGTCGTTGTCGTCGGATTCGGCACTCACCAGCACACCCTTGCGGCCGCGGATGGCCACCGCCTGCTCGCTGCGCAGTTCGGCGCCCTCGCCGCGCGGCGCGCCTTGGCCGTTGGCGCGCGGGCGCGTCAGCCAGCCGAGGTTCAGTTCCGAAGCCGCATGGTCGCTCGCCAGTTGTGCGCTGATCTGGCCGCTGGTGTCGTCGAAGCGCAGCTGGCTGCCGCGCCGGCCGCGGATTTCGCGGCTGCGCAGGCCGGCCAGGTAGCGGTTGCCCGGCAGCGCGCCCTGTGCGCTCAGGGCTGGCGGCATGGCGCGGCCGTTGAACAGCTGGGCCAGCACGATCGGCTTGTCGGGGTCGCCGCCGAGGAAGGCCACCAGCACCTCGCTGCCGACGCGCGGCACGGTCAATGCGCCGAGCGGCTGGTCGGCGGGCGCACCATTGCCCGACCAGTTCGAGGCGACGCGTACCCAGGCCGAATCGAGCGGCGAGCCCGAGGCGCCGGCGCCGTGGGCATGTTCGTGGTCGGCCGTGCGCATGCCGGGAAAGCGGATCTTCACGCGGCCCAGGCTGTCGCAATGGACTTCCTCGTTGGCGGGGCCGACGACGATCGCGCTTTGCAGCTGCGGATGCGGCAGGTCGACGCGCGCATCGAACGCCGGCACCACGGGCACGCCGCGGCGCACCGCCGTAAAGCGCACCTGCACCGGGGCGCCGCCGCGCGGCGTGCTCCAGCCACTCCTGGCAAGCAGGCGCTCGATACGTTCGGACATGTCGCCCGGCAGGTTGTTGCGCACGCTCGCCTGCAGCTCGGTGAGCAGGAAAATGCGTTCGCTCTCGGGATGGGTATCGATCTCGGGGTGCCCGGCGAGCGTGAAGTACTGGCCGGCGCAAAAGTCGCGCACCGTGCCTTCGCCATGGAAGCATTTCGCCTCGAAGCCGTGGCGCGCCATGCGCAGCTGGCCGAGACGCAGGCTGTCCTCGACGTCGTTGCCGGCGTGGGGCGCCTCGACCAGGTAGTCGTCGAGGCTGGCGGCGAGCGCGTTGCCGTGGCCGCCCTGGTCGAAGTCGGCGCGCGCCCCGCTCGCCATGAAGGCGCTGCCGGCCGGCTGCTTGTAGTCCCAGCTGTGGCGCGAGGCGGCGCCAGCTTGCAGGCTGCGCGCCGCGCTCCAGGCGGTGATGGTGTCGCGGGTGTCGGTGGCGTCGTCGCGGTGGTAGCGCACGGTGCCGGCCGCGTTCGTCGGCAGGCGGGCGGCGTCGGCGAACAGCACCAGCGTGTGCGCGGGGATGCGGTCGTGCAGCGGGTCGACGTTGCTGGCGCGGCTGCGGCCGGCGCGCACGCACCAGGAGATGCCGCGCCGGCGCAGCAGGCGCCGCACGAAGGCAGCGTCGGATTCGTTGTACTGCATCGTCTGCTCGCGCGCAGGGTACTGCGACAGGTCGAGCAGTGTATCGAGTTCGTATTCGAAGGCGCCGGCCAGCACCGCGTTCGCATGGCGCCATTCGTCGAACAGCACCTGCACGATCGCGAGTTCGTTCTGGTTGCGGAAGATGCGGCTGTTGACGCGCCTTTCCATGATCGCCAGCGCGTCGCGCAGCACCAGCTGGTAAGTCGTGAGGCCGCCATCGCTGTCGCCGGAACGCGCCTCGACGACGATGCCGCAGACGCTGCGCAAGGCGCCGCGGTCGGTGACGATCTGGAGCTCGGCCGGCAGCGCGATGAACCGCTTGAGCGGCAGCGCCGGGTCGCTCGAGACGCAGGCGACGCGGTACTCGATGCCGCCGCAGATCGATTCGGTGCCGGTGACCTGTTGCGGCAGCAGGACCTCGCCTTCGAGCCCTTCGGCATGCGCCAGGCGCAGGCGCAGCGCGCGGTGCGCGGTGCTCAGCGACTGTTCATGCCGCAGTACGCGCAGGAAGGCGCTCGCGCTGTCCAATGTCGTCTCCCATACCGAAAGACGCAATGGTCACACGAACCCGACAATACCCGGTTGCGCAGCATCAGCGCGCCCGGGCCGATTGTGGCGAACTTCGCACTGTCTCGACAGTCATTTGGTTGCCTGAACAGCAGAGTTCGGCGAACGCGATTAGTTCCGCACAACGCTGCCTTTTTATGCCAGCAACCCCTGCAGCCGCGGGATCGCCGCCAGCGAACTGCCCCAGGCCGCGGCGGCGGCTTCGGCCGGATCGATGCCGCGCAGTCCGGCCAGGGCGGCGCCGATCGCCGGCAGTTGCTCCGGGCTGTTGCGGGCCGGGTGGATCCAGCTCGGGGAAATGTCGGGCGCGTCGGTCTCGAGCACGATGCGCTCGAGCGGCAAGCCCGTTGCCAGGCGCCGGATCTGCAGTGCGCGCGTAAAAGTCATGGCGCCGCCGAACCCGAGATGCATGCCGAGCTTGATGAAGGCATTCGCCTGCTGCTCGCTGCCGTTGAAGGCGTGGGCGATGCCGCCGGGCGGCGTTACCTGGCGCAGGTGCTTCAGCACCTGGTCCTGCGAGCGGCGCACGTGGGTCAGTACCGGCATACCGAAGTCGCGCGCGATGCGCAGCTGTTCGCGAAAAAAACGTTCCTGCTTCTCGCGCATGGCCGGTTCGCACAGCAGCGGAATGAAGAAGTCGAGCCCGATCTCGCCGATGGCGACGAAGCGCGGATCGTCCATCGCGCCCTCCACTGCAATGCGCAGTGCGACCAGGTCTTCGTCGCGCGCCCGCGGCACGTAGATCGGGTGGATGCCGAGCGCATAGCTGGCGTTCGGCGCTGCTTGCGCGAGCTTTGCTACGGTCTCGAAATTGCCGCGTTCGACGGCCGGGATCACGATCATCGATACCCCTGCTGCCTGGGCGCGCGCCGCCACGTCGAGCGCCTCGTTGCCGAATTCGTGCGCATCGAGGTGGCAGTGGGTGTCGATCCACATGGTTTATCCCTCCAGCGGCACCAGCCCGTGCTCGGTCAGGCGCAGCGCGCGGTCGCAGCGGCGCGCCAGTTCCATGTCGTGGGTGACGATGACGAAGGCGGTGCCGAGGGTGCGCGAGAGTTCCAGCATCAGGTCGAAAATCACCAGCGCCGTCGTGTGGTCGAGGTTACCGGTCGGCTCGTCGGCCAGCACGCAGGCCGGCTGCGTGACCAGGGCGCGCGCCAGGGCCACGCGCTGGCGCTCGCCGCCCGACAGTTCGCCGGGCCGGTGCACGACCCGCTTGGCCAGGCCGACGCGCGCCAGGATCGCCTGCGCCTGCTCCATTGCCTTTGCGTGCGGTATGCGGCGGATGCGCAGCGGCATGGCGACGTTGTCGAGCGCCGAGAATTCCGGCAGCAGGTGGTGGAACTGGTAGACGAAGCCGAGCGAGGAATTGCGCAGTTCGCCGCGGCGGGTCTCGGACAGGGTGGCGAAGTCTTCGCCGAGCAGCGTCACCGCGCCGGCGCTCGGCGTATCGAGCCCGCCCAGCAGGTGCAGCAGGGTCGACTTGCCCGAACCCGAGGCGCCGACAATCGCCACGCGTTCGCCGCGCCCGATCGCGAAGTCGATCTTGTCGAGCACCTGCACCTGGTAGTCGCCCTGCTTGAAGGTTTTACTCAGGCCGCGGCAGGCCAGGACCGGCGCATTCGAAACATCACTCATAACGCAGCGCCTCCGCCGGTTTCACGCGCGAGGCCGACCAGCTCGGATACAGGGTGGCGGCGAACGCGAGGATCACGGCGACGACGCCGATGCGCGCCACGTCCGGCCAGCGCAAATCGGATGGCACGGCCGTGAATTGGTAAATATCCTTGGACAAGAACTGCACTCCCAATAACTGTTCAATGAATGGAACGATGACGTCGATGTTCAGCGCCACCAGCACGCCGCCGCCCACGCCGAGCGCGGTGCCGAGCAGGCCGGCGACCGCGCCCTGGACGATGAAGATCTTCATGATCGAGCGCGGCGAAGCGCCCAGCGTGCGCAGGATCGCGATGTCGGCCTGCTTGTCGGTCACCGTCATCACCAGCGTCGACACGAGGTTGAAGGCGGCCACCGTCACGATCAGGGTCAGGATGATGAACATCATCTTCTTCTCGGTCTGTACGGCGCCGAACCAGACCGCGTTCAGCTGCGACCAGTCGCGCATGACCAGGTCGCCCGACATCGATTTCTTCAGCTCCTGCGCCACCTGCGGCGCCTGGTGCATGTCGCGGATGCGCAGGCGCAGGCCGGCGGGTGCGGCCAGGCGCTCCATCTTTTGCGCGTCTTCCAGGCTGATGAAGGCCATGCCTGAATCGAATTCGGCGTGGCCGGCTTCGAAGATGCCCGACACGGTGAAGGTGCGCATGCGCGGCAGCAGGCCGGCGGGCGTGGCCTGGGCCTGCGCCAGCAGCATGGTGACCTTGTCGCCGACCTGCAGGTTCAGCGCACCGGCCAGCGCGTAACCGAGCACGATGTTGAAGCTGCCGGGCGTGAGCGAATCGAGCCGGCCCTGGCGCATGGTATTGGCCATCTCAGAGACATCCCGTTCCGCTCCCGGCAGGATGCCGCGGATGACGGCCGGGCGCATCGCCCCGCCCTGCTGCTGCAGCAAGGCTTCGCTTTGCACGAAGGGCGCAGCACCCAGCACGGCCGGGTTGCGCAGCGCTTCTTGCGCCGCATCGCGCCACTGCGGCATGTCGCCACGCGCGTCGAACACCTCGATGTGCGCCAGCACCGACAGCATGCGGTCGGTCACCTGTTTCTGGAAGCCGTTCATCACCGACAGCACGATGATCAGCGCCGCCACGCCGAGCGCGATGCCGGCCACCGAGATCAGCGAAATGAAGGAGATGAAGCCGCTGTTGTCGCTGCCCTTGCCGGCGCGCGTATAGCGCAGGCCGACCAGCCATTCGAACGGCAACTTGTGGAGGATGCTCATGGTGCGCTGCTTTTCATAATCTCGAACGTCATTCATAGCGCAGGGCTTGCGCCGGATTGATGCGCGCCGCCTTCCAGCTCGGGTAGAGCGTCGCCAGAAAGGCGAGCAGCACGGCCAGGCCGCCGATGCTGGTCACGTCGGGCCAGCGCAGTTCCGAGGGGATCTCGCTGATCAGGTAGATCTCCTTCGACAGGAACTGGATGCCGAGCACGCGTTCGATCGCCGGCACGATGACGTCGACGTTGAGCGCCACCGTCACCCCCAGCAGCACGCCGAGGGCGCTGCCGAGCAGGCCGACCAGCGTGCCCTGCACGATGAAGATCTTCATGATCGAACGCGGCGAAGCGCCCAGCGTGCGCAGGATCGCGATGTCGGACTGCTTGTCCTTGACCGTCATGACCAGCGTCGACACCAGGTTGAAGGCGGCCACCGCGATGATCATCGCCAGGATGATGAACATCATGCGCTTTTGCGACTGCACGGCCGCGAACCAGATCGTGTTCACCTGCGACCAGTCGCGCAGCACCACGTCCTCGCCCAGGCTGCGGCGCAGTTCCGCCGCCACCTGCGGCGCCGCGTGCATGTCGCGCAGGCGCAGGCGCACGCCGGCGGGACCATCGATGCGGCCGGCCGTCACGGCGTCGTCGATGTGGGCAAAAGCGAGCGTGGAATCGAATTCGTAGTGGCCGGCTTCGAAGATGCCGGCGACGGTGAAGGTCTGGGTGCGCGGCGCGGCCGGGGCTGCGCTACCGCCTGCACTCCCTAGCAGCATCGTCACCCGTTCGCCCACTGTCACTTCCAGCGACTTGGCCAGCGCGCTGCCGAGCACCACGTTCATCGAACCGGCCGTGAGTTTGTCGAGGCTGCCCTGGCGCATCTGCCGCGCCACTTCGGATACCTTGCCCTCCTCGACCGGCAGGATGCCGCGCAGCAGGACCGGCTTCATGACGCCGTCGCGCAGCAGCATGCCCTGCACGTCGGCGAACGGTGCGGCGGCAAGCACGTTCGGATTACGCGCAGCGTCGCGGCCGACCGCGCGCCAGTCCGGCATGGCGCCGCGCACGTCGTAGACTTCGATGTGGGCCAGCACCGACAGCATGCGGTCGGTGACTTCCTTCTGGAAACCGTTCATCACCGACAGCACCACGATCAGGGCCGCGACGCCGAGCGCGATGCCGGCCACCGAGATCATCGAGATGAAGGAAATGAAGCGGTTGCGGCCGCTACGCTTGCCGGCGCGCGTATAGCGCAGCCCGACCAGCGCTTCGTACGGCAGCTTGTAGATGATGCTCATGTGTTTAAGTATTTGACAACCGACCCGCAGTTTGCCACACAAAGCTCATCCATGACAGTGCGCCACGCCACGAAAGGCGGGCTGCGCTTGCTGGAACTTCGCGCGGCGGATGCAGGTCGAACGGGTGAGTCCGCACGAGGACTCGCGCGCGATGGAGGCGGCATGCTGCGGCACGCGTTCGAGGCACCCCTGTTTTACCTGCCCGGCCCGCTCTTCCGGCAAGCGGACCGGTGTGGCGCCATGGGCACGGTTCCCGCCCCCCAAACCGGCGCCGCCCGCTCGCGCCGGCCCCATTTCGCCTACAATCACGGGATGTCCCAGATCACGCTCGTCCTGCCCTTCGCCCTTCCCATTCCCGAATTCGCACCCGACCTGGTGCGCGCCCTCAGTACGCCAAGCCATGCGCCGGCCCTGGCCGCGCTGCTGTCGCGCACGCGCAGCCATGCGCGCGTGCCGGTCGACGATTCGATCCGCGCCTTGCCGCACGAGCAATGGCTGGCGCGCGCCCTCGGCCTGCTGGACGCCGGCCGCCCCGCCTTTGCGGCAGAAGCCATGCGCGCCTGCGGCCTGCAACCCGAGGCGGGCACCTGGTTCATCGTCAACCCGGTGCATATCGAAATCGCGCGCACCCACCTGATGATGGGCGACCCGGCCAGCCTGCGCCTGCCCGATGCCGACAGCCGCGCCCTGTTCGAGGCCGCGCTGCCGTATGTCGAGGAAGCCGGCCACACGCTGCTGTATGGCGATGCGCACACCTGGTTCCTGCGCGCGGACGAGTGGAACGGCCTCGACACAGCCACGCCCGACGCCACACTGGGCATGGACCTGACCGACTGGATGCCGATCGGCGAGCCCGCGGCCGCCTTCCGGCGCCTGCAGAACGAAGTGCAGATCCTGTGGCATACGCACCCGGTGAATGCGGCGCGCGAGGCGCGGCGCCAGGCGCCCGTCAACGCCTTCTGGATCTGGGGCGCGGCCGACGCGACGCGGCGCAAGGCACCGGCAGCGCCGAAGCTTGCCACCTTCGATGCGCACGGCGCCATTGCCATCCTCAGCGACACCCGCGTGACCGACCTGGCCGACTTTATCGCCAAAGCCAGCGGCGACACCATCCTGTATTGCGCCAGCGCCGCCCCGTATGCGGTCGGCGCCGACTGGGGCGGCTGGGTCGCCCAGCTGCAGCAGCTTGAAGCCGCGCTGTTCGCACCCATCTTGGAGGCCTTGAAGAAGGGCCGCGTGCGGACAGTAGCGCTGGTGCTGAGCCGCCGCGACGCGCATGCCGAATTCGCCACCACCGCCCTGGCGCAACGCACTTTCTGGCGCCGCCCGACCCTGGACCGACTACTTTGAGCACCCCGCTGTGATTACACGCATTACCACCCGCCCCTGCCCGTTCCGCCAGTCCGAAATGCTGCGCCAGGGTGGCGTGCATCCTGTGCTGGCCCGTATCTACGCCGCGCGCGGCCTGTTCGATGCGCGCGAACTGTCGTGCGAACTGAACGCCCTGGTGCCGCCTGGCGGCCTGAAACACATCGACGCCGCCGCCGTATTCCTGGCCGATGCCATCGCCGCCGGCAAGAAGATGACCATCGTCGCCGACTACGACTGCGACGGCGCCACCGCCTGCGCCACCGCCCTGCGCGGCTTGCGCGCGATGGGGGCGCAGGTCGACTACATCGTGCCCGACCGCGTGGTGCACGGCTATGGCCTGACACCCGAGATCGTCGCACTCACCGCGAACGAGAAATCGCCCGACATCATCGTCACCGTCGACAACGGCATCGCCAGCGTCGACGGCGTCGAGGAAGCGAACCGGCGCGGCATCGACGTCGTCGTCACCGACCACCACCTGCCGGGCGATCATCTGCCGCCGGCGCGCGTCATCGTCAACCCGAACCAGCCCGAGTGCGGCTTCCCCAGCAAGAACCTGGCCGGCGTCGGCGTGGTGTTCTACGTGCTGCTGGCCCTGCGCGCGGAACTGCGCCGGCGCGGCGTGTTCGATGCGCAGAACCAGCCCAAGCTCGACAACCTGCTCGACCTGGTGGCGCTGGGCACGGTCGCCGACGTGGTCAAACTCGACGCCAACAACCGCATACTGGTCGCGCAGGGCCTCAAGCGCATGCGCGCCGGCCGCATGCACGCCGGCGTGGCGGCGCTGTTCCGGGTGGCGGGACGCGAGGCGCGCTGCGCGTCTCCGTTCGACCTCGGCTTTGCCGTCGGCCCGCGCCTGAACGCGGCCGGGCGTTTGCAGGACATGGCGCTCGGGATCGAATGCCTCACCACGGACGACGAAGGCCGCGCCTGGGCCATCGCCCAGCAGCTCAACGAGATCAACCTGAAGCGGCGCGAGATCGAGGCCGACATGCAGGACGCGGCCCTGCTGCACCTGGACGCGTTCGAACCAAGCGACAGCAGCACCATCACCGTGTTCGACGACAGCTGGCACCAGGGCGTGATCGGCATCGTCGCCTCGCGCCTGAAGGAAAAATTCTTCCGCCCGACGATCACCTTCGCGCCCGGCGGCACTGGCCTGATCAAGGGTTCGGGTCGCTCGATTCCGGGCTTTCACATGCGCGACGCGCTCGACCTGGTCTCGAAAAAAGTGCCGGGCCTGATCGACAAGTTCGGCGGCCACGCAATGGCGGCCGGTTTGACGATGAAGGCCGAATCCTTCGAGGCCTTCCAGCAGGCCTTCGAAGCAGTCGGGCGCGCCTGGCTGACCCAGGCCCAGCTCGAGCGCGTGGTCGAGACCGACGGGCCGCTCGAAGACGAGTTTTACTGTACCTCGTTCATCGAACTGATGGATGGCCAGGTGTGGGGACAAGGCTTCGCGCCGCCGGTGTTCTGCGACGAATTCCGCGTGCTGAGCCAGCGCATCCTGAAAGAGAAGCACCTCAAGCTGCTGCTGGAACGGAACGGGCGGCGCTACGATGCGATCTGGTTCGGGCGCACCGATGGCTTGGGCGACCGCGCGCGGGTGGCGTTCCGGCTCGATGCGAACGAATACAACGGTGTGACCAAGGTGCAGTTGTTGGTGGAGCACGCGGAGCCGGCGTGAGGGCGGTTTGCCAGCGATCCGGTTGTTTTGAACGGTGCGGCATGCGAACGCACGACCGCGTGGGCTCGAGAGCCCACCCTACGGTGCACCACCGCGCATAGCAAGTTCATGAAACGGTTGCGTTACGTAGGGTGGGCACTTGTGCCCACGCGGTTGTACAGCTCCGCATCAGCACAGCGGTTTGAACTCCGCGCCCATGCTCATCCGCCCCCGCCGCCATGCTAATATCACGCACGCCGGGTCGCGTGGACCCGACAGGTTCCAGGAGCGGCAGGCATGAGCGAAGCACAGGAAGTGACCTTGGTAACGGGCGGCAGTTCCGGCATTGGCCGGGCCATCTGCGAAGCGCTGCTGGCGCAGGGCCGCAGCGTCGTCAATCTCGACTATAAAACCCCGGACTGGGGCCACGACAAGCTCGTGTCGCTGCAGGCCGACCTGACGAAGCAAGACGAGATCGCGTCCGCCGCCGGCCAGATCGCAGCGCAGTATACCGTCACCGCGATCGTCAACAACGCCGGCGCCACCCGCCCCGGCAGCATCGACGCCGCCACCATGGCCGACCTCGACGACGTCGTCGGCCTGCACCTGCGCGCGCCGATCCTGCTGCTGCAGGCTTGCCTGCCGGCCCTGCGCGCTTCAGGCCGCGGGCGCATCGTCAACATCGCCTCGCGCGCCGCGCTCGGCAAGCCCGAACGCATCGTGTATTCGGCCACCAAGGCCGGGCTGATCGGCCTGACGCGCACGCTGGCGCAGGAACTCGGCGGCGACGGCGTCACCGTCAACGCGGTCGCGCCCGGCCCGATCGCCACCGAGCTGTTCAGGAACAGCAATCCGGAAGGCGCGCCGCAAACCCGGCGCATCTTGGAGAGCATCGTCGTCAAGCGCCTCGGCACGCCCGAGGACGTGACGCGCGCGGCGCTGTTCTTCCTGGCGCCGGAAAATGGCTTCGTCACCGGCCAGGTGCTGTACGTCTGCGGCGGCACCACGCTCGGCGTTGCCCCTGTCTAGAAACACCCCATCACAATTAAAAAGGAGACCCTCATGACCCGTTCCCGTGTCGTCATCGCCCCCAAGCGGCGCGCGCTCACCGTCGCCGCGCTCGCCGCCGGCATCCTCGCCTCCGTGCCTTTCGTCGCCCAGGCGCAAGCCGCGTTCCCGGCGCGCGCGCTGACCATCGTCGTGCCGTTCTCGGCCGGCGGCACCACCGACATCCTGGCGCGCGTGGTCGGCCAGTACCTGTCCAAGGACCTGGGCCAGCCGGTCATCATCGACAACCGTCCCGGCGCCGGCGGCAACATCGGCGCGCAGATGGTGGCGCGCGCCGCGCCGGATGGCTACACGCTGCTGATGGGCACCGTCGGCACCCACGCCATCAACCAGAGCCTGTACAAGAAGATGCCCTTCGATCCGATCAAGGACTTCCAGCCACTCACGCGCGTGGCGCTGGTGCCGAACCTGCTGGTCGCGCACCCGTCGCAGCCGTACAAGACGGTGAAGGAACTGATCGCCTACGCCAAGGCCAATCCGGGCAAGGTCAACTTCGCGTCCTCGGGCAGCGGTACCTCGATCCACCTGTCGGCCGAGATGTTCAACCAGATGGCCGGCGTCGACATGCAGCACATCCCGTATAAAGGCAGCGCGCCGGCGCTGAACGACCTGCTCGGCGGCCAGACCGCGATCATGTTCGACAACATGCCGTCGGTGATCGGCCACGTCCGCGCCGGCAAGCTGCGTCCGATCGCCGTCACCACGCCGCAACGCTCGCGCGCCCTGCCCGACGTGCCGACGATCGCCGAATCGGGCGTACCCGGCTACAGCGCCACTTCCTGGTTCGGCCTGCTGGCGCCCGCCGCCACGCCGGCGCCGGTGGTGGCGAAGCTGAACGCGTCGATTTTAAAGGCGCTGGCCGATCCGGAAGTGAAGAAGAAGTTCGCCGAACAGGGCGCCGAGCCGCATGGCGAGAAGCCGGAACAGTTTGCCGAGTTCATTCGCAGCGAGACGGCGAAATGGGGGCAGACGGTCAAGGCGTCGGGCGCGACGGCGGATTGATCGGTTCGCGCATGCGCATCGTGTGATACGGCGTGGGCACAAGTGCCCACCCTACCGCGGGCAATCGCATCCCCGGTCAAATACCACGCGCCACGTCCCCGGCCCTTCCAGCCGCCACACCGAATTGAACCTGCCGATCTGCTTCCCCGCCGCATCCCGCACCGGCCCGCTGCTGTAGGCCAGCGTCCCCGACGCCAGCACCTCGACCTCGTCCGGCGCCCACGAGAACGGCGCCTCCGGCCTGTCGAAATAAGTGCGCCAGGCTGCGGCCACGGCCTCCTTGCCGCGCCGCGCGCCGCCGGGCCCCATGAAGACCGCCTCGCGCGACAGATGATTCGCAAACGCCTCGAAGTCGCGCCGCGCCATGGTGGCGGCGAACTCGCGTTCCGCCTTGAACACTTGCTGGCGCGCGTCGCCCGGCGCCACGCGTGCGCCGCGCGCGATGCCGATGGCCGTGAGCGCAATGCAGGCCACCACCGCAAACAGGATTCCCGCCGATCGCCATCGCATTGGAATAACCTTTTCCTTTTGACAAGTCGGCGCCAATTCTGTCACGGCGCACACGGCTTGACAACTGTCAGTTGCAACGGTTACGGAATCGGAGTATAAATACTCCAAAATCGGAGAAACCCATGAACCTTGCCTACTCCTACCCGAAGAGCCGCTTCGAGCCGGCGGTGCTGGTCGACCTCAATTCGCGCGCCGAGCGCGAGCGCCTGTCGAAGTCGGCCCTGGTCGGCTTCTTCAAGCTGGCCGGCGCCTGGCAGTTGCGCGACGAAGATGCGCGCGAGCTGCTCGGCGGCCTGTCGGCGTCGAGCTTCTACGACTGGAAGAAGAACCCCGACCGGGTGCTCGAAGTGGACCGCATCACCCGCATCTCCTACCTGCTCGGCATCTACAAGGCGCTGCACATCCTGTACGGCGACAAGCTCGCCGACGAATGGGTGATGCTCCCCAACAGCAACCTGATTTTCGGCGGACGCACGCCGCTGGCCCTGATGATGGGCGGCGGCCTGCTGGCCATGCAAACGGTGCGCAAGCTGCTCGACGCGCGCCGCGGAGGCCTCTGATCTTGCCCGCGCTGCCCAAACTGACGGGCCTGCGCCAGTTCGACACCTGCCGCCTGCTGCCCTCGCGCTTCGCCGACCTCGAGGATTCGGTGCTGGCGCCGCTGTCGGACAACGACGCCACCCTGCGCGACCTGTTCGACCTCGACAACGCCACCAACGAGCGCCTGCGCTACGAGGCCGGCCTGTTGCCCGGCATCGGCATGGACGAGCTGGTGTTCGGCGTACCGAATTTCCGCATCATCAATGCGGCCTATACCTATGCCCGGCCCGAAGGCAGCCGCTTCAACGACGGCGAGCGCGGCGCCTGGTACTGCGCATTCTCGCTCGAGACTGCCTTGGCCGAGGTCAGCTTCCACAAGACGGTCGAGTACCAGGAAATCGGCCGCTTCGACGACAGCCTCACCTACCAGGCGATGCTGGCCGATTTCAACGCCACCTTCCACGACATCCGCGGTGCGCGCGGCTTCAACAAATACCTCGATCCGCGCAGCTACGTCGCCTCGCAGGACCTGGCCGCGACCCTGCTCGACCTCGGCTCGATGGGCATCATCTACCCGAGCGTGCGCCATCCCGGCGGCATCAACCTGGCGTGCTTCCGCCCCGCCCTGGTCGGCAATGTGCGCAAGGGCCAGGCCTATCGGTTAACATGGGCGGGTTCGCCGACGCCGGCGGTCGAGATTATTTGAATCAGAATCATGAAAACGAAACCCGAGAACGACACCGAACTGCACGACAAGATCAACCGCGAAACCGGCCGCATCGGCTGGAGCGAGCTGGAGCGCCACTTCGCCCAGGGCAACGTCATCTACGTCAGCGAAGCGCTCGACCTGATCGACGTCGCCATGCGCATCTCGCACGACGACAAGGACAGCATCGCGCGCTGGATGGCCGACGGCCAGGTGGCCAAGGTGTCCGACCTGCAGGCGCAAACCTGGAGCGCGGCCGAGGCCTTCCTGTGGGCGGCCGTGGTGCATCCGTTCATCCTGGTGCAGCCGGAGAAAAAGCAGCTGCACTAATTGCAACATCGCCATCGCGCGATGTTGCAAATTTGCCGCACAGCATCATTTCCTGCTGCTGCGCTGCTATACTCGTCCTGAACAGATCGAATGCGGCCATTGCGCCGCGACCGCCTCTCCGGCGGCCATCGACGAATCGACAGCGGCTGCCGCCGCCAATTCATCAGGAATCCAACGTGAAAAACCTCAAGATCGGCGTCCGCCTGGGCGCGGGATTTGCCATCGTCCTCGCCTTGCTGCTGGCGGTGACCGTAACCGCCTTGCTGCGCATGCAGGAAGCCGGCGACATGACGAGCCGGCTGGTGCATACCAGCATCAAGAACCAGCGCAACGTCGCCGAATGGGGCAAGCTCATCGAGCTCAACAGCGCAAGGCTGCACACCGCCTACGTGAGCGAGGACACGGCCGTCATTGACCAGGCCGAGGCCCAGATGAAGGCGGCCTCGGCGCGCTCCACCGAACTGCAGAACCTGATCGAAGCCTCGCTGCGCAATGAAGCCGTGCGCAAGCAATTCGCCATCGTCAAGGGCCTGCGCGACCCTTATCTCGCCGCCCGCGCAGACCTGTTCACGGCCAAGCGCGCCGGCGATGTCGAAGGCGCCGACAAGATCTACACCGAGCGGCTCACGCCGGTCAGCACCGCCTTCCTGGCCGCAACCGATAAACTGGCCGCGATGCAGATCGAGGCCGCCGACGGCGTCGCCGCCACCATCCTTGCCTCCTACGAGCACACCCGCATCATCCTGATCGCCCTCGGCCTGGCCGCCCTGCTGCTGGGCGCCGCCTGCGCCTGGCTGATCACGCGGTCGATCACGGTCCCGCTCGGCCATGCCGTCGGCTTCGCCCAGCGCGTGGCGCGCGGCGACCTGACCAGCCGCGCCGCGGCCACCCAGCGCGACGAAACCGGCGACCTGCTGCGCGCCCTGGCCAGCATGTCGGCGGCGCTGGCCGGCATCGTCGGCCACGTCAGGAGCGGCACCGGCGCGATCGCCACCGCCTCCCACGAAATCGCCAGCGGCAACGCCGACCTGTCGAGCCGCACCGAGCAGCAAGCCGGCTCGCTGGAGGAAACCGCCTCTTCGATGGAAGAGCTGACCTCGACCGTGCGCCAGAACGCCGACAACGCCCGCGAAGCGAACCTGCTGGCGCGAAAAGCGGCCAGCATCGCCGGCGAAGGCGGCGCCGTGGTGGCCGAAGTGGTCGCCACCATGGGGTCGATCAACGCATCCTCGCGCAAGATCGTCGACATCATCAGCGTCATCGACGGCATCGCCTTCCAGACCAATATCCTGGCGCTGAATGCCGCGGTGGAAGCGGCCCGCGCCGGCGAACAGGGCCGCGGCTTCGCGGTCGTGGCCGGCGAAGTGCGCAACCTGGCGCAGCGTTCGGCGGGCGCGGCGAAAGAGATCAAGCTGCTCATCGACGATTCGGTGAACAAGGTCGCGGCCGGCACCGGCCAGGTCGACCGCGCCGGCGCCACCATGGGAGAGATCGTGCGCAGCATCGAGCACGTGACCACCATCATCGCCGACATCGCCAACGCCAGCGAAGAACAGAGCGCCGGCATCGAGCAGGTGAACAGCGCGATCGTCGACATGGACCGGGTCACGCAGCAGAACGCAGCCCTGGTCGAGGAAGCGGCGGCGGCCGCCGAATCGATGCAGGACCAGGCCGCAAGCCTGGCGCAAGTGGTCAGCACCTTCAAGCTCGACGATACCGCTGCGGCGCCGGCAGCACCGGCGCGTGCGGGCGCGCCGGCGCCACTGGCGCTGGCGGCTTGACTTTCCCGGTCGCCGCCGGCCCGTGGATCGGGCAGCGGCTGAACGCCGCGCGCGGCCGCGATCCGGTCCTCCGGCCAGGGCACCGAGGCGTCCTCGATCGGCATCGCGTCGTTGTCGACGCATAGCTGCACCCCGCAACTCCCATTCAGCGCCAGCGCCCTCCTCGCAACCGAGAATGCACCGATCGGCGCGCCCTGCCAGAGGGATCGCTCATGCCGGGCCCTGTCTGCTCCGACCGGGGATCAGGCGGCGGCGAGGCGCCCCTGCGCCGCATGCGCCGGGTGTGCGTGACAGGCGCGGCGCGCCGGCGCGATGCCCTGCGGCGCCAGCTGGAAGGTATTGACGACGCCGGCCAGTTCGTCGGCCTGCATGCTCAGCGACTGCGCCGCGGCCGAGGCTTCCTCGACCAGGGCCGCGTTTTGCAGCGTCATTTCGTCGAGGCGCACGATGGCCTGGTCGACCTGGTCGATGTCGGCGCTCTGGGCGCGCGTCGCATCCGAGATCTGGCCCATGATGGCGGTCACGCGCTGCACGCCTGTCACCACCTTGCGCATGGTGTCGCCGGCCTGGCCGACCAGCACCGTACCGGCGCCGACCTTGCCGACCGAATCCTCGATCAGCGCCTTGATCTCCTTGGCGGCCGAGGCCGAGCGCTGCGCCAGGTTGCGCACTTCGCTGGCCACCACCGCGAAACCGCGGCCCTGCTCGCCCGCACGCGCCGCCTCCACCGCCGCGTTGAGCGCGAGGATGTTGGTCTGGAAGGCGATGCCGTCGATGACGGAAATGATGTCCTCGATGCGGCGCGAGGACTGTTCGATCAAGCGCATGGTCGCGACCACGCCCTCGACCGCGGCGTCGCCTTCGAGCGAGATGTTCGAAGCGTCGCCGGCGAGCTTGCTGGCCTGGGCCGCGTAGTCGGCGTTCTGCTGCACCGAGCCGATCAGCTGCTTCATCGAGCCGGCGATCTGCGCCAGCGCGGCGGCTTGCGTTTCGGTGCGTGTCGAGAGGTCGAGGTTGCCGCTGGCGATTTCGGCCGAGGCCGAGGCGATGGCGTCGGTGCCGCCGCGCACGCGGGCGACGATGCCGGACAGGCTGTCGCGCATGGCGCTCATCGCATACAGCAGGCTCGCCGGCCGCGCGCGTTCGGTATCGACCTGGTGCTGCAGCTGGCCCGCCGCAATCTCGCGCGCGACGGCGGTGGCATACGCCGGTTCGCCGCCCAGCTGGCCGATCAGGCTGCGCGTGATCGCCAGGCCGATGCCGGCGCACAGCAGCGCGCACAGCACGCTCAGGGCCGTGATCCAGTAGCGCGCGCCCGAGGCTTCGGCTGCAGAAGCGGCGCCGGCGGCGACGGTATTGGCTTGCAGCTGCTCGAGGAGGACGTCGATGTCGGCCACGATCTGGCGCCGCAGCGGGCTGCACTCCTCGACCAGGAAGGTGCCGAAGGCCTCGCGCTGGCCGGCCGTCACGAACGCGCGCGGACGCGCCAGTTCGCGCGCCATCGCCGTCAGCCCCGCGCGCACCTTGCGCCAGGCTGGATCGTCCGCCAGTACTGGATCGAGTTTGGCCAGCGCGGCCAGGTACTCGGCCTTCCTGGCGTCGACGATGTCGAGTTCGCGCGCGGCTGCCGCCGGGTCCTGGAAGATGAAGGCGTTGCGCGCCGCGATGCCGGTCTGGTCGAGCGCCTCGCGCGCCTGGTAGAGCGGCTCGAGGCGGGTCGCGCGGAAGCTTTCTGCGTTCTCGAGGCTGGCCTCGATACTGTTGACGCGCACGATCGCGAAGCCGGCGAGCGTGATTGTGACGAGCAGGACGAGCGCGAACGCGGCATACAGCCGTGTCGCGAGGCTGAGTGTGGACAGCTTCACATGCTTCTCCAGAAAGATTGGGGGTGGCCAGGGCACGACCGAGAAATAATGACGAAAATCATGATTATTGTGCATGATCAATTTCTAAATTGCAACCAAATTTGCTTTTTTTGTCGTTTTATTCCTCATTTGGCGGGACATAAGCGTTACACGCGGCGAAATTCATCAAATCGGGTATACTCACCGAAACCAGCAGGAATATTTATGAACAGTAATACAATGGAAGAGGATCCGATCCTCACAACCAGTGCCGCCGCCCGCCTGCTGGGCGTAGCTACCAGTACCGTCCAGCTCTGGATGGAAAGTGGCGCGATCGATTCGTGGAAAACGCCAGGCGGCCACCGCCGCACGCGCGAAAGCCATATCCGCGCCCTGATGAGCAAGGTAGCGGGCCAGCACGTGCCGCATGAACGGCGCCAGCCGCCGACGCCGACCGACCCCGATTTCCTGCCGCATCCCGATCCGGCCTTCCCGGTGCCAGACGACGAAGCACAGCGCCTGGCCGCGCTGGCCGCGATCGACCTGGTCGACAGCCTGTCCGAAGAGCGTTTCGAGCGCATCGTGCGCCTGGCCTCGAAAGTGACCGGATCGCCGATCGCCCTGATTTCGCTCCTGACCGCGCGCCGCCAGTGGTTCAAGGCACGCGTCGGCCTGCCGGCACAGCAGTCGCCACGCGAGTGGGCCTTCTGTACGCACGCGATCCTGCAGGACGGTCCGTTCGTGATCGAAGATGCGATGAGCGACGCGCGCTTCTCCGGCAACCCGCTGGTGCTGGCCGATCCGCACATCCGCTTCTACGCCGGCGTCCCGCTGCGCGACCGCGCCGGCCTGGCAATGGGCACCCTGTGCGTGATCGACCGCGAACCGCGCAAGCTGCGCGCGTCGGAGCTGCAGGCACTGGTCGACCTGGCCGCGATTGCCGCGGGCGAGATCGAGGCGTCGGTCAAGGACTGAGTTTGCCCTGCACGTAGGGCGGGCATGCCCGCCCTACGGGTGCTGCAATGCGTGCGCCGCCTGGCGCATCAGCAGTTCCGCCTGGCGCGGATCGGGCTCGCGCATGGCCAGCTCCTGCAAGGCCGCCGGATAGCCCAGCGCGGCCGCTTCTTCCAGCCAGCGCCGTGCGGCGCCGGCGTCGGCCGGCATGCCCTCTCCTGCCGCCAGCATGTTCGCCAGGGTGAACATCGCCTCGGGCAGTCCGCCGCGCGCGGCGATGCCGATCCAGTGCGCCGCCAGGCCGGCATCGACCGCCACGCCTGTACCGTTTCGGTACATCAGCCCCAGCTTGTAGGTATCCTGCGCCTGCACCGCGGCCGTCGACTGCACCTGTGCCGGCGTGGCCTGCACCGCGCCGACACCCGCCAGTGCCAGCACCAGCACCAGCACCAGCATCTTCATTTCGCCAGATCCAGCCTGTACAGCGCAAACCCTTTGCCCAGTCCATCGTCGGCGCGCAGCTGGCTGACGTTGTCCAGCCCGGCCGCCTGCGCCAGTTCCAGCATGCCCGGCGCCGAATGGAATACTACCGGTCCGGCCGTCTTCACCGGCGTGAAGCGCCAGCTGCGCGCGGCGCCGTGGCTGGCGCGGGTCAGCTTCCCGACGTCGCGAATGTAGGCGATCAAGACGTCGCGGCTGGTGTCGGGCGAGGCGAGGATGGTCTTGCTGCCGTCCAGGCCGGGGAAGTTGCCGCCGCCGCTGGCGCGGTAGTTATTCGTGGCGACGATGAATTCCTGTTCCGGCGCGACCGGCACGCCGCGCAAGGCGAGCTTGCGGATGCGCGCGCCGGCAGGCTGCGTCACGTCGATCTCGTAGCTGATCTCGGGCGAGGTCGGCGTGTCGAAGTTGTAGCTTGGGACAGTCGGGTTGACCAGCTCCTGCGCATCGGTCTTGTTCGGGTCGATGGTGTTGAAGCGGCGCGCCGAAGTCTCGAGCCAGGCTTTCAGGCCAGCGCCGTCGATCTTCACCGCATACAGCGCGTTCGGATACAGGTAGAGGTCGGCCGCATTGTTCAGCGCCAGGTTCCCGGCCGGGACGTCGGTGAAATCGAAGGCGCCGGCCAGGCCGCTCTTGAACGGCGCCGACATCGACAGCACTGGCAGCTTCGCATACTGCGGCAGGTTGGCCGCCACGTAGTTCTTCACGTACTGCGTCTGCGCCGCATTCACCACCGCGATCGCCGAGGTGTCGCCGACGTCGGCGAAATACGTCGTCATGCGAAAGTCGGTGCTGCCGACCGGCGTCTTGACGTAGCCGATGGTCGCCTCATGCTCCTCGCGGATCAGCGCCAGCACCGCCGGATCGGCGGCAACAAAACTCTTGTCGGCATTCTGGGCGCTGCGCGCTTCGACCACGGTCTTGTCCTTCTCGATCGTCCAGCCCTTGCCGTCGGCGCGCAACTGCAGCGCGATCACGCCCAGGTGCTTGCCCCACAAATTCGCCATCACGGTCGGCACGCCGTGTACCAGCCCCTTGGCCTTGTCCACGCCCGGCAGGTTGAATTGCGGCGCCGTGCTGGCGGCGTTCGGGAACAGCTGGTGCGAATGCCCGAGCAGCATCGCGTCCACGCCCGGCACCTGCGCCAGGTACCAGCCGGCGTTTTCCATCTGCGGCGTGTACGGATTGGCGTCCAGGCCGCCGTGGGCGATGGCGACGACGATGTCGGCGCCCTTCCTGCGCATCTCGGGGATGTATTGCAGCGCCGCCTCGCGCACGCCGGTGGTATAGACCTTGCCGTCGAGCCAGCGCTTGTCCCAGGACATGATGGTCGGCGGCGTGAAGCCGATGATCCCGACTTTGACGATCGCCGAGATCGCGCGGCCGCTCGCATCCTGCGCACGCACCTTTTTCTCGATGATGCGGTAGGGCTCGAACAGCGGCTTCTTCGTCTTCACGCTGTAGACGTTGGCCAGCACCTGCGGAAAGGCCGGGCCGGCGCAGCGCTTGGGCTGCTCCACGCCGACAACCTGGAAGCGCTTGCCCGTCACCTGCGACAGGAAGCCGAGGCCATAGTTGAACTCATGGTTGCCGATCGAGGCGCCGTCGTACTTCAGCGCGTTCATCACCTTGTAGATACCCAGCGTCTGGTCGCAGCGCAGCGGCTTGACGAGCGCCTGGTAGTCGGCCAGCGCATTGCCCTGGATGGTGTCGCCGTTGTCGAACAGGACCGTGTTGGCAAACTCCTCACGCGCCTGCGCGATCAGGCGCGCGGTGCGGTCGAGGCCGATCGACGGTTCCTCGGCCAGCTTGAAGTAATCGTAGCCGACCACGTTCGAGTGCAGGTCGGTGGTTTCCAGCACGGCGAGGGTGGCGCTGGCGCCTTTGGGCGCGGCCGGCGCGGCGAGGGTCGGAAGGCTGAACGTGGCAGGCAAAAGCGCAATGCCGATTTGACAAGGAATGGAGAGGCGCATGGGAATTCGTCGGTTGGGAACGGGGCCGATGATACGGCAGCTACGCAAGCCGGGGCAAGTTGGCAGGCCATCGTGGCGCCCGCGTCACCGGCACGCGCAGCCACTGGGGTATAATCGAAGGTTCGATTCAACTCATTTAGACGCCAAGATCATGGAAGCTGAACGCATCAACGCCATCTCCGCCCTGCTGAACGACCTGACCGGTCGCGAGGCCGAACTTCGGAGGTATCTTTGACTTCGATCGGAAGTCGGAGAAACTAGAGCAGGTCAACGAAGAACTCGAAGATCCGACCGTCTGGAACGACCAGAAGCGGGCGCTCGATCTCGGTAAAGAGAAAAAGGCCCTGGAAGGCGTCGTGCTGACGCTGGAAAAAGCCAAGGCCGACCTCGCCGACGCCGCCGACCTGTTCGAGATGGGCCGCGAAGAAGGCGACGACGATACCATGGAAGCCGTGGGCGCCGACCTGGAAGCGGTCAAGGCGGTCATCGAGCAGATGGAATTCCGTCGCATGTTCAGCAACCCGATGGACCACGCGAGCTGCTTCATCGACATCCAGGCCGGCGCCGGCGGTACCGAAGCCCAGGACTGGGCCTCGATGCTGCTGCGCCAGTACCTGCGCTATTGCGAACGCAAGGGCTTCAAGGCCGAGATCCTGGAACAGTCCGACGGTGAAGTCGCCGGCATCAAGACCGCGACCATCAAGGTCGAGGGTGAGTACGCCTATGGCCACCTGCGCACCGAAACCGGCGTGCACCGCCTGGTGCGCAAGTCGCCGTTCGACTCGGCCAACGGCCGCCACACCTCGTTCACTTCGCTGTTCGTGTATCCGGAAGTCGACGAGTCGTTCGAGATCGAGATCAACCCGGCCGACGTGCGCATCGACACCTACCGCGCATCCGGCGCGGGCGGCCAGCACATCAACAAGACCGACTCCGCGGTGCGCCTGACGCACGCGCCGTCGGGCATCGTCGTGCAGTGCCAGAACGACCGTTCGCAGCACCGCAACAAGGCCGAAGCCTTCGACATGCTGCGCGCCAAACTGTTCGAACTCGAAATGCGCAAGCGCATGGCCGAGCAGCAGAAACTGGAAGACTCGAAGACCGACGTCGGCTGGGGCCACCAGATCCGTTCCTACGTGCTCGACCAGTCGCGCATCAAGGATTTGCGCACCGGCTTCGAGACCGGCAACACCAAGAACGTGCTCGACGGCGACCTGGACGACTTCATCTCGGCCTCGCTCAAGCAGGGCGTCGGCGCATGAGCGCACGCATGACAGTCGATAAGCGTGCGCTGATCTTCGACATGGACGGCACCATCGTCGACAACATGGCCTTCCACACCCAGTCGTGGATCGCCTTCTTCGAGCGCCGCGGACGCGCCATCGATGCGGACGAATTCTTCCGCACGACGGCCGGCCGCCAGGGCCAGGAAATCATCCGCTCCTACCTGGGCGCGGACCTGGCCGACGATGAAATCGCTGTCCTGAACCACGAGAAGGAAGCCGTCTACCGCGAGCTGTACGCGCCGCACCTGAAAAGCGTCGCCGGCTTCGAAGACCTGATCGCCGATGCGCGCTCGCAAGGCATCCTGCTGGCGGTCGGCACGGCCGCGCCGCCGGCCAACGTCGAGTTCACGCTCGACGGCCTCGACCTGCGCCGCCATTTCGAGACCGTCGTCGGCGCCGCCGACGTGGCGCGCGGCAAACCGCATCCGGACGTGTTCCTGGAAGCGGCGCGCCGCTGCGGCGCCGCACCCGCCGACTGCATCGTCTTCGAAGACGCGCCGCTGGGCGTCGAAGCTGCGCGCCGCGCCGGCATGCGCGTGGTGGTGATCACCACCACCCTGCGCGCCGATGCCTTTTCCGAATTCGACAACGTGATCGCGATCGTCGACGATTTCTCGTCGCTCTCGCTCGAGACGCTGTTCGCCTGAATAAACACACAAGAGTTGAACCCACCATGACTACGGAAAACCAAGAGAACACGCCAGTGCCGGCGGAATCGGCCGCGACCGCGGACGACAACAAGATCATGACCGAGCGCCGCGCCAAGCTGGCCGCGATCCGCGAACAGGGCGTCGCCTTTCCGAACGACTTCAAACCCCAGGATAAGGCGGCTGCGTTGCACGAGAAGTACAGCCACACCTCCCGCGAAGAGCTGGAAGAAAAAGCGATTCCCGTGGTGCTGGCCGGCCGCATGATGCTCAAGCGCGAAGCCGGCAAGAAGGCGGCGTTCGCCACGCTGCAGGACGCCTCCGGCCCGCGCGCCGACGGCCGCATCCAGATCTACGTGACCCTGGACGCGACCGGCGAAGCGGCGATGGAAGCTTTCCGCACCTACGACCTCGGCGACATCCTCGGTGTCGAAGGCACGCTGTTCAAGACCAAGGTCGACGAACTGACGATCAAGGTGAATAAGCTGCGCCTGGTGACCAAGGCGCTGCGTCCGCTGCCGGACAAGTTCCACGGCCTGGCCGACCAGGAAACCAGGTACCGCCAGCGCTACGTCGACCTGATCATGAACGAAGAGACGCGCCGCACCTTCAAGGCGCGTACCGCCGCGCTGTCGTCGATGCGCCGCTTCATGGAAAAGAACGACTTCATGGAAGTCGAGACCCCGATGCTGCACCCGATCCCGGGCGGCGCCGCGGCCAAGCCCTTCATCACCCACCACAATGCGCTCGACATGCAGATGTTCCTGCGTATCGCGCCGGAGCTGTACCTGAAGCGCCTGGTAGTGGGCGGCTTCGACCGCGTGTTCGAGGTGAACCGCAATTTCCGCAACGAGGGCGTGTCGATCCGTCACAACCCCGAGTTCACGATGATGGAGTTCTACGCGGCCTACACCGACTACACCTGGCTGATGGACTTCACCGAAGCGATCATCCGCCAGGCCGCGGTCGATGCCCAGGGCACGGCCGTGCTGTCGTACGGCGGGCGCGAGCTGGACCTGTCGAAGCCGTTCCAGCGCCTGACCATTGTCCAGGCCATCAACAAGTACGCGCCCGGCTACACGGCCGAGCAGCTCGACGACGCCGATTTCATCAAGGCGGAACTGAAGAAATTCGGCGTCAAGCCCTTCGCCACCGCCGGCCTGGGCGCGCTGCAACTGTCGCTGTTCGAAGAGACCGCCGAAGCGCAGCTGTGGGAGCCGACGTACATCATCGACTACCCGGTCGAAGTCTCGCCGCTGGCACGCGCCTCGGACACCCGCGCCGGCATCACCGAGCGCTTCGAATTGTTCATGGTCGGCCGCGAGATCGCCAACGGCTTCTCGGAGCTGAACGATCCGGAAGACCAGGCCGCGCGCTTCCTGTCGCAGGTCGAAGCCAAGGAAGCCGGCGACGACGAAGCGATGTACTACGACGCCGACTACATCCGCGCGCTGGAATACGGCATGCCGCCGGCCGGCGGCTGCGGCATCGGCATCGATCGCCTGATCATGATCCTGACCGACTCGCCGAACATTCGCGACGTGCTGCTGTTCCCGCACCTGCGCAAAGAGGACTGATCGTTTGATCGAATGAAAAACGGGACGCCAAGGCGTCCCGTTTTTTTGTAGGGTGCGCACGCGGTACGGCATTCGCATATCGAAACACAATTCACACGCCGTACCGCGTGGGCATGAATGCCCACCCTACGAAAACCTTACTGCACGATCGTATAACAAGGCACGTATGCCTTGCCCGGCAATTTCATCCGGCTCTGCTCGACGAACGAGGACAGCAGCGCATCCATCGGCCCCATGATCTCGCTGTCGCCATGGATCTCGTACTTGCCGTGCTTCTCGATCTCGCGGATGCCCTCTTCCTTCACGTTGCCGGCCACCACGCCCGAGAACGCGCGGCGCAGGTTGGCGGCGAGCAGGTGCGTTTCCTGGTTCTTGTGCAGCTTCAGGTTGCGCATGTTCTCGTGGGTCGGCTTGAACGGCTTCTGGAATTCATGGTCGATTTTCAGGAGCCAGTTGAAGTAGTAGGCGTCGCTCCTCGCCTTGCGGAATTCGCGCACCCCCTTGATCCCGGCGGCCATCTCGCGCGCGACCGCGTCCGGGTCGTCGATGATGATCTTGTAGCGGGCCTGGGCGCGCGCTCCCAGCGTCCGGGCGATGAAGCCGTCGATCTGCTCGAAGTATTCGCGCGCGGTGGCCGGGCCGGTGAAGACCAGCGGGAACGGCATCTCGGCGTTGTCGGGATGGAGCAGGATGCCGAGGATGTACAGGATCTCTTCGGCGGTGCCGGCGCCGCCCGGGAACACGACGATGCCGTGGCCGGTGCGCACGAAGGCTTCCAGGCGCTTTTCGATGTCCGGCATGATGACCAGGTCGTTGACGATCGGGTTCGGCGACTCGGCGGCGATGATGCCGGGCTCCGAGATGCCGAGGTAGCGTCCGCCGTGCAGGCGCTGCTTCGAGTGGCCGATCGCGGCGCCCTTCATCGGGCCCTTCATCGCGCCCGGACCGCAGCCGGTGCAGATGTCGAGTTCGCGCAGGCCGAGCGCGTAGCCGACCTCTTTCGTGTAGTTGTATTCGACGCGGTTGATCGAGTGGCCGCCCCAGCACACGACCAGGTTCGGGTTGCGCTGCGGCTGCAGCACGTTGGCATTGCGCAGGATGTGAAACACCGCGTCGGTGATGCCTTCCGGCTTGCTGAGATTAAATTTCGGGTTTTCGGTGATCTCGAAGTGGACGTAGACGATGTCGCGCAGCACGGCAAACAAGTGCTCGTGAATGCCCTTGATCATCTTGCCGTCGACGAAAGCGATCGAGGGAGCACCGCGGATGTCGAGCTTGATGCCGCGCTCACGCTGGATGACGCTGATCTCGAAGCTGCTGTAGCGCTCGAGGAGCTCCTTGCCATCGTCGATCGAACTGCCGCAGTTCAGGACCGCGAGCGCGCACTTGCGAAATATGTTGTAGAGGCCGCCCTGGCTGGTATCGAGCAGCTTGGCCACCTCGGCCTTCGAGAGGACTTCAAGGCGACCTTCGGGAGAAATCAGGACATCGACGACTTCGTGGTTCATGCAGGTCTTCCTTTCAAATACGCCGGAAACAAAGGCCTCCGGAAACAATTCTGACTGTTTCACCAATATACGACAACTGGCCCCGGGACGCCTGCGCACGTGTGCCGAAGTGGTGCGTGAGTGGTGCACTCCGGCAACATAATCGACCACTGAGGCACCACCTGCGCGCGTGTTTACCACAATGACAAAAATTTTTCTTGTGGTAAGCAATTTCCTCTAAAATGCGTCCCAACTGGAATTCCGGCTCATCCGGCGTTCCAACACAATAAACATTCGCGAATCACTATCTTGGGGAGGACCCGCATGAGCGGTGCAGCTGCTACACCCGGCAAGGACGTTGCCATTCCAGAGTTCAAACAGATCATGGGCCACCCGGCGCCGCTGTGGATGCTGTTCATGACCGAATTCTGGGAGCGCTTCGCTTTCTACGGCATCCGTTGGGCCCTCGTGCTCTACATCGTCGCCCAGTTCTACGACGGTGCCGCCGTCGGCCAGGCCAGCGCCAACCTGACCTATGGTTCCTACCTCGCGCTCGTGTATGCGGGCGCCGTCTTCGGCGGCCTGATCGCCGACCGCGTCATCGGCTACCAGCGTTCGATCCTGATCGGCGCCATCTTCATGGCGGCCGGCCTGTTCATGATCAGCTTCCCCAACGAAGACGTGTTCAAGCTCGGCCTGGCCACCATCATCGTCGGTAACGGCATGTTCAAGCCGAACATCTCGACCATGGTCGGCAAACTCTACAGCCTGGGCGACACCCGCCGCGATTCCGGCTTCACCATCTTCTACATGGGCATCAACGCGGGCGCCTTCATCGCCCCGATCCTGACCCAGATCCTGGCGCAGAACATGGGCGACGGCACCACCCCGGCCTACAAGGTCGTGTTCATGGTCTCGGGCCTGGGCATGCTGGTCAGCCTGGTGTGGTTCTACATCGGCCGCAAGACGCTTGCCGGCATCGGCGCACCCGAGCCGCAGGCGCAGGGCATCGGCCGTCCGCTGGCCGTCATCGTCGGCAGCATCATCGTCATTCCGGGCGTGTACTTCCTGCTCAAGCTCGGCGCCGGCACCCTGCAGGTGATCCTGACCGTGCTGTTCATCGGTCTCGCACTGATGCTGATGATCGAGGGTATCCGCAACGGCAAGGTCGCGCGCGACAAGACCATCGCCATGATGATCATCTTCGCCTTCAACATCCTGTTCTGGATGTTCTTCGAACAGGCCGGCAGCTCGTTCACCTTCCTGGCCGACCAGATCGTCGACCGTGACCTGTCGGGCTGGATCTTCCCGGTCGCCTGGTTCCAGAGCGTGAACTCGGTCGCCATCATCGCCTTTGCACCGATCATCGCCGCCATCTGGGTGATGCTGGGCCGCCGCAACGCCAATCCATCGATCCCACGCAAGTTCGGCCTCGGCCTGATCTTCAACGGCCTGGCATTCGGCCTCTTGATGTACGCGCTCTCGACCCTGGTCGACGACAACGGCAAGATCCCGTTCTGGACCCTGTTCACCGTCTACTTCATCCAGTCGGTCGGCGAACTGTGCCTGTCCCCGATCGGCCTGTCGATGGTCACCAAGCTGGCGCCGGTGCGCCTGGTCGGCCTGGGCATGGGCGGCTGGTTCCTGTCGACCGGTATCGGCAACAACCTGTCGGGCATCTTCGCCTCGCACGTCTCGGGCGAATCGGGCATGTCGATCGCCTCGGCGCTGGACGGCTACACCTTCGGCTTCTGGTCGCTGGTGGGCGGCGGCGTGCTGCTGTTCCTGGTCGCACCGCTGATCCAGAAGCTGATGCACGGCGTGAAGTAATCGGCGTCTTCGCTTCAATAAAAACGGCAGCCTGCGGGCTGCCGTTTTTTTTCGTCGCCGCAAACGGTATCCGCCGGCATGCGGCGACGGGTCATGGCCCACGGTGCGTGTATTCGACGGTGCGAACGCGGGCATGCCCGCCCTACGATGCCACCGACCCGTAGGGTGGGCGGCTCCACCCGTTCATCCGCATTCACGCGACTTTTGCGCCGTCCACGCGTTCAACACAGGCGGACCGCCGCGCTCGAACAGCGTGACCGTGTCCCGCATCCGGATAGTCATGGCGCGGGATGATCAGCCGCGGCGCTCCGCCTCCTTTGAACGCGTGGGCGGCGCGCGCGTCGCACAGACGCAGACAGGTGGGTTCAGCCGCCCACCCTACATGTGCCGCGATACCCGTAGGGTGGGCGGCTGTACCCGTTCATGTGCAATTACGCGGCACCTGCGCCGCCCACGCGTTCAAAGGAGGCGGACCGCCGCGGTCGAACAACGCGACTGTGTCCAGCACCCGGCTCGTCATGGCGCAGGATGATCAAGCGCGGCGGTCCGCCTCCTTTGAACGCGTGGGCGGCGCGCTGGTCGCGTAGACGCAGGCAGACCGGTTCAGCCGCCAACCCTACATGTGCCGCGAGACCCGTAGGGTGGGCGGCTACACCCGTTCATTTGCATCTACGCGGCACCTGCGCCGCCCACGCGTTCAACACAGGCGGACCGCCGCGCTAGAACAGCGTGACCGTGTCCAGCACCCGGCTCGTCATGGCGCAGGATGATCAACCGCGGCGATCCGCCTCCTTTGAACGCGTGGGCGGCGCGTTCGTCGCGTAGACGCGGACAGACCGGTTCAGCCGCCCACCTTACGGCTCTTCTCGCGCGCCACCCAATACAGCAGCAGCACGATCGCCGCATACGGTATCAAGGACAGCAGGTCCGACTGCGGCCCCGCGAAGAACGGATTCGACCCTTCCGCCCACTTCGCCATCATGCTGTCGAAGTTGGTCATCACCCCCGCCGTAATGGCGATGATGATGCCCGCCAGCGCGCCGCCGGCGATGTAGCCCGAGGCCAGCAAGGTGCCCGAGCTGCGGTCGCCGGCGGCGACGCGTTCCTCGGCATTCAGTTCGGCATACTGCGGCAGCTTGTTGTTGCGGCGGTCGGCGGCCCAGCGCACGGCGCCGCCGATGGCGATCGGCAGCGTCGACACCAGCGGCAGGTAGACGCCGACCGAGAACGCCAGCGCCTGGATGCCGGCCATTTCCAGCACCACCGAGATCATCACACCGAACAGCACCAGCGTCCACGGCAGTTGCTGGTCGAGGATGCCCTTGATGATGTAGGACATCAGCACCGCTTTCGGCGCATCGTATTTCTTGACTTCGGTGCCGTCCGGACGCGTGTGGTGGTGGCCGTTGATGCCCGGGTCGACCAGATAGGCGAGCTTGCCGTCGTCGCCGACCAGGTACTTGCCTTCCGGCCCGCCGGCGGTGCCGACCTTGCGCCAGACTTTATAGGTCTTGTTATCCGTCTCGGCCTGCGGCCCCTGCAGCTGCGCCGTCTCAAGCAGCTTCGAGGCATCGACCGTGATGCCGGGCGCGACCTGGGCCGCCGGCACGTACACGGTGCCGGCGTCGTTCAGCTTCAGCAAAATCGGCCCCAAGATCAGCGCCGAGGCAAAGGCCCCGCACAGGATCGCGTACTGCTGCAGGCGCGGCGTCGAGCCGACCAGGAAGCCGGTCTTCAAGTCCTGCGAGGTGGTGCCGGCATTGCTGGCGGCGATGCAGACGATGGCGCCGACCGACAAGGCGGTCACGTAATAGCGCCCGCCGGTCCAGCCCATGACCAGAAAGATCAAACATGTGAACAGCAGCGTCGCCACCGCCATGCCCGAGATCGGGTTCGAGGACGAGCCGACTTCGCCGGTCAGGCGCGAGGACACGGTGGCGAACAGGAAGCCGAACACCAGGATCAGCAGCGCGCCGAGGAAATTCATGTGCAGCGGCGTGGCGAAGCTGATGACGGCGATGATCGCCAGGCAGCCGATCGCCACCCATTTGACCGGGATGTCCTGGTCGGTGCGCAGGGTCGACGCGGGTGCAGCGCCCTTGTTCTTGCCCATGCCGGCCAGGCCGCCCTTCAGCCCGTTCCAGATCGACGGCAGCGAACGCACCAGCGAAATCAGGCCGCCCGCGGCCACGGCGCCGGCGCCGATGTAGAGCACATAGGCGTCGCGGATATCGTCCGGCGTCATGTCTTTAATAAGCATCGTGCCCGGCGACACCGGCACGGTCAGCAGTTCGCCGAAGAACTTGATCATCGGGATCAGCATCAGGTAGGAGAGCACGCCGCCGGCCGCCATCGTGAACGCGATGCGCGGGCCGATGATGTAGCCGACGCCGACCAGTTCCGGCGAGATCTCGGCGCCGGCCGAACCCGCCTTCAGCGGCGCGCCGAATTCGAAGTTGGCGACGTCCTTCCAGCCCTTGAGCGAAACGTTCGCCACCTTGTACAACAGTCCCAGCCCGAAGCCCCCGAAGATGATCGCGGCGCGGCGCTTGGCGTCACGCGCGGCATCCGACCCTTCCAGTCGCACTTCGCCGGCGGCTTCGCGCGAGGTTTCGGTGGCGGCGGCCTTCAGCACTTCGGCGCAGGCCGTGCCTTCCGGGTATTTCAGTTCGCGGTGGCCTTCGACGATCATGGTGCGGCGCATCGGGATCATCATCAGGATGCCGAGCAGGCCGCCGAGCACGCCGACCAGCATCACGCGCGAAATCTCGAGGTCGAAGCCGAGGATCATAATCGCCGGCATGGTCACGCCCAGGCCAAAGGCAAGCGACTCGCCGGCGGAGCCGGCCGTTTGCGTGATGCTGTTTTCCAGGATGGTCGACTCGCGCCCGCCCATCTTCTTGAACATGCCGAACAACGTGATGGCGATCACCGCCACCGGGATCGAGGCGCTGACCGTCAGGCCGACCTTCAGCACCAGGTAGAGCGAGGAGGCGCCGAAGATCATGCCCAGCACGACGCCCATGACCAGGGCGCGGATGGTGAATTCGGGAAGGTTGGCCGTGGCCGGGATGTAGGGCTTGACGGGCGCGGGAGCGGGATCGTAGGGCATGGTGTTCCTGAATTTCGTTCGTGGCCGGTCTTAAGCCGGCCTGAAGGCGTGACTATGGCATATGCGGTGCCCGAAAGAAAGCGGATTATAATGCGCCCGCCGGGCCTGCCTTTTGCGCGGTCCACAGCAGGAGAATACTGTCTTGACCACGTCGCCTCGAAGCCATCGGCTTCCCCGCCGCAGCTTGAACAAACAGCGCGGCTTTATCTTTTTCATCCTCGCCGCCATCGTCTTCGCGATCGCCGCCGTCGCCGTCTGGTTCCTGATGTCGATCGTGCCGAACGTGCCCTCGATCGGCGCCGTCACCGACTACAAGCCGAAGATCCCGCTGCGCATCTACACCGCCGACAAGGTCCTGATCGGCGAATTCGGCGAGGAGCACCGCGACTTCGTGCCGATCGAGCAGGTGCCGCCGATGATGAAAAAGGCGGTGCTGGCGATCGAGGATGCGCGCTTCTACGAACACAAGGGCATCGACTGGATGGGCGCGGCGCGCGCGCTGAAAGCCAACGTCACCGGCGGCTTCGGTTCGGGTGGCGCCTCGACCATCACCATGCAGGTGGCGCGCAACTTCTTCCTGTCGCGCGAAAAGGTCCTGTCGCGCAAGCTCAACGAAATCGTATTGGCCTACAAGATCGAGGATGCGCTGACCAAGGACCAGATCCTCGAGCTGTACATGAACCAGATCTATCTCGGCCAGCGTTCCTACGGCTTCGCCAGCGCCGCGCGCAGCTATTTCGGCAAGAAGCTCGACCAGCTCACCATTGCGGAGACCGCGATGCTGGCCGGCCTGCCGCAAAACCCGGCGCGCCACAACCCGGCGGTCAACCCGAAGCGCGCCAAGCTGCGCCAGGAGCAGGTGCTGCGGCGCCTGCGCGACCTCGGCGACATCGACGAAGCGCAGTATGCGAAAGCCGTGGCCGAACCGCTGCGCGTGCATTCGAAGCCGCAGGAATTCGGCACCCACGCCCAGTACGTGGCCGAGCTGGCGCGCCAGGTGGTGTTCGCCCAGTACGCCGAGGAGTCGTATACGCGCGGCATCAAGGTCTATACCACCATCGATTCGAAAGCCCAGGAAGCGGCCTACGACTCGGTGCGGCGCAACGTGCTGGCCTACGACAGCCGCCATGGCTACCGCGGCCCCGAGGCGCGCATCGAGCTGCCGGCAACGGACGAGGAACGCGAGGAAGCGATCGTCGAGGCGCTGCAGAAGCGTCCGTCCAGCGACGGCCTCGAGCCGGCAGTGGTGCTGGCCGCGTCGAGCAAGTCGGTGAAGGTCGAGACCATCGACGGCGACACCATCACGATCACCGGCGCCGGTTTGAAATTCGCAGCGGCCGGCTTGTCGGGCAAGGCGAAGGACGCGCAGCGCATCGAACCGGGCGCCGTGGTCCGCATCAGTAAACTCAAGGACGGCTGGGGCATCACCCAGGTGCCGCTGGTGGCGGCCGCCTTTGTCGCGCTCGATGCCGACAGCGGCGCCTATCAGGCCCTGGTCGGCGGCTTCGACTACAACCTGCAAAAGTTCAACCACGTGACGCAAGCCTGGCGCCAGCCGGGTTCCGCCATCAAGCCATTCGTGTATTCGGCCGCGCTCGAAAAAGGCTACAACCCGGGCACACTGATCCTCGACCAGGAACTGGTCATGCCAGGCGAGAACGCCGGCGCCGACTGGAAGCCGCAGAACGACGACAACGTCTTCGACGGTCCGATCACGATGCGCTATTCGCTGGCGCACTCGAAGAACGTGCCGACCGTGCGCCTGCTGCGCGCACTCGAAGTGCCCTACACCCACGACTTCCTCGGCAAGTTCGGTTTTGATCTGGCGCGCCACCCGAAGAACCTGACCCTGGCGCTGGGCACCGGCGCCGTCACGCCGCTGCAGATGGCCGGCGCCTACGCCGTTTTTGCCAACGGCGGCTACGGCGTCAAGCCCTACCTGATCGCACGCGTCGAAGACGGCGACGGCACCGTCCTCATCGAGAACAAGGCGCCGGAGCCGCGCCAGGAAGCCGCGCGCGTGCTCGACCCGCGCAACGCCTGGGTCACCGACAGCATGCTGCGCGACGTCACCCGCTACGGCACCGGCGCCGCCGCCACCAAGCGCCTGGCGCGTACCGACATCGCCGGCAAGACCGGCACCACCAGCGACGCCTTCGACGGCTGGTTCGCCGGCTACGGCGGCAACGTGGTGGCGGTGGCGTGGATGGGCTACGACGAACCGCGCTCGCTCGGCGGCCGCGAATTCGGCTCCACCCTGGCGCTGCCGATCTGGATCGACTACATGCAGGTCGCGCTGGCCAAGCGGCCCGTGGTCGAACGTCCCGAGCCGGAAGGCGTGCTGCGCGAGAACGACGACTGGATCTATGCGGAATTCGCCGAGATGCCGCAGTTCCGGGGGATCGACGTCGAACCGTCTGCGCTGGCTGCGCCGGAGCCTTATCTGACCGACGACGAGGACAGCGGCGAGGTCCATCCGCGTGCGGATGGGGCGGCGACGCTGCCGCAGCCTGCCGGTGCGCCGGTGTTCGTGCCGGCGCAGTGAGGCTTGCTGCCTGTCCAATGAGCTGAATCCTGCCCATGGCCGCCTTGTCCCTGTTGTGTTCCCTGCTGCTATTCCTGACCGCCTGGACCGGAGTATCCATTCTCATCCTCGGCCCGCTGTCGATCTACTGCGGCTGGAAGTCGTACCAGCGCAAACGGGCGCGCGTGCCCGGCCTCGGCGGCGGCGCGCGCCTGCTGGCGCTGATGCCGATCCTGATCGCCATCGCCGCCATCCCGCTGGCGCTGGCCTTCGTCAACGCGACCTACCGCGCCTGAGGCCACGCTTGCCGGTCTACGCGCATGCGCGCTGCAGCTCGGGCGCCACCAGCACGGTCCCGCGCACGCCATTCCGGCCGCCGCGCTTGACGGCGTACATCTCCTCGTCGGCGGCGATGATCA
This sequence comes from Telluria sp. ZB2R32, assembly GCF_059685715.1. Lineage (NCBI taxonomy): Bacteria > Pseudomonadati > Pseudomonadota > Betaproteobacteria > Burkholderiales > Oxalobacteraceae > Telluria > Telluria sp. ZB2R32. The sequence continues at coordinate 76,795 of NZ_JCASIG010000005.1, read as the reverse complement.
GCGCGTCGAAGCTTCCCGGCGGATTGGGATCGCGCGCGGGCACGCAGGCCACGCCGAAGCTGGCCGTCGCCGCGACTGTGGTGTCGCTGCCGAGCGAGGTCGCTGCGTTGGCAAAGGCTGCGCGGATCCGTTCGGCCAGCGCCACTGCGCCGGCCAGGTCGGTCTGCGGCAGGACGATGAGGAATTCCTCGCCGCCGTAGCGGATCACGCTGTCGACGCCCTCGCGCACCATCGATTGCAACAGGCCGGCGAATGCGCCCAGCACCTGGTCGCCGGCGGCGTGGCCATGGGTGTCGTTGATGCGCTTGAAATGGTCGATGTCGCACAGGATCACGGACAAGGCGCTGCCGTAGCGGCGCGTGCGCGCCAGTTCGGCCTCGCACAGGCCGTCCTGCAACACGCGGCGGTTGTGGCAGCCGGTCAGCGGATCGCGCTCGGCCAGCTCCTGCAGCAGCACGGCGGCGCGGAATTGCCTGCGCTGGGCCAGGTGGAAGCGGCGCGCCGCAATCGTGCCGAGGGCGTTGCCGAGGATGAGCATCAGGACCAGGGCCACCACGTCGTCGAAGCGCAGTGATCCCTGGACCAGCAGCATCGCCCCGAAAACGATGCTGGCGCCGACGCCGATGGCGACCGCATACACGAAGCGGTTCGGGAAGATGACATACACCGCCATCAGGATCAGCGCGAACGACATCAGGTTCCAGGCCATGGCGGCGGGCTGGTACCAGCACAGCACGGGAAAAACCGCGAGTCCCACTCCCAGCACGACACAGGTGGCGCGGATCGACACCGGTACCGACGTTGGATGGCGCGCAATGGCGGCAAAGGCGCACAAGGCGGCGAGCGCCACGAGGATGCGCAGGCCGACCATGGTCCAGGCGGTGGCGGTGGAACCGAGCGTGGCGATGTCGGTGAGGCCGAACAGGACGTAAAAGAGTGCCGACACCAGCAGGCTGGCCCGCAGCTGGGCATTGCGTTCCGGCAGAAAGTGGCGGACGAAGCGGCTTTCGAATTCGCGGTCCGCAAATTCAGCGCAGTAGGGGTGGATCGCCAGGCAACGCGTGGAGAGGTGTTGGGACAAGACGGCAACCTTCAACAGTTGGACTCGATCAGGCGGGCCGCGCCAGTTGCAGGAATCACACCCGTCCACGACCGGAAACAGTATCGGAACAACCGGGATCATCCGCGCAGGGATGATCGGAAAACGCCTGGGCTGTACCGACAGATCGGCTGCCATTTTAACGCAAGCTGCTGTTCAAATTGTCATTCTGAAATTATTATTTTCGTATGGATGCGTTGTCGGGTGGACGCGGTGAAACGTGGCCGCAAGATCATCGTGCACGGAAGCGGAGCCGGTACGTATCGCGCGTGGACGGAGTCCACCCTACTCCCAGGCATCGATGATCCAGTCCGCCGGCTTGCCGTTCGGCTGGCGCGGCAGCGCCGGGCCAAAGGAAAACGCCGCCGGCCGTTCGGCCGGACCCAGGCGCTCGGCGATCCAGCCGGCCAGTTCGGCGCGCAGCGCTGCGGGCGCCGCACCTTCGGCGGCGACCACGAAGGCTTTCAGGCGCGTGCCCTCGTCCGGCCGCATCGGGCGCACCACGCAATCGCGCACGCCCGGGTGCATGGCCAGCACCTCGGCCACATAAGCGGGATAGACGTTGGTGCCGCCCACCTGCACCGCCTGGTCGATGCGCCCGTTGGGCAGGAAGCGCCTTTCGTCGAGCCAGTCGAGCCGGTCCTGCAGCGCATGGCGTTCGATGCCGTTCGCGGCCATGCGTTCGATCGTATTTTCGGCGCCGGCGCGGCGCCAGTACGGCAGCAGCCGGTACGGTTCCCCGGCCGCGTCGCGCCAGCCGACGCCGGCCGTCTCCGAACTGCCGTAGACCTGCAGCAGGCGCAGGCCGCCGGCCGCCAGCGCCAGCGCGGTGGCGTCCGGGCATGGCGCGCCCGAGCTGACGCCGGTCACGTCCACCGGGAAAGCCGGCGCCAGCGCGGCCACCTGGCCCCAGAAATCGGGATGCGCCACTACCAGGTCGCCCGGCGCCAGGGAGGAGGCCAGCGCGGCCGGCGAGGCGCCGCGCAGGTCGGTCACCGTCAGCGGCACGCCGCCTGCCTGCGGCAACAGCACCGTGAACAGGAAGCCGTAGATATGATGTGCCGGCACGGCGGACCAGACGCGCCGCCGCCCTGGCGTCAGTTGGGCCAGCGCGTCGACTTCGCGCCACAGGGAGTCCAGGGCATGGATACAGCGTTTCGGCGCGCCCGAACTGCCCGAGGTGCGGAAGGTCAGCGCGCCGGCCTCCAGGTCCAGGCTGGCGTGCGCCGCCGCGATCCAGTCGGCGAGGCGGGTCCGGGCCAGCAGCGCGTCGTCCATGCCGGCGCGGGCGAAGCCGAGGAGATCGGCCAGGCTGGTGGCGGCGCCCATCAAGTCGAGCGAATCGGCGCCGAGGTCGGCGGCGAGATCGATGCCGGGCGACCAGGAAGCCGCCGGCGGCAGGTGGCGGCCGGGGCGCGCCGTCGCCAGTTCGGCGGCCACCAGGTCGCGCACCACGCGTTCGAGGGCGGGGGCGTGTTGCCACCATTGCACAGGCTTGAGCTGATCCATGGTTTCCATTTCGCTAAATAAAGGCTGGCGATGGTGCGGCCGGCGCTTTATTCTGTCAACAATGTGCGACTTTGTGACCATCGGTCATCTACACGATTGACACTTGCGCTGGCGCATGCCAACATTTGTTTCCGTAAACCAATTATATGACGACCGACAAGGCGGAGAACCCCGAATGACCAACGACACCATGACTTTCGACACCCGTGGCCTGGGCGACCTCCTCGATGCCAGCAACCAGGAACAACTGGACAAGCTCGACTACGGCGTGATCGGCTTCGATGCCGACGCCAAGGTGCAGCGCTACAACGCCTTCGAGTCGCAGGCCGCCGGCCTGTCGCCGCAGCGCGTGATCGGCGAGCCGCTGTTCACCAACGTGGCGCCCTGCCTGAACAACTTCATGGTGGCCCAGCGTTTCGAAGACGCGCTCGCCGACGGCAGCGAACTCGACGACACGATCGACTACGTGCTGACCCTGCGCATGCGTCCGGTCAAGGTCAAGCTGCGCCTGCTGGCAAGCGCCGCCGGCGCCACCCGCTACGTGCTGGTCCAGCGCCGGTGAGCTCGTTGGCAAACCCGTTCGACGACAGCGTGGAAAGCCTGCGCGCCGAGCACGAAGCTCTGATGCAGTTCCTGTACCTGGCGCCGGTCGGGCTGGTGCAGGCGGGCATCGACGGCGAAATCGTGATGATCAACCCGATCTCGGCCCAGCTCCTGATGCCGCTGTCGGCGGACGGCTGCCTGACCAACCTGTTCACCGCGCTGGAAAGCGTGGCGCCCGACCTGCGCCTCCAGTGCGAGCAGTACCCGCGCAGTAACGGCATGGTCTTCGAAGGCCTGCACATCCACCTGCGCGCCGAGGGCCGCACCCGCGGCACGCCGCAGATCCTCTCGCTCACCCTCCTGAAACTCGACGGGGCGCGCGTGATGGCCGTGATCCAGGACGTGACGGCCGAAGTGCGGCGCGAACGCCAGCTGCGCCAGAGCGATGCCTGGCTCAACGCCATCCTCACGCGCATCAGCGACTATGCGCTGGTCGCGCTCGACCGCGACGGGCGCTTGTGCGACTGGAACGAGAGCATCGCGCGCGTCACCGGTTTCGGCGAGCACATCGTCGGCTCGCCCTATTCCATTTTCTATCCGCCCGATGCGATGACCGCCGAGCACCTGCTCGACCGCCTGCGCGAAGCCGAGCATAACGGCTGGAGCATGGACGAAGGCCTGCGCCTGCGCGCCGACGGCAGCCAGTTCTGGGGCAGCGCCCTGATCGCGCCGCTACCGGACCGCGAAGCCTTCGGCGACGACCCGGACGCGCCGGCTTACTGCCTGATCCTGCGCGACATCAGCGACAAGCGCGCCGCCACCGAGAAGCGGCGCCAGGCGGCGTTCTGCGACCACTTGACGGCGCTGGCCAACCGGCGCGCCTTCTTCGAAGCGGCCGAACTCGAAATCGAGCGCGCCGCCCACACGCCGCGCCAGCTGGCCCTGATCGTGTTCGACGCCGACCACTTCAAGGGGGTCAACGACCGCCACGGTCATCCGGCCGGCGACCGCGTGCTGTGCGACCTCGCCAACGCGCTGCGCGACACTTTCCGCGCCGTGGACACGGTGGCGCGCCTGGGCGGCGAGGAATTCGCCGTGCTGCTGCCCTCGACCGGTATCGAGCAGGCGCTGGCCATTGCCGAACGCCTGCGCATGGGGGTGGCGACGCGCCTGGTGGCGGTCGACGGTGTGGAAATCGCCTACACGGTCAGCGCCGGCGTCGCGGTGCTCGATGCGGGCGATGCACTCGGCATCGATGCCCTGATTAAGCGCGCCGACCAGGCGCTGTACGCTGCCAAGGCACAGGGACGCAACCGCGTCGCCCCATGGACCCCGGACCTGAGTACCCATGAAGAACCTCCACAGCGAAGCCGCAATGCAGGTTGAACAGATCGACGCCTACGAGGCGCTCGTCCAGTTCCTCTACCGCGCCCCGATCGGCCTGGTGCAAACGAGCCTGGACGGCGCCGTCGAGATGCTCAATCCGATGGCGTCGAACCTCCTGATGCCGCTCGCGCGCGACGGCGGGCTCGATAACCTGTTCGCCGTGCTGGAAGACGTCGCGCCCCAGGTCAAGGCGCAGGCGGACGCGTTCGCCGCGCCTTCCGGCGTAGTCTGCGATGCGCTGCGCGTGCCGCTCGGCGCCGGCCGCAGCGCGCCGGGCTCGCCGCAGGTGCTGTCGATCAGCCTGATGAAGCTCGACGCCGAACGCTGGATGGCGGCAATCACCGACGCCACGCTCGATATCCAGCGCGAGCAGGAAAACCTGCGCCGGCGCTTGCGCAGCGCCGCGCGCACCGACACCCTCACCCGCCTGCCGAACCGCGCCGCGGCGGTCGAGCAGCTGCAAGGCCTGCTCGACCTGCGCGTGGCGCACCAGAGCGGCGAAGCCCGCTTTGCACTGCTGGTGCTCAACTGCGACCGCTTCCGCCGCATCAACGACACCATCGGCCAGAGCGCCGGCGACCGCCTGCTGGTGGCGGTCGGCGACAGCCTGCTGGCGGCGCTGGCCGACCGCATGCGCGCCGGCGGCCTGCCGGCCAATAGCCGGGTCGACCCGGCCGCGGGCGGCGCCGGCCTGGTGGCGCGCATCGGCGGCGACGAATTCGCGGTGCTGCTCGACGGCTTGCATCACCCCGACGAAGCCGAGCGCCTGGCCCTGCGCCTGCTCGACACGCTGGCGCGGCCGCACCATATCGACGGCCACGAGGTGGCGTGCCGCGCCAGCGTCGGCGTGTTCTGGGACGACGGCCAGGGCGGCGACGCCAACGAAGCCATGCGCGACGCCAGCATCGCCATGATCGAGGCCAAGCGCGCCGGCGGCGCGCGCCACGTCGTGTTCGAGCCGGCCATGCGCGAACGCGCCGCGCGCCGCGCCGACGTCGAAGCCCAGCTGCGCACGGCGCTGCTGGAAGAACAGCTGTTCGTGGTCTACCAGCCGGTGGTCGGCCTGAAGCCCGATGGCGGCATCGACCATGCGGCCGGCGTCGAGGCGCTGGTGCGCTGGCAGCACCCGACGCGCGGCCTGGTGCCGCCCTTCGACTTCATCGGCATCGCCGAGGAATGCGGCCTGATCGACCAGATCGGCGACTTCGTGCTCGAGCGTTCCTGCCGCGACTTCATGCGCTGGCGCGCCGAACTGGGAGACGGGGCGCCGCGCCTGATGGCGGTGAACCTGTCGCGCGCCCAGCTGGCCCAGCCCGACTGGGCGGCCAAGGTGGCGCAGATCCTGGCGCGCACCGGCATGCCGGCGGCCGGCCTGCAGCTGGAAGTGACCGAAAGCCTGGCTGCCCAGGACGAACAGATCCAGGTGCGCCTGCACGAACTGAAGGCGCTCGGCATCAAGCTGGCGCTGGACGACTTCGGCACCGGCTACTCCTCGCTGTCGAGCCTGCATTTGCTGCCGGTGGACACGGTCAAGATCGACCGCAGCTTCGTCTGCAAGGCCGACACCAGCCACCACCACCGGGTGCTGATCGAGGCCACCGTGAAAGTGGCGCAAAGCCTGGGCATGAACACGGTCGCCGAAGGCATCGAAACCGCCGCCCAGCTCGACGCCGTGCGCGCCCAGTCCTGCGCCAAGGGCCAGGGCTACCTGTTCAGCCGGCCGCTGGTGTCGGATGCGCTGGTCGACTGGGTGCGCACGCAGCAGTCGGGTTAATCAACGACCGTCGCTCCTGTCTTTAGCGGCTGTACACCGTAGGGCGGGCATGCCCGCCACACACGACTGTCCGGCCTGTCCTACACGCAGCGCAGTACGTTTCCTATGGCGCACCCCTGCCTCTCGCCGCATCATGGAACCTGCATTCACTACGGGAGAACAACCATGAAGCACCTCACCACCGCCATGCTGTTCGCCGCCGGGCTGGCCCTGGCCGGCTGCAGCAGCACCGGCACCACCAATGCGATGGATTCCAGCGTCTCGGGCAGCAACAGCGGTTCGATGACCAGCGGCAGCACCGGCAGCGCGGGCGCGACCAGCACCTCGGGCACCACCGGCGGCGTGGATGCGGCGAATGCCGACGTGCGCGGTTCGACCAGCGCCACCGGCGCCACCCCGGCCAACGCACCCGAACGGCGCTGAGCGACATTGACATGCGGTCGTCTTCCGACATTGACTGTGTGGCATTTCCTACATGCGCTGCCGTTCTCTTCCTATAGCAGTCGCACCGAAGCGCTCGCATGATGAAGTTCTCGAACATACACGGAGGGTAGAAAACATGAAACGCACCACTTTGAGCGTGATCTTCGCCGCTACCATGGGCATGGGCCTGGCTGCCTGCCAGTCGACCGGCAGCACCGACGGCATGAATAGCACGTCAGGCACCAGCGCCTCCGGCACGACCGGCTCGTCGATGAGCGGAGCCGGCATGACCGAACGCGGCAGCCCGACCACCGGCGTTACCGGCAGCACGCCGACCACCAGTTCGTCCGCTGGAAACGCGGGCATGACCGGCACGACCGGTACCAGCGGCACCGGCACGACGGGCACTACCACGGGCACCGGCACTGGGCGCTGACCGGCTGCGCCCCTGCGCCGCACGGTACGCCCGGCGTGCTGTCCGGGCCGGCCGCGCGGCCGGTCCTCCGCGTCTCTCTTCCCCGTCGCGCCTGTCGGGTAGAATCGGACTTTCTCCAAGGCCGAGGCTTCCCGATCATGAAAAACTGGTTCGCGCGCTGGTTCGGCGGTGCTACACGACCTGACATACGGCCCGCCACGACGCCCGACACGCGCGCCCGGCCGGCGCCGCCGGCCACCGCGCCAAGGTCTTCTTCGCCCTCCCCGCCCCTTGCGGCCACAGAGGCGCCCGGCGCCAACGCCGCGCTCGATGCTGCGTTTTACGGCTGGCTGGCGGACGCCGCCGGCGCGGCAAGCCCGGCGCCCGAAGCAACCGAACGCCTGATCCTGGACGAACTGGGGCGCCTGGCGGATGACCCGGCGCGCGCGGCCGGGCTGGTGCCGCGCGTGCCGGCCGTGATTCCCGCACTGCTGCGCAGCCTGCGCGACGACAGCGTGTCGACCGCCGAACTGTCGCGCATGGTGGCACAGGACGTGGTGCTGGTCGCCGAAGTCGTGCGCGAAGCAAACAGCCCCTGGTACCGGCCGCCGACGCCGATCAGGAACATCGAGGGCGCCGTCATGCTGCTGGGCCAGAACGGCTTGCGCATGCTGCTGGCGCGGGTGGCGTTCCGTCCTGTCATCGGCATGGGAAGCGGACGCTTCGCGAAACACGTGGCCCCGCGCGTCTGGAGGCAGTCCGAACGCTGCGCGCTCGCCGCGTCAACGCTTGCGCCCCATGCCGGCGTCGATCCCTTCGAAGCCTATCTGGCCGGACTGGTCCAGAACGTCGGCCTGGTGGTCGCCTTCCGCCTGGTCGACCAGGTCCATGGCGAAGATGTACTGCGCGAAAACGTGCTGCCGCGCTCGGACGCTTTCCGCGCCGCCCTGCTCGAGCAGGCGCGGCGCCTGGCGCACGCCATTGCGCTCGCGTGGGCCTTCCCGCCGGCAGTCGCGGGCGCCATCGCCGACGCCGGCCTGCCGGATGCGCGCGCGCCCGGCGCCGTGCTGGCAACAGCCGACGCCCTCGCCAAACTGCGCCTGCTGGTGGACGCCGGCGCACTGGCAGCAGGCGACCCGCTCGTGGACGCCATCGTCACGCCGCGCCTGCGCCCCTGTTTCGATCTTTTACTGCCACAGGAAACCTGAACGCGCTTGGGGGGGCGAAGACGTCAGGGCCGGGCGTCCACCAGCAGCGCGGGCTGCAAGGCGCGGATGCGCCATTCGGTGAAGTAGCCGCCCGCTTCGTTATACAGCAGGTAATGGCGCCCGCACAGGGTGCAGCGCGCCACGGTGCAGCGGTTGTAGGGGTAGAAGCGCGGAGCGATGGGTGCGTCGGCGCTGTCGTAACGCGTGCCGGCGGGATGGAATTCCGCGAACGTGGCATCTTCGTACGGATCGTCGATCAAGGTGCCGGTTTCCTCCAGCCAGCGCCGCTCCAGGGTCAGCGGCAGCGCGGTCCAGGCCGCCAGGGGCACGCGCGTGCAAGCGCATGGCGCGTCCAGCGCCGCCGATGCCTGCGCCAGGCGCGTCAATCCGGCCAAGTCGATCTTTTCCATATTCACACCCAGAAATTTTTTGCCATTGTAGCGTTGCACATTTCAACGCGCATATTTCCATGTTCGACGCAGGTGCTGGGTCTCTGATACAGATCAATTCCGACGAGAGAGGCGCAGAACCTCGCCGAGGCAGACGCGCCTAACCAAAAGTCGCTTCCCTTTCCCCTTGTTGGCCGTCCGGCCTAGAAAGCACATCATGAAGATGCGCACGATTACCCGCATGCTCGTCCCCGCGCTGGCCGCCATTGCGGCGGGCGCGTATTCCAGCGCAGGCGCGCAACAGAACGTTCCGCTGCCCGACCCGATTCCCGCCCCGATCCCGCAAAGCCGCGCCACCGTTGCCCTCGAGACGGTCGCGTCCGGTCTCGTGTCGCCGGTAGCCGCCTCGGCCCCGCCGGGCGACCGGCGCCACCTGTACGTGGCGGACCAGCCCGGCCAGGTCTGGCGCCTCCACCTCGGTACGGGCACTCCGCGTCCGCCCGAACTGTTTCTCGACGTGAGCGCCCTGCTGGTCTCGCCGCTCGGTCTCGGCGAAAGACGTTTCGACGAACGCGGCCTGGTGGGACTCGCCTTCCACCCGAACTTCGCCTACAACGGCCTGTTCTACACCTTCACGTCGCAGCCGGTGCGCGCCAACCCCGACTTCAGCACCATGCCGCCGGGCGCGGCGCCGAACTGCCAGAGCGTCGTCACCGAGTGGCGCGTCAAACGCCCCGGCCGGCGCCACAGCCCGGTCGACCTCGCAAGCGCGCGCGAACTGCTGCGCATCGACAAGCCGGCGCCGATCCACAACGGCGGCGCGCTGGTATTTGGCCCCGATCACATGCTGTACATCTCGCTCGGCGACGGCAATAGTTCCGACGACCAGGGCCCGGGCCAGGCGCCCGAAGGCAATGCGCAGAGCCTGGCGCCGGGCAACGTGCTCGGCAAAATCCTGCGCATCGACCCGCTCGGACGCAATGCCGCGAACGGCAGGTACGGCATCCCGCCCGACAATCCCTTCATCGGCAAGGAAGGCGCCGACGAAATCTTCGCCTATGGCTTTCGCAACCCGTTCCGGATGTCGATCGCGCGCGACGGCCGCGTGCTCGTGGGCGACGTCGGCCAGAATGCGGTCGAGGAGATCAACCTGGTGACGGCCGGCGGCAATTACGGCTGGCGCATCAAGGAAGGCAGCTTCCTGTTCGACGCCGCCGGACCCGACGCTTTTGGCTTCGCGTATGCCGACAGCCCGGGCCTGCCGGCGGGGCTGGTCGATCCGATCGCCCAGTACGACCGGGTCGACAGTGCCGGCGGGGCAGTCACCCGCTCCGCCGTCATCGGCGGCCATGTCTACGAAGGCGAGACGCTGCGCCAGCTGCGCGGGCGCTATGTGTTCGGCGACTACTCGAGCCAGGGCCAGCCCTCGCCGCAAGGCCAGCTGTTCGTGCTGGGCAGGTACAACCGCGTCGAACAGCTCGTTCCCGTCAACCGCAATCCCTTCGACCTGGCCCTGCTCGGCTTCGGCCAGGATGCGCGCGGCGAACTGTACGTGCTGGCGAACGACACCGGTTCGCTGCTCGGCAATACGGGCGTGGTGCTGAAGCTGGTTCCCGGGCGGCGCTGAGTCTGCACGAAGGGGGCGCGGCCGCCCCGGTAGCGCATGGTCATGCCATGTTGTTCATCTGACTCTTACTTTGATGCAATAACGCCACAGGCAACCACCTGTGGCGATGCCTGTCTGGCCATACATGCCCGATGCGGCAGGGAGGCTCGCGTATCATGGAGGCTACCCACAACGCATTCTTTTCTGCCCCATGACCACGGATTCACCAAGCCGCGAAATTTCCTTTGACGATGTTGCCGCAGCCGCTGGCGGTTTGCAGGATGCCGGGACGCCGGTCACCTTCGACGCGCTGCGCGCAGCGTTTCCCGACGCTTCGCCGGGCGCGCTGGCACGCCAGCTGCGTGCCTGGCGCGCCGAGCACGAACGCCTGCCCGCGCCGGCGCCGCCCACGCTGCCGGCCGCGCTCGCCGCCGACCTGGCGGCGTGGGCGCAGCAGCATGCAGAACAGGCCGGCGCCGGTCCGCGCGCGGCCATGGCGCAGTTGCAGGACGACCTCGACGCGGCGCTGGCCGAGGCCGGGCGCCTGGAGGACGAGATCGGCAGCGCAACGAGCGCGCGCGACGCCGCACAGGCCGCCGTCGACGAACGCGGCGAAGAGATCGAACGCCTGATGGCTGAACTGCGCAACGCACGCCAGGTCGCGATGGACGCCCTGGTCGGCAAGGCCAAGGACCAGTTGGCGATCGACGGCAAGGATGCCCAGCTGCTCGAGCTGCGCGGCCAGCTCGAGCGCAGCGCGACGGCCTCGAACGCGCAATCCGACGCCCGCCTGGCCGCCGAGATGGAACTGGTCGGCGCCACCACCGCACGCGACAGCCTGGCGTTGGAAGTCAAGGACTTGCAGGCGCAGCTGGCGGCGGCGAAGAGCGACCGCGGTGCGCTGCGCATGGAGCTCGACGCGCTGCGCAAAAAGGCGAAGTAGCGCGCGTCGCAAGCATCGATGCTGCACGCTTGTAGGGTGGGCCGGGCCACGAAAGGCATGCCCACCGGTTCGCATTGACATCGGCGGGCATGCCCGCCCTACGGCATCACCGACACCGTCCGTTTCAGGCAGCGCAAGGTAAACGTCGAGCGCGTGTGCTTCACGCCCGGCAGTTTGTACAGCTTCTGGCGCAGGAAGCGCTCGTAGCCCTCGGTGCCCGCCACCGCCACCTTGATCAGGTAATCGTATTCGCCCGAGAGCAAATACGCCTCCATCACCTCCGGCAGGTCGGCGAGCGCGTCCGAGAACGCCTGCAGGATTTCGTCGTCATGGCGGTCGACCGTCACTTCGATGATCACCGTATCCGGCACGCCGAGCGCGCGCTGGTCGAGCACGGCGGCATAGCCACTGATGTGGCCAGCCTCTTCCAGTGCGCGCACGCGGTGCCAGCAGGGCGTGGGCGACAAGTTCACCGTCTCGGCCAGCTTCTGGTTGCTGATACGCCCGTCGCGGCTGAGCGTGCGCAGGATATTCCTGTCGATCTCGTCGAGTACACCCTCTTTCATGCGCCGCCCTCCTGGCTATACAAGTTAAAATAGATACTTCTTCTATATTTTATACGATTCATAGAAGAACCATCCGAAGATTCCGCCAATCCACCCTGCATACGAAAGAATATTTTTTGTGCGCTGCAGTAAAATTTCGGCTCGCCATTCCAATAGGGAGATCGGCCGGATCCGCACATTGGGGCCGCCGCCGAACCCGCATTGCAGCATTCGAATTTCGGAGTTTTCGTGTCAGAAGCAGTCTCGCGTGCAGGAGCAGGAAATTTAGCTATTGGTTCCGCCAACGCGGAGTTGCCGCTCATGTTCGTCACCCCGGCCCTGTTCGCCGCCAACCTGCTGGTCGCGCGCTGGGCCGAGAGCGCCGGCTTACCGCCGCTGTTCCTCGCCTTTGGCCGCTGGGCGCTGGCCTTTGCGATCCTGCTGCCGATCGCCGGCCCGCGCCTGTGGGCGCTGCGCCACGTCATCATGGCCAACTTCCCGCGCCTGATCCTGCTGGCGGGCCTGGGCATGGGCATGGCCGTCGGTCCGCAGTACATCGGCGCGCGCCAGACCAGCGCGGCCAACATCGCCATCATCTTTGCCGCCTGCCCGGCGCTGGTGATGCTGCTCGAAACCCTGGTGTGGAAGGCGCCGCTGGCGCGCCGCCAGGCCGGCGGCATGCTGCTCGCCATGCTCGGCGTGCTGGTGGTGCTGACCCGCGGCGATATCGCCACGCTGGGCGGTTTCGCCTTCGGCACTGGCGACCTGTGGGTAGTGGTAGCCGCTTGCGGCTGGGCGCTGTACACGGTGCTGGGCAAGCGCCTGCCGCTGCCCAAGCTGCCCAACACGGTCAAGCTGGCTGCCCTGATCGGCGGCGGCGCGCTCGTGCTGGCGCCGTTCGCGGTGCTCGAAGCCTCGCTCGGCAACGTCGCCAATTTCAGCGATCCGCGCCTGTACATGGCGCTGGCGTTCCTCGCCGTCGTGCCGAGCCTGGGCGCCTATTTCTGCTTCGACCGCCTGGTGGCGATCGCCGGTCCGGCGCGCGCCAGTCTCTCGGTCTACCTGATCCCGCTGTTCGCCACGCTGGCCGCCTGGCCGCTGCTGGGCGAAGCGCCGCGCCTGTACCATGCGGCCGGCTTCGGCATCATTCTCGGCGGCGTGCTGGTGGCGGCCGGCAAGCGGCGATAGGACCGGCGTCGCGTGCGGGGCATGGCGTGGTGGCTTCGTCTATAATCGAGGACCCATCGGCCAGATCCACAAAGCGCACGTCTGCATGCCTTTCGACCTTAACAAGCACCTCCCGAAACCCGGACAACGTTTCGTCCTGCCCGCCCTGGCCGGTTCGTCCGATGCCTATGCGCTGGCCGTCGCCGGCCTCGCCTTCAAAGCTGAAAAACGGATCCTGACCGTCATCGTCGCCAATGCCAGCGACGGCCAGCGCCTGCTCGACGAGATTGCCTGGTTCGCCGACGGCAAACTGTCCTGCCACCTGCTGCCGGACTGGGAAACGCTGCCCTACGACGCCTTTTCGCCGCACCAGGACCTGGTGTCCGAACGCCTGGCGACGCTGCACGAAATCTGCAACGGCCAGTGCGACGTGCTGGTGGTGCCGGCCACCACCGCCCTGGTGCGCCTGGCCCCGCCCTCCTTCCTGGCCGCCTACACCTTCTTCTTCCGCCAGAACGAAAAGCTCGACGAAGCGAAACTGAAAGCCCAGCTGACCCTGGCCGGCTACTCGCACGTGTCGCAGGTGATGTCGCCCGGCGAATACTCGGTGCGCGGCGGCCTGATCGACCTGTTCCCGATGGGTTCGGCCCTGCCCTACCGCTTGGACCTGTTCGGCGACGAGATCGAAACCATCCGCACGTTTGACGCCGACACCCAGCGCTCGCTGTATCCGGTGCGCGAAGTGCGCCTGCTGCCGGGCCGCGAATTCCCGATGGACGAAGCGGCGCGCACGGCCTTCCGCAGCCGCTGGCGCGAAAGATTCGAAGGCGATCCGTCGCGCTCGCCGGTGTACAAGGACATCGGCAGCGGCATCGCCTCGGCCGGCATCGAATACTACCTGCCGCTGTTCTTCGAGGAGACGGCAACGCTGTTCGACTACCTGCCGGAAGACAGCCCGCTGGCCCTGGTGGGCGACATCGACGCGGCGATCGCGCGCTTCTGGACGGACACCGAATCGCGCTACCGCTTCCTGAAGAGCGACCGCGAACGGCCGCTGCTCGAGCCGCGCGAACTGTTCTTATCAAACGAACAGTTCTTCACCCTTGCGAAGCCGCACGGACGCTGGAACATCGCACGCCCGACAGGCAATGAGCCCAACGCACCGGCATCGGAGCTGTCGGCGCCGATCCCCGACATCGCGGTGAATCGCCGCCTGGAAGACCCGCTCGCGAATTTGCGTGCCTTTATCGCGCGCACAGGCTGCCGCGTGATGATCTGCGCCGAATCGAACGGCCGCCGCGAAACCCTGCAGCAGTACTTCAACGAATACCACTTCGACGTCACCCCGGTCGAGGGCTTCGAAGGCATGCGTGCCAGCGATGCCAAACTGGCGCTGGGCGTGGCGCCGCTGCAGGCGGGCTTCGAACTGCTGGAAGAATCGAGCGGCTGCATCGCCTTCGTCACCGAGACCGAGCTGTATGCCGGTTCGGGCCGGCGCGCCGGCAAGAAGAAGCAGGAAGCGACCAGCCAGGTCGAATCGATGGTGCGCGACCTGTCGGAGCTCAAGATCGGCGACCCGGTGGTGCACATCAACCACGGCATCGGCCGCTACATGGGCCTGATCTCGATGGACCTGGGCGAAGGCGAAACCGAGTTCCTGCACCTCGAATACGCCAAGGACACGAAACTCTACGTCCCCGTGTCGCAGTTGCACGTCATTTCGCGCTACTCCGGCACCTCGCCCGAAGACGCGCCGCTGCATTCGCTCGGTTCCGGCCAGTGGGACAAGGCCAAGCGCAAGGCGGCCGAACAGGTGCGTGACACCGCGGCCGAACTCCTTAATCTCTATGCGCGCCGTGCCGCCCGCACCGGCCACTCCTTCGAATACTCGAGCATCGACTACGAGAACTTCGCCCAGAGTTTCGGCTTCGACGAGACGCCGGACCAGGCCGAGGCGATCTCCAACGTCATCAAGGACATGACCTCGGGCCGGCCGATGGACCGGCTGGTCTGCGGCGACGTCGGCTTCGGCAAGACCGAGGTCGCCTTGCGCGCGGCCTTCATCGCCGTCATGGGCGGCAAGCAGGTCGCGATCCTGGCGCCGACCACGCTGCTGGCCGAGCAGCATGCGCAGACCTTCGCCGACCGCTTCGCCGACTGGCCGGTGAAGATCGCCGAACTCTCGCGCTTCCGGACCGGCAAGGAAATCAACAACGCGATCAAGGGCATGGCCGACGGCACGCTCGACATCGTGATCGGCACCCATAAACTCTTGTCGCCGGACGTGAAGTTCACGCGCCTGGGGCTGGTGATCATCGACGAGGAACACCGTTTCGGCGTGCGCCAGAAGGAAGCGCTGAAAGCCCTGCGCGCGGAAGTCGACGTGCTGACGCTGACGGCGACGCCGATCCCGCGCACGCTGGGCATGGCGCTGGAAGGCTTGCGCGATTTTTCGATCATCGCCACCGCGCCGCAAAAACGCCTGGCGATCAAGACGTTCGTGCGCAGCGAAGACGGCTCCGTCATCAGGGAGGCCTGCCTGCGCGAACTGAAGCGCGGCGGCCAGATCTACTTCCTGCACAACGAAGTCGAGACCATCGAGAACCGCTACTCGATGCTGCGCGAACTGCTCCCGGAAGCGCGCATCGCGGTGGCGCACGGCCAGATGCACGAGCGCGACCTGGAAAAGGTGATGCGCGATTTCGTGGCGCAGCGCTTCAACATCCTGCTGTGCACGACCATCATCGAGACCGGCATCGACGTGCCGACCGCGAACACGATCATCATGCACCGCGCGGATAAATTCGGCCTGGCCCAGCTGCACCAGCTGCGCGGCCGGGTCGGCCGCTCGCACCACCAGGCCTATGCGTATTTACTGGTGAACGACGTGCAGAACCTGACCAAGCAGGCGCAGCGCCGGCTCGATGCGATCCAGGCGATGGAAGAACTGGGCAGCGGCTTTTATCTGGCCATGCACGACCTCGAAATCCGCGGCGCCGGCGAGGTGCTGGGCGAGAACCAGTCGGGCGAGATGCTGGAAATCGGCTTCCAGCTGTATTCGGACATGCTCAACGAAGCCGTGCGTTCGCTGAAAGCGGGCAAGGAGCCGGATTTGACGGCCCCCCTGTCGGCCACCACCGAGATCAACCTGCACGTGCCGGCCCTGCTGCCGGCCGACTTCTGCGGCGACGTGCACGAGCGCCTGTCGATCTACAAGCGCCTGGCCAACTGCGAAAGCCAGGGCAAGATCGACGACATGCAGGAAGAGTTGATCGACCGCTTCGGTAAACTCCCCGAGCAGGTGAAGGCGCT
Organism: Telluria sp. ZB2R32; assembly: GCF_059685715.1. NCBI lineage: Bacteria > Pseudomonadati > Pseudomonadota > Betaproteobacteria > Burkholderiales > Oxalobacteraceae > Telluria > Telluria sp. ZB2R32. Next base: position 60,476 of record NZ_JCASIG010000005.1, on the reverse strand, counting down.
GATCGAAACGCACCGCCTGCGCATCGCGGCGAAAACCGTCGGTATCGTCAAGATCGATGCGCACAGCGAAGCGGCAAGTCTTCAATTCATGGAACAGCCGCCGATCGACCCGGTCCGCATCATCACGCTGATCCAGAAGAACCGCCACATCAAGCTGGCCGGCCAGGACAAGCTGCGCATCACCGCCGCCATGCCCGATCTGGCGGCGCGCGTGCTGCAGGTGAAGCAAACGATCAAACAACTGCTGGCATAAGAAAACAATGGCGAAGAACCTGGTATTGCAAGGCCCGCAGGCGGCGGCGGACGATTTACATGCTGTTGCCGCGCTCTGCGCCCCGATGCGGGTGACGGCACTGTCGGCGACGGCCTTGCGCTGCGAAGACGTGACCTGCACCCCGAGCGTGGTCGCGGCCGTGCAGGCGGCAGCGCTGGCGGCGCAGGTCGACGCGACCTTCATCGAAGCCGGGCGCACCCTTGCGGACTTTGCGCTGGTGGCGATGGACATGGACTCGACCCTGATCACGATCGAATGCATCGACGAGATCGCCGACATGCAGGGCCTGAAAGCGCAAGTCTCGGAAATCACGGAAGCGGCGATGCGCGGCGAACTCGATTTCGCCGCCAGCCTGACACGGCGCGTGGCCCTGCTGGCCGGGCTGGAAGCGGCGGCGCTCGAACGCGTATACGAAGAGCGCTTGCGCCTGTCGTCGGGGGCCGAAACCATGCTGGCCGCGATACAGGCGGCCGGCCTCAGGACGCTGCTGGTGTCGGGTGGTTTTACCTTCTTCACCGACCGCCTCAAGACGCGCCTGGGCCTGGACTACGCGCATGCCAACCTGCTCGAGGTCGAGGATGGCCGCCTGACCGGGCGCGTGGTGGGCGGCATCGTCGACGCCGAGGAAAAGATGCGCACCGTGCAACGCGTGTGCGCCGAACTGGGCGTGCCGACCTCGCGCGCGATCGTGATGGGCGATGGCGCCAACGACCTCAGGATGATGTCGGTGAGCGGGCTGTCGGTGGCGTTTCGGGCCAAGCCGGTGGTGCGCGCGCAGGCGGACGTGGCCCTCAATTTCAGTGGGTTGGATGGGGTGCTGGCGGTGCTGGCTTAAGGTCGGGCGCCAACACTGCGCTTCGGTTTCGGCGGGCATGCCCGCCCTACACTGCACCACCGCCGGTAGCAAGCTCATGGGACCGCGGCGTAACGTAGGGCGGGCATGCCCGCCTACAACAGCGGCATTACGCCTGCTCCAAAGCATTGAACCAAACAAACAATTGCTAAACCCCAAGGCGCTTCTCGTCTGATTCTCATCCATTTCTGCGCTAGCGCAAATCCTGTGCCGTGCATCCCTTGAACCGCCGACCTCCCCGGCGCTAGATTGGTCCCTGCGCCATTCCACCTGCATGGCGCTCCCGGTTTCGCCAACTTGCCTGTCGGAGCAATACCATGAACAAGGTTTCACCCCCCGCGTCCCCTGCCACCGGCGCACGCCGGCGCGCCTTCCTGGCAAGCGGCCCCCTGCTGGCGGCTTCGCTTGCCGTGCCGGCCTTGCCGGCGCACGCCCAGAGCGGCAGCGGCGTGCGCTGGTGCGGCACCTGGGGCGCGGCGCCGGCCGGGCCGCCGCCGGCAGGCAGCATCGTGACCTATTCGAACCAGACCCTGCGCCTGGTCGTGCGCGCCAGCATCGGCGGCAACCGGGTGCGTATCCGCGTGTCGAATGAAATGGGATCGGCGCCCTTGCGCATCGGCCGCGCCAGCATCGCCCTGCGCACGAGCGGCGCGGCGGTGAACCAGGGCACCCTGCGCGAGCTGCGCTTCGGCGGCGCGAGTTCGGTCACGATTCCGGCGCGGGCGCCGGCCATTTCCGATGCGCTCGACCTGGTCGTGCCGGCGCAGGCAGACCTCGCCATCAGCCTGTACCTGTCCGGCAGCGCGCAGGGCACCACGCTGCACAACGCGGCGCTGCAGAGCAGCTACGTCTCGACTGGCGGCGACTACACCTCCACGGTATCGATGCCGGTGTCGCGCACGCTCTCGTCCTGGCCCTTCCTGACGGCGGTCGACGTCAACGTCGCCGCGCCCTGCCTGGTGGCCCTGGGCGACTCGATCACCGACGGCCAGGGCAGCACCACGAACGCCAACCGGCGCTGGCCCGATTACCTGGCGCGGCGCCTGCAATCGTCGCTGGGCGCGGCGGGGCGCATCGGCATCGTCAACCGCGGGATCAGCGGCAATTCCCTGCTCACCGACTATCCCAACGCGCTGCTGGCCGGCTATGCCGCGCTCGAACGCTTTGACCGCGACGTGCTCGCCACCAGCGGCGCGCGCTTCCTGGTGGCGTTCATCGGCATCAACGACATCTGCTACAGCTCCGGCTCGAACCCGATCCCGGCGGGCGACCTGATCGCCGGCTACCGCCAGCTGATCTCGCGCGCCGGCGCGCGCGACATCACCATCATCGGCGCCACCCTGCCGCCCTTCGAAGGCTTCGTGTATTACACGGCCGCGCGCGAACGAGTGCGCCGCGCCGTCAACGACTGGATGCGCGCGAGCGGCGAATTTGATGCCCTGCTCGACGTCGAGGCGGCCCTGCGCGACCCGGCGCGGCCGGGGCGCGTCCTGCCCGCCTACGACAGCGGCGACCACCTGCACCCGAGCGACGCCGGCTACCAGGCGATTGCGAATGCGATGCCGCTGGCGCCCTTCATCGCGGGCGCCAACTTCAGCGCCGAGCGGCTGAGCTAGCGTCATGCCTCGTATCGAAACGAACGCAGGTGTAACAAACAGTAATTCCGCGCCAAAATGGACGCTCCGACACTATCATGGCGTTATCAGGAGGACCGTCATGAAAAAACTCATTCTTGCCTTTGCTTCGCTGGCCGCCCTGGCCGGCTGTGCCACCCCGGGTCCGGGCCCGGCCAACTACGGCACCCGTGCCGCCGTCCAGCAGGCCGATCCGAACGGCTGGCAAGTCGTCTCCGTCACGCCGGTGCCGCTCGGTACCGGTGAGCGCGCGGGCGATGCCGGCGTCGTCACCAGCTCGACCGTCGTCACCAACCCGGCGCCCGTCATCGCCGGCCGTCCGGTGTACGGCGCGCCCGCCTACGGTACGCCCGTGTATGGCGTCCCGGTCTACGGCGCCCCGGTGTACGAGCCCTACTATTATCCGCCGGTCTCGATCGGCCTGGGTTTCAGTTTCGGCCAGAGCTGGGGCCATCGCCACCGCGGTGGCGGCAGGCACCATGGCGGCTACCGTCGTCGTTAATGCCGGTTGCCGGCAGCACCGCGCTGCGGCAAAGTTGTAACCAAAAAGGAAGGCCGCACAGACTGTGCGGCCTTTTTTTGCGGCTTTATACGCCGGTTTTCTTACTCGTTTCTTACGTAGTCTTATGTTTGCAGCATTGTGCAATGCGTCATAGCAATCGTTTGCTGTTGGTCAATTGCTAACCTACAATGAGTTGGTCGATGGTACCTGAATGACCTGGTTCTGGTCCCGGCACGACCAAAAAACATACTACGGAGACGGCAATGAATTTCAAGTTGAAGGCATTGGTTGCAGGAGTAGCACTGGGTTTTTCGATGTCCGGCATGGCGCAGGAGCCGATCAAGATCGGCGTGTCCGGCCCCTTCACCGGCGGCTCGGCGCCGATGGGCGTGTCGATGCGTGACGGCGTCAAGCTGGCCGTGAACGAGATCAATGCCGCCGGCGGCGTCCTCGGGCGCAAGATCCAGCTGATCGAGCGCGACGACGAAGCGAAGAACGAACGCGGCGTGCAGATCGCCCAGGAGCTGATCAACAAGGAACGCGTCGTCGCCACCGTCGGCTACATCAACACCGGCGTCGCCCAGGCCTCGCAGCGCTTCTACCAGCAGGCGCAGATCCCGGTGATGAACAACGTCGCCACCGGTTCGATCATCACCCAGCAATTCGCCACCCAGCCGGTGAACTTCGTGTTCCGCAATTCGGCCAGCGACCAGATCCAGTCGCAGATGATCGTCGAGGAAGCCATCACCCGCCGCGGCTTCAAGAAGGTCGCGATCCTGGCCGACTCGACCAACTACGGCCAGCTCGGGCGCGCCGACCTGGAAAAGGCGCTCGAGAAAAAAGGCATCAAGCCGGTCGCCATCGAAAAATACAACCTGCAAGACGTCGACATGACCTCGCAGCTCTTGAAAGCCAAGCAGGCCGGCGCCGAAGCGGTGCTCACCTACGGCATCGGCCCCGAGCTGGCGCAGATCGCCAACGGCATGGAAAAGCTGGGCTGGAAAGTGCCGATGATCGGCAGCTGGACGCTGTCGATGGCGAACTTCGTCGACAACGCCGGCAAGAACGGCGAAGGCACGCGCATGCCGCAAACCTTTATCCAGGAGCCGAACACGCCCAAGCGCAAGGCCTTCATCGACGCCTACGTAAAAGCCTACAACCCGCCGGGCGGACGCATGCCGTCGGCCGTCTCCGCCGCCCAGGGCTACGATTCGATCTACCTGCTGGCCGCGGCCATGAAGCAGGCCAATTCCACCGAAGGACCGAAGATCGTCGCCGCGCTGGAAAACCTGAATACCAAGGTCGAAGGCGTCGTCACCACCTACGACAAGCCGTACACCAAGACCGACCACGAAGCGATCAACTTCAACAACACCGTGTTCGGCGAAGTGCGCGGCGGCCGCGTGGTCCACGCCAAGTAAGGCAGCGCGACAGCACGCTGTTCGTGGCCAGTCGGGTTGATCCGGGCTGGCCATTTTCTTGTTGACCGGATGCGCCGGGATCATCCCGGACCTGCGCACGTCCTCAAGGTGAAACTATGGATATCCTTCTGCAGCTCGTCTTCAGCGGAATCGCGCTCGGCATGATCTATGCCGTCGTCGCGTTCGGCTATCAACTTACCTTCGCCACTTCCGGCACCCTCAATTTCGGCCAGGGCGAAGCGCTCATGCTGGGCGCCCTGGTCGGCCTGTCGTTCGTCGGCGGCATCCACGGCGGCCCCTACATGAGCTACTGGATCATGATCCCGCTGGTGATCATGTTCGGCGCGCTGCAGGGCATGTTCGTCGAATGGATCGGCGTGCGCCCGGCCATCAGGATCAAGTCCGAATTCGGCTGGATCATGTCGACCATCGCGCTGGCGATCATCTTCAAGAACGTGGCCGAGAACATCTGGGGCAAGGACGTGCTGCCCTTCCCCTCGCCGCTGTCCTCGACCCCGTTCCAGTTCATGGGCGCCAACGTGCAGCCGATGCAGGTAGCGGTCATCATCGGCGCGCTCGCCATCATGCTGGCGGTCGAGATCTTCAACCGCAAGTCGATCTACGGCAAGGCGGTGGTGGCCACCTCGAACGACCGCGACGCGGCCGGCCTGATGGGCATTAACACGGGCCGCGTGATCACCTTCTCGTACGCGCTGTCCTCGGCCACGGCGGCCTTTGCCGGCGCCCTGATCGCGCCGCTGACGCTTACCAGCGCCACCATGGGCGCCTCGCTCGGCCTGAAAGCCTTTGCGGTGGCCATCATCGGCGGACTGACCAGCGGCCTGGGCGCGATCGTCGGCGGCCTGATCCTGGGTATCGCCGAAGTCGCCACCGGTTACTACATCTCGACCGGCTACAAGGAAGTGCCGGGCCTGATCCTGCTGCTGCTGGTTCTCGCCATCAAGCCGTCAGGCCTGTTCGGCAAAGCCGCGATCAAGAAAGTCTGACCCATGACCAAATCGAAACCGCTCCTGATCGCCAGCGTACTGGGCCTGGTCGTGCTGGCCGCGTTCCCGCACGTGTTCACCAACCCGTATTACATCCACCTGGCCGAAACCATCCTGATCTACGCGATCCTGCTGTTTGGCCTCGACATCGTGGTCGGCTACACCGGCCAGGTCTCGCTCGGCCACGCCGGCCTGTTCGGCGTCGGCTCCTACGTCACCGGCGTGCTGGTGATGAAGCTGGGCGCGCCCTGGTTCCTGGCGATACCCGCCAGTATCGGCATCGCCGCCCTGTTCGGCGCGGTGCTGGCGCTGCCGGCGCTGCGCGTGACCGGCCCCTACCTGGCCATGGTCACGCTCGCCTTCGGCACCATCGTGCAAATCCTGATCAACGAGATGACCTTCCTCACCGAAGGGCCGATGGGCATCACGGTACCGAAGCCGCACCTGCTGGGCAAGGAACTGACCGAGACCGAGTACTACTACATGGTCGCCGTGTTCATGGTGCTGTCGCTGGTGGTGGTGCACCGGCTGCTGAAATCGAACATCGGGCGCGCCTTCGAGGCGCTGCGCGACAGCCCGATCGCGTCCGACTGCATGGGCGTGTCGGTGTACCGCTATAAAGTGTACGCGTTCGTGATCAGCGCCGGTTTCGCCGGCCTGGCGGGCAGCCTGTACGCGTATTCGGAGCAGTACATTTCGCCGAACACCTACAACTTCGAACTGACCATCCTGTTCCTGCTGGCGGTGATCATGGGCGGGCGCAAGACCCGCACCGGCGTCATCCTCGGCGCGATCATCGTCGTCATGCTGCCCAGCCTGCTGTCCGACATCGCGCTGTTCCGCCGGATCGCGGTGGCCGCCGCCGTGCTGGGCGTGATCGGCGCGGCGCTGGCGCTGGCGAAAGGCCGCTCGACGCCGCGCAAGGTGCTGGTGCCGGTGGTGGCCACCATCGGTCTCGCGTTCTGGTCGTACCGGATCGAGAACATGGTCGACTGGCGCCTGACCATCTTCGGCCTGATGACGCTGTTCGTCGTCTACTACCTGCAGGACGGGATCGTCGGCTTCTTCCGCCAGCTGCTGGGCCGGCGCAAGGAACACGTGCGCGCGGTCGGCCGCGACGCCGCCACCGATGCCTTCGAAGGCGTGGCCAAGGGCACGGCAGGCGGCGACCTGCTGCGCGCCGAGCAGATCCTGATGCAGTTCGGCGGCCTGAAAGCCCTGAACCAGGTCGACCTGCACGTGGCGCGCGGGTCGGTGCATGGCCTGATCGGGCCGAACGGCTCGGGCAAGAGCACGATGATGAACGTCCTGACCGGCATCTACAAGCCGACCGCGGGCGGCGTCGTCTTCGCCGGCCAGCCGATCAGCGGACGCACGCCGTCGCAGATCGCGCTGGGCGGCATTGCGCGCACCTTCCAGAACGTACAACTGTTCGGCGAGATGACCGCCACCGAAAACGTGCTGGTCGGCCTGCACCATACCTTCCGTTCGACCGTGTTCGACGCCATGGTGGCGTCGCCGCGCCAGCGCCGCGAGGAAGCGGCGGCAAGAAGGCGCGCGGCGGCGATCCTGGAATTCGTGGGGTTGTCCGACCTGGCCGACGAGGAAGCGCGCAACCTTCCCTACGGCAAGCAGCGCCTGCTGGAAATCGGCCGCGCGCTCGGCCTGAACCCGCAACTGCTGCTGCTCGACGAACCGGCCGCCGGCCTGACCGCGCCCGACATCCGCGAACTGATGGCGATCATCCGCAAGATCCGCGACCACGGCATCACCATCATCCTGATCGAACACCACATGGACGTTGTGATGTCGATCTCGGACACGGTCACCGTGCTCGACTTCGGCCAGAAGATCGCCGAGGGGCTGCCCGCCGCCGTGCAGGCCGACCCGAAAGTGATCGAAGCCTACCTGGGCGGCGCCAGCGAAGCGCCCACATCGACCGCAGCCGCACATTAAGGAGAGACCATGTTAAAGATCCAGAACCTGGAAGCGGCCTATGGCAAGGTGCAGGTCTTGCACGGCATCTCGCTCGAGGTCCCGCAAGGCAAGCTGGTCACCCTGATCGGTTCCAACGGCGCCGGCAAGACCACCACCATGCGCGCCATCTCGGGCATGATCAAGCCGAAGGCCGGCAGCATCACGCTCGGCGACAAGGACATCACCGGCCTCGACTCGCACCGCATCGCGCGCGCCGGTCTCGCCCACTCGCCGGAAGGGCGGCGCGTGTTCGCCACCATGAGTGTGACCGACAATTTGCTGCTCGGCGCCTTTCCGCGCTTTACGCGCGCCCGGCCGAAAGGCGACGTCCAGCGCGACCTCGACAAGGCGATGGACCTGTTCCCGCGCCTGAAGGAACGGCGCAACCAGCTGGCGGGCACGCTCTCCGGCGGCGAGCAGCAGATGCTGGCGATGGCACGCGCGGTGATGCTCAACCCGGACGTGGTGCTGCTCGACGAACCGTCGATGGGCCTGGCGCCGATCCTGGTCGAAGAGGTGTTCCGCATCATCACCCGTTTGAAAAGCGAAGGCGTGACCATGCTGCTGGTCGAGCAGTTCGCGGCTGCCGCCCTGAACGTGGCCGATTACGGCTACGTGCTGGAAAATGGCCGGATCTCGGTGCATGGCGCGGCCGATAGTTTGAAGAACGATCCGAAGGTCGTGGCGGCTTACCTGGGTGGCGGGCACGCGCACTGAGATGAGCGAATCGGGTGCCTTGCAGGGGCGCGACTACGCGGCGGCGCTGTGCGTGGTCGTCGTCTGGGGCACCAACTTCGTGGCCATGAAGCTGGGCCTGCGCGAAGTGACGCCCTTCCAGCTCGGCGCCGGGCGCTACCTGTTCGCGCTGCTGCCGCTGGTCCTCTTCGTGCGCCCGCCGAAATTGGCGCCACGCTGGGTCATCCTGTACGGCCTGTTCCAGGGCGTCGGCCAGTTCGGCCTGCTGTTCCTGGCACTGCGCGCGGGCATGTCCGCCTCGCTGGCGCCGGTGATGCTGCAGATGCAGGTGTTTTTCACGGCGCTGTTCGCGTGGTTCCTCCTGAAGGAACCGGTTGGTGGCCGGCTGCAGGCCGCCATGGGCATCGCCGCCCTCGGCCTGGCCTGCCTGTGCGTCGATGCGCTCGGCCGCGGCTCGGCGGTCACGCTCACGGGATTCCTGCTGAGCGTGGCGTCGGCCGCGATGTGGGCCGCCTCGAACATCGTCGTGCGCATCGCCCAGCGCGGCACCCCGCAGTTCGACGTGTTGCCCTTCATGGTCTGGAGCAGCATGGTGCCGATCCTGCCCTTCGTGCTGCTCTCGCTCGCCTTCGATCCGCCGTCGACCCGCTGGGACTGGCGCGCGGTCTCGGGCACCGCCTGGACATCGATGGCCTATCTCGGCTGGTTCGCCACCATCCTCGGCTATGCGATGTGGACCGGCCTGTTGAAACGCCATCCGGCCAACCGGGTCGCGCCGTTTTCGCTCGCGGTGCCGCCGGTGGGCATCGCGGCCGGGATGCTGGGGCTGGACGAGGCCGTTACGCCATGGCAGTGGGCCGGTATCGTGCTGGTGGTGGCGTCACTGGCGCTGGTCATCCTGAAACCGCGAAGCGCTGCCGCTGCGCAGCTATAATGCGTCTTTCACCGCAGCTTATCTCATGGACACTTCCAAATTCTCGCGCTACCCCGGCTCCCGGCTTTTCTGGTTCCTGTTTGGCGTCATCCTCGGCAGTGCGGGCGTCTGGAGCGGACTGACACAGGGCCTGGTCGGCGAGACGCTGATCGGCCTCGGCCTGATCACGCTCGGCATCCAGGGCTTGCTGCGCCCGGTCGTGCTGACGCGCGTGGCCAGGATCAGCAAGGCCGAGATGACGCGCGAGGTGTCGGTCGGCTCGGATGCCTTGCACGGCGCGCTGTCGCTGGCAATGGCGGGGCTGCTGATCGCCGGTTTCGTGCTGAAATACCTGATGAAAATGTAAGCGGCATACGCATGCGGCTAGCCACAACTTGGTGCCTTGCGTCAACTTTCCTGTCATCATTTTACATTTCCCATCGTCAATTTAACGCATTTTCGTCGCGTTTTGCCCACGAATTTGCGTAACGAAACGACAAGAAATGCCGAATTTAACGATTGGTGATGGATTAACTGTTTCCTGTGCCTTACCCTGTAGGACCGTTCCTACACCCCATTGCACATGGACCGTTCTTACCCATCTGCCCTTCGCATCGAGCAACGCAAACGTCTGCGCCGACGGCTGGCGGGCGGCGCATTCGCCGTCCTCGCGGCATGCGCGCTGGCGTTCGCGGTGGTCCCGGAGCGCGCACCGGTAGCCCCGGCGGCACTCGCGCAGGCGCTGCAGAATAATGCCGCGGCCACGCGTTCGGACAGCCCATCGGCGCGGCGCGTGTACCGCTATTCGATCGTGCCCGGCGGCGCGGCGAACGGCGCCGAACTGGCGGATGCCGTGCGCGGCGACCGCGTCGTTGCGGCCCACTATGCCGGCTTCGACGTGCAGCACGCGCGTGCGGTCACGGTGACGCAGCCGCGCGCCGTCCACGTGTCTTACCGCAAGGGCGACACGGTGTACTGGACGGCAAAGAAGACCACGCTGAAAGCGGGCGAAACCCTGCTCACCGATGGCCGCAACGAGATGCGCGCCCGCTGCGCCAACCGCATCTCGGACGTGCCGCGCTTTCCGGTCGAGCCGCATGGCCCGACCCCGGAATCGCTCGAGGAAGTGGTCGACGACCATGGCATCGACACCGAAGGCGAGATTGCCTTCGTCGACGCGCCCGCGCCGGAAGTCGACCTGCCGGGGCAGTCGTTCCGGCCGGTGTGGCCGGACAGCGACAATCCCGTCCCGCACACCCCGGATCGCAGCAGGCCGCCGCTCGCCTTCGAGCGTCCGCCGGGCATGCCCCGGCCCTCGTTCGGCTGGCCGGGCGTGCCGCCGCAATTCACCGAGACGCCGGAGACGCCGGAGACGCCGGTGATCACGTTTGCGTCGCCGCCGCCGCTGTCGGGCTGGGTGGACGTGCCGCCCGATCTGGTCCCGCAACCGGACCCGATCCAGCCAGTGCCGCCGCCCAATCCACCGCTGGACCTGCCGCCGCCGGCCGACGTGCCCGAGCCGGCGACCCCATGGCTGGCGGCGATTGCGTTGGCAGTGATGCTGCGGCTACGCCGCCGGGCCCAGGATCTGTAGGGTGGGCCGGGCCGCGAAAGGCACTTGTGCCTGCGCGGGCTACAGGATTATCAATCGAAATGCATTTTCGACCAGCATACGCCGCACCGCGTGGGTACGAGTGCCCACCTACTAAACGCCGAACAGGTTGCCGGCATCGAGAATCGCGTATGCGATTTCCGGCTTTTCCTGCAGCCGTTTGCGCACTGCCGCCGGCACCGACTGGCGCACCTTCTTGCACAGGCCCGGCTTTTCCTCGAGCACGATGATGATGCCGCGCAGCGTGCGCACTTCCTTCGGTCCGGGTTCGATGCGCAGCTCGGCGCCGATGTTCTTGCGGATCAGTTCCTGCACGTGGCGCAGGTCGGCGTAGCTGTCGATCCGTTCGATGCGTTCGATGAGCCGCTGCTCCTGCTTGCTGTCGATCGCCAGCGGGCGCACGTCGCCGTCCGGATCGAGGATCAGGCGCTCGCGCCCGCAGACGCAGGCGCCGGGCGGACACTCGGCACGGACGGGAAACGACAGCAGGGGCAAGGAAGCGTTCACGCGTTCTCGCTCGCAGAAGGAGTTAGCGACGATTCTAGCCCAATCGCGCCGTCCAGCATCGCCAGCATCCGCGTGTGGTGCGACCCTTTCCAGAACACGCGCGCGCAGGCGTCGCAGGTAGTGAACTCGTCGTGGATCAGACGCACGGATTCCGGCAGGCGCTCGAACACCTCGGCCTTGGCGACCGGCCGCAGCGGCAGGTTGCAATGCAGGCAGCGCGTGAATGGGCGCGCCAGCGGCGCCAGCGCGAGCCGCGCCGACAGTTCGCGCAACTGCGCCTGCGGCGCGATCGTGTGCAGGTAGCAGCCGTGGTCGACCTCGCGCCGCTTGAGCAGTTCGCGGTCGCGCGTGAGGACGGTGCGGCCCTCGCGGCCGGCGATCTCGACGATTTCTTCGTTGCGGTAACCGTTGTCGTAGAGCGTATCGAAGCCGGCCATGCGCAGCAGCCGCGCCAGGGCGCCGAGATGGGCGTCGGCGACAAAACAGCGCGGGCCCAGGGTGTCGGCGCGCTGCGGATGGGCCGCGACCGTGTCGCCCTCTTCCAGCAAGCGCTCGAAACTGCCCGCTTCGCCATTCACCAGCAGGCGCCCGACCTCGGTATGCGGCACGCCCAGCGCCTCGATCATGTGCTTGGTCGTGGCGGCACGTGCGCAATCCGTCGCGAAGGCCTGCTCGCGCCGTTCGCGCGGCAGGAAGCTGTTCAATTCGTCGTAAAAGCGGAAGGTGGCCGTGACCATCGGGGACGACTTATACGGTCACGCCGCCGCAGGCATGCAACACCTCGAGCGCATTCGGCACCGCTTCGCCGGCCGCCGTGTTATCGAAGATGCACCAGACCTGGCGCCCGGCGGCGCTGTGTACGCCCAGGTCGCGCACCAGCGCATCGAGGTAGTCCTGCGTATAGGACGAGTAATAGATGCGCGGCGCGCCGTGCAGGCGCAGGTAGATGTCGTCTGTCGTCGGCACGTGCGGCCCCGGCTGGCCGGCGGCCGGGTCGGCGATCACGCGCGTGACTTTCCGTTCACGCAATACCTCGGTGGCGATGTCGCTGAACCAGCTCGGATGGCGCCCTTCGCAGGCGACCATGCAGCCGAAGGTGTCTTCGAGCTTCATGAAGAATTCGCGCGCGGTCTCGTCGTGAAAGCCGAGCTTGGGCGGATACTGCACCAGCAGGCAGCCCAGCTTTTCCTTCAGTTCGCCGACCTCGCCGGCGAAGCGCTTCAATAAATCGTCGATGTCGCGCATCGCCGCGTCATGCGTGATCGCACGCGGCACCTTCACCGAAAAGCGGAAACCTTCGGGCACGCTCTCGGCCCAGCGCGCATAGGTCTGCGGCCGGTGCGGCTTGTAAAAGGACGAGTTGATCTCCACCACCGGAAACACGGCGGCATAGCGCTCAAGGTGGCTGCCCGCTTCCGGGAAGGCGGCGGCCGCTTCCTTGGGAATGTTCCAGCCGGCGCAACCGATCAGCGGGGCGGCGGCATTGCTCTGTTTTTTCATTGACTGTATTGCAAGTAAAGTTCTCCGATTGTACGCCTGCGCTGTGCGCCGGGGCGCATGGTTGAGCTTTTGGGCGAGCGAAGCGCGCGCCACGCGCATAGTGCGCCCGTCTTACAATATCGATACCGTTTACCTCGAAGGGATTTTCCATGACCGACTCGCTCCACATCGTCTGCCCCGCCTGCGACGCCGTCAACCGCCTGAACCAGGCCCGCCTTGCTGACCAGCCCGTCTGCGGCAAGTGCGCCGCCCCGCTCTTCAATGGCCGGCCGCTCGACGTCGATCCGGCGCGCTTCAACAAGCACATCGGCCGCAACGACATCCCGGTGCTGGTCGACTTCTGGGCCGAATGGTGCGGCCCGTGCAAGATGATGGCGCCGGCCTACCTGCAGGCGGCGACCCGGCTCGAGCCGCGTGTGCGGCTGCTGAAGGTCGATACCGAGCGTGCGCAGGAGTTGTCGGCGCAGTTTGGCATCCGCAGCATTCCGACGCTGGCGCTGTTCCGCGGCGGACGCGAAGTGGCGCGCCAGGCCGGGGCGATGGATGCGGGCAGCATCGTCGCCTGGGTGCAGTCGAAGCTGTGAGCAGACACATCAGGCAACGTTAGCGAAATCGCCACGAATGGCTGCTACAATCGGGGCGAAAGCGGGATCGTCCCGCAAGGAGCCCATTCATGTCGCAACAACTCGTTCTGGACAGCGGTACCGAAGACGCCAAGCAGATGGCGCGCATCCTGTACCTGGTCCACGCCGCCACCTTCTTCTTTTCGCTGGGCATGCTGTCCTTCCTGCCGCTGATCGTCAACTACATCAAGCGCCCGGAAACGAGCGGCACCCTGGTCTACAGCCACCACAGCTGGATGATCCGCTCGTTCTGGTTCTACGCGATCTGGATGGTCGTCGGCGGCATCCTGTTCATTACCCTGATCGGCATCCCGCTAGCCTGGCTGATCTGGACGCTTGCGTGGCTGTGGAAGGCCTATCGTCTAATTCGTGGTTTTTTGGATCTGAACAGCAACAAACCGATGCCAGTCTGACGATTGTTTGACGCTTTTCGGCATATTCGCGGCTAGAATACTTTCCTGACGGCACCATCGCTGGCGCCACAACTAATCAGGACAAGATATGAAATCGGTACAGCAGGAAGTCGACGAGCGCAGCAACCTGGCGGGCACCAACAAATTCGAGCTGCTGCTGTTCCGCCTCGGCGGCGACGAGCACGGCGAGCGCAGCGAACTGTTCGGCATCAACGTCTTCAAGATCCGCGAAATCGTGGCGATGCCGCAGATTACGGCGGTGGCCGGTTCGCCGCCGCACGTGCTGGGCGTGGTCAACCTGCGCGGCCAGATCATCCAGGTGCTGGACTTGCCGGCGATCGCCGGCGTCAAGCCCAAGACCGGCCTGAACATCATGCTGGTGACCGAGTTCGCGCGCACCACGCAAGCCTTCGCCGTCGAAAGCGTCGAAGAGATCGTGCGCCTGGACTGGAGCCAGGTGATGTCGGCCGAGAAGAGCGCCGGCAGCGGCATGGTGACCAGCATCGCCCGCCTCGAGGGCGAGAACGGCGCACCCGGCCGCCTGGCCCAGGTGCTCGACGTCGAAACCATCCTGCGCAACATGAATCCGGACGCCGCGCCCGAGATCAGCCGACAGACGGTCGGCGCGAAAATCCAGATCAAGCCGGGTTCGGTGATCCTCGCCGCCGACGATTCGGTGGTCGCGCGCGCCCTGATCGAGCAAGGCCTGGACGCGATGGGCCTGCCCTTCATCATGACCAAGAGCGGCAAGGAATGCTGGGACCAGCTGAACACGATCGCCAACGCGGCCGAGACCGAAGGCAAGAGCGTCTACGACCGCGTGGCGCTGGTGCTGACCGACCTTGAAATGCCGGAGATGGATGGCTTTACGCTGACCCGCAACGTCAAGAAGCATCCGCGCTTTGCGAATTTGCCGGTGGTGATTCATTCCTCGCTGTCGGGGACGACGAACGAGGAGCACGTCAAGAATGTCGGGGCGGATGCGTATGTGGCGAAGTTTTCGGCGGAGGATTTGTCGACGACCTTGCGGCGGGTGTTGAAGCAGTAAGGGTGGACGTGCATGCAAAAACGCCGCGATGATGTCGCGGCGTTTTTTTTGGGCGGTATGTTGGCGTCACCGAATCCAGGCCGGCACGTACGGCGGGCATGCCCGGCCTACGGTGAACCTCGCGTAACGTAGGGCGGGCATGCCCGCCGCTCTTACAGCTTGCCCAACCCCTGCTCGATATCTGCAATCAGATCGGCCGTATCTTCCAGCCCGATATTGAAACGCACCAGCAAGCCCTTGCCCTGCCAGTCGCGGCGGATGGTGCTCATCCGGTACGGCATCACCAGGCTGTTCGCCCCGCCCCAGCTGTAGCCGAGCCCGAACAGGCTCAGCGAATCGACGAAGCGATCGACCTGCTCTTCCGTATAGCGCTCGTCGAAAATCACCGAGAACAGCCCGCCGGCACCGGAAAAATCACGCTTCCAGGTTTCGTGGCCGGGGCAATCGGCGAAGGCCGGGTGCAGCACGCGCGTGATTTCCGGACGCGCCTTGAGCCAGGCGGCGACGGTGCGCGCCGCGGCGTCGTGGGCCTCGAAGCGCAGCTTCATGCTCGGCAGGCCGCGCATCACGAGATAGGCGTCGTCGGCGCTGACGCCCTGCCCCAGGCGCATGTGCGCCATCGCCAGCTTGTCGTGCACGGCGCGCTCGCGCGTGATGACGGCGCCCATCAGCACGTCCGAACCGCCGGACTGGTACTTGGTCAGCGCCTGCATGATGATGTCGACGCCGAGGTCGAAGCCGCGCAGGGCCAGGCCGGCCGACCATGTGTTGTCCAGCGCGACCAGCACGCCGCGCGCCCTGGCGGCGGCGCAGATCGCGGGCAGATCCGGCACTTCCATCGACACCGAACCCGGCGCCTCGGTCCAGATCAGCTTCGTGTTCGGCTGGATCAGGTCCGCGATGCCGGCGCCGATCAGCGGATCGTAATAGCGCGCGGTGATGCCGAAGTCGTTCGACAGCCAGCGGCCCAGTTCGCGGTTCGGGTTGTAGACGTTATCGGGCAGGAGGACGTCGTCGCCGCTTTTGAGCAGCGCGAAGTCGACCATCGCGATCGCCGCCAGGCCCGAGGGCGCCAGCAGGCAGTGCGTGCCGCCTTCGATTTCGGCCAGGCGCGCTTCCAGCGTGAAGGTGGTGGGCGTGCCGTGCAGGCCGTAGGTATAGGCGTTCTTTTCTTTCCACTCGCCCGAGCGCATCGCCGCGACGTTCTTGAACAGGACGGTGGAGGCGTGGTGGATGGCGGGTGGGAAGGCGTCGAAGCCTTCCGGGGCGACGTAATCCGTGTGGATGAGCTGTGTCTGGAGGGACTTCTTCGTCATGGCGCCCTTTCGGATAAAAATTTCGTGCAGAATATCGACGGCCATAGACCGCGTGGGCACAAGTGCCCACCCTACAGAAGCGGATTACGCCAAGGTGGCCCACAGGTCGTGGGCGTCGGCCTTGGTCACGACCACGTCGACGAACTGGCCCACGGCCAGCTTCGACTTGGCGCCCATCAGCGGACGCTTGATGTGGACGACGCCGTCGATTTCCGGCGCATCGGCGCTCGAGCGGCCGATGGCTTCGCGCGCGCCAACCTCGTCGACCAGCACGCGGATGGTCTTGCCGACTTTGGCCTGCAGGCGCTTCATCGAGATTTCCTCCTGCAGCAGCATGACGCGCGCGCGGCGTTCTTCGCGCACCTCTTGCGGCACCGGGTTGGCCAGTTCGTTGGCGGTGGCGCCTTCGACCGGCGAATAGGCGAAGCAGCCCAGGCGGTCGATCTGCGCTTCGCGCAGGAAGTCGAGCAGGTATTCGAACTCTTCCTCGGTCTCACCCGGGAAGCCGGCGATGAAGGTCGAGCGGATCGTGAGGTCCGGGTTCATCTTGCGCCAGGCCAGGATGCGGTCCAGGTTCTTTTCGCCGCTGGCCGGACGCTTCATGCGCTTCAACACGTCCGGATGCGCGTGCTGCATCGGGATGTCGAGGTAAGGCAGCACGTGGCCGTCGCCCATCAGTGGGATGACCTGGTCGACGTGCGGGTACGGGTAGACGTAGTGCAGGCGCACCCAGGCGTCGTACTGGCGCGCCAGCTGGCCGAGCGCCTCGGTCAGTTGCGTCATGTGGGTCTTGATCGGACGGCCGTTCCAGAAACCGGTGCGGAATTTCACATCGACGCCGTAGGCACTCGTATCCTGCGAGATCACCAGCAGTTCCTTGACGCCGGCCTTGAACAGGTTTTCGGCTTCGATCAGCACTTCGTGGATCGGGCGCGAGACCAGGTCGCCGCGCATCGACGGGATGATGCAGAAGCTGCAGCGGTGGTTGCAGCCCTCGGAAATCTTCAGGTAGGCGTAGTGCTTCGGCGTGAGCTTGACGCCGTGGTCGGGCATCAGGTCGACGAATGGGTCGTGCGGTTTCGGCAGGTGCAGGTGCACCGATTCCATCACCTCGGCCATCGCATGCGGACCGGTCACGGCCAGCACCTTCGGGTGCACCTGGGTGATGATGTCCTGTCCGGCCGCATCCTTCTTCGCGCCCAGGCAGCCGGTGACGATCACTTTACCGTTTTCGGCCAGGGCTTCGCCGATGGCGTCGAGCGACTCCTGCACCGCGGCGTCGATGAAGCCGCAGGTGTTGACGATCACCAGGTCCGCGCCGGCATACGACTTGGCGGTCTGGTAGCCCTCGGCGCGCAGCTGGGTCAGGATCTGTTCCGAGTCGACCAGCGCCTTGGGGCAGCCGAGCGAGACGAAACCGACCTTGGGTGCGGCCGCAGGCGCGGCTACAGCGACTTCAGGATTGGTGGCGGGGACGGGATTGCGGCGGAGTTCGAGCATGGGCAGGAGGCTGGGAAAAATTCTGGGCAATCCGCGATTGTACAGGAAGCGCGGTTTCAGGAGAACCGTGGGGGTGGTTTTGCGAGGGGGGGTGGGTGCGCGTGCAACGGCGTTGGCAACTTGAAAACGCATGGATTTGTTGGGTTGGCAATTCCATGGCCGCCAGCATCTGCGGTGGTCAGGCGAGTGTCGCCGATCACCGCGTGGGCGGGAGACCCGCCCACCTTACGTCCCTGATCATTGGTATCGACAGGATTCGGGGGCGAAGAGCATACCCGTAAGGTGGGCGGGTCCCCCGCCCACGCGTTCAACCAGCCCTTGCACAGCCCAAAAAACAAATGCCCGGCACACGGCCGGGCATTTTGTGCAACGAATTCAAAATTACTTCTTGTCCGTCGGCGTCGTCGGCGGGAACGGAAACGCGCTGAACAGCACCTTGCTCTGGTTCTGCATCTGCTCCTGCATCTGCATGAACAGGTTCTTGCTCTGGTCGATGTAGTTGTTCATCATGCCCTGCATCATCGGGCCCTGGACGTTCATGAACTGGGTCCACATTTCCGGGCTGAAGGGCTTGCCTTCGAGGGCGCCGGCGGCGTTGCTGGTGAACTTGTTCTGGATGTCGGTAAACGCCTGAACATTCTTTTCCAGGTAGGAGCCCATCATGCCCTGCATCGCATGGCCGTAGTAGCGGATGATCTGGGACAGCACCGCACTCGAAAACATCGGCGCGCCGTTCGCTTCCTCTTCCAGGATGATCTGCAGCAGGATCGCCCGGGTCAGGTCTTCGTTCGTCTTGGCGTCGACCACCGTGAACTCGTCGGCGTCGAGGACCAGCTGCTTCACGTCCGTCAGGGTGATGTAGGAACTGGTCTGGGTGTCGTAAAGGCGACGGTTCGGGTATTTCTTGATCAGGCGTTCAGTACTGTTTTTTGCACTACTCATCTCAAGTTCCATTGATGCGCCCGCCTTGTGGGCAGAACGCTGCAAAGATTGTAGAAAAATTCTCCGGATCGCCGGCGGCGAGTTCCTGTCCCGTCCGGATGTTGCCGGACGGGACAAACCGAATAAAAATACCACGTTCGATGCGCAGGTGCAGCAATTATCGCTTTTGCTACTGAATTTATTTCAAAGCAAGATGCATAAAGCAAGACATCGCAATAGCACCCGTCCCTCCGCCATTGCTAGGCGCGCGCTTTCACGTAACGGCCCGGCGCCGGTTCGGTCGGCTGGTACTGCGCATTGCCGGCCTGAGTCGGTGCCGGCACCTCGTCGCCGCCATGTTCTTTCAGGAAGCGCGCCCATTCGGGCCACCAGCTGCCCTTGTTTTCAGTCGCGCCGGCAAACCATTCCTCGGGCGTCGGTGCGCCCTTGCGGCCTTTCTTTTCGTTGATGCCGTCGTTCACCCAATAGCTGCGCTTGCCCTTCGAGGCAGGATTGATGACGCCGGCGATGTGGCCCGAAGCGCCCAGCACGAAACGGTTTGCCTGCGGCTTCTTCGGGTTCAGCAGCCGGTTCGATGCGAACGCGGCCGGCCACGGCACGATGTGGTCTTCCTTCGAACCGTAGATGAAGACCGGGGCATCGATAGTGCCGAGGTCGACCTTGACGCCGCAGACCGTCAGTGCGCCCGGCACTTTCAGCTTGTCTTCGAGATAGGTATTGCGCAGGTACCAGCAGAACATCGGTCCCGGCAGGTTGGTGCTGTCGGCATTCCAGTACAGCAAATCGAAGGCCGGCGGCGTCTTGCCCTTCAGGTAATTTTGCTGGACGTAGTTCCATACCAGGTCGTTCGGGCGCAGCGCCGAAAAGGTCGTTGCCAGGTCGCCACCGGGCATGATGCCACCCTTGCCCAGCTTGGCTTCGCGCTGCGCCACCTGGGTTTCGTCGATGAAGACTTCGAGCACGCCGGTATCGGAAAAATCGAGCAGCGTCGTCAGCAGCGACAGGCTGGCCGCCGGCTGCTGCCCGCGCGCGGCCAGCACCGCCAGCGCGGTGGCGGCGATCGTGCCGCCGACGCAGAAGCCGAACACGTGCACCTTGTCCTGGCCGCTGATCTCGCGCGTCACCTTCAGCGCCTCGATGGCGCCGCGCTCGACGTAATCGTCCCAGGACAGCTTGTCCATCGACTGGTCAGGATTGCGCCACGACACCATGAACACGGTATTGCCCTGCTCGACCGTATAGCGCACCACCGAGTTTTCCGGCTGCAGGTCGAGGATATAGAACTTGTTGATGCAGGGCGGAATCATCAGCAGCGGCACGGCGCGCACCGTCGGCGTGGTCGGGCTGTACTGGATCAGCTGGAACAGGTCGTTTTCGTAGACCACCTCGCCCGGCGTGGTGCCGACGTTCTTGCCGACTTCAAACGCCGACTCGTCAGTCTGGGAAATGCGGCCTTTGCGCATGTCTTCCAGCATGTTCTGCAAGCCCTTGGTCAGGCTTTCGCCCTTGGTTTCGATGAGCTTGGCCTGCGCTTCCGGATTCGTCGCCAGGAAATTGGCCGGCGACATGGCGTCGACCATCTGCTGCACCGCGAAACGGATCTTCTGGCGCTCGCGCGCGCCGCCTTCGACGGCCTCGGCCAGGGCCATCATGAATTCGCCGTTGAGCAGGTAGGAAGCGGCGGTGAACGCCGCGAACGGCGTTGCAGTCCACTCGGAACCGGAAAAGCGCTTGTCGTGCAGGGCCGGCGTCTTGCCGGACATGAAGTCCTGCCACAACTGCCCCGCCTTCTGCAGGTAATCCTGGCGCAGCGCGTCCATGCGCGCGGGCGCGATGGTGACGTTGAAATCCTTGAACACGCCGGCCAGCGGATTGGACGGCATGGCCGTGCCGAGGCCGCCCATGGCGGGCATTGTTGTCCAGTCCTGCCAGGCTGACGGGTTGGCCAGCTGGTTCATCCAGTTGGCGGCGAAAGCTTGAGGGTCGGGCATATTCATGTCGGCGTCCGTTCAGATTGGCTTTAAGATGAAGCTTTGGATGTGGAGAGACAGCATGTGGATCGTTGCAATCGGCTGGAGCTATGTCGTCATCCTGATGGCAGCGACCGAAACGTCGTTCATCGCGGGACTGATGACGTTTCTTATGTACTGCATGATACCCCTGTCTATACTTTTTTACATCACCGGAGGAAAGCGGCGTCAGGCGCACCGCGCGCTGCGCGCCGCGACCGTGGCGCGGCAGGCGGCAGAAGCGAACGCCGTGGATGGAACAGTTGTTGCAGAAAATGCACAGGCCGCCAGCGACGAGGCGGAAGCCAGGAAGTCTTGATGAAGCCGAAGTCTGCTACTTGAGCCAGATCAAACTCACCTGGCGTCCCGTCACGCCGTCGCGGCGGTAGGAATAGAAACGGTCGGCTTCGGTATGGGTGCAATACGCGCCGCCGGCGACGCTGTTGACGCCATCCCGCGCCAGCATCAGGCGCGCCAGCGCGAACATGTCGGCCAGGTACTTGCCTGGACTATCCGAACGCGGCACGAAGGCAAAGCCGACGTCGACGCCCGGCAGTGCGGCGGCGAAACTGTCGAACACGTCCTGCCCGACCTCGAAGGCTTGCGCGCCGATGGCCGGCCCCATCCACGCCGTGATCTCGCCGGCGCCCGCCGCGCGCATGGCGGCCACCGTCTGCCCCAGCACGCCGCCGGCCAGCCCGCGCCAGCCGGCGTGGGCCGCGCCCACAACCCTGCCCGCCCGGTCGGCGAACAGCACCGGCAGGCAGTCGGCGGTGAGGATGGCGCAGACTACGCCGGACGAAGTAGCGATGCTGGCGTCGCCGACGCGCACCGGCTGGTCGACCCCGACCGTGGCCGCGTCGACCACGGCGGCGCCATGCACCTGGGATATCCAGGCCGGACGGCCAGGCAGCAGTGCCTGCAGGCGCGCGCGGTTGGCGGCAACGGCAGCCGGGTCATCGTTCACATGCAGGCCGAGGTTCAGCCCGCCGCCGCCAAGCCCGTCGCCGTAGGGTCCGGTCGAGACGCCGCCACGGCGCGTCGTCGCCAGCGCGCCGATGTTGGCAGGCGCATCCGGCCAGTCGGGAATGACCAGGTCCAACCCCTCCATTACGCGGCTTCCGGCTCGGGAATACCGGCCTTGGCGATCAGCTCGGCGAAGTCGGCGGCCAGCGGCACGACCCATTCGCATTGCTCGCCCGTGTGCGGGTGCACCAGGCCGAGGCGGCGCGCCTGCAGCGCCTGGCGGTGGAACACCGGGCTCAGGTGCGTCTTGCCGTAGACCGAATCGCCCACCAGGCCGAAGCCGATCGAGAGCATGTGCACGCGGATCTGGTGGGTGCGCCCGGTTTCCAGGCGACACTGCACCAGGCTGACCGGACGGCGGTCGAGCATGCCTTCGGCCACGCGCGTGTAGTGGGTGATCGCCGGCTTGGCGCCCAGGCTGGTCGAGACCGCCATCTTGACGCGGTCTTTCGGGTGGCGCCCCATCGGCGCGTCGATCGTGCCCGACAGTTGCGGCGTGCCCCAGACCAGCGCGAAGTATTCGCGCTTGACGGTGCGTGCCTGCAGCTGGCGCACCAGGTCGGTCTGCGCCGCCAGCGTCTTGCCGACCACCATCAGGCCGCTGGTGTCCTTGTCGAGGCGGTGCACGATGCCGGCGCGCGGCACCGAGCCCAGCTGCGGCGCATGGTGCAGCAAGCCATTGAGCAGCGTGCCCGACCAGTTGCCGGCGCCTGGATGCACGACCAGGCCGGCCGGCTTGTTGATGACGAGGATGTGCTCGTCCTCGAAGACGATGTTCAGCGCGATTTCTTCGGGTGCAAAGGCAGTGTCTTCGGGCGCCGGCTGCGGCAGCACTTCGATCGTTTCGTCGCCATAGGCCGTGGCCTTGCCCTTGGCCGGCTTGCCGTCGACCAGCACGTGGCCGCCGTCGAACCAGAGTTGCAGGCGGCTGCGCGAGAATTGGGGCACGAGGCCGGCAACCACCTTGTCGAGACGCTGGCCGCAGGCGGACTCGTCGAGGTGCAGGGTGATCGGGGAGAGGTCGATGCCGCTCGGAGGAAGGAACTCCGTCTCGATGTCATCGTCGAAATCCGGATCGGGGGGCAAATCGGCCGAAATCGGCGCAGGAGTTAATATCACGTTAGTTCCATCGGCTATAATCAGCCGTCTGTTGAATCTCGGTAAAACTTTTCTGCAAAAAGCTATGCAAAAAAAACTGTTGGTGGTAGTTGCTACTAGTGTCCTGCTAGGTCTGTCGGGCTGCGGGCTCTTGCCTGAAAAGACCGACGAGACCGCAAAATGGTCAGCGGAGAAATTATACGCTGAGGCACGCGAAGAGATGGCCGGCGCCCATTATGAGGCCGCGATCAAGTTGTTCCAGCGCCTCGAAGCGAATTATCCGTTCGGCACCTACGCCACCCAGGCGCAAATGGAAATCGCCTATGCGCAGTACAAGGCACAGGACCAGGCCGAAGCCCTGGCGTCGGTCGAGCGCTTCATCAAGCTGCACCCGAACCACCCGCAAGTCGACTACATGTACTACCTGCGCGGCCTGATCAACTTCAACGACCAGATCGGCTTCCTGAGCGTGATCTATTCGCAGGATCCGACCGAGCGCGATCCGAAAGCGACGCGCGAAGCCTTCGCCGCCTTCAAGGCCCTGGTCGACCGCTTCCCGAACAGTAAATATGCGCCGGATGCGATCGCGCGCATGAACTACCTGATCAACGCGATGGCGTCGTACGAAGTGCACGTGGCGAATTATTATTATCGCCGCGGCGCCTACATTGCCGCCGTCAACCGCGCCCAGAGCGCCGTCGCCGAATACGGCGGCGCCCCGGCGCGCGAGGAAGCGCTGTTCATCATGGTGCGCAGCTACGACAAGCTCGGCATGCTGCCGCTGCGCGACGACGCCCAGCGCGTGCTGACCCTGAACTACCCGAACAGCCGTTTCCTCAACCCGAACGCCAAGGGCGATGCGGCCTGGTGGCAGTTCTGGGCGAAGTCGGGACCGAAGCCGGCGCCGAAGGATGCGATGTAATAGACGTGGCGGGTGCGGTTGCCGCACCTGATGCGCGTGAAAACAATCGTTGGCGGTCGTGCACCGTAGGGTGGGGCAATGAAGGCAGTGGCC
This sequence comes from Telluria sp. ZB2R32, assembly GCF_059685715.1. Classification (NCBI taxonomy): domain Bacteria; kingdom Pseudomonadati; phylum Pseudomonadota; class Betaproteobacteria; order Burkholderiales; family Oxalobacteraceae; genus Telluria; species Telluria sp. ZB2R32. The sequence continues at coordinate 36,590 of NZ_JCASIG010000005.1, read as the reverse complement.
TTCATTGCCCCACCCGACATTTAGGCTAGCTTTCGCCGGAACAGCCAGCTCTTCTCGGTCGACTCGCCCGGCACGAATGCATAGCCATCGACATCGAACGCTTTTAATTCCTCCGCGTCCGTGATCCCCCGCTCGATCGCAAACCGCGCCATCATCCCGCGTGCGCGCTTGGCGTAGAACGAAATAATCTTGTACTTGCCGTTCTTCCAGTCCTCGAACACCGGCGTGATCACCGGCGTCGCCAGCAGCTTCGGCTTGACCGACTTGAAGTATTCTTCGGACGCCAGGTTGACCAGCGCCGACGATTGCGTGGCGGCCAGTTGCGCGTTCAGGGCCGCGGTAATCGTTTCGCCCCAGAACGCATACAAGTCCTTGCCGGCGGGCGTCGCCAGCTTCGTGCCCATTTCCAGGCGATACGGATGGATCAGGTCGAGCGGGCGCAGCAAGCCATACAGCCCCGACAGGATGCGCAGGTGGCGCTGGGCGAACTGCAGCGCGGCCGCGTCCAGGCTGCGCGCATCGAGGCCGGCGTAGACGTCGCCGTTGAAGGCCATCATCGCCTGGTAGCCGTCGGCGTGCTCAAGCGTCCAGGTGGCGTAGCGCGCGACGTTCAGCGTCGATAGCTGATCCGAGATGTGCATCAGGTCGCCGACCTGGCCGGGCGACAGGTCGCGCAAGACGCCGATGAGCCGGGCAGCCTGCTGGGTGAATGCGGGGAGCGTATGTTCCTGGGTGGGACTGGGCGTGTCGAGGTCGAGCGATTTGGCGGGCGATAATACAATCAGCATAAAAACTCAAAGCTAAAAAAATTTCCAACATGATACTCGCTTCCACGCAACCCATTGTCCTCGACACCAATGTCTGCCTCGACCTGTTCGTCTTCCACGACCCGCGCTGGGCGCCGCTGCTGGACGCGCTCGAACGCGGCGCGCTGACCGCCGTGACGCGCGCCGATTGCCGCGACGAATACCGCATCGTGCTGCACTACCCGCACCTGCCGCTCGACGACGACTCGCGCGCCGCCGCCGCCGCCCGCTTCGACCAGCTGGTCACCGTGGTCGCGCCCGACAGCAAGCCGGTGCGCCTCCCCGTCTGCAGCGACCGCGACGACCAGAAGTTCCTCGAACTCGCGCGCGACGCCGGCGCCGCCATCCTGGTCACCAAGGACAAGGCCCTGCTCAAGCTGAACCGCAAGACGACGCAGGCCGGCATGTTCCGGATCATGCTGCCCGAGGCCTGGGTCAAACTGCACAGCGCGCCCGCGCTAGAATAAGCGACCGCAACCTGCTTCCAATCCCATGACCGCCCCTGCCCTGCAATCGCGCCTGCCGAAGGTCGGCACCACCGTGTTTTCCACCATGTCGGCGCTGGCCAGCCAGCACGGCGCCGTCAACCTGGGCCAGGGCTTCCCCGACTTCGGCTGCGACCCGCGCCTGCTCGACGCCGTGACCGAGGCCATGCGCGCCGGCCACAACCAGTATCCCTTGATGACCGGCGTGCCGGCGCTGCGCGAAGCGATCGCCGCCAAGATCGGCGCACTGTACGGCCACAGCTATGACGCCGCGAGCGAGATCACGGTCACCGCCGGCGCCACCCAGGCCCTCACCACCGCAATCCTGTGCTGCATCCATCCGGGCGACGAGGCCATCGTCGTCGAGCCGGCCTACGACAGCTATGCGCCGGCGATCGCGCTGGCCGGCGGCGTGCCGGTGCCGCTGGAGATGGAAGTTGGGGAGAACGGCTATGCGGTGCCATGGCAGCGCCTCGCCGCCGCCGTCACGGCGCGCACGCGCCTCATCGTCATCAACTCGCCGCACAACCCGACCGGCTCCATCCTGCGCCAGGCCGACCTCGATCAGCTGGCGGCGCTCGTCGCCGGCACCGGCATCCTGATCCTGTCGGACGAAGTGTACGAACACATGGTCTACGACGGCGGGCGCCACGCCTCGGTCGCCGGCCACCCGCAACTGGCCGAGCGCGCCTTCGTCGTCTCGAGCTTCGGCAAGACCTACCACGTGACCGGCTGGAAGGTCGGCTACGTCGCGGCGCCGGCGGCCCTGATGGCCGAATTTCGCAAGGTCCACCAGTACAACGTGTTCACGGTGAACACGCCGATGCAGCACGGCCTGGCCGCCTACATGGCCGATCCGCAGCCGTATTTGGGCTTGCCGGATTTTTACCAGCGCAAGCGCGACCTGTTCCGCACCGGCCTGGCACAGACGCGGCTGCGCCTGCTGCCGGCCGACGGCACCTATTTCCAATGCGTCGATTACCGCGCCGTCTCGAGCATGCCGGAGGCGCAGTTCGCGCAGTGGCTCACGAGCGAATTGAAAGTGGCGGCGATTCCGGTGTCGGCGTTTTATACCAGCGCGAAGGAATCGGGGATCGTGCGCTTCTGTTTTGCCAAGGAAGACGCGACCTTGCAGCTGGCGCTGGAACGGCTGCGGGCGGTCTAGCGCGCCCGGCGATACCGTTGTGCATTCCGCCAACCGGTCTGTCGTTGGCGGCCACGAATCCGCTTACGCTTTGATGTCCTCGAGCGACTTACCGGATGCAAGCCATGCTTTGACCCATGCCGGCTGACGTCCCCGACCCGTCCATTGCTGGCTGGACTCGTCCGGATGACGGTATTTGTCCGCGACGGCGCCTTCTTTGGGCGCCTTCGGAGCCTTGATGGCACGCAGTTCTTTTTCGGACATTCCGGCGCTGCGGGCGATGTGCAGGATTTGTTCGCGTGCTTTACTGATGCTGAGGAAATGCTGGGTTTTCAACTCCTCGATGACTTGTACTTCGAGCGCCCGAAGTTGTGCGATGGAGTATTTGGTTAGGTCGTGCATTTCTACATTGGCATTTGTTGTAAGAGAAGGCCCGACCCTATCATGTTCGACGACACGAAGGCCGTTCACCAGAGAAGTCATGGGAGCTAACGGTATGCTCCCAGCACTGTCTTATTTCCTTAGCGCGCTTTTTCACGAAGCATCCTGGATCCCTGCGGTGGGCGGCTCACGCTTTGCGACGGGGTCGACACGGACAGGGAGGGCGGGTCGGCTACGTTTCGCCGGACACAATCCCGGGCAACTGTCCACACAAGCTTAGCTGCCCGATTGTCGGATAGCGAACTCGACCAATGGTGCTGGCCAGTGCCTGCCGCAGCTCGGGTGCCGATTCCTGCTCCCATTGCGACAACAGCTGCCTGACGACCGTATCCCGGGTTGGCCCGCGGCGTCGGACCAATGCCGTACACGCGACCTCGACTTCGAGCGCGCGCGCCCGTGCGCTGTCGCTTGCATCGGCCACGTGGCGATAGATCGTATCGGCGCTCAATTCCCCGTTCCCATACCGCTGGAAGGCCAAGCCGGCGATGAGCGCTTGCCGGTCCGGCAAGTCGGTTCGCGCCGCCGCCAGGCGTGTGAGACGTGCCTCCATCGGCGCGTCGAGCTTCAGTTCCTGGGCAAGGCGGCCCAACGCGATCGCGGCGGCGTCGCCCGTAGAAGAAATGAGGGTGTCGCCGCGGTAGGTCGTCGCCGGAACGGCGAACAGGGTTGCCGGTGACAGCCGGGCGCTGATGATTGCCATGCTGGTCGCAGGGTCCGGCCCGGACAAGCCTGCGAATCCCAGTGCGTCGTGATAGTCGGACATGGTCTTCTCGGTCGCAGCCATGCGTGTCAGCAAGCGCTTGAGCGCGCGTTTGCGCTCGGCCGGGAGGAAGCGCGCGTTGCGGCTCTGGACGCGGGCGATACCCAGTTGTTCGAAGCTGCCTGGATCGTTGGTTGCACGCGCGGCACGCGCGTCGAGTAATTGCAGGATCGGGCCGGGCAGCGCCTGGTGCTCGGCGAGCGAAAGCAATATCCCCTGTGCGAAGCTGCCACCGCCGATATCGCCCGGGTCATCGATCAGCAGCTTCGTGATCATGCCAAGCGTCGCTTCATTGAGGGGTCGGTGCTGCGCGAGCAACATCAGCCCGGTCACTGCCAGTTCCTGATAATCATTCCCAGCACTCCCCTGCGATTCGCGATCGTAGCTGCCTATGGCATGCGCAAGAACAGCCTCGCCCTGCTCGCCTGGCCCCTTGTTCGCGTCAGGCGCGATCACGCCGAGCACAAGCGCCGCGTGCAGGCGGCAATGGGTATCGAGCATCGACAGGGCGCGCTGCTGCATCCGTGCCACCGTGGCCGCCGTCGCCTGCGAGGCCAGGATCTGGGTTGCCAACGCCAGGTAGGTCGCTTCATATGGGGTGCCGGCACTGTTCTTAGGGCGCGTGCTACGGTAAGCAGCGCTGGCGATCGCATCGTCGAAGGCTGCCAGCTGTTCATCGGGGCGGCGCCCGGCACGTACTGCCGACCAGATCATCTCCTCGCTGGCGGCTTTTGGGGAAGGGTTCAACGACGAAAGATCGACCCTGTTAGCCGTGTTGGACATACAGCCAGGCGGATCGATATGACCGCGTGGATAAAGTTGGTGCAGCTTCTCGGCCGGCAAGGCCGGGCTTTTGCTCAGCAAAAACTGCGCCTCGTCGAGTGGCGGGGCGGACCATGTTGCATCGAATTGGACCGGCTCGCCGCGCACGAGCATGTCGTAGCTGGCACGGGTGCTTTGCTTCAGATTGGGGACGAGAGTCGCTGCCCATGCCGATAGTCCGAGGTCGTCCACATGGCTTGCAATGCCGCGTATTTCGCCGCGCGCGAGACTGGACACGAATGCTTGCCGGGACGCGTCCAGCTGCGTGATGGAATATCCGGTATCGACCTGGCTGACCAATGCGGCGGGCAGCAAGCCGGCGGTGGACACGAGCCCGGTGCGCGCCTGGATATTCCCGGCACTGTCCGCAACGAGATGGTAAGTGATGACGTGCACCAGCATGAACAAGACCAGCAGCGTGCAGACGCCGCCGATCAAGATCTGGCGAAGCCGCGCACGCAAGGTGTCCGCCAGCGAGACGGGTCGGCCGAATGCGCTGCCGCTGACGCTGTGCACGCGCAACGGTATCGCGGCGAGGCCGCCGGTCACCGGTTCCTGGACCGAACCACCCTTGTTCGCCGCTGCCACCAGCACGACTTGCTCGCGAACGTAAGGAAAAAGGCTGCGTTCGACGTCAATCAGGCCGTCAGTGTCCTGCAGATGCAACTGATTCGCGCATCCCTTTAACAGCACATCGGAAAAAACCGAGCGGTTCAATGCCGCCACTTCCCACGCACGCTGATCGGAGCGCGCGGAAGCAATGAGCAACCTGGTACTGGCGTTGGCGAGTTGTACGAAATACCGGGAATGGCGAAATATCGCCTCCGCGTAGCAACAATCGATCACGACCAGCGTCTGCACGGCATCGACACCGAGTAGCAGCGAATCGAGTTGCGCGCCGCCCAGTGAACAGTGGCCCGGCCTGGCGTCGGCCAGGCAAAACCACCCCCCGTCACCGTCGCCCTGCTCGCCGTGCCCGCTCAGATACACAATCAAGAGATCGACACGGCCACCGCGCGCCAACTCGGCGAACGCCGCCGCGACACCGGCGCTGGTGGCCTGCGCATCGGTAAGGAGGATGCGCCTGGCATTGTCCTCGGGCGCAGGCCCTTGTTCGAGGTAGCGATGGAATGCTGTCGCGTCGGACGCTGCGAAGCGAAGCCGCATCGTGCTGTCGCGGTAATGACTCGCCTCGTACTCGACGATGCCGACGCAAAGCGATGCATGCCGCATGATATCCCTCTACCAGTGCAGGAACGACCAGAATTCGGCCCGCCCCTTGCCACCAGTAGGTTCCACGACGGTGGTCATGAGCTTTTGCAAAATGATGGGCGCGGAAATGCCGACATGTACGGCAATGATGGCGTTGGCGCGATTGCCAAAATAGAGGACCGCCAGCACTCCCCCAACCAGCGCCATGACTGACGACAGCACCCAGTACTGGGGCTTTCCCGCGTACTCGGGCAACCTGGCATCGCGGCGTAGTCCGTACCAATGAAGAAATTCAAGTAGTATGCCACCTCCCAGTCCCGCCAGGAAAACCTGACCCATCGTCGTAAGCGTCATCGGCACATCTTTCGGAAGAAGTTGATGGTGATGAGCGGATGGGTGGCATCGAGTTTTCCGGCGCAGCCGCCCAGCGCAACTGGATTTATTTGCAGCCGCCGCGGCAGGACTCGTACGTTTCGTTCGCCCTGGTAATGCAGTTACCGCGTGCGTTTGGATCGCCTATTGTGTTGCAATAGGTTATGTCTTTTTTGTACGTATCTTTACAGTTACTCATGCAATCGGCACTTGCAACTCCACTTGCCAAAAGGAAGAAAAGCGAGCCGCCTGCCAGAATGTTTTTCATGGCAATCTCCTGTCGAGTTGATAAGTCAAGCTTCGTGACGACCTGCTGCACGGTGCACGGCTTGCGCGCCCCGCGTTCCGATTCTACACAGGACCTGTTCGTAAGTGGTGGTCGACGCGTCGTCACCTGACAAATTCAATTTGGCGCAACGCTTTTGCGGTTTTCCAGCAGAGATAGCGGCGGCCGCGCTGTTGCGGAATCCGTCGCCGAGGAAAGTCGATGGAGTCGGCCGATGAGCAGGGAAGGCCCCCGGAAATGCGGTGCCGTACGAGCGCGTGCGTGGCCGCGCCGCTGCCCTCCCTGCCCGCCGGTTATGGCAGCTATAAACACATCCATTTTTAAGCGAGTACTTAGCGCCCCAGTTGCGCGATGCGGCGCTCGACAAAGGCTTGCAGATCCGGCGACAGCGTCCCCAGCGACTTCGCCTGGCGGAAGGCATCGGCAGCTTCGCCGTTGCGCTTCTCGCCCTGCAGGGCGATGCCCAGGCCCATCCACCAGACCGCATTGTTGGGCGCCGTGCGCAAGGCGGTTTCGTACTGTTCGGCGGCCTCGCGCAGGCGGCCCTGGCGTTGCAGGGCGCCGCCGAGGAAGGCGTGATAATCGCCGTTGCCGGTGGCGTAAGGCAGGGTGCGCTGCAGGGTCTCGATGCCGCTCTTGCCGCGCTCGATCTGCAGGCGCGCCAGCAGCATGGCCAGCGCCGGCTGGCGCGGGTCGAGCGTCAGGGCTTGCTGGAGCTGGGTCATGGCTTCGTCGCCACGGTTGTTTTCGATCAGCAGGCTGACCAGGGTCTGGCGCGCCGCCTCGTGGCGCGGGTTGGCGCGCAGGGTCTGCTGCAGGCCGGCGATGGCTTCGCCGACGCGGCCATCCTGCAGACTGGCGAGCGCGCGCCGGTACGCATTCTCCGCGCCCTGGCTGCTGGTTTCGACCCGGCCCTGCGCACGTGCCGCCGGCGTAGCGGCAAGCGCCGGCTCGGTGGCCCTGGGTGCGGCCGGCGCGGCGGGCACGTCGATGGCGCCGCCGCCGGCCTCGCGGCGCGCAAGCGATGCCAGCCAGGCCGTTTCGATCTTCGCCCGCTCCGCGGCGCGCGCCTGCTCCTCGCGCAGTTTGCGCTCGCCCGCGCGCCGCTGATCCTCGGGCAAGGCGGCAAGACGCTCGCGCTCGGCTTGCCAGCGTGCGTTCAGGCGCGCCCGCTCGGCGCGCGCGCGTTCGCTGGCGACCGCCCACGAGGTGGTCGAGCCGCCGGCTTGCGGCGCGGCGGCCACTGGCGCCGCCTGGCGCGGGCGCTCGGCCGGGGTGTTGCGAGCCGGCTCGGCGACATTTTTCTTGACGGGCGGCGGCGGCGCTTCCACGGTGTCGGCGGCGACCGGCGGCGCCGTGTCGGCAACGGGCGCCTGCACCGGCGCCTCGACAACCGGCGCAGGCGGGACTTCAGCCACGGTTGCCGGCGGCGCGGCGGGCGCCGGGGCCGGTGCGGCCGGCTGCGGCTGCACCGGCTGGTAGGTGTACCCTTTCAGCGGCAGCACGAACCAGGCGGTCGCACCGGCGGCCAGTACCAGCACGACGGCGGCGATGGCGGCGATGCGCAGGGGCGCCGGGCGGCGCGTGCCGGTCGCGACGGTCTTGATTTCCGGCGGTACCCCGTCGGCACGGGTGGTGCCGCGCGCGTCGAGGTCTTGCAGCATTTTGTTAATCAGGCTCATCGTGCAAAGGTCCAGGCAAGTCCGGCCAAGGTCGCGGCCAGGGCGCCGGCGCCGGCAACGTAGGGCCACAGCGAGCGTTTCACGGCCACCGTATCGCGCGCAGCGCCGTCGACGTGGGACGCCGCCACCGTCTGCTTGCCCTCGCCGTAGCACAGCATCAGCGCCTTGTGCGCCATGATGTTGACCAGGCGCGGGATGCCGCCGCTGGCGCGGTACAGGCGGTTAACCGCGCTTGGCGAAAACAGGCGCGCGCCAGTGTAGCCTGCCACGCGCAGGCGGTGCGCCACGTAAAAATCGAGGTCGTCGCGCGACAGCGGCCCGAGGTGGTAATGGAAGGTGATGCGCTGCGCCAGTTGGCGGATCGATTCGAGTTCGAGCTTGCGGTTCAGCTCCGGCTGGCCGAACATGACGATCTGCAGCAGCTTGCGCTTTTCCGTCTCCAGGTTCGTGAGCAATCGCAGCGCTTCCAGACTGTCGACCGGAATCGCCTGCGCCTCGTCGAGGCACAGCAGCACGCGCTTGCCCTGGCGCGCGAGATCGAGCAGGCGCTGCATGATCGACTTGAGCATGCGGTGCTGGTCGACGTCGCGCTCGAACGGCACTTCCAGTTCGTCGGCCAGCGCCAGCATCAGCGTGCGCGGCTCGAGGAACGGATTCGGGATGTAGGCGGTGACGAAATCCTCGCCCAGCGTGGCCATGAACTTGCGGCACAGGAGCGTCTTGCCGGTGCCGACCTCGCCGGTGATCTTGATGAAGCCTTCGCCGCTCTTCGCGGCCACCAGCAGGGTGTTGAGCGCTTCCTGCGAGCGCGGACTGCCGAAAAAGAAGCTCGTGTCCGGGGTGATCCCGAACGGCAGTTCGCGCAAGCCGAAATACGCTGCGTACATTACTTGCGCTCCAGGGTGCGCGGATCGAGCGCCTCGATGCGCCGCGTGGTGTCGAGCAGGTCCTGGCTCCAGTTGCTGGCGCTGTCGACGATGGTCGGCTTGATCAGCACCACCAGCTCGCGCTTTTGCGCCACCTTGTTCTTGTTGCGGAACAGCGCGCCCAGCACCGGCACCCGGCCGGCGCCCGGCAACCCGCTGGTGTCGTCGGTCGCCGCCTGGCGCATCAGGCCGCCCACGGCCACCACCTGCCCGTCCTGGCCGCGGACAATACTGTCCAGTTCCGAGGTCGAGGAGGCCGCCAGCGGCAGCGTCAGCGAACCGGCGGAACCGAGGTCGATGCCCTTGGTGATGGTGGTCACCTGGCTCACCGACGGGTGCACGTGCAGCAGGATGTTGCCCTTTTCGTCGATCTGCGGCGTCACGTCGAGCACGACGCCCGAGAAGAACGGCTGCAGGGTCACGCTCGGCGTCACCGTGTTGCCGGTGGTGCTGGTGTTGGTGGTGGTGGTCACGCCGGTGACGAAGAATTCGTCGGTACCGATCTTCAGCACCGCTTTCTGGTTGTTGACCGCCGCCACGCGCGGACTGGAGAGCACGTGCACCGTGCCCTGCTGTTCGAGCAGCGAGATCAGCGCGGCGAAGCTGTTGGTCTGGAAGGCGAAGCCGAACAGCGAGCCAGCGGCATTGGCCGCGTTCGACAGCGAAAAGCCGGTGCTGGCGGCCAGGCCCTGGCCGTTGCCGATGACCGGCGGCTGGCCGCCGTTGAACGGCAGCGGCGCCAGGCCGGCGCCCGGCGCGATGATGCCGGTGGCGGCGCGGTTGCTGCGCGAGTTGCCGATCGAGGAGAAGCTGGCCCAGTTGACGCCGCTCTGGAATTGTTCGTTGAGTTCGACTTCGAGGATCTTCGCTTCGAGGATCACCTGGCGGTCGACCGACAATTGGGTCGCCTTCAGGTAGGCGTCGACGTTGCGCAATTCTTCCGGCATGGCGCGGATCACCAGCACGCCCGACTGCGGGCTGACGACGACGCTGCGCCCGCCTTCGCGCGAGCCGACGATGGCTTCGATGGCCGACTTCAGGTCGCCCCAGAAGTCGCTCTCGGAGAGCATGTTGACGTCGGTGCTGGCGACCTGGGTCGCATTCCCGCCGAAGCCGTTCTGGTTGTTGCCGTTCTGATTCTGGTTCTGGTTGCCCTGCTGGTTCTGCAATCCCTGGTTATTGCCCCCGTTGTTGTTGGCCACGTTCGACACCGAGGTCGAGGTCACGCGCAGGTTCGACGAACCGCGCCGGCTGCCGACCAGGTAGTTCACATGGAACATCCGGGTCTGCATCGTCAGCGGGCGGATCGTGATGCGGGTGCCGTCGATCTTGTAGTCGTAGCCGTACATCTCGCGCACGGCTTCGAGCGTTTCGGCCAGCGTCACGTCCTTCAGGTTGGCGCTGATGTTGCCGGCCACCTCGGGGTGAACCAGCATGTTGTAGCGGGTGCCGGCGACGATCGAACGGAAGAACTGCTGGGCCGGCACATTGTTGAAGGCGACGTTGAAGCGCTCTTCCAGCGCCGGACGCGCTTTCGGCAGCTCGCGCGCCAGGGCGGCGGCCGGCGGCAGCAGGGCGTTGGCGACGGCATCTTCGCCCACGGCGGCGCGCGCACCGGGTGCGGCGGCACTGGCCGCGCTTGCCATGTCACGTTTGATGGTGTCGTAGGTCTGGTGCGGCGGCGTGGCGGCGCAGCCGGCCAGCAGCGTGCCGGCCACGGCGAGCGCCGGCAGGGAGATGTGTCGCATGGGTGTCCTGTCCTTCATTGATCTCGTATCCGCTCGATGGCGCCGGCATGGGGTGCTGCGGCCGCGTGTAGTTTCAGGACCTGGCGGGCGTCGCCGCTCCGCAGTTCCACTTCGTTCTGTTCGATGCGCACGACGCGCGCGCCCTTGTAGGTGTCGCCCAGGCGCAGCGTTTCGCCATCGATGACGGCGACGTGGCGCCCGCCCGGCTGGCGCCCGATCAGTACCGACTGCAGTTGCGGCGCACGGTTCGCGGCCGCCGGCGCGGCGGTACCGGCAGAACCGGCGGCGCCCTGTCCCGGCAGCAGCGCGGCCGGCGGACGGGTCGGGTCCTGCAGCGCCTGGGCGCCGGCACCGCCCGCACAGGCCAATAACAGCACGGCAAATGCGCGCTTCACAGCTTCATCCATTTCGCATCCAGGCTCAGGGTGTACAGGGTCAGCGTCAGGCGCGAGCTGGGCCAGGTTTCGGTTTCCAGTTGGGCGCGGCCCCAGAACAGCTGGGTCGGCATCGATTCGAGCGCGGCCATGTAGCCGATCATGTCGAGGTAGTTGCCGCGCACGGTGACTTCGACGCCGTGCCGGTAGAGCAAGGGCGTGGCGGCCGGCGCTGAAACGCTTGCCGGTTGGGGGGCTGCGGCTGCGGCAGAACCCGCCGTCCCCATCAGCGGCTCGGCCGCGAGCGTGCGCATCGACACCATCTGCAGGCGGCCGTTGGCGCGCAGGATGGAATCGACCAGCGGCGCCATGCGCTCGGGCGGTACCAGGCCGTTCTGCATGGCGCGCAGGCTGGCTGCCATGCTGTCGATCTGGCCGCGTATTTCGAGCGTGCGTGCGCGCGCCGGCGCATCGGGGTCGACCTGGGCGGCCAGTACCTTGTCGCGGATCTCGTTGTCGATGCCCTCGAGGTTGTTCTGCTGCTGGACGATCTGGTTGCGCAGCTGCTCCTGCCTGGCGTACATCGGCCCCAGGCCGAAGAAATGCATCAGGAAGACGACACTGGCGGCGACCGCGGCGAACAGCATGACGCGCTCGCGCAGGGTCAGCGCGTCGATGCGCAGGGCGAGCCGGGTCAGTTGCTCCTTCATGGCTTGGCTCCTTCCGGCGTCGTCTGCAAGCTGAACTCAACGTAAGGCGCAGCGACCGGTGCGGCCGCTGCGGCGTTCGGCGCGCCATTCGAAGCCGTCCCCTGGCCGATCTGCAGGCTGCCGAAAGCCTTGCCGCGCATGATGGGTTCTGTGGTCAGGCGGTTCAGGTAGCCGGGCACGCGCTGCGGGTCGAGCGCGCGGCCGCGCACGGCGATGTCGAGGCCGGCGCCGGTGATGCTCACGCCGGTGAGCCAGAGGCCATCGGCATGCTGGCGCGCCAGCGCGCGGAAGTATTCGGCATAGCCTTGCGTGTTGCCCAGTTCGCCGCGTGCGAGCACGCCGGAGACGTCGCGCAGGGCGGCCAGCTGGCGCTCGGCCTCGGCCAGTTCGGCGTCGACCGCGGCGCTCCGCTGGCGCGGCGCGAACTCAAGCGTGACGCTCGCCAGGCGCGCCTGCTTTTGCGTCAGCTGGGCGGCGCCGGCGTCGGCCTGCGCCTGCAGGCTCTTCAAACGCGCGTCGCCATACAGCTTGATCGCGGCGACGCCGGCGAACAGCACCAGCAGCGCGATGGCCATCGTGCGCGCCGAAAAAATCTTCTTTTGCTGCAGGAAGACCGGGTTGAACAGGTTGATCTGCTGGCTCACAGCACCGTCTCCTCGTGGCGCAGGGCGGCGCCGAGCGGCACCATGAAGCGCTGCTGCTGCAGGGTGTCGGCGAGGTCGGGCGCGCGTTCGATGTCGAACAGCGCCGCCAGGTCGAGCGTATCGACCGGCATGTAGAGGTTGCTGGCGAGGTAATCCTCGAGTCCGCGCACGTTCGAGGGCGCCAGCACCAGCTTGGCCACGCTGATGAAGGAATACTGGCGCTCGAAATTGTCGAGCGAGCGCTGCAGCTCGAGGGTGACGCGGTCGAAGCTGGCGTTGCGGCGCTCGATGTCCTCGTCGAGCAGCTGTTCCAGCGGCAGGTCGATGCGCCGCGTCAGGTACAACTCGCCCCGGTAGGACACGGTCAGCAAGCCGCCTTCGCTGCCGAAGGAAAGCATGGCGACGCCGCGCCCGGCCGGTTCGACCAGGGCCGAGATATTACGTTGTGCCATCTCGGGGATGTCGATCACGGCCAGCTCGACCTTGGCCGAGGTGAACAGTTTCTGGCGCGCTTCGATCACGCTGTTGCGCGCGGCGATCGCGAACATCGAATGCTGGGCGCGCACGGCCGCGTTCGGGTCGACCGGCAGGTCGAGCACGTCGATGGTGGCGTCGTCGACGTGGAAGTCGAGCATGTCTTTCAGGCGCCAGCGCACCGCCGTCTTCAGTTCGTCGGGCGCGACGTTCGGCGCGTCGACCGAAAGGATCTGGTATTCGCCGCTGGTCAGCACGGTGATCGAACGGTAGGCGTGGGCGTGCAGTTCGCGCCCGGCTTTTTCGAGCAGCGCGGCGTGGTCCTTGCCCGGATAAAAGACCGCCTGGCGCACTTGCGGACGGATGTCGGGCGCGGTCTGCATGCTGACGGCGGCAAGGCCGTCGCGCTGCAGCGCGATGGCGAGCCACCCTTCTCTTTTCTTTGCTTTTCTAAAAAAACGCATGCGGACCATTGTCGAGGTGAAGCGAGGCCAAATCTTCCGGCCGTAAAAGCTTGATTATATTCAAGAACGTATGAAACACCGACATATTTCGGCAACCGGCGGGGCGGCTGCAACACGCAGCGCCATGCACGGCCGGCATCAGAAATACATCTCGCGCACGTAGATCACCGGGCTGCGGTGGCTGCCGAAGCTGACCCGTCCGGTGGTGCCCGGCAGCCAGAGCACGCCGCTGGCCGCCGTCCCCGGATAGCGCACCTTGAAGCCGCCGCGCCGCGCCGCGCCGCCGGCGCGCTTGCCGGGCGCCTTGAGCCACAGGATGCCCTGCCCTTTTGCGAAGGCAAGCGTACCCGGCGTCGCGGCCAGGCCGAGAATGGCATCGTTGCAACCGCTGATGCCGCTGCCAACGAAATCGAACTTGCATTCCTTGAAGGCCACGTCGGCAAGCGCGCGGCTGTCTTCATAGCGCGCATTGAGCAGCCAGCCGGCGGCCGTCCCGCCCCAGTATTCGGCGCGCAGGCCAAGCGGCGTGCGCAACAGGTCGCTGCCGAGCGCGTTCGCCAGTTTCATGCGGCCGTTCAGGACCAGGATGTCGCCTTCGTCGGAGACCTCGCCAACCCGGCGCGAGGTGATGACGACGTTGCCGGCGAGTGTCGTTTCGGCCGCCTCGGCGCGCACGAAGATGACCGTCGGCGCGGTGACTGAGGCCCGTGGATTAGCCTCGTCGTCGTAGCCGCTGGCCAGCTTGTACGAGGTCTGCCGGGGCATCTGCGCCGCCGTCTCGATCGTGGTCCGGGTAGTGCCGCCGGACGCCGTCAGCTTCGTCGCCAGCGCGTCTCCGCCGGCGCTGCCCGCGGCCGACAAGGTGATCGGCTGGAACCAGGCGCCGGGAAAATTCTGCAGTTTCGCGCCGAGGGCGCTGTACGCATCGACCGTCACGTTGAACGGCTGCTGCGAATACACCGCGCCGTTGATGGTGCCATCGATGTCGCGCGGACAGGCGATGGCCGCCGGCAGGATTTTCGGGCAGTTGAAGGGGCCGGTGGCGTCGGTCGTGAAATACGCCGGATAGAAGCGGCCCACCGCCGCGGTGCCGCTGCCGATCTCGACACCGAGGTAGCGGTTGCTGGCCTTGCCGGTCATCTCGGGATCGTCCGCGCGCACCGTGAAATTGACGGCGCCGACCTCGCTCCACGAGGCCTCGGTCGTCAGGATGCCCTTGGACCACTTGCGGCGCTCGTCGTTTTCCACGACCTCGCCCTGGCTGGCCAGGGTCGACACGGCAGCCGACTGGCCCAGCACGATGAGCGGGGTCAGGCGCTCGTTGCCGAAATTCGGCGCATAGCCTGCGCTGCCGGCCAACACCGCGCCGACCTCGACCGTCAGCGGAGCGCCCGCTTGGGCAAAGCCCGCCCCGCCGTTGGTGATGTTGCCGGGATTGGCATACGCGCCATTCGCGATGCGCTTGAAATCGATGCGCAGCGGCGCGCTGACGAACACCTCGGTCGAGGCGGTCGCGCCGCTCTCCTTGAGGTTGAGCCTGATCTTGCCGACGTCGTTGTACACGAGCGTCTGTTTGACCGACACCGTCTTGGCCGGGAACTTGATCTTGACGGTGTCCGACCAGGTGGCCAGCGTGCCCTGCGGCGCGCAGACCGGAATCGTGGCGTCGGCATAGGTCGCGCGGACGGTGCCGCTGGCCGGGTTATTACATTCGAGCATGAACTGGAACGATCCCGTCGTCTCGTCCTTGCTGCTGGCCGCCGTCGGCACGCCCTTGTTGTTGGTGGCGGTCAGCCAGATCGGGGCTGCATTGCCGCCAGTGGTGGCGGCCGTGTACGCCTTGCAGGTCTGGCCGGCGGCGCCGATGGCGATGTCGGCCTTGCAGACACTATCGGTAAAGATGTACGACGGCGGCGTGGCCGGCGGTGCGCCGGTCGAGCCATCGGCATTGGTGGCCACGCCGCTGTCCGACGCCGAGTTGTTGGCCTGGTTGTCGTCGGTCGTGGTGCCCTTGACGACCACGGTGTTGGTCTTGTCGCCCAGGGTGCTGACGCGCGCCTTGACCGTCAGCACCGGCGCGCTGGCGCCCGGCGCCAGGGTGCCGCGGTAGATGCAGGTGCCGGCGACCTGGGTCGCCGTGCACGACCAGCCGGTCACGACCCCCGACACGTAGTACATGCCGGGAGGCAGCGTGTTGGTGACAGTGATCGCACCGGTTTCGGTGACCGGCCCGTTGTTGGTGACGGTGACGGTGTACTCGACGTCGGTATTGATCTTGAGGGCGCCGGCGCGCGAGATCTTGATCGCGAGATCGGAGACCTGCATGGTCGGCAGCAGCACGACCGCTGTGTTCAGCAGCACCAGGTCGGCCCCGCTGCCGTAGCCGTTGGTGACGACCGGATCCTTCAGCGCCGACATGGTGACGGTCGTGTCGTAGACATCGAAGTCGATGCCGAACGCGTTCTTGTCGTTGTTGACGTTGCTGAACGAGTTGAACTGATTGTCAGCCGGATTGTTATCGTTGGACAGAACGTTGCCGTCCAGCGTCACGCTCTCGCCGCTCTGCAAACTCGGGTCGCCCTCCCAGACGATGTGGCCGACGCGCGCCTTGTCGTTGGTCGGCAACCATGAACTGCTCCACCGGAAATTGTTCGCGGTGACGGCCGTCTGGGTGTTGCGCAGGGCCTGGAAGCCCTCGTAGATATTCAGCACACGCAGCGGCTCGGTCGCCAGCTTGTAGACGACCAGCAGCGAAAAGCCGCCGACCACGCCCTGCGAGCCGCACCAGGGCGCGCCGCTGGCCACCGTCAGCCCCGAAAAATTATAGGTGCCGCCGGTCTTGACGAGGCTGGTGACGTCGGCGGCGGCGCCGAAGTAATCGAAGCCGTTGCCGATGGTGGCCGAGGTGAACCGGCGGGTGGCGGTGATTTCGGTATTCTGGAACGTGACGGTGCTGTCCGGGGTGCCGGAACCGGCCCAGTACAGCTGCGCCGACACGACGACGGCATTGGCCGGCAGCACCAGGTTGGCGCTGCGCACCGTGCTGGGCGCCAGCACCGCGCACGGGCTGCCGCTGGTATTCGAACCCGTGCGCAGCGAGGCCTGGGTGCCGGTGAAATTGATGTTGCCGTCGAAGCTCTTCCACAAGGCGAGCGGCGTGTCGGCGCGGGCGGGCGCCGCCATGGCCAGGAATGCCACCGCGGCCAACGCCACAAGATATAGCCACCTCATATCTGCACCTCGATCACGCGCCGTACATAGTCGGGATTGTTCCAGCTGTCCGGGCAGGCGCCGTCCCGGGCGGGCGCGCAGGCGGTGGCGCTGATCACCCAGCGGTCGAGCGAGGGCGCGCCCTCTTCCACCGCCGGGCCGGCGATCTTGCGGCAGCGCACGCTCACCGTGAACTTGTCGAACACGTCGCCGCCCAGCGCCACGGCGGTGGTGCTGCCGTCCTGGCAGCCGCTGTTGCCCGGCCGTAGCCGTTGGAACAGCCCCCATTCGATGCCGGCGCGCGCCGCCTGGTGCGCGCGCACGCCCTGCTCGTCGAGCAGGATGGCCTGGCTCTGGCTGGTGAAAATGGTCACCAGCGCGACGCCCAGGCCGGCCAGCACCACCAGCAGGAAGATGGCGGTGACGATGCCGACGCCGCGGCTGCGGCGGCGTCGTGCGACGATGGTGGCGTTAAAATGCGCGATTCGTTTCATGGCGTATTGTCGACGTGAACCTGGTGGACGAGACGCACCCGGCCATCGGTGGCGCCGGCCGCGCCGGGCAACTGCAATTCGAGCGCCAGCAGCACCAGCGCGCTGCGGCGCAGCTCGACCTCGTCGCCGACCCCATAGTTGAACAGGTTGGCGCAACTGGCCAGGCGGCGCGCCAGCACGGCCGTGCCCGGGGTGCCGGTCATGGCGTCGTCGATACTGGCGCGGATGGCGTAGCCGGCGTAGCGCGTCAGCACCAGCCGGCCGCCCTTGGCTTCGCAGCGGAAGGTGACAGGGGTGCCGACCACGTGGAAGCGGCTGCCCGGCGAGGGCATCGCATCGTCGCGCGCGAACGGGTTGTCGGCGAGTTTCAGTTCGCCGGCGCCGGCGGCGGCGGCGTCCGTCACGCGGGCGATGTTGCGGTCCGCGCTGCCAAAGCCGTAGGCGTCGGCCGGCGCCATGCCGGGACCGAGGTTGTAGACGACGACGTAGTCGCCGGCCGCGACCGGCGCCTGCAGGCCGCCGACGACGGTGAAATCGCGTCTGGACGCGTCGACGAAGTCGAGCGGCTTGCCGTTTGTTGCGCCATCTTCGACGGCCAGGTAGCGCCCGCCCGTCCTGGTGAGCAGGAATTCGATGGCGCTGCCGTCGCCGTTCACGCGCACGCTGTTCGGCAGCGCCAGGCGGATCTCGCGCGCCATGCGGCGCAGCGCCAGGTCGGCTTCGTCGCTTGCCTCGGCGCGCGCCACGCTGTCTGCATAACCCTGGACCGGCGCCTTGATGAAGACGGCGACGATGGCGCCGATGATGCCGAGGATGGCGATCGCGACGATCGCCTCGACCAGGGTGAAGCCGCGCTGAGCTGGATGCCGATGCGGATGCGTCATCATTGGACGCCCTGCAGCGGCGCATAGCGCGCGCGGTAGCCGTCCAGCACGACCGGATCGCCGCCGCCATAAGTGACGACGATGCGGATGCGCAGCGCCTCGCTGTCGGCGCCGGCGCCGGCAACGATGTCGCCCAGGCGGTCGGGCGTGATGGCGACGGTGGCGCCGTAGCCCGCCAGGTTCAGCGGCCGGCCCAGCACGTCGGCCAGTCCGCCCGTGGCGCCGTTGAAGGCGGCGGTGGCGGCGCCGGCCGCGCCGACGTAATCGTTGACGTTGTCGTAAGGGCGCGGCGACGGCGCTTCATTACCCCAGTTTTCCTTGATCGTGCAGGCGGCCGTCGACGTGGCCTCGGCGGCGTCCGGCGAACCCGGATCGCAATAGGTGAACCCGGACTGGCGCACCTCTTCCAGCAGCGCTTCGGCAATCATCAGCGCCTGCTTGCGGCGCAGCGGATCGGCCGAGTTGGCGGTGGTGAAGCGCATCACCTGCAGGATGCCGGCCAGCGCGATCCCGACGATCACCATGAACATGATCAGTTCGACGATGGTGAGGCCCGCCTGGCGTGCACGTACCGGCTTAATCCACATAGCCGGACTCCGGATCGACCGTGATGACGGTGCCGATGTCGCCGCCCTTGATCGTGATCTTGCCGTCGAAATTGCCGGTCATCGTGGCGCGGCCGAGGCCGTCGAAGGCGACGCCGCCGATCGGCGTGGCGATGCCCGGGCTTCCCATGGTGATGCCCTCCGGACGGGCTTCGCACATCCAGTTGCCGTCGCCGCAGGCGCTGCGGGTGGCGGCGGATGCACTCTTCACGCCGGCCGCTGCCGGCAGGCGCGCATCGAGGCGCGCGCAGCCGGCATCGGCATCGAGGCAGACGGCGACGCGCTGCGTGGTGATGTGGACGTAGACCGGATGGTTCTGGGCGATCGCCACCTTCTGCGCCTGGCGCAGCGTCGCCCGGACCTGTTCGGTCCAGGCGGCGGTGTCGAAGGTGGAGCGTTCCATGAAGCGGCCGACGGCGACGGTGCCGAGGATGCCGATGAGGATGATGACGACGATGAGTTCCACCATGGTGAACCCACGGTGAAAGCCGCGGCCGGCTGTGGAAAGCAATGAGGGACGCAAAGGTCGGAATTGCGGGCCAGCCACGGACTTGTCAGGCGCTGACGCTAACGATTACTCGCAGTCGCTGACCGGCGGCGTGGCGCTGGCGCCCACCGTGATCGTCGGCGAACTGTTGGCGGTGGTGGCGCCGGTGTAGAGCACGTAGCACTTGGCGGCCTTTTCCGTCTTGTTCAGGCTGGCTGGAACGATGGCGAACTGGTTGGCGGCCAGGGTTGGCTTGGTGTCGGTGCTGGACGAGGTCAGCACGACGTAGTCGGTGGTGGCCAGGCCGGCGGCGGCGGCCAGGGCTTCCGACTGGGTCTGGTTGGTCACGGCCGGGTAGCCCGAGGTGGTGTTCATCGTCACCGAGGTGCCTTCGACGTTGATGGTGGCCGAAGGCGCGCCCGGGGTCACCAGGAATTTACCGCGCGTCATGGCCGAGGTCGCGGCCAGCGAACCCTTGGCAGCGTTCAGGCTGGCCAGGCGCGCTTCGCCGCTCAGGCTGGCGAACTTCGGCAGCGCGGTCGCGGCCAGGATGCCCAGGATGACGATCACCACGATCAGTTCGATCAGGGTGAAACCGCCTTGCGACGCTTTGATGCTCTTGTTCATTACTTTTTCTCCGAAAATGTAGGGCGCGGAAGGGATTCCGCACTGTTGTTGAAGGCAACTGCCTGGTTGTTGACTTGGTCGCTCATTTGTTCAATGACCAGGCCAGTAGTGCCCTTGTAATGTCCACTTGCATCGGCCGGACCGGGCACGCGAAGCAATTTTACCTTGAAGGTCATCATTTTTTGTGTCTCTGCGGAAAAAGATTTCTCTGCGGCAGTCAAATAAACGATGGTTTTTGCAGCGCGGTCGAAGTACCAATTTCCCTTCGGAAGGTCGTCTTTGTTGGGAGAATAATATTCTCCGAGGTAGTTTTTGGGCTGTTGTTGCAACCATGTCATCGGATTTTGATGAGAAAGTTCCAACAAACCGGCCTCGCCCCTTGTCGAAATGACCTTGGCCGAGCGTACCGCCAGCGCTGTGCGCAGCGAACCGATGAGTTGTTTTGCCGCGACTTGCTCGCTTTCACCGCGGTAGCTGATGATGCTATTCAACAACAAACCGGCGAGCACGGCGGCGAGAATCGCACCCAGCGCCAGTTCCAGGCGGGTTGCCCCACGCTGCCGACGCGCTGCCAAGGTCGATAATGGTGTCGATATGCGCGTCATCAGCGATGCAGAGCCGCCTTGCCCAGGTCCCAGATCGGCAGGAAGATACCGAGCGCCATCACCAGCACCATCACGCCGAGGAAGGTGATCAGGATCGGCTCGATCTGGGCCGACAGGGTTTTCAGTTCGTAGTCGACTTCGCGCTCGTACATCAGCGCGATCTCGTCCATCAGGTCGTCGAGCGATCCGGTTTCCTCGCCGACGGCGATCATCTGCAGCACGATCGGGGTGAACACGTTGGCCGCGGTCGAGGTGCGCAAAATGCTTTCGCCGCGCTCGACGCCGTCGCGCATCTGCTCGATGCGCGCCGCCAGGTAGGCGTTGTCGGCGGTCTGCGCGACCACGGTCAGGGCCTGCACGACCGGCACGCCGCTCCTCATCGACAGCGCGAAGCTGCGGGCAAAGCGCGCCATCGTCCCCTTCAGCAGGATCTTGCCGGCGATCGGGAAGCGCAGCTTGCGCCGATCCCAGCTATAGCGCCCGGCCGCGGTGCCGAGCCAGGAGCGAAAGCCGACGACGGCAAGCACCGCGACGCCTGCCAGCAGCGTCCAGTAATCGACCGTGAAGCGCGAGGTCGCCATCAGGATGCGCGTCATCAGCGGCAGCGTGGCGTGAAAACTCTCGAACACCTTGGCGAACTGCGGGATCACGAACAGGTTGACCACCACCATGGCGATCACCATGGCGACGATCACGAAGGTCGGGTAGCGCAGCGCGGTTTTGACGCGCTCGCGCATGTCGCGGTCGAATTCGAGGTGGTCGAACAGGCGCAGGAAGACTTCTTCCAGGCGGCCCGTCATTTCGCCCACGCGCACCATCGACAGGTAGAAATTCGAGAAGCAGTGCGGATGACGGCGCATGGCGGCGGACAGTTCGCGCCCGGCGTCGAGCGACTCGCGCAAGTCCTTGATCACACGCGCAAAGGCGGGACTGGTGCTCGATTCCTGCAGGCCGGCCAGGCCGCGCATGATCGGCACGCCGGATTTCAGCAGCGTATGCATCTGGCGCGAAAACAGCTGCACGTCCATCGACGTGATTTTTTTCTCTCTCAGGCGGCGCCAGGTTTCGCCCAGGCCGGCGCTGCCGGCGGCGCCGGTGCTGGTAGTCCCGCGGCGGGTGGCGACGATATCGACCGGTGTTACACCCGTGCCGAACAGCTGGTCGGCAACGGCGCCTGCATCCGGCCCTTCCAGCACGCCCTGCATCAGTTCGCCGCGCGCGTTGCGGCCTTTATAGGCGAAGAATGGCATCAGTCGTCCACCTGGTTACTGATGCGCATGGCTTCGCCGATCGTGGTGCGGCCCTGCACCGCCAGCTGCACGCCGTGGCGGCGCAGCGTTTCGCCGCCCATCTCGCCCTGCGCGACTTTCAAAAAGTGCGCCGGGTCGGGGTGGTTGGCGGCGTCGGTGACGGCGCGCGTCATTTCCAGCAGCTCGTAGACGCCGGTGCGGCCGCGGTAGCCGGTGCCGTTGCAGTGCGAGCAGCCTTTGCCGTGGAAGAACTGGGCCTGCTCGACGAAATTGCCGAGTTCCGCGCGCAGCCAGGTCTGTTCCGGCGGCGTCGGCCGGTACGGGGTGGTGCAGCTTTCGCAGATCACGCGCACCAGGCGCTGGGCCAGCACCGCCTGCAGCGAGCCGCCCACCATGTAGCGCGGCACGCCCATGTCCATCAGGCGCAGGGGCGTACTGGCGGCATCGTTGGTGTGCAGGGTCGAGAGCACCAGGTGGCCCGTCATCGCGGCGCGCAGGCCGATCTGCGCGGTTTCCTGGTCGCGCATCTCGCCGACCAGCACGATGTCCGGGTCCTGGCGCAGCGCCGAGCGCAGCACGCGCGCGAACGACAGCTCGATCTTGTCGTTCACCTGCACCTGGTTGATGCCCTGCAGGCGGTATTCGACCGGGTCTTCCACCGTGATCAGCTTCTTTTCCACCGAGTTCAGTTCGGCCAGCGCGCTGTAGAGCGTGGTGGTCTTGCCGCTACCCGTGGGTCCGGTCACCAGCACCAGGCCGTTCGGGCGCCCGACGATCGCGCGGAAGCGTTCCAGCATCTTGCGCGGCATGCCGATCGATTCCAGGCGCAGCGTGTTGCCGGCCTGGTTCAGGAGTCGCATGACGACCGATTCGCCGAACTGGGTCGGCATGGTCGAGATACGCACGTCGATGCGCTGGTTCTTCACCTTCATGGCGAAGCGGCCATCCTGCGGCAGGCGCTTTTCCGAAATATCCAGGTCGGCCATCAGCTTCAGGCGCAGGGCGAGAGGCGTGGCGATCTTGATGTCGGCTTCGGTCTGCAGGTGCAGCACGCCGTCGATGCGGAAGCGGATCTGCAGGCGCCCTTCCTGCGGCTCGATGTGGATGTCCGAGGCACGCACCTGGGCCGCATCGTCGAACACCGACTGCAGCAGTTTCACCACCGGCGCTTCTTCCAGGCCCGGGTTGGCGGTCATGGCGCCGAAGTCGACGAAGGCGTCGCCGATGTCGGCCTCGACTTCCTTGGCGAAATCGGTGATCTCGCCGGTGCGGCGGTAGATGCGGTCGATCGCGTGCAGCACCTCGGTCTCGTTGACCACGGCCAGCTCGACGTTTTTCTTCAGCAGGCGCGCGATCTCGTCATAGGCGAACAGGTCGGTCGGATCGGACACGCCCACCAGCAAGGTGTCAGCCCGCTGTTCCAGCACCAGCGCGCGGAAGCGCCGCGCCGCCGTTTCCGGCAACAGGCGCACCAGGGCATCGCTGATGTTGTAGAACTTGAGGTTGATGTAGGGAATGTTCAGCTGGCGCGCCAGCGCACCCGAGATCTGCTCCTCGGTGACGAAGCCATTCTCGACGAAGACCCGCCCCAGTTTGCGGCCGGTCCGTTTCTGGTCGCTCAATGCCTGGTTCAGCTGTTCCTCGGACAACAGCTTTTGCTGCACCAGGATTTCCCCGAGCCTGACTTTTTCTGGCCTTGCCATACCACCCCTTCGCTTGCCTACAAAATGGGAAATCATTTTAAGGCAGAACGGGGGAATATTTACCAATGGAATTAGTTTTGTGGTGGAAACACCGCGCTCAGCAGTTGAAGGCGTGTAATATAGGCAAGATCCGTAGGGTGGGCGCCCCGTGCCCACGCGTAAATGTCGCAATGTGTTGGCTTCGTTTTATAAAAGACCCCGCCAACACGGTGCCGGCTTCACGCGTGGGCACAGGGTCCTGCGCGGCCCGGCCCACCCTACGTCCCTCCGATCCACGTTAGAGGACCACCATGCACGACCAACCCAGCGCCCGACGCCGCATTTTCCTGATGCGCCACGGCAGCGTCACCTACTTCGACGCCGCCGGCCGCCCCGTCCTGCCCGAGCAGGTCCCCCTCAACGAAACAGGCCGCGCCCAGGCCGATGCCGCCGGCAGCGCCTTTGCCGCCGCCGGCATTACCTTCGACCGCGTGATCGTCTCCGGCCTGCCGCGCACCGTGGAAACCGCCGCGCGCGTGCTGGCCGTTACACGGCAGGAGATTGAGCCGGAAACCTGGCCCGAACTGCACGAAATCCGCGGCGGCCGCCTCTCCAGCATTCCCCAGGACGAACTCAAGCGCGCCTTTACCGGCGTCTTCGAAGGCCTGGTCGCGCCCGAACAGCGCTTCCTTGGCGGCGAATCGGTGGGCGAGATGATGGACCGGGTGCATCCGGCGCTCGAGCGCCTGCGCGCCGACCCGGGCTGGGATACGGCCTTGCTGGTCCTGCACGGCGGCGTCAACTGCGCGATCCTGTCGCTGGCCCTCACCGGCCAGCGCCTGTTCCTCGGCGGCCTGGCGCAGGAGGCCGGCTGCATCAATGCGCTCGACGTGGGAAGCGATCCGCTCGACTGGGTGGTGCGCTTCGTGAACCACGTGCCGCCCTCCCCGCTGCAGCCCGATGCCCGTACGACGACCATGGAACAGCTGTTCAACCAGTACCGCCGGGCCAGCTAACGCCAGCAAAATAAATAGTACGACCGTTCATTTCATCGGCTAGAATCGACTGCAATCAGATTTGACAACAAACACAGGAGGAGACGCCAGTGTACGAAGAGATGATGGGAACCAAGCCGGTATCCGAGCGCCAGAAATTCGATGTCGAGGCGCTGGCGCGCTGGCTGCGGGCGAACGTGCCGGACTTCCCGGCCGGCCCCCTGGAGGTCGAACAATTCAAGGGCGGGCAATCGAACCCGACCTTCAAACTGCGCGCAGGCGACAAGCAATATGTCCTGCGCACCAAACCGGGCCCGGCGGCGAAACTGCTGCCTTCGGCGCACGCCATCGACCGCGAATTTCGCGTGATGAACGCCCTGCACGGCGCCGGCTTTCCGGTGCCGCGCCAGATCGCGCTGTGCACCGACGAAGCCGTCATCGGCCGCGCCTTTTTCCTGATGGATTTCGTCGAGGGCCGCGTGCTGTGGGAACAGTCGCTGCCCGGCATGGCCCCGAGCGAGCGCGGCGCCATCTACGACGAACTGAACCGCGTCATCGCCCAGCTGCACACGGTCGACTACGCCGCCATCGGCCTGCAGGATTACGGCAAGCCCGGCAATTACTTCGCGCGCCAGATCGAGCGCTGGACCAGGCAGTACCAGGCCTCCGCGACCGAACCGATCGAGGCGATGGACCGCCTGATCGAATGGCTGCCGCAAAACATTCCGCCCGGCGAAGACACGGCCATCGTGCATGGCGACTTCCGCCTCGATAACATCATCTTCCATCCGACCGAGCCGCGCATCCTCGCCGTGCTCGACTGGGAGCTGTCGACCCTGGGCCATCCGCTCGCCGACTTCAGTTACCACTGCATGAGCTGGTACATCCCGCCCGGCAAGTTCCGCGGCATCGGCGGCCTCGACCTGGCCGCGCTCGGCATTCCCGACCTGGACACCTATGTCGCGCGCTATTGCGAGCGCACCGGCAAGACGGTGCGGATGGAGGATTTCAATTTCTATCTTGCCTATAACATGTTCCGGCTGGCCGGCATCATGCAAGGCATCATGAAACGCTATGTCGACGGCACCGCCTCGAGCGCGCAGGCGCTGGAAAACGGCAAGGCCGCGCGCCCGATGGCCGAGATGGCCTGGCAATTCGCGACCCGCTTACGCTGAAGTGAAAGCTAAACAGAGAGAAAGAGAGAGACCATGGATTTCGATTACTCCGACCGCTGCAAGGAACTGCGCACGCGCCTGCTCGCCTTCATGGACGAGCACATCTACCCGAACGAAAAAGCCTATAAACAGGAAATCGACGCCAACGGCATGCTCGGCAACCGCTGGGTGCCGACCGAACTGATCGAGCGCCTGAAACCGCTGGCGCGCGAACAGGGCCTGTGGAACCTGTTCCTGCCGAAGTCGACGCGGGCGCCGGAGGGCCTGTCGAACCTCGACTACGCGCCGCTGTGCGAAATCATGGGCCGCGTCGGCTGGGCGCCGGAAGTGTTCAACTGTTCGGCGCCGGACACCGGCAACATGGAAACGCTGGAACGCTACGCCGCCGAAGAGCACAAACAGCGCTGGCTCGAACCGCTGCTGCGCGGCGAGATCCGCTCCGCCTTTGCCATGACCGAGCCGGACGTGGCCTCGTCGGATGCGACGAATATCGCGACAAGGATCGAACGCGATGGCGACGAGTACGTCATCAACGGCCACAAATGGTGGATCTCCGGCGCCGGCGACCCGCGCTGCCAGATCTATATCGTGATGGGCAAGACCGACCCGACCGCCGCGCGCCACCAGCAGCAATCGATGATCCTGGTGCCGGCCGACACGCCGGGCATCACGGTGAAGCGCCCGCTGCCGGTGTTCGGCTACGACGACGCGCCGCACGGCCACTGCGAGATCGTGTTCGAGAACGTGCGTGTGCCGGCGGCGAACATGCTGCTGGGCGAAGGGCGCGGCTTCGAGATCGCCCAGGGCCGCCTGGGGCCGGGCCGCATCCACCACTGCATGCGTGCGATCGGCGTGGCCGAACGGGCGCTGGAACTGATGGTCAAGCGCCTCGACTCGCGCGTCGCCTTCGGCAGGAAGATCAGCGAGCAAGGCGTCTGGCGCGAGCGCATCGCGGAGTCGCGCATCCGCATCGACACCGCGCGCCTGCTGACCTTGAAGGCGGCATGGATGATGGACACCGTCGGCAACAAGGTCGCGGCGGCCGAGATCGCGATGATCAAGGTGCTGGCGCCGAACGTGGCGCAGCAGGTACTCGACTGGGCGATCCAGGCCCACGGCGCCGGCGGCGTGTCGGACGACTTCCCGCTGGCTTCGCAATGGGCCGGCAACCGCACCCTGCGCCTGGCCGACGGCCCGGACGAGGTGCACCGCAACGCCATCGCCAAGGTCGAGCTGGCCAAGTATTCTTAATTAATCAGCATTACTTGTTGCTCTCAATCTACAGATAGCGGGGCGCCGGACAGCCGGGTCTAGGCCCGGCCCGGTCACTCGCGTACCATGGGCGCTGGCGGCGCATCCGCGCCGCGCCGACCTGGACCGCTCTTGCCACCGTCTCTGTCCTTATTCCGCCGCGACGCCCTCCCTTCGATCCGCTCGAAGCTGCTCACCCTGATCCTTGCCAGCGTGCTGCCGCTGCTGCTCGCGTACATCGCGTTCCTGGTCGATGCCGGCCGCCGCGAAGCGCTGCACGTGGCGCGCGACGCCGCCACCGTCACGCGCGCGCTGTCGGCCGCCCTCGACCGCGACCTCGACAGCCTGGAAACCGCCGCCCGCGTGGCCGCCGCCTGGCCGACGCTGGACCCGGGCTCGCTGGACGAATTCCACCGCCAGACGCGCGCCCTGCTGCGCCCCGATTTCGCCGCATTCGGCTTCGTCCTCTATGGCACCGACGGCAATGCGCTGCTCGACACCCGCCGTGCCTTCGGCAGTGCGCTGCCGGAGCGGCCCAACGCGCAGTCGGTCGAGGCCGTCCTGCAACGGGGCGACGCCAGCATCTCCAGCCTGTACCGGCCCGCCCCCGGGCAGCCCTTCGTGTTTTCCGCCGACGTGCCGGTCTGGCGCGGCGGCAAGGTGGCCTATGTACTCTCGAGCCAGGTGCGCCTGGCGCGCATTGCCGGCCTGCTGCACGCACAGCAGTTGCGGCCGGGCTGGGTTGCCGAAATCGTCGACCGGCGCGGTGTGATCGCCGCGCGCAGCGTCGACGCCGCGCTGTACGTCGGCGCGCCGGTGAACGGCGTGCTGGCCTCGGATGCCGCCTCGCGCCCGGAAGGCCTGGCCGACCTGCCGGCCGCGCCCGGCGACGAGCCGCGCCATGCTGCCTGGACGCGCTCGGACAAACACGGTTGGCTGGTCACCGTCAGCTATCCCGACGACGCCGCGCGCGAACTGCTGGGCGGCGCGCTGCCCGGCACCGTGGCCGCCTCGGCCAGCCTGCTTGCCCTCGGCCTGCTGCTGGCCTGGACCATCGGCGGCACCATCGGCCGCTCGGTACGCGGCCTGGTGGCGCCGGCCGCCGCGCTCGGCCGCGGCGAAGCCTTTCCCGCGGCGCCCGGCGCGCTCCGCGAGACGGCGCTGGTGGCGGCGACGCTGGCCGACCTCGATACCGAACTGCTGCGCTACCGCAGCGATCTCGAGGCGCGCGTGGCCGACCGCACCGCCGAACTCGAACGCTTGAACGTGCGCCTGGAAACCGTGTACGCCACCGCGCCGGTAGGCTTGTGCTTCGTCGACCAGCACCTGCGCTTCGTGATGATCAACGACTACCTGGCGGCGATCAACGCGGTGCCCGCGCTCGGCCACCTCGGGCGTACCCTGCCCGAACTGCTGGGCGAGGCCGGCGTCGCCATCGAGGAACCCTACCGGCGCGTGCGCGAAACGCGGCGCGCGCTGCGCGACCTCGAAATGGAAGGCGCGGTGCCGGCCGATCCCGGCGTGATGCGCCACTGGCTGTCGAGCTACTACCCGGTGTTCGGCGCGGAGGGCGAACTGGTCGGCATTAACGCGGTCGTGATCGACATCACCGAGCGCAAGCTGCTCGAACAGCAGAACCGCGACAACGAAGAGATGTTCCGCGCGCTGTTCGAAGCGTCCGGCGACGCCCAGGCCCTGCTCGCCTACAACGCCAGTTTTGTCAGCGCCAACCCGGCGGCGGCGCGCATGTTCGGCTGCGCCAGCGTCGAAGACGTGCTGATGCTCAGTCCCGCCAACGCCTCGCCGGAATTCCAGCCCAACGGGCGCCGCTCGGACGAGATGGCCACCGAACTGATGCGCCGCGCGCTCGACGAGGGCGACGTCCAGTTCGAGTGGGTGCACCAGCGCCGCGACGGCACCAACTTCCATGCCGACATCCGCCTGACCCGCGTCGACGTCGGCGGGCGCGGCATGATGCAGACGACGATCCGCGACATCACCGAACGGGTGGCGGCCGACGCCGCGCTGCGTGCCAGCGAAGCCCAGTTGCGCAGGCGCGAACGTTTCATCCGCACCGTCACCGACAACCTGCCGGCGCTGGTCGCCTACTGGGATGCCGACGAGCGCCTGCGCTTCGCCAACCGGCCGCTGCTCGACTGGCTCGGCGCCGCCGACGAAGCCGGCGTGCTCGGACGCCGCGCCGCCGACCTGATCCCGGCCGCGACGCTGGCGCAGCTGGAACCGTATGGGCGCGCCGTGCTGGCGGGGCGGCCGCAAAGCTTCGAGACGGCGCTGCACGACCGCGCGGGCGCGCCGGTGCACGTCTGGGGCAGCTACCTGCCCGACCTCGACAAGGCCGGCCGGGTGCGCGGCTTCTACGGGCTGCATGCCGACGTCTCGGCACTCAAGCTGACCGAGAGCCGCCTGGTCGAGGCCCTGCGCGAGGCCGAGCAGGCCAGCCGCGCGAAAAGCGAATTCCTCGGCAACATGAGCCATGAAATCCGCACGCCGATGAACGCCATCATGGGCCTGGCGCGCCTGCTCGAAGACGCGCCGCTGCCGGCGCGCGAGCGCGCCCACGCGGCCCACATCCGCAACGCCTCGGCCTCGCTGCTGGGCATCCTCAGCGGCCTGCTCGACTATGCGCGCGCCGACGCAGGCCAGCTGGTGCTGGAACAGCGCCCGTTCGAGCTCGACGCGAGCTTGCGCAGCATCGCCCTGCTGAGCGCGCCCGGCGCGCGCGCCAAGGGCCTGGAGACGGTGTTCGCCGTCGCCCCCGGCGTGCCGCGCAGCCTGCGCGGCGACCCGACCCGGCTCGAACAGGTGCTGCTGAACCTGGTGGGGAATGCCGTCAAGTTCACGGAAGCGGGCGAGGTCGTGCTGTCGGTCGACGTCGCCGCGCGCCAGTCGTGGCCCGAGTCGGGAGAGGTGCGGCTGCGCTTTGCCGTGCGCGACAGCGGCATCGGCATCGCCGCCGCCGACCAGGCGCGCCTGTTCGAGCCCTTCGCGCAGGGCGACGGCGCCGATGGCGGCAAGGCCGGCGGCATCGGCCTGGGCCTGTCGATCGCACGGCGCCTGGTCGCGCTGATGGGCGGCACGCTGGCGGTCGAGAGCCGGCCGGGTGCGGGATCGACCTTCACCTTCGAAGCCGACTTCGGCGAAGCGGATGGACCCGCCCTGCCCGCGCCGGCGCGCGCTGCTCTGGCCGCCAGCCTGGCCGGCCTGCACGTGCTGGTGGTCGAAGACAACGCCATCAACCAGGAAGTGGCGACCCACGTGCTGGCGCATTCGGGCGCGCGCGTGGCGGTCGCCGCCGACGGCCGCGCCGCGCTCGCCATGCTGGGCGCGCCCGATGCCGCCTTCGACGCTGTCCTGATGGACTTGCAGATGCCGGTGATGGACGGCTACGAGGCCGCCAGGGCCATCCGCGCGCTCGGCCTGGCGGACTTGCCGATCGTCGCGATGAGCGCCAACACGCAGCAGGAAGACCGCCGCCGCGCATTCGATGCCGGCATGGACGAGCACCTGCCCAAGCCGGTCGACGTCGACGCGCTGGTGGCGACACTGGCGCGGCTGACCGGGCGCGCCCTGCCCGCACCCGCCGTCGTCGCTCCGGTGCCTTCGCACGCGCAACTGCCCGGCATCGACCTGGCCGCCGTGCTGCCGCGCTTCCGTGGCGACCTCGATGCCGTGCACGCCGTCCTCGCGCGTTTCGTCGGCGGCGCCGGCGCCACGCTGGCGACGCTGCGCGGCCAACTGGAGAGCGGCGACCGCGCGGGCGCGCTGGCCGAGGCGCACCGGTTGCGCGGCGTCGCCGCCAACCTGGGCGCCGCCTGCCTGGCAGCGAACACCCTCGCGCTGGAAACCGCCTTGCGCGCGGGCGACGACCCGCACGCCGCGGCGCAGATGGCGATGATCGAGACATCGTTCGCGACGCTGCAAGCGGGGGTGGACGGCTACCATCCGCCTGCCGCGGCCGTGGAGGCCGCGCCCATCGGTGCGGAGGCGTTGGCACAACTCTTCGAATTACTCCAGAATAACAATATGAAGGCATTGGCGCTCCATGCGACACTGGCGCCTGGCCTGGCCGCGCTGGCCGGTCCGGAGCGCGCGGCGCAACTGGCCGAGGCCGTCGGCACGCTGCGCTTCGACGCGGCGGCAGCCATCGTCGGCGCATTACTCGAACAAAAAGGAAACGCATGAGCTGGACCGAGCTGGCGCTGAACGGGCGCATCCTGGTCGTCGACGACGCCATGGAAAACATCCAGATCCTGCACGGCGCGCTGCAGGACGAGCACGAACTGCTGTTCGCCCTCGACGGCGCGAAAGCGCTCGCGCTCGCGCAGGGCCAGCGCCCCGACCTGATCCTGCTCGACGCCGTCATGCCCGGCATGGATGGCTACGCCGTCCTGCAAGCCCTGCGCGCCCTGCCGGAAACGGCCGACACCCCGGTCATTTTCGTTACCGCCCTGTCCTCGCCCGAAGACGAAACCCGCGCGCTCGACGCCGGCGCCGCCGACTTCATCAGCAAGCCGGTGAACGCCGCGGTGGTGCGGGCGCGCGTGCGCACCCAGTTGACGGTGAAACGCCAGGCCGACGCGCTGCGCGCGCTGACGCTCACCGACAGCCTGACCGGCGTGGCCAACCGGCGCGCCTTCAGCGAGCGCATCGCCAACGAATGGCGCCGCACGGGGCGCGCCGGGCTGCCGCTGTCGCTGATCCTGGCCGACGTCGACCATTTCAAGATGTACAACGACCACTACGGCCACCAGGACGGCGACGCCGCCCTCGCCGAGGTGGCGCGCGCCATGTGCCGCGCCGCCAACCGCGCCCAGGACCTGGTGGCGCGCTACGGCGGCGAGGAATTCGCGATCCTGCTGCCCGAGACCGACGCCGCCGGCGCCGCCTGCGTGGCCCAGCGCGTGCTCGACGAACTGGCCGCGCTCGGCATCGCCCATGCCGTCTCGCCGACCGGCGCGCTGCTCACCGCCAGCATGGGCATCGCCGCACTGGTCCCGGACCGCCTCGACACGGGCGCCGCCCTGATCCGCGCGGCCGATGCGGCGCTGTACCAGGCCAAGGCGGATGGGCGTAACCGCTATTGCATGGCGGCGGGATGAGAGAAGGAAAGCGCAGACTCGTGAGGTGGGCGGCTCTACCCTAGCGCTTGTTTTCCCGCTGCCGGGATGCCGCCCACGCGTCCAACCGCACTCTGAAACTTCGCGACGAATCTCCGGCCGGTTGAACGCGTGGGCGGCGCAAGTGCTTTTAACCTGCACACTGAACAGGTCGAGCCGCCCACCTTACGGGTCTGCATCCTGTGATTCGTGAAAAATATCACAGAAAACCAAATCATATATTGGACATATCGTTGCCTGACGAGCATGCTGTCGCTTCGACTCACTCGCCGCGCCAGAACCCGCCATGCCGACTTACCGCTCCCACACCACCACCCAGGGCCGCAACATGGCCGGCGCGCGCGCGCTCTGGCGCGCCACCGGCATGAAGGACGGCGACTTCGACAAGCCGATCATCGCCGTCGTCAATTCCTTCACCCAGTTCGTGCCCGGCCACGTGCACCTGAAGGACCTGGGCCAGCTCGTCGCGCGCGAGATCGAGGCCTCCGGCGGCGTCGCCAAGGAATTCAACACCATCGCGGTCGACGACGGCATCGCCATGGGCCACGGCGGCATGCTGTATTCGCTGCCCTCGCGCGACCTGATCGCCGACTCGGTCGAATACATGGTCAACGCCCACTGCGCCGACGCCATGGTCTGCATCTCGAACTGCGACAAGATCACGCCCGGCATGCTGATGGCGGCGATGCGCCTGAACATCCCGACCGTATTCGTCTCCGGCGGCCCGATGGAAGCGGGCAAGGTGGTGAAAGTCGTCAACAACGAACGCAAGGTGATCAAGCTCGACCTGGTCGACGCCATGATCAAGGCCGGCGATTCGACGGTGTCCGACGCCGACGTGGCCGAGATCGAGCGCTCGGCCTGCCCGACCTGCGGCTCCTGTTCGGGCATGTTCACGGCCAATTCGATGAACTGCCTGACCGAGGCGCTCGGCCTGTCCCTGCCCGGCAACGGCACCATCGTCGCCACCCACAGCGACCGCAAGGAGCTGTTCCTGAACGCCGGCCGCCTGATCGTCGACATCGCCCGCCGTCACTACGAAGGCGACGATTACAGCGTGCTGCCGCGCTCGATCGCCACCAAGGCGGCCTTCGAGAACGCGATGGCGCTCGACGTCTCGATGGGCGGCTCGACCAACACCGTGCTGCACCTCTTGGCCGCCGCCCACGAAGCCGAGGTTCCATTCACGATGGCCGACATCGACCGCATCTCGCGCCAGGTGCCCTGCCTGTGCAAGGTGGCGCCGATGACCGACAAATACCACATCGAAGACGTGCACCGCGCCGGCGGCATCGTCTCCATTTTGGGCGAACTGGCGCGCGCCGGCCTGCTCGATACTTCGCTCCCCACGGTACACAGCCCGACGCTGGGCGACGCCATCGCCAAGTACGACATCCGCGTCAGCGACGACCGTTCGGTACACCAGCTGTTTCGCGCCGCGCCCGGCGGCGTGCCGACCCAGGTCGCGTTCTCGCAGTCAGAACGCTTCGCCACGAACGACATCGACCGCAGCCTCGGCTGCATCCGCGACCGCGCCCACGCCTATTCGCAGGATGGCGGGCTGGCGGTCCTGTACGGGAACATCGCCGAGAAGGGCTGCATCGTCAAAACGGCCGGCGTCGACGAAAGCATCCTGAAATTTTCCGGCAAGGCGCGCGTGTTCGAAAGCCAGGACGCGGCGGTGGAAGCGATCCTTGGCGACCAGGTAGCTGCCGGCGACGTCGTCATCATCCGCTACGAAGGCCCGAAAGGCGGCCCCGGCATGCAGGAAATGCTGTACCCGACCTCGTACATCAAGTCGAAGGGACTCGGCAAGACCTGCGCCCTGTTCACCGACGGCCGTTTCTCGGGCGGCTCCTCGGGCCTGGTGATCGGCCACGCCTCGCCGGAAGCGGCCGAAGGCGGCGCCATCGGCCTGGTCGAAGAAGGCGACGTCATCGACATCGACATCCCGGCGCGCACGATCGACCTGCGTGTGTCGCCCGCCGACCTGGCCGCGCGCCGCGCCGCAATGGAAGCGCGCGGCCCCGACGCCTGGCAGCCGCTGGGGCGCGAACGTTACGTGTCGCAGGCGCTGCAGGCGTATGCGGCACTGACCACTTCGGCCGACCGCGGCGCGGTGCGCGA
This sequence comes from Telluria sp. ZB2R32, assembly GCF_059685715.1. NCBI lineage: Bacteria > Pseudomonadati > Pseudomonadota > Betaproteobacteria > Burkholderiales > Oxalobacteraceae > Telluria > Telluria sp. ZB2R32. The sequence goes on along the minus strand of NZ_JCASIG010000005.1, from coordinate 2,710 downwards.
CCTGGCGCAACTGCGGCGCAAATGAGGCGCCGGGCGCCGGGGATTCGGGTCTTGTAGCGGCCATACGCCGCAAGACCACCGGCACCTTGCCGCGCCCGACGACGGCAGCCGCGCCGATCATGCGTCATTGTTGACCAGCCTGATCGGGCTGCGACGCCCGGGCGGTGTAGCCAAGCCTGATGCGTTCCCGAAGCGTACGCTTGGTCGGCATGCAGCTTACCTGGCCGTTTGCGGGCATGGCCCATCGATCCTTTCACTGCCGGGATGGGGTCTACCAGCGGGACGTGTCAACGCGAGTCGCGTACCTGCGCGCCCGAGATCTGGATTATGAATGGAAGCCGGCGCTGATTCACTAGCAAATGACGAACATCGACGCCATGCTGGCGACCGGACTGAGCCAGCGCACGTCCGCTATCGACCCAAGCGGACCTTCGTCGCATTCACTTTTCCATTCGTCGGAACACCGCTACCTCGTCAATTTCATGCTTGATCAAGGCCGGATAATCACGGCGTTCAAGCTTGAAACAGACTGCCACCTGAGATGGGAAATCGGCGATTACTTCCGTTTCTGCCTCGGACATCGCCTCGGCATCGTCGTCATTGATCTCGCCGTGGAAGACAGTGCGAACATGGATTTCATCCTTAGTCCACCGGCACGCGATTGCGCGTACCCCGGTCCCGATGTGCCCAGGAAGTGCGCGCTGCAAACTGAGCAGTACGCGGACCCGCATATCGGTGGATGTCATCGAATGTTCCTTACCAGGTGCTGCGATTGCTCAGGTCGTGGAAGTCCGCTGTTGGCCGATACCGGGCTTATACGACGACGCCCACTGGCGCAAAAAGCTCAAGCCGCCGCAGCTGGTCGCCCCTGCAGTTCCTTGTTCACTTGGGTAACCAGGAACGCGGCCACGATCGTGGTACCGACGACCACATAGCCGACATGGGGAAAGCCTTGCAGCTTGCCATCTGCGCTGGTGCTGACGAGGTGACCGGCGACGATTGCGGCGAGGCCGCCAGATAATTGTTGCAGCGACGAGCTGATTGCATTGAACGAACCTCGCATGTGCTGCTCCGGGACCGAGGCCGCCAGCGCCTGGTAAGGAATCATGCGGGAGAAGATACCGAGGAACATGATGACGTTAACGACGATGATGACCGGCAACGACACCACTGGAAGGTGCGTGTATGTCAGTACCATGAAGATTGTGACCACGGTGCCGAAATAGAACACCGGCATCTTGCCGAATCTATCGGCCAGCTTCCCGATCAACGGCCCCACAAAAATCGTACACAATCCCGTTATTAAATAAATCGTCGGCAGATGTTCGAGGCCAATGCCAAGGTTGTTGACGGTAAAAACACTACTGAATGGCATCAACATAAAGCCGCCGGTCGCCAGCAAACACGTAGTTGCCAGCGCAGGCAGGTGGCGCCGATCGGTCACGGTGGCGATCAGGTGTTGTAATGCGTTCGAGCGGACCTGCAGTTTCAGGTGCGCGTCGACCGGCTGCAGGCGCCAGGCCAGCACCACACCGCCGATGGCGCCGATGCCGACGATGAGGAAGAACGGAGCATGCCAGTTGAAGTGGTTTGACAAGTACAGCGCCACCGGGATGCCCATCACCTGGCTGGCGGCGAACGCGGTCTGGATGATGCCCATCACGCGGCCACGCAAATTTGGCGCGAACAGGTCGGTGGCAATGGCCAGCAGCACAGAGCCGATCACTCCGCCGAAGATGCCGGTGACGATGCGCGCTGCCAGCATTGCTTCGAATGAGCGCGCCAGGCCACACCATAGCGTGCCGCAGATAAAACCAGTATAGAAGAACAACAGCAATTTCTTGCGGTCGAAGCGGTCGGCAAAGCCTGCTGCCAGCAAGCCGGACAGGCCAGCACTGAACGCATATGCCGACACGACGATACCGAAGCGCGCCGGCGAAATGCCAAGTGACGGCATGATCACGGCGCCGAGCGGTGACATCACCATGAAGTCAAGGATGACCGCGAACTGCAGAAAGGCAAGGAGGCCGGCCACGAATTTCTGGTAGCCGGTAAAAGGCACGGTGACAGATTGATCGGTTTTCTTATCGAGAGCTGGCATGAAGTTCCTGGTTGACGTTGACGCCCCGTGTTGCGACACGGGATCTATGCCGCAATATATTGAAATTCGGCCTTCCGCTAATTTGCTCTTGTACCGTGCGGACATAAAGACTCACGTCCCGCCTCATGAAAGCGGCATCTGCGCCGAATTGGTGATGCAAACGCGGCAGTCAACAGGTGCCCGGTGCGATCGTCCACGACTGGCTTGTGGCCAATCTTGTCCATTAAGCTCAGCATAGCGGGTGAGGAACGAAAAGTCGCGCCTTTATACTCAGGATGTAATCGACGCTAAGCGGACAATCGAAAGAGCTGCGCCCGACAGCTGCCCGCCCACCAAGTTCTGCGCTGACATACCCTAACGACCGCTTTGGGCGATAGCATACGTATTGTCGCGTCCGCTTACGACCCAGGCTGTGTAAAAACTCAAAACGAGAAGCTCAGAGCTAGATTGGACGGCCAAGGCAAATTCTGGAACATAAACGAGTATTCCAGGGCTTGTAACGCTGTTTAGGCATTTTCGGCAAGGCTAGCAATGAAAACGCTTCAAGCAGCCCTCGCAGTGTCGGAAAATGGGCGCACGCCTTGATTGCCGCCAGCATTCCCGGAATGC